>JANQPP010000142.1 GCA_028289405.1 Pirellulales bacterium
TCCTCAACCTCTACGCGGCTACGCAGCTCCGAAGTTGCGGACGGCCCTACCGGCAGGGCCAAGCCCAAAACCAATGTGCGAACCTTGACGGACACTACCCAGTGGAACGGCGGACAGTGCTTGCTCATCTCTAGAAAGCGTGGCTGTCTTCAGCGTAGCAGGGCCAAGACCAGCCCGAAAGACTTACGGCCTGGCACGAGGTGCCAAGACGCGTTTCGGGATCAAAAAACCGCTAGCTGGCGGGCTTCCAGCTAGCGGTACTCGCATCAGGTGAAATTTTGTACCGGCGTGGGCTTTTACTCCGCTGCGGCCGCGACGCCGGCTAGAAACCCTTCAAGCTGTTTGCTGCGGACCGGGTGTTGCAGTTTACGGACCGCCTTCGCTTCGATCTGCCGCACACGTTCCCGCGTGACCTTGAAGATCCGTCCGACTTCCTCCAGGGTGTACGTGAAACCGTCCCCGAGCCCGTACCGCAAGCGGATGATTTCACGTTCGCGGTAAGTGAGCGTTTTCAGCAGCCCTTCGATTTTGTCACGTAGCATGCCCTGGGAGGCTGAGAAGACGGGCGTCTCGTGCCCGTAGTCCTCGATGAATTCGCCGAAGCTGCTATCCTCGCTCTCGCCCACGGGACGGTCCAGGCTCACCGGCTGGCGGCCCATGTTCATCACCCGGCGGGTCTCCTCCAGGCTTACGCCCGAAGCAGCGGACATCTCTTCCAGCGTGGGCTCGCGTCCCATGTCTTGTTGCAGCAGCCGCGCGACGTTCCGCAGTTTGGAAAGCACATCGATCATGTGCACGGGAATGCGGATCGTGCGTGCTTGGTCCGCGATGGCCCGCGTGATCGCCTGGCGGATCCACCAGGTGGCGTAGGTGGAGAACTTGAAGCCGCGGCGGTATTCGTACTTGTCCACCGCCCGCATCAAGCCGGTGTTGCCTTCCTGGATGAGATCCAAAAAGCTCAAGCCGCGATTGCGGTACTTCTTGGCGATGGAGACCACGAGCCGCAGGTTGCCGCTGGACAGTTCGCGCTTGACGCGTTCGTACTCTTGAAAACGCTCACGAATTTCTTGGCACCGCTGGCTTAAGCTGCGTGGGCTCTCCAAAGTGAGCCGCATTAAGTCTCGCAGTTCGCGGCGGAGCGTGGGAATTTCATCCGGCAGCGCGCCATGTTCCCGGGCTGCCGCGAGTTCCTCTTTGATTTGACCCATTCGTTGCGACATTTCTTCGAGTTGCCGCATCATGGGCTGCACTCGCCGCGTGCGTAGGCTCAATTCCTCCACCAGCGTCAGCAGCTTCGGTTTGCGGCGCAAAAAGCGGCGGCGGGCCTGATGCTGGTCCAGCGGATCGACGTTGCCGTGGATCAACTGCTCGAAATCTCGTTCATGTTGCTCGGTAAGGTGCCGCAGCGTGGCCAAATTGTGCGGCATGCGGGCACTGATCTGCTCCTTGGTCAGGCATTCCGTGAGCGAGACTTTGATCGTTCGGTCAAAGGGCAGCCGTCCCTCATGCACCTTTTCCAGGATTTCGATCGTGCCTTTCAACGCGAAATGGCAGCCAAGCACGGAGCGGCGAAATCGCTTGCGAGTGACCTCGATTTTTTTCGCCAGGGCTATCTCCTCTTCTCGCGTGAGCAGGGGAATTTCCGCCATCTGGCTCAGATACATGCGAACCGGATCTTCGCTCGGCTTGGTGAGCGGTAGCGCGGCCATCCCGGATTCCGGTTCCGCCGCCGGCTTGCGCGAGGCCGCCGCGGCTGGGCGGGATTCCTCGACGATTTCTTCGGATGGAACCTCCTCGGCAGGTGGCTCGGTCACCAACTCGATGCCCACTTGGTCCAGAGCAATCAGCAGGTTGTCGAGCTTCTCCGCCGTGACCGCTTCGTCCGGCAGATACCCATTGACCTGATCATACGTCAGGTAGCCCTGAGCTTTTCCGGTACCGATGAGGTCTTGCAGATCGAGATCGAAAGGTTCCACGGTCATCCTCCTTTGGCGGCTTCCTGCCACCTATCTTGTGGCCCGCTCGGCACGTGACGCGCTTGTGGCATGTCAGGCGGGGTGCCGCACGGGAAATTCGGCCCGCTTACCCATCCGTGGGAGCGGAAATGCCGTGTTGGCGTCTTTTTTTTGCGTGTAATTCCAAAAACAATTCCAAACCTTCTTCCGATTCCTGAAGTTCCTGTTGCTTCAGGCGATGTGCAATATGTTCTCGCGTCTGGTCTTCTTGCCGGCGGCGAAAGCTGGCCAAGGTGTCTTCCTTGCGTCGGGAAAGCTCGTCGGCTGATTTACGTTGCCCGGTTTCGTCGAGTTCGATGAGCAGGCTCTTCAACTCCGGCTCGTCACTAGTGAGCATGGCCCGCTCCAGCGTCGCATCCAGTCCTTCGTCGGCGAGTCCGCACAGCCGCTGATAAATTTCCCGCGCGGCGCCCTCGCCGACCTGATCCACGGCCACGACGGTACGGATCTCGGAGAGTGTATTTGGATCTTGAATCAGGATTTCCAGAAGCTCCCTGTCCCAGGCGTGGAGCTTGGTGTCTATTTGGCCAGGGGGGGGGGCATCTTCCGCGCGCTTCCTCACCGGGCGGCGCAAGGACTCCAGCCGCTGGCGGAGCAAATCCTCCGCGACGTCGAAACGCCGGCTGAGCTGGTTCAGCATCGCCGCTTCGCGGAGCTTCACCATCTCTCGCGCGGGCCCCTCGGGGCGCGGTGCCTGGGCGAATGTGCCTAGAACGTCATCCATGGCCTGGCTGATCTGGTGGCTTCCTGCCTCCGGTCCCAGGCCGCGATCCACCATGCGTAACTTGAATTCCAGTGGATCCTCGGCCTTCTCCATCAAGTCGCGAAACGCTTCCGCTCCGCGCTCGCGCATAAATTCGCATGGATCGAGCTTCTCGGGCAAGGCCAATATTCGCAAATCGAGCGGCTCGGACAAAAAAAGTCTCAAGATTTCCTCCGTGCGTCGCTGTCCCGCCGCGTCACCGTCCATGGTGAGCAGAACCCTTTCCGCATATCGCCGTAGAAGACGTACGTGCGAGGGTCCCAATGCCGTTCCCAGAACCGCCACCGTCTGCGAAAAACCGGTTTGATGGGCCACGATCACATCCGTGTAGCCCTCGGTCACGACCACGGAGTGGGTCCGCAAGATTTCCTGCCGCGCGCGATCCAACCCGTAGAGCAACTGGCTCTTGGAAAAAATAGGCGACTCCGGAGAGTTCACATACTTGGCCACATTTTCCGGCAAGAATGATGTGCCCGGGATCATGCGGCCCCCAAAACCGACGCAGCGTGCCTGCGCATCGTGGATGGGGAACATCAAGCGGCCCCGGAACCGGCTATACCAACTGCTTTGTTCATCGCGCCGCGCTAGCAAGCCGGCTTGTTCCAGTTGGGAGGGTTTCCAGTCTGCGGGACCAGCCTGACGAACGAGCCAGTTGTTGTCCGGTGGGCAAAAGCCGACGCGGAAATTCGTCCACTGAGATTTCTCGATTCCGCGGGTTTGGAGGTAGGTTCGGGCACTGGCAGCCGCGTCCGCGCGGAGCAGCGCATTGTGAAACATCTCCTCTGCCCAGGCACAGATTTTGTAGAGCTTTTGCTTAGGGTTCTCGGCGGCTTGATCTTCAGGCTGGCCCCTGGGGGTGGGAGCTAAGGTAATGCCGGCCTTTTCGGCCAGGATTTGCAGCGCTTCCGGGAAGCTGACACTTTCCATCCGCATCACAAAGGAGAAGATATCGCCGCCAATGTCGCAGACCCAACACTTGAAGCTTTGCCGTTCGGGATTGACCTGCAAGCTGGGACGCGAATCGTCGTGCCAGGGGCAGAGGGCCACATAGCCGCGTCCCTGCGGGCGGAGCGGCAGGTATTGGCCGACCAGATCCACGATATCGATTGCTTGGCGGATCTGTTCCTTGCGGTCGAATTGATCCCGATCGAACACCGCATGCGCTCCAGCCAGAACGAGAGGCAAAAGTCCCGGGGACCAACGGCAAGCATTGTCCTGATAACTTGCCGTCCCCCATTGATCGCAATTCCAAGATAGAGCAGCCATCCTGGCTTGGGCAAGCCGTTTTATTCTGCCGCGAGAGCTTAAAAAAGCAGTGATGTTCAGGACATAAAAAAGCACCATCGAGTCGAACTCGATGGTGCTTTTCCGTTCGAAGCGATCGACGAAAATTTGTCGAGCTTGTTACCTTAGATCCATGAACACCTTAGATCCATGAACTATTTGCGGCGGCGAATAGCAGCCAAACCGAGGAAGGCAAGTGCTGCTAGGGCCCAGGTACCCGGCTCGGGCACGAGGACGATGTCACCCGGTTGAGTGCCACCACCAGCGATACCATCGGGGTCAGTGTACTCAAACGTGGCATCATCCCAGTTGGTGTTGCCAGCACCGAACGGGCTACCAATACCCCAAGAGGCACCCGGCTGCAATGTGGCACCCGTACCAGCCGAAAGTTCCGACAAGTTATTCTCCGAAGGATTGGCAGTTGCCATGCCATGCACACCGAGAGCGGCAATCGCGCCCAGTGGATCGGCGGCAAAACTATCTGTTAAGGAAACCCAGTCGCCGGGGCTCAACACGCCGTTCGCGGAGGCGATGGTGTAACCATCAAAACGGAGAGCTTCGGTACCAACGTTTTCAATCACGGCGGTACCATCGAGCTCGACCAAAATTTGCAACTGTGCGTTCGCCTGGGAAGCGAAGCAGAGCAGTCCCATCGCGACCGCTACAAACGCTACTTTCTTCATTTCCGTCTCCTGTCTCACAAAAGGTAGTCTCGACAAATCCTCAGAAGTAAAAGCCTCAACAGCTTGCCGGATTACTTGCGAATCGAAACTGGAAGCTATGAGAACCAAAACTCGGTAACGCTCGGGGCGTTACCTTCACCGGTTCGCCCCGCTCTCCCTGCCCCGAGGGAAAGGAAGTCTTATCTCTGGCGCGGGTGAATCAATCCCTCCTGTTTTTGCTAGGTCCTGATTACGAGGCTGAACACGGTTGCCCAACTCTGTTCGATTAGATTAACAGACCCGATTGCCATGTCAAGCTTCTCGTCCGGAAAAATCGGTGAATTGTCAAATCCCCTTTTCCTTTCGCAGTCGCTACGACATGCCGCAGCCGGGACGGTTCATAAAATTGACCAATCCCTCATCCAATGTCAAGCATTTGGACGGAAAATTCGCCCAAAATCCCCCCTTTTTTCAGCGGAGGGGGGAATCTCACTCGAATGCAAGCTAAATTGGTGCTGGAATCGAGGCGGCTGGCCAGGATTCCCGTCGTGACGGGCGGTCCGGTGAGAATTCCTCGCTCGACTTGCCCTGGAATGTGGCTCGAGGTAAGGAAACGCCATCAAAAAGGCCACGTGGTTTGCCTACCACGTGGCCTAACACCAGGTACGAAGCATGGATGCGTCGTGTTGGACCCGACTGACAGCTCACCCTAACCGAGAGCTCACTCACTCACGTAGCGAGCCGGATTCGCTAGGAACATGTCCCGCTGCTGGTCGGAAGGGAACAGGTACCGTTTTCCGTCGTGCACGGCGGTGATATTTTGCCGGCCACGCACGTTTTGCCCCATTTCCACCCGACAGACCGGGCAGTAGCCATTTAGCGCCACGTCGGCGTTGACGTATTTGACGGGGTTCTCCATGAACATTTGACGCATCTGGGCATCGGGGAAGAGGAACAGGCGATTGCGGTAAGTTGCCCCGAATTGGGGGTTTCCGGGCGTCTCCTGCTGCATTTCCACTTGGCAGACCACGCAGTTGGCGTCCAATGTGGGCACGTATTTGCCGGGATTGGACAGAAACATGTCCCGCTGCTCCGCGCCGGGGAATAGGTAGCGTTTTCCGTTGAAGTCGGCGGCGAACTGGGCACTGCCGGGCACGAGCTTTCGCATTTCCACCAGGCAGACCGGGCAATACCCCTCCATGGCGACATCCGCCGAGGCGTATTTTTCTGGGTTGGCGTCGAACATCTGCTTCTGCTGTGCTCCTGGAAAGACGAAGAGCCGCTCGTTCACCATGCTGAAAAATTCGGGTTTGCCCGGCATGACCACCGATTTTTCGACCTTACAGACGGTGCAATCGCCGCCCAGAGCGGGGGCATATTTGGCGGGATTCGCGTCGAACATGCGCTTCTGCTCGGCGCCGGGGAAGAGATAGGTTTTTCCATCGTAGACCGAGGCAAATTCTTGTTGGCCTGGCACGGCTTGTTTCATTTCCACCAGGCAGACGGAGCACATGCCGTCCAAAGCGATTTCCGGCGTCGAAGAGGCGGCCACGGCGCTGCTCGGGCGGGAAGCGGAGCCTTCCATTTGCCGCGTGGACGAACCGCCGGTCAGTGGCACGCCTGGCCGCGTGGTGGGAACCCGACGGGTGCCGCTTTGAGCCCAAACGCCTGAAGCAAGGAGTAAAACGACTGCCGTCGAGGCGGACCAGATAACGATGAAGTGGGGCCGGTAGGATGGATGCATGAGGAAGCACTCCTTGAGATTTGGAATAAGAGAGGAAAGGGATTCACATTGACAGCCAGCTTCACGCCCAACTAAGAGAACTTTTGTTGAGCCGTTGTCGCGGCCACATCCCGTGAACCGCTTCACACTGGAGAAAGCCCACATCTTTCCCAATCTTCGGTTTTGGACGCCGTTTCGTCTGTGATGCGGCATACACAGCTCTTGAGGGCAAAATGTCGAACAAGACATTGAGCCGAATCGTGGCAGCGTTGTCGCGGAGCGCTTAGTGAATTGAATTACATTCAATGGCCAACGCATCCGCGAAACTGAGAAAAGAGTTCCTTGGTGCCTCGGAAACGATGCACCGGGAGACGCCAATCACGTGGCCGCCCCGGAGAAGGGCTGGCCGATTTGTCCGTGAACATCAATGTGAAAAGGATGCCGTTGATGCGAAGCAAGATGATGTGGCTGCTATCGGGAGGCATGTTGGGGTTGACCGCCCTAGCGGGATGTCGCGGGCAGGAATACTGTAGCTCTTGTGGTACAAGCCCTTACAGCGGGTCTTATGCAGCACCGAGTACGTTGTACACCGCGCCGTCCAACGCTCCCTACGCGGCGCCACCCGCCTACACCAATCCGGCGACTAAAGCTCCGTACTCGTCGGGATCGGGTAGCCGGTCGGCGCCAGCCGCTGCGTCCTACGAAGGTTCAGGCAGCCGTTAGTCTGTTTTTCATCGTCGTGTGGCGTGTGCGGCACGGGAAGTCACGAATCCGAAATTTCTTGGGTGGATGGTCTTGAAGCGACGAGATCGTGTTTCCGTGGTGATTCCCGCGCTGAATGAGCAGCGTTCGCTTCCCTTGGTATTACGGGAATTGCCTCCAAATTGGGTGGATGAGGTGCTCGTGGTCGACAATGGTTCGACGGATGCCACCGCGCAAGTGGCTAGAGACCTGGGCGCGGAGGTCATCCTCGAACCGCAACGGGGTTATGGCGCGGCCTGCCTCGCCGGTTTGGAGGCGCTGAGCCGTAAAGCGGTGGCGCCTGAGATCGTGGTGTTCCTCGACGCGGACTTCAGCGACTTTCCGAATGAACTGCCTTCGCTGTTGGCGCCGTTGCTTTTGGGCCAAGCCGATCTGGTGATCGGCTCCCGCACGCTGGGGTGTCGTGATCCGGGCGCGCTGTTGCCGCAAGCCTTGTGGGGGAATCGTCTAGCTTGCGGATTGATGCGAATCTTCTTCGGCGTCCGGCATACGGACCTGGGGCCGTTTCGCGCGATTCGCTGGGAGGCGCTGCGCTCGTTGAGTATGCGTGACACCAACTTCGGCTGGACGGTCGAGATGCAAATCAAGGCGGTTCGGCGGGGGCTCAAAGTCACGGAAGTCCCTGTCAGCTACCGCCGCAGAGTGGGGCACAGTAAGATCACCGGCACCGTCCGGGGAACTCTCCTGGCAGGGACGAAAATCCTCTATCTGATTGCCAAGTACGGACTTTGGGAATCCTCATCTCCGGCTCCCGAGCATGCGGCGACCTGAAGCGATCTTTATTGGTACCGGCACACTCTGCCTGGCAAGCTACCTCGCGATTGAGCGGTTGAGTCACCAGTTCGTGGTGGGGGAAGGGCACCAGGAACGTCCACTGGTCGCGGTGCTTTTCTGGCTCGGCTTGGCTTTCGGCGGATACCTATTGGCCTGCGCCGTCGCCTTTCGTGATGCGAAGCACTCAGCACATCACACGAGGTTGGCTCGTTGGATGCTCGGCTTCGCCTTGACGTTTCGCGCGGTCCTCTGGTGGTCGGAGCCGATCCAAGAAATCGACATTTACCGGTACGTGTGGGATGGGAATGTCGTGGCCGTCGGCGTGAATCCGTTCCGTTACAGCCTGAGCGAGGTTGCCGAAGCCGAATCGGCAGAAGGTGTGCCGGCGGATCTCCGCAAGCTTACCCACTTACGAAGGTCTTCTCCCGCGCTCAAAACGATCTTCGCCCGAGTGCATTATCCCCAAGTTCCGACGGTCTATCCGACCGTGAGCCAAGCGGTCTTTGCCGCCGTGGCCTGGCTCACTCCGGGCGACGCACCGTTGAAGTGGCATCTGCTGATCATGAAAGGGATCTTGCTCGCATTCGACGTGGCGACCGTGCTGGGGCTTCTATCGATTTTGCACATCCTCGGGCAACCGCTGGTTTGGGCCGTGGCATACGCGTGGTGTCCGCTGGTATTGAAGGAGTTCGCCAATTCCGGCCACCTCGATGCGATCACCCTGGGACTCACGGTGTGGGCCGTGCGGTTTACCTTGCCCCTGCTCGTCGGGGCTTCCTCAAGTTCTGATACACCGAAGGTATGGGCATCTACCTCCTGTTCGGTGGTCCTACTAGCGGCGGCCTGCTTGGCGAAACTGTTTCCTATCGTGCTCTTGCCGTTACTCACGCGAGTTTGGTGGCAGCGACTCGGGTGGCGAGCAAGCATTCCCTGCGCCGCATTCACGGTCACGGTCTTACTACTGGCTTGGCCCATGGTGGGAGCAAGTCGTCCCAGGCAAGTGCCGGACTTTCCAATCGTTGTCCAAGAAGCATTGCCCAGCGCGGAACTCGAAGAGCTTCCCCACGGCCAGCCCAAACTGATCGATTCGGTTCAAGATGATGAATCACCCGACAAACTGCGGGGCTTCAAGGTCTTCTTCAGCCGTTGGGAGATGAACGATTTCCTGTTCATGCTGTTGGTGGAAAACCTGACTCCCGACGCTGCCACGCCAGAAACTGCGGTCCCCTGGTTTCGTATCCTGCCCAATGGTTGGCGGCAGTCGATTTCAGACGCGGTTGCGGCAAGGTTGCCGCGTGGTGTGGAGATGGAACCGGCGTTTTTGCTGGCCCGCTTGCTCACCGGCGGCCTATTCACGCTGTTGGCCCTGTATTGGGCGCTGGCACCGTGGAAAGGCACGGCGCCGCTCCCTTTTTTGGAACGTGTATTCCTGACGCTGGTGTGGCTGTGGCTGCTAGTCCCCACTCAGAACCCTTGGTACTTGGCCTGGGCGTTGCCGTGGCTCCCCTGGGCACGGCGGAAGGCATGGTTCCTGTTGAGCGGCTGCGCGCTGATTTACTATCTGCGTTTCTGGTGCGATTACCATCTGCGTGGCGTATATGTCTGGGGCACGCTCTATCAGGGGACCGACTTCTTCGATTTCATCATCGTCTGGCTGGAATTCGCCCCCTGGTTTCTGCTCTTGGCTGGTGAAGCGGTTTGGCAACACTGCCGTCAAGCAAAACCTTCTTGAACGGCCATTGCCGGCTCGACGCGAAGAATTTCCGGGAAATCGAGCCGTATGTGTTGCCCGTCACAGACGCGGTCGACGTTTGCCCCGAAAATAGCCAGGGAACGATCGAAGACGGTTGGCCCCGCATGCGGCGTCCATGGCATTTTTTTGCAACATGGTCCGTAAGGCCGAACCGCTGTTGATCGTCGGAAGTATGGAGACTTCACTTCAAACGTCGAGAAAGGAATGGAGCATGTATCTTCCCACACACCGCGTATTTCCCTGGCTGGCCGGATTGCTTGTGGGCATGGCAGGACAGTTGACCGCGCCCGCGAAGGCCGAAGTCTATGTTGGAAGCCAAGTGCCGCGCGGTTTGCAGATTTCCTTGGAGCAGATCGACCACGCGCCGTTCGACAAACTGCTTAAGGAATACGTCGATCAAGCCGGGTTCGTGAACTACGCCGGCTGGAAGCGGTCCGCTGCCGATGGACGGGTATTGGACCAGTACTTGGCGGCGCTGTCTCGCGGGAATCCCGACCTGCCAGCCAGTCCCAAAGCTGCCAAGGCGTTTTGGATCAACGCTTACAACGCCGTGACGATCAAGGGCATCCTCCGCGAATACCCCACCACGAGCATCCGCAACCATACCGCGAAACTGTTCGGCTACAACATTTGGGACGATTTGCTGCTGCACGTGGGAGATCAAGCCTACTCGCTGCGACAAATCGAGAACGACATTCTACGAAAGACCGGTGATTTCCGGATCCATTACGCGATCGTGTGCGCTTCCATTGGCTGTCCCAAGCTGCGGAACGAAGCCTACACGGCGGAGCGGTTGGATCAACAACTCGCGACGAACGCGAAAGAATTCTTCGCGAAGCGATCTAATTTCCGCTACGACGCGAATTCCCAAACGTTTTATCTCTCCTCGATTCAATCTTGGTATGCGAGCGATTTTGGACGCAACCAGTCCGCGCAATTGCGGGCCATCGCGCCGTATCTCCCTTCGCGGGCTGCTCAGCAAGCCGCGAAGAGCGGTCGAGGAAGTCTGAGCTATCTCGATTACGACTGGGGATTGAACGATCAGGCGACCGCGAATCGTTCCCGAACCCGGCGTTGATTTTTCGACCGTGAGCGACGGCATGAGGTCTGTCACGACGGATACATAGACACGGGCCACCGTGGCGAACTTAAGGTGAGGTGGAGTTCGCCACGGTGGCCCGTGTCTTCTTTTATGCGCACTCAACCCACACCATATGCCGTGCTCGATTGGCAGGGAGACCAAAGAGGGGGATGGCTTAGCTGGGTTTTGTGCAGGCCAGCAAGAAAGACGGGTTGAGGGCTACGAAGCGTGTCCGCTCCAATTGGTACGTGCCGCGTGCCACGTTCACCATCCAGACCTGGACGTCTTGCCCCACGGTTTCCAGGGATTCCCGTACGGCGGCCAGATTTTCGATGCTGCCCACGTTGGCCACCAGACGTCCCCCAGTTCCAAGCCGCTCGAACGCCAGTTGCACGATGCGGTTCACCTCGCGCCCGCTCCCGCCCACGAAGATGGCGTCCGGAGTCGGCAAATCCTCCCACGCGTCCGGTGCTTGCCCCAGCACGGGAATCACGTTCGGCGTGGCCAGTTTTTCGGCGTTCTCCTGGATCAATTCGTAATCTTCTTGATCCATCTCGATCGCGTAGACGGTTCCCTCGGAGGCAATGGAAGCGGCTTCCACCGAGAGCGAGCCGCTGCCGGCGCCGATATCCCACACCACGCTCGCGCGGCGCAATTCCATTTCCGCCAAGGCGAGGCAGCGGATCTCCGCCGGCGTGAGCAAACCCTGCTTGGGACGCGATTGCAAGAAAGCATCGTCCGGATTGCCAAACAGGCGGCGGCCTTCGCTTTCGGCGGGACGGTCCGGAATGTCCGGCTTGCGGACGAGGATCATCACGTTCAGCGGCGAGAATTCCATCTCCGCCATCTCCGCGAGTTCTCCCTGCGTGACCCGCTCATCCGGTGAACCCAGGTTTTCGCAGACGTACGCCGAATAATAATCGACGCCCCGCTGCAGCAACGCTTTCGCCACGGCGGAGGGCGGGTGTTCCTCGCTAGTGAATAGTCCCACGGTTTGCGCCGAGCGAATCTTTTCCACGACCTCGCCCAACGGGCGGTTTGCTAAGTTAGTCAGGTAGGCGTCTTCCCAGCTTTCTTTCACCCGTGCGAAGGCCATCTGCATGCTGCTCACATGGGGCATGACCTCGAAACGGTCCTTGCCCAAGCGGTCGCACAGAAAACGGGCCACACCATAAAACAGCGGGTCCCCTGACGCCAGCAACACCATCCGCTGATCGCTGGCGTCGGCAATCACCGCCACCGCCGCCTCCAAGTCGGCCCGAATCGTGAAGCGTTCGGCGCTCGTGGGAGGAATGAGACTCAGCGTCGCTTCGGTGCCGAGCAGTTTCTCGGCATTCTCCACCAATTCCCGGGCACGCTGCGTGAGGCCCTCCAGGCCGTCATCTCCGATGCCGACGATATGAACACGGTTTCGCGAAGCAGCCGCCATGCGCTTGCCGCACCTTGCAGGGGTGAATACGTAGAGTGGAAAAGGCCGTTCAGGCTGTTGCTGAGATCACCGTAGAGACGGTGACCTTTATTCGGCATAGAATGCCACACTCCCGAAACTGACACAAGCCGTGCCGTCCTGCTCGACCGCTTGATCGTAGTGCAAGATTTCCCCTCGCGTGGGTCCCATGGCCCTCAACATGGTATAGGTGGGGGAAAGCCCGCAAATGCGGTGGCGGTCGCCCTTGTCGGAGACGTGCCCGAAGAACGCCTCGGCGGAATCTCCGCAAGCCAGCCTCAGCAGCGTTTGGTCGTCGTGAGATTGTTCCTCGAGCCGCTGGCGATCGAGCAAAGAGGCATCTCCGAAACGCTGGCCGATGTGGGCCAAATCGCCGCCGCTGACGTAACAGACTTGGCCATCGTGGTCCTGTTCGGCCTCGCGCAAGGCGGCCACGAAAGCACGTACCTCAGCGGATTCCTCTGGCATGCCCTGACCGTTCATGAAGGCATGAAAGGAGCCGGTCAGCACCGGCAGTACTTGGAAGGGCCGCTTTCCTCCCCACAGGTATTGCAAGAACAGCACTTGGAATTCGATGGAATGCTCATTCCGGTGGGCCAGTTCATCCGCGAACAAGTCAACATCGGGGCCACCATGCTGCGGAAACAGCGAGGCGATGCGGTCCGCGTACTCCCGATCCGTGGAGACCGTGCCCAAGGGGGTCTCGAAGTGCTTTCGGGATACTCCGAACAAATTCCGCATCGGCCGATGGGCGGTGCCAAAAATCACAAACAGATCCGCCGTGGTCTCCTCCGCCAGGCGATGGTAAGCGTGGGCAAACGCTTTTCCGCCACGCCGCAGGTCGATATGGGGGCTCAAGATGCCCCGCAGTGGAGATGCTACGTGGCCCGTCGCGGAGTTCGAGGAATTCGCCACGCCGTTCAGGTTCGGGGGCAGTCCCGGCGCGCCGTCTTCTGTGAAGATGGACCGCAACTGCTCGCGTAGATTTTCGAATTCACCTTCGTAAGCCCCGCCAGCGTGGGCCGCGGGACGGACCGGATTGTCGAGATAGGCTTGGTTCTGCTGCCGCTCGTGCTCACGAAAATTCGGGCTTTGTAGCCAGAACTCTTGGTCCAATTCGGCGATGAACTGTTCGAGTTCCGCCTGTGGCACACGCAAGCCGAATTGTTCGCGGGCCGCTTCCAACAGTTGCTCGACCGACCGTTGGCCATCCAGCAAGGTTACCATGGCCGCAGCCGCTTGGGGTAGCACGCGGAGCCCGGCGAAACCTTCGGGGTCCCGCAATAGAAAGACGGGTTGCCCTTGGTGCTCGCCGGCGGGAAGCAACTCGACGGGACGCATCGCGGGACGGAATTCTTCCATGAGGGCTCTTCCTGATGAATGTTGCGCTGGCTGGATGTCTCGTCGGGCATCATAAGCGAGTGGAGGCGTCAATTCGTCTCCGTTAATATACCCTGCCATGTGGGACCGCGTATGGCGGGCCGCCGAAAAAGCGGCGCCCCATTCCGCCTCGATGGAATCAGCTATTTGCCCTCCTGGAGACCGAAGCCACACATCATGCCGAAAATACTCGTCCTGCCGTTCATGTTGCAACACGCCGAGGGGCCTTACTTGGACGAACTCCGCGCGGTGGGTTTGGAGGCGGTCTACCCGGGGCGGGGCGTCTCGCTGAACACGCCGGAATTGCTGCTCTCTCACCTGAAAGGTATCGAAGGCGTGATCGCGGGCATGGAGCCTTTCACACCGGAAGTGCTGGCCCAAAGCCATGTACGGGCCATTGCCCGCATGGGAGTCGGGCACGATGCCATCGATGTTCCGGCGGCGACCGCACAGGGCATTGCCGTAACCATCACGCCCGGCACGAACGAGATTTCCGTGGCGGAGCAGACCCTGGCGCTCATCTTGGGAGTGATGCGGGGCTTTCCATTGCGGGATCGGCAAGTCCGCCGGGGAGAGTGGATTCGCCAGGATCTTCCTCGTTTGGCCGGCCAAACGCTGGGCTTGATCGGATTGGGCCGGATCGGCAAGGCGGTGGTGCCCCGTGCTCAGGGCCTCGGGATGCACGTCATCGCTCACGATCCGGTGGGAGATGCCGCCTGGGCCGAACAAAATGGGGTCACGCTACATTCCCTGTCGGATCTCTTGGCGGCGGCGGATGTGGTCAGCCTGCATCTCCCCTGCACCGCCGAAACACAGAACCTCATCAACGCGCGGACGCTGTCGCAAATGAAACGAGGCTCCGTCCTCATCAACACGTCCCGGGGCGGTCTGGTGGACGAAGAGGCCCTCGTGTCCGCCTTGCAGTTGGGACATCTGGCGGCGGCAGGGCTCGATGTGTTTCAGCAAGAACCGCTGCCACTGGAGAGCCCCCTGTTGCAGCTCGAAAACGTCCTGCTCAGTCCTCACATGGGGGGGCTCGACGAGCAGTCCGTGATTGACATGAGCCAGTTGGCGGCGCGGTGTATCGCCCGGCTGTATCGAGGCGAATGGCCGGAGGGCTGCGTGGTGAATGAAGAGTTGCGGGCAGGCTGGCGGTGGTGAAACGTCGGAGATCCGGCGGGCGAGTCCAGTGCAGGCAAATCTCGTATGACGCTCAAAATAGCAGACTTTCCAGCAAGAGCCGGATCTTTCGCATCTCCCCGCTGTGATCCACGCCTTCCATCGGAGAAACATGCGCGCAGAGCGTGCGATTGTAGTTGTGCCGGGACAATTGGTTGTACAGCTTGCCGTACTCGATTTCCCCCTGGCCCACGCGGACTTGCAGCTCGGTTTTCGTGGAGTCCCGCAAATGCACGTGGTACACGTATTTCAGCAGTTGCTCGTAGCCGCGTCCTTGGTGCGGGCCGCAGATGTAGTGTGAGGGATCGAGCGTGAGACCCAGCCCTTTCACGTTGTTGCAGAGCACGGCCACGGTATCCGGGTCCTCGCTCATGCGGCCGATCTGAGATTTGATCCCCACGAGGATGCCGTCCACCGAGGCAATGCTGACCAAGCGTTGCAGCCGTTCCACCTCGGCGTTGAAAGGTGTCCCCAACTCGGCGGAGGGGATCGTGATCGTGAAGACTTTGGTGACCTTGGCCAGCCGGCAGATGGCGGCGAACTGCTCGTAGTACTCTTCTCCCTCGGCGGTGATATTCAACGAATAGGCCACGGGAGTGAGCCGCTGAGCGTTTCGACACTGGGCCAGCGCGTTTTCTAGATTGTCGCGCACGGCGGAAGGCTTCAGGTGCTGGCCCTGCTCATCGATCGCGATTTCTACATTCGTATATTCCAAATCCGCTAGCTTTTGCAAAGCAGTAGGAAGCGAAAGCTCCGAGAAACATTCCGTGGATGCCGCGACGATCACTCCACCCTCCTTGAATTTCCACGCACGGCCAGGAAATCGCCGTGCATACCCGAACCCATATGTCTGACTATAAATCTTGCCGCCCGCATCGCGTAGCTTACGTCTAGCCATTCTCCGTGGCAACACCAGGCTGACCGACGAAAACACGGTTCAACGCTTCACGATGTCAAATCTTGGCAGCCGTTACGAATGCGTTCGCGACGAATGGATGTTCCAATAGCTGGCGGTGGCGGAAGGCGTGGTGAAATGTCAACGCCGGCGTGGCCAAAACCGAACTCTCGTCAAAAGCTATTGGGGCGGGCAAATCGCGGGACGGCAGGTGGTGAGTATCGTGACAGCCCGGGGAACTCCGTGGAATAACCTGCTCAAAACCTTGCACCGCTCGGGAGGCACCGACGAACCGTGTTTTCGGCACGCGGCTTGCCATAGTGTGGGTTGTCGGGCATGACTCGAATGGTGGGCGCCACGTGACACTTTCGCGATGGATTGGTGTGGAGCCTTTCTGCCATTCGCCGTAACTCCAGTTTATATGTGATCTTCGGGTTTTTGCTGTCGGCCCGATTGTTGAACCGTGAGAGCGGTCAGGGTATTCTGAAGTATTGAGCACCTCGTTTTCTCGAAAGCCGTTTCGTCGCGAGACGGTGAAGGCTGCGGTCTCTCTGGACCGCCGCGCGGTTGGCAAACACCGAATGGCTTCGCAACATGCATAAGCGCTTCATTTCGCGGCGTCTCTCGCGGCGATCCTTGCTCATGCTCCTCGCCCATGCCGTGGTGTTTGTCTGCGCGTATTGGCTGGCCTACCTGGTCTGCTTTCCCTTCGGCATGTCTTCCCGGACCTATCTCCGGGTGCTGGTCAGCTCCTTGCCCGGCGTGTTGGCCATCAAGTTGGGCGTGTTTTACTACTTCGGCCACTGCCATACATCTTGGCGGTTCGTGACGCTCTCCGACTTGGTGGCACTGCTCAAAGCGGCCACGCTGTCCACGCTGCTGATCATGATGATGCAGCAATTGATGCTCAGCCAGGAGGTCTTGCAGCGTCAAATCCCCCACCGCGTGGCCTTCGTGGATTGGACGTTGACGGTGTTGTTCCTAGGGGGTTTGCGGACGATTTTTCGCCTTTCCCGGGAACACATGCGGCCCTTGCTCTTGAGTGACGCCTATCGCAAGGCGCTGATCGTGGGCGCGAACAGCGCGGGAGAAACCATCGCCCGCCATCTGCAATCGGACGAACGGCTGAAATATCTCGTCGTGGGATTCGTCGATCCTGATGTGCAAAAGCATGGTTCGATGTTCGCCCAGATTCCCGTGCTGGGCGGTCCCAGCCACGCCGCGATCATCGCCCAAGCCCTGGGCGTGGAGGTGTTGCTGGTCACCTCCGATAGCCTGCGGGGGGACGAACTGCGGCAGTTGATGGACGACTGCGCGGAGGCCGACCTGGAATTGAAAGTGATTCCAGCGCTCGAGAATCTCATCTCCGGCGACTATGCCCTGCAAATTCGGGACGTGGACATCAACGACCTGCTGCGGCGCGACCCGGTACGGCTAAACGACGAAGCGATCCGCACGTTGCTCCAGGACAAGACGGTACTGGTCACCGGCGCGGGCGGGAGCATCGGTTCCGAGATTTGCCGCCAAGTGCTGAAGTTCCATCCCCGCCGTTTGGTGCTGGTGGAGCGGGCCGAGAATAGCCTGTTCTATGTGGAACAGGAATTGGGCCAGCGGCAGGCTTCCTCCGCCGAGATCGTGCCGCAAGTCGCGGATATCTGCGATATCGAGCGCATGGATCAAATCTTCGAACAGACTTCTCCGGATGTCGTGTTTCATGCCGCCGCGCATAAGCACGTCCCCATGATGGAACGCAATCCGGGCGAGGCCATCAAAAATAACGTGGGCGGTACTCGGGCGCTGGCGGAACTGGCCGACCGCCACGGCGTACAAGAATTCGTGATGATTTCCACGGACAAGGCGGTCAATCCGACGAGCATCATGGGCGTCTCCAAGCAAATGGCGGAGCGCTTCATCCACGCCTTTTCCGAAGTCACGAATACGAAGTTCGTGGTCGTGCGGTTCGGCAATGTGCTAGCCTCGGCTGGCAGCGTGGTTCCCATTTTCCAGGAACAGATCCGCCGTGGCGGGCCGATCACCGTGACGCATCCCCAGATCGAACGCTTCTTCATGACCATTCCCGAGGCGTCGCAACTGGTGCTGCAATCCGCCGTGATGGGGAAGGGGGGCGAGATCTTCGTCCTGGACATGGGCAAACCGGTGCGGATTGTCGACTTGGCCCGCGATCTCGTGCGGCTTTCTGGCTTGGATCCGGACGAAATCCAAATTGTCTTCACCGGTCTGCGGCCAGGCGAAAAACTCTACGAGGAACTCTACTTCGACGACGAAGAACGCTTGCCCACGCCGCACGAAAAAGTCTTCGTGGCGTATCATCGCCCTTATCAGCTCGACGAAGTGCGGCAGATGATCGAGGAGCTGACAGGGCTGGCCCACGGTGATCCGGAGGCACTCCGCCGGAGGATTCAAGAATTGGTGCCGGAATACCATCCCTTTGCTAGCGAAGAAGGAGCCACGGAAGAGGCTTCCCTTGATGAGGAAGGGGAGTGGAAGGCCGTGGACGCGGAACCGGTCGAGCATCCCGATACGACCTCGGCTCCCACGTTGGAGAAGACCTGACGTTTTTAGGGCGGCTCGTCGCCGAGGCGGCGGAAATGCGTCATGCCTCGCCCCACACAACGGGCCTGACGAGCAACACGACATTCTTTTTTGGAGGAGCCGCGCGTGAGTCACGACCGGCCTGCCATTTTGGGGGGAGAACCTGTTCTCGCGCGAGGGATTCCCTTCGTGCGGCCTGTGGTGCCCCGATTTGAGGATCTTGAGCTGGAAATGCGGCAAGCCGTGGAAAGCGGCATGCTCACCAAGGGCCGGCACCTCGCCGCATTCGAAGCCGCCTTGTCGGAACACCTGCGAGCCGAACACGTCGTGGTCGTGTCGAGTTGCACGTCCGGTTTGATGCTCACCTATCAAGCCTTGGGCTTGTCCGGCGAAGTGGTAATGCCCAGCTTCACCTTCATGGCCACGGTTAGTGCCGCCGTGTGGTGCGGCCTCACGCCCGTCTTCGCGGACGTGGATCCCGAAACCACGAACCTCGATCTGGAAAGCGCCGCGGCGGCGATCACGCCTCGCACCACGGCGATCGTGGGCGTGCACAACTTCGGTAATCCCGCCGATATCGCGGGGCTCCGCGACTTGGCGCGTGAACATGACCTGAAGTTGATCTTCGATTCCGCGCACGGTTTCGGCACTCTATACGAGGGGACGCCGGTCGGCGCGCAAGCGGATGCCCATGCATTTAGCATGAGCCCCACGAAGCTGCTCGTGGCGGGGGAAGGGGGCGCTGTCGCCACCAACGATGGGGAATTGGCCGTCCGACTGCGGCTTGCCCGGGAATACGGCAATGACGGCACGTACGACAGTGCCTTCGCGGGGATGAACGCCCGCATGCCGGAATTGAGCGCGATTCTGGGGCTACACAGCCTGCGGCAATTGGAAGATAACGTGCGGTTCCGCAATTCAGTCGCGGACAAATACCGTGACATGTTGCAAAAATTTCCCGGCCTCGACTTTCAAAAGATCCGCCCGCAAGACCGTTCCTCCTACAAGGACTTTTCTATCGTCGTGCAGGAACAAGCCTTCGGCATGTCCCGGGATGCCCTGGTGGCGGCGCTGCGGGCGGAAAACATCGACACGCGGAATTACTACGACCCGCCGGCGCATCGGCAAACCGCCTATCGCAAGTACGCGCCGGATCAGGATGATGGACTGCCCCACACGGTCACGTTGGCCGAAGGAAGCGTGAGCTTGCCCATCGGCAAGCAGGTCACGGACGAGGCGCTGCGGTCGATCGGCGCCGCTTTCGAGCGGATCCACGCCCACCGGGACGAGATCCGAGAAACCTGGTCGCGGGAACAAGTGGCCTCCACCGCTGGCCGGAATGGCTGATCGACTTCCATGCCCGACGGTCATGAGCGAACCCTTGAGTAAGCCCGATCCTGCCGCCGCCACGTCGGGTACGAAGGCGCCCACGCATTCGCTCAAGCGGAATTTTTCTTGGACGTTCCTGGGCGACGCCATCTATGCCGTCTGCCAGGCGTGTCTGATTGTCGCCATCCGCAAGCTGGGGGCGGAAGAGACCAGCGGGGCTTTCGCCTACGGAGTGTACATCGTCACGCCCCTCTTTCTGGCCACGAATCTGGGTTTGCGGATCGTGGCCGCCAGCGATGCCCATCGCGAATTCGAATTCCGCGATTTCCTCAGCCTCCGCCTACTCACGACGGCTATCGCCATGGCCATCTTGGCCAGCATCGCGCTGGTGGGCCCCATGCTCGGCATCGAAAAACTTCAGCCCTGGGAGGTCCGCTGGGCCATCCTATTGGTCGGTTTGTCCCGGGCCGTCGAGTCGATCAGCGAAGTGGCTTACGGGCAATTCCAGCAACTTGAGCGGATGGACAAGATCGCCCAATCCATGATCCTGAAGGGGTTTTTTTCCGTCAGCGTGTTCGTGCTGCTGTTCTGGCTGACGTCCAGCCTGCTGTGGGCACTGCTGAGCATGGCGCTGGCTCGATTCGTGACGCTCATGGCTTACGATTTTCCCATGCTGGTGGAAAGAATCCGGTCACTTTCGCAGCCCCAAGGGAAGCTTGCCGGCCAGACGATTGGGTACATTTTGCGGCCCCATGGGGAGCGGCTGACATTGCGCCGGCTGTTTAACCTGTCTTGGCCGCTGGGGATCGTGGCGACACTGATTCAGGTGAATATGCTCACGCCACGGCTGTGGCTTTCCCCCACGGAGGCGGGAGCCCTGCTGATTCCCGGCTACTTGGTGAACCTGGGCCAAATGTTTATCACGGCGCTGGGGGGCGCCGTATTTCCTCGCTTGGCCCGTTATTACATGGAACGGAAGTTCGCCGCCTACGCCAAGGTTTTGGTCTGGTTGGTGGGAATCAATGTCCTGATCGGTTGCGCCGCCGTGGCCGCGTCACTGCTGTTCGGAGATCGAATCTTGTCGCTGTTGGGGCGCCCCGAGGATACCCAGTACCACCATCTACTGACTTGGCTGCTGGTGGCGGCGAGTATCAATTTCCTGGGACGCGGTTTAGGCTATGGCCTGACGGCCACCCGCGCGTTTCATCGTTTCGTGGTCCCTTACGCGGTCGTCACCGTGATCACGTTGACTCTTGCCGCCTGGTGGATTCCGCGGTACGGCGTGATGGGCGTGGCCTGGGTGGCTTGCGGCACGAGCGTCTGCAATTGTTTGGTGCCGGTGTTCGTGATGTCCCGGCTCCACTGGCGCACGGCGGAGCCGATGGCGGGTCCCGGTTAAGTGTGGCGGCGTTTTCACTGTTTCGGCTTCGGCATTTTCAGCACCGGAGCGGCGATATGTCCGTGCGGCATATACTAGCCACACGGCGGCAGGATGTGCAAAATCGTCGCCACCGGAATCACGGCTCACTTAGGCCGGAATGTTCGCTGCAATCGGGAAGCTTTCCGTAAGGTCCACGGTCTGGCGGTCGCCGAGGAGCCTTCCACGAGGCGGCGGCGATTTATAATGAGGATTGGTCCACGTCCGGACGCGAGCTTGCAAAACCGATCTTGTCTCATGGCCCAGCGGAAATCCAATTTGAAACGCCTCTGGCGGTACACACGGCGTAACATGCAGCGCGGGCAAAAGTATATGGCGCAGCGCCGGCGCGCGACCAAATTGGGCGCCGACTCGACCGTCTTCGTGACCGGTTGCGGACGTTCCGGCACGACGATGCTCGTGGACACGCTCGACTGCTCACCCGAAATCTGGCTCTACAACGAGTTCCATCGCGCGGCGTTTGATCGGCTGCGGCTCAAGAGTCCTGAGGGAGTGAAACGCCTGATTCGCCGCTGCGCCGCGCCGACCGTGGTCTTCAAACCGCTGAGTGACGTCCATCGCGTGGATGAATTGCTATCCACGTACGAGAACTCGCGAGCACTGTGGATTTATCGCCGCTACCAAGACACGGCCAACTCGGCGGTCCGGCTGTGGGGGGAGAGCCAAAAGTCGATGGCGCGCAACATCGCCGCCGGAAATCGAGCGGAACTCGGCTGGCTGGGGGAGCGTCTCAGTGATGAGGTCGTCGCACAATTTCGCGAAGCCTACCGCGAAGAGGGACCGCCCGAAGAAGGAGCGGCGCTGATTTGGTACTACCTCAACCAGTTCTTTTTCACGACCGGCATCGATCAGGATCCGCGCGTGATGTTGCTTCAATATGAGGATCTGGTGCAACGGCCTCGCGAAAACTTCGCTGAGATCTTTGGTTTCTTGGGCTGCCATTTCGACGAATCGTTTTTGTCGGACGTGCATAAGTCCTCCATCGGCAAGAACACCTTCCCCGAGATTTCGCCGCGGGTGCATGAGTTGTGCACATCGCTGGGGAAGCGGCTCGATGCCACTTACGAAGCTCGACGCACGACGCCGGCCTCTGGATAAATCACATGAGTTTGTTGCGCGATCGCCTGATCGAGGATTACGCGGAGCATTTCGCGCGGGTCAACGAAAACATCGACCCGCGTAAAGTGCATCCCGACCGCTTCCAGCACATGGACGCCAACTACGGCGAACTGGTGCGGCCGCTCGCGGCGGGGGACCGCGTGCTCGATCTGGGATGCGGTTCCGGAATCCTGTTGTATTGGCTCTCTCGGCAAGGCGAGTTGGCGCCGGTCGGCGTGGATAGTTCGTCCTCCCAAATCGCGGTGGCTCGAGAGGCGCTGCCGGATGCCGAAGTCCATTGCGAAGATGGCTTGGAATTCTTGGAGTCCCGGCCTGATTCCTTCGCGGGGATCTTTTGTACGGACGTGTTGGAGCATCTCCCTAGCAAGGATTTAACCTTGCGCTGGGTGGAAACGGCCCGGCAGGCGCTACAGCCGGGCGGTTTTTTTTATTGCCGTATGCCAAACGCCGCCAGCCTGCTGGGGAGTTATTCCCGCTACCGCGACTTGACTCACGAGTGCAGCTTCACGAGCACTTCCATCTTGCAGTTGCTGGAAGCGGGGGGACTCACGGATTGCCGTGTGCTGCCGATCCGTGGCACGGATTTTTCCGGCCGCTGCCGGCTCAAGGTGGAATTCTGGTTGCACAAAATCCTGTTTCGCATTTGCGGCGTCGCCCTGGAAACGGTTTTCACTTCGAATGTCTGCGCCGTTGGTTACCGAGCACGATAGTCCTGCACAAAACACGTTGCCGCCGCGCTCGCCGGTGCGGGTGTTGCACGTGGTGGGGCAGTTGCGCGCCGGCGGCGTGGAAACGTGGCTGCGGCGCGTGTGGCAAGGCATCGACCACGATGCCTTTCAGTTCGACTTTCTGGTGCATACCGACCAGCCTGGCGCTTACGACGATTTTTTCCTGGCCGAGGGCTGTCGGATTTTGCCTTGCCTCCGGCCCGCTCGACCCTGGAAGTACGCGCGCGAATTCCAGCGGATTGTCCGCCAGCACGGACCGTACGACGTCATCCATAGCCATGTGCACCATTTCAGCGGATACGTGCTGCGCTGCACCGCCAAGGCGGGGATTCTACACCGCATTGCCCATTGCCATAGCGACACCACGGCCCGCGAAGCGAAGGCCCCTTTTCTCCGCAAGCGTTATCTCGTACTGATGGAACGTTGGGTGTCGCGTTATACCACGCGAGGTCTGGCGGCCAGCGGAGAAGCCGCCCGAGCCTTGTTTGGGCATGATTGGAAGCAGGACCGGCGAATTCGTGTCCTGTATTGCGGAATCGATGTGGCCCCTTTCCGGCAAGATGTGGATCGCGAATCTCTGCGAGCCGAATTGGGCATCCCGCCCGGTCGCCGGGTCGTGGGGCATGTCGGTAGCCTGGCTCCGGCGAAGAACCATGCCTTTTGGTTGGAGGTGGCGGCGGAACTAGCCCAACGTGATTCGAACCTGCATTTTCTCCTGGTAGGCGACGGGGAACTCCGCACGCGGATTGAACAGCGGATCCACGAAGAGGGACTGGAACAGCGGTTCACGCTCACCGGGGCCCGGCAAGACGTGCCACGGATCTTGTGCGGTGCCATGGACATTTTCCTGTTCCCCTCCGTCCGGGAAGGGCTGCCCGTCTCCATGATCGAAGCGCAAGCGGCGGGGCTCCCCTGCGTTTATTCGCAGATCATCACGCCGGAAGTCGTGGTCATTCCCCCGCTTTGCCTCCGCCGCGATTTGGCGGAAGGCCCAGATGCCTGGGCTGACGCCGTACAAGAAAAGCTGGCCGCCGCTCGGCCCCTTTCTCGCGAGGAAACGTGTAAACTAGTAGAGGAAAGCGAGTTCAACATCCGGCGGGGAATCGCCGCTTTGGAGACGATATATCTTGAACACCAACCTGCCTAACTACGCCGCGATGGGGCAGGCTCCCATGGGAATGCCGAGTGGCGGTCGCGCGCCGCGCTATCCGGCATTGCCCTTTTGGACGCTCTGCCTGTTCCTGCTGTCCCAGGCGTGGATGATTCCGGTCATTGCGATTGGCCCGTCCTGGGCGGTGTGGCCCCGCTTCGCGGACGCGACCTCGGTGTTGTTCGTGCTGGCTGCCGCCACGACGGTTGGCGTGAAGCTGCCCACGTCCGATACACAGAAGCTGTTGTTTCGACTGCTAGTCGCGTGCTATTTGGCGTTCATCGTCTCCTATGTCGTGGTCAATTTGGGCATGTCCGGCACGACCGAAGCCCAAGGAACGGATGACGGCATCTATTACCTGTTCCGCATGGCACAGTTCACGGCCATTCTCTGGGCAACCACGCGCGTGCCGCTCACGCCGGGGCGGCAGCGGTTGTTGGCCATCGTGGTGGGGGCGGCGTACGTCTTTGTCTGCGGCATGTGCCTGCTCACGTTCCTGCGGGTCATTCCTCCGGAATTGCTCGTGGCCCACTTGCCGCACAACCGCGATGCAGGGCCCTGGAACGTTTACTTGGAGCCTCGCGCCGCAGGCAAAGGGTCCATCAGCTACAACCACGCCTACGTCACCGCGCAGATCATTCTGCTGCTCGGCCTGCGGCTGCATCTGACCCGGAAGAAGAATCCCTTCATCGATACGGGGCTGCTGCTCTTGGGGTTGGCGGCCTGTTTTGTTTCGGGAAGCCGCGCCGGGTTGGCGGCCATGTTGCTGTTTTCCATGTTCATGTTTCTGCGGAGCCTGATTTACATCCCCATCGCGGCGGTGCTGATGCTGTTGGGATCCTTGCTGATCTCCCCCGAGGCGATGACCTCCTCGGATCTCAGCCAGGCCGCGGAGCGGCAAACGGAAACGCTCGATCCCGGCAAGGTTTCCGCCTTCCAGGCGCGGATCGAGATTTGGACCACGTGGATGGAAGACTTTCGCTCCGATCCCACGATCTGGATCATCGGGCGTGGCTTCGGCTCCGCCCGGAGCGAAGGGAAGGTCGCGCACATGCTGTATTTAACCGTGCTGGGAGAGTTGGGCATCATCGGCCTCGCGGCGTATCTGTATTTGATCTTCGTCGTGATGCGCGAACTGTTCCGGCGAGAGGAAAAACCACAGCCGGTGATGTGGGCACTGATGGTGCTGCTGCTGGCCTCGTTGACGCAGGACACGTTTTATCCCGTGCCGGCGATGGGGCATTACCTGGGCTTCGTGTTCTGCGCCGTGGCGTTGGCCTTGCGTCCTCGGGAAGAGACCGCCGCGGCACCCGCCATGGCTTGGCGGGGAATGCCCGGATTTCCGGGAATGCCGCAAATGCGGGGCCTCGCGCCCGGCCAGCCCTATCCCCGCGTCATGCATCCGCAACAACGTCCCCGCTGAGTCCCAATTCGCTAGATAGCACATGAATGTCGTCGTCCCCTGCGAAGAGCGGTTCGTACTGCATCAGGGACGTCCCGCGTCGAGATATCTGGGCTACGACAAGATGTGGAAACGGTATTTGGACGTGTTCGACGGGGTGACGGTGGTGGCCCGACTGTTTGAAACCGAGGATGCGAAGGCTCAGCCGGTGGAGGGACCCGGCGTGCGGCTGGCGGCGCTCTCCGGCTACACGGGCCCTTTGCAGTATCTCACCAAGCGGCAATTGGTGGCCCGACAGGTCCGCGCGGCCTTCGATCCGGAAGCGGCCTACATCCTCCGCGTGCCAGGCACGATCGGTACGCTCATGTGGCGCGTCTTGCGCCAGCGGCATCACCCCTTTGCCGTGGAAATGGTCGGTGACCCGTACGAGGTATTTGCCCCTGGGAGCGTGCGGCATCCGTTGCGGCGGGCGTTCCGCTACTGGATTCCCCGCCTCACGCGGCAGCAATGCCATGAAGCGTTCGCTGCCGCCTACGTCACGGAACGGGTCTTGCAGGGAAGATATCCCTGCCCCGGCTTTTGTACGGGCATTTCCAGCCTCACAATGCCGGACGAAGCACTCGTCTCCGAACCGCGCCAATACACGGCGCCCCCCTCTCCAGCCACGATCGCGATGGTGGGGCATTTCAATCAGCTCTACAAAGCGCCACAGATTCTCCTGCAAGCCGCCGCACGGGCCATGAAACAAGGGCTCGACTTGCGTTTGGTCCTGGTCGGTGAAGGGAGTTACCTGGGATACTTACAGTCCCTAGCGGGTAAACTGGGGATTGCGACGCGTGTCGAATTCACGGGCGGTTTGCCGTCGGGCGTGGCAGTGCGCGAAGTGCTTGACCGCGCGGATGTGTTTGTGCTGGCATCTTTTCAGGAAGGCTTGCCCCGCGCGATGATCGAGGCCATGGCCCGCGCCCTGCCCTGCGTGGGAAGCACCGCTGGAGGTATTCCCGAATTGTTGGCCGAGGAGGATCTGGTGCCGCCGGGAGACGCCCAGGCATTGGCCCGTAAACTGTTCGAAGTATTGCGGGATCCAGCGCGGCTAGAGCGGATGTCCCGTCGCAATCTGGCCCGTGCCCAGGACTATCGCGGGAGCGATTTGCGGGACCGGCGGGTTGAATTCTATCAACGCGTCCGCGAGCACACGGAAGCATGGCTCCAATCGAAAGGCACACGGCCTGCACGAGCAACTGCCTCCGCCGAGTCTTCACAGGGAGCGATTCTGAATTGAGCGAAACCGAGCCGGCCACGACGGAGCAACCCGCCACTAGCATGGAGCGCCCGCCGCGTTTGCTGATCGCGGCCACGATTTCCCTCACCGTGCGGAGCTTTCTGCTCCCCTTCGCTCGGCATTTTCGCAGCTTGGGCTGGCAGGTCGACGCCGCGGCGGAGGCCATGAACGAATGCGCGATTTCCGCTTCGGAATTCGACCGCCGTTGGGACATCCCCTGGTCACGGCGTCCTTGGGATCCGAACCATTTCCGAGAGGCTCCCCGCCGCATCCGCGAATTGGTGATGCGGGAGAATTACGATCTGGTCCACGTGCATACGCCGGTGGCCGCCTTCCTTACACGCTTGGCTCTCCGCACACTCCGCCGCCGAGGGCGCCCCGCCGTGATCTACACGGCCCACGGTTTTCATTTCTACCGGGGTGGGCCGCGCGTCAAAGGTGGCATTTACAAATGCTTCGAAAGGGTCGCCGGACCCTGGACCGATCATTTGATCACGATCAATCAAGAGGACTTCCAAACTGCCCGCGAGCTGCGACTCTTGCCGGCGGACCACATCCATTACATGCCCGGCATTGGAGTCGATACGAGCCAGTTGTCGCCGGAAACCGTGAGCCCGGAGGACATCCAGCGGGTACGCGAAGAAATCGGCCTCGCGCCGGAGGAACATTTGTTGGTGATGATTGCCGGTTTTGATCCCGGCAAACGGCATCGCGACGTTTTGGCCGCTCTGTCCCGGCTGAAGCGAGACGATGTGCATTTGGTGCTGCTCGGCATCGGACCACTCATGGAGGCGATTCGCCAGCAAGCCGCGCGGCTCGGCTTGGAACAGCGGGTGCATTTTCTGGGATTTCGTGATGACGTACCAGTTTGGATTCGCGCCGCCCGAGCGACCGTGCTCCCTTCCGAACGCGAGGGCCTGCCCCGCAGCGTGATGGAATCGATGAGCCTCGGCACGCCGGTCATCGGCACGGACATTCGCGGGCTCGGAGACCTGCTGCGCGACGGGTGCGGGCTCCTCTTTCCCGTGGGAGATGACGGAAAATTGGCCGAGTACTTGTCTCTGGCCGTTTCGCGTCCCGAGGAATTGCAGCCGATCATGGCGGCGGCGCGGGAACGCATCCACGACTACGATGTCCACAAGATCATCCGGCTCCACGAAGACCTTTACCGCAAAATCCTCGCTACCCAGCGGTCCGCATGTACCCCTACCTGAAACGAGCCGGAGATATCTTCCTAGCCAGCGTGGGGTTGCTCGTCGCCTCCCTGCCCATGGCCGTGATCGCGGTGTGGATCCGCGCCACGATGGGGAGTCCCGTGCTGTTCCGGCAGCGCCGCGTGGGACGGAATGAACAGACTTTCGAATTGCTCAAGTTCCGCAGCATGCGGGATCTCAGCCAGGCGGAACGGCAAGCCCTGTCAGCCGATCAAATCCATCATACGGACCAGAAGCGGCTCACGCCGCTGGGAAATTTCCTGCGCAAGACCAGCCTCGACGAATTGCCCCAACTGTGGAACGTTTTGCGGGGAGACATGTCGCTAGTAGGTCCCCGTCCACTGTTGGTGGAATATCTCGACGTCTACACGTCTCGTGAACGAATGAGGCATCGGGTGCGGCCCGGCATCACCGGCCTGGCCCAAGTGCATGGGCGTAATCGGGCCAGTTGGGAGGAACGCCTGGAGTGGGACGCTACCTATGTGGAGCGGCAATCGCTGGCACTCGACTTGAAGATCCTATTCCAGACATTCGCCCAGGTTCTCCGCCGGCAGGACACGGAATTCCCCGACCAGCAGATCGTCTCGCTCACCGAGCATCGCCGCGGGCAGGTCTCGGGAGCGGGCTGATAAACGCTGCCGCCGCGCATGGTGAGACATGAGTAGAAGTCGCCACGTTCACTCCACCATTGACCACGAGCGGGCGACCGGATCGAATTCCGGCGGAAAGCGGGTGTGCTTGTCATAGGTTGGCGGCGTTTGGAAATAGCAGCTTTCCAGCGCGTAGCGGTCCACGGACGACAAATCGGCTCCTTGAAACTGGGCGCCGTTGATGTCGACCGATTGGAATCCCGCTCCGCCGCAGACAATGCTTGTGCCGATCAGCTTCGCCTCTCGGAAGGAAGAGCCCTGAAACGAAGAGCCGCCTCCGGTGAGGACCGCGCGGGACAAATCAGCATTCTCGAACGACGCGAATTGAAACGAAGCCCCGCCCCCCGTGAGCCGCGCTCCGGTCAGATTCGCTCCGTCGAATTGGGCCGCTTGAAAGGCCGAAACGCCTCCACTGAGCGTGGAGTTTTCAAGATCACACTGATGAAACCGGGTTCGCTGAAAAGCGGACCGACCTCCCTGAACCACCACGTTCTTCAGATACATCCCGCTTAACTCCGCCTCGAAGAAGAGGCGATCCGCTTGAGCCGGCTTTTTCGAGGGTCGCGACACAGTTTGTGCCCGCGATTGTCCCATCTCCAATTCGGATTGCGCATGCTGCAAGCGCAGCGACAACTGGGCCGCTCTGCGCTCAGACTGCTTCGAAGATGTGTACCAACTCAGCATGACGGCCAACAACGCCATACCCCACAGGACGTCACGCAGCTTGAATTGCGGGCGAAGCCGTTTTGCGGGGCGATCTTCCGACATGACGCGGCATCTCCTCTGGTTCCGTGAACATCATTCGCCTGGGAACTGGGTTCACCTATAGGCGTCTAGCGCGATTGTGTCTAGCGGAATGATGCTCCCGCTCAGTCTCAGCGCGCCTCGCCCGCTTCGCAGAAGGGGCAGGCGGGGGTTGGCGCCTCTTCATCACTGGTGAGCGTGGTCGCGCCGCGTGCTAGGGAGATCACTCCAGTGGCCACCACGCACCAGGCGGCCAGCTTGAGCCAGCGTGTGCGGCTGCTCACCGAGAGCCATCCGCCGCCGCAGCCGGTGGCGACCAACAGCGGGACGGTGCCCATTCCGAACGCGGCCATGGTCAGCGCGCCGAGCCACACGCTTTGCCGCGAAGCCGCTTGCGCCAAAAAAGCGTACACCAAACCACAGGGCAGGAATCCGGAAAAGACCCCGGCCAAAAAGGCGTGCCGTCGCCCCGGCAGCATGAGCAGCGTCTTCAACCCTCGCGCGGCGTGGCAGATTCCGGCGGTCCAGGCCCCATCCGGCAGATGTAGCCAACCAGCCGATCCGAGGCCGACCAAGACGAGTAGCAGACCAGCCGCCACTCCCAGCCAGCCTTGCAGGGAGACCATCGGCGAGGCATGGGCGGTGAGCCACAGCCCCGCGAAGCCGGCGCAGGCGCCGGCGGCGCCGTAGGTGAAGATCCTGCCGCCGCTGTAGGCCAGTTGCCGCGACAAATTGTGTGAAAAGGAACGGGACTGCCCGCCGATCAGCAGGGCGAACGGGCCGCACATCCCGATGCAGTGCGCGGAACCGAGCAGGCCACCCAGCAGGATCAAGGGGAGTTCCCACATCAGGCCGGTACTCCCGAAGAAAGCGGAGCCGGAGCCGAAGTTGGTGGCGAGGCTTTCCGCGAAAGGTTATCGGAAGTGGGCTCGCGTTCATTCGCGACGCCGCCCGGTTCTTCCCGCAATAGACGCAGGGAGTTCCCGACCACGAGCAGGCTGCTGCCGGCCATCAAGCCGGCGGCGATGACCGGATTGAGCCGGCCCGAGGCGGCCAGCGCGATGCCCACACCATTGTACGCGAAGCACCAGGCCAAATTTTGCCGCACGATGCGGACCGTCCTCCGCGCCAGCCGCACCGACCAGGGAACGAGCCGCAGGTCCTCGGCCAACAGGCAGACATCGGCAGCCTCTCGTGTGAGGTCCGCGCCGCAACCCAAGGCAATACCGACATCGCTGGCGGCCAAAGCGGGGGCATCGTTCACACCATCGCCGACCATGGCCACACTCCCCTGTCGCTCGCGCGCGGCCAGCACGGCTTGCACCTTGTCTTGCGGCAACTGTCCGGCGTCCGCGGGGATTCCCAACTCGCGGGCCAACCGGCGTGCCCGTTGAACATGGTCTCCCGTGAGGATGCTGATATCTGGTTCCAATGCGGCACAATCGGCCAGGGCCCCGGCGGCTTGCGGGCGGGGCGATTCGGCGAACACGAACATGCCCCGCGCCTCACCTCCCCAGCCGATTAGGGAGTACGAATCTCCTTCCGTTTCGGCGCGGTCGATCGCTTCCTGGAGCTTCGCGCCGATGTGTTGTCCCGACTCTTCCATGAACTGCCGATTGCCTAACCAAGCGGGCCGGCCTTCATCTTCCCGCTGGGCGGAGACACCTCTGCCGGGGAATACCTGGTGTCCGCGAAAAGAGGCCGATGCCTGACCTGATAAACACCGCCGTAACGCCCCTGCGAAGGCATGCGTTGAACCCCAGGCCAAACCGAGCGCCACTTGTTGGATTTCTTCCGTTCGATCTTCGTGTTCCGCAATACAAGTGGAGAGCATGGGCTGGCCGGTGGTGATAGTCCCCGTCTTGTCGAAACGGATGGCCCGGATACCGGCCAGACGTTCGAGGGCCTCCACGTCCCGGAAGAGCACCTGCCGGCGGCCCGCGGCGAGAGTGGCGGACCAGTAAGCCAGCGGCGTGGCCAGACCGAGCGCGCAAGGGCAGGCAATCAGCGCCACCGCCAGGCCCCGCATGATTCCTTCGGCGCCCCCCTGATGTGCGGTGGCATATCCTGCCACGGCCAGGGCCAGCAGGCTGACGCCCGGCACGAACCAGCGCGTGGCCGCGTCCGCGAGTCGCTGATAACGGCCTCGGGATAATTGCGCTTGCCGCATGAGCCGCACCAGGCGGGAAAGCGTATCCTCTCCGGGTGTGCTCGAAGCGATCACGACCGCGTTACCGGCGATGTTTAGCGTACCTCCAAGCAGGGGGGAGCCGGGTTGTTTCTCCACGGGCCGGCTTTCTCCAGTGACGATTTGCTCATCCACTTCGACCAGTCCCTCGACGAGGCAGCCGTCCAGCGGAAAACGTTCGCCGGCCTTCACGAGTAGACGGTCTCCCGGCGCGACCTCCGCCCGTGGTACTTCTCGCCAGCCTGCTCCCGCAACGATCCGGGCATGCGCGGGCAACAGGTTCTCGAGGGATTCGAGTGTCTTTTTCCCTTGGAGTTTCGCGGTCGCCTCGATCCAACGCCCGAATGTCACCAAGACCAAGACCATGGTGGGGACTTCGAAGTAGACCTGTCCCTCCCCACGAATTACGGTGACCACGGAATAGAGATACGCCGCAACGACGCCGCCCAAAATGAGCATGTCCGTGGAAATGCTGCCATTGCGCCAAGCGCTGCCGATCTGGCTCGCCAAGGGTTCCCCCAGGAGCAACAACACCGGCAGCGAGCAAAGTAGGGCCGCGTAGCGAAAGAGTTGCCAGAACCCGTCCGCCATGACGGCATGGGCATTGTCGCTGGCCGGCAACAGTTCGTGGCTCCACAGGGCCAGGGTGAAGACCATCACGTTCATGCTGAAGAAGAGGGCGAATCCCAACCGGGCCAGCATCGTGCGGTTTTGCCCTTCCGAACCGGGAACGCCGGCCACGGAGGCGGCGACGCGGCAGCCCAAGCAGCAGAATTGAGGTTCCCGCGAGTCACGCCCGGCACCGCGACGGCCAGTCGAGACCGGCAGTCCGCAGTAGTCGCAAGATGCCGAGGACGATCCGCGGCTCATGGTGGCGTGAGCACTTCCCGCTGCAAGTCGGGGAATAGGTATTGAATCACATAGTACACGGCCAGGATCCAAAAGCCGATCCAGATTAGCCGCACGTACCAGGGAATCCGCGTCCCCGTATAGCTGTGATAACGATTCTCGGCGGCAGCCGAGTCGGGAGGCGCCGCATCCGCGTTGGTAGGCGTTTCCGTGTTCATCTCGTCTTCCTCAAGGCGTCAAGCTTCGGCCAGGGGGCATGGCGGTCGAGCCGTTGTTCATTTTCTAGCATGGTCCATTTGGGGCGTTCGATATCGTGAAACATGCCATGCAATACGGCCCAGGCGAACAAACACAAGAAGCCGAGGCTCGCTAGTAAGTAATTGACCACCGGCGTGACGGCGAAGGCCCCGTCCACATCGCCCCGCACCAGAGCCACGAACTCCAAGAACTTGCTGCCGAAGCCAAACAGGCTGGGAACCAGAATCGCGACGGCGAGCGCCGCCGTGATCCAAGACCGCCGGCGTGACGCGGACACGGTTTCCGTCGGGGTGACGTTTGTTTCAGAATTCATCATTGCGCCAGGGGGTTGTCCATTTGCTCTTCAAGCGGAACGTAGTCTTCGTACAGCGGATAGCTGTCCAGCCAGGAGCCAAGCCATTGCACGTACGTGATCAGGGCCAGCCCGCGCTTGTTCGGCTTGTCGGGAGAGCCGTCGAACAGCCAAGGATAGTTGGGCATGGGCGATTTCCAAGAGACCGAAGTTGGCTCATAGAAATGGACAGCGTGCCAATCGTTCCCCCGGCGGCCGCCTTCACGGCTCAAGTCGGGGCCGACGCGGCGGGTGCCGAACATCACGGGCCGTTGCAATTCGTTCTGGTATTCAGGCGTGGCCGCCACGGGGCCCCAACGATCGGCTTCGTTAGAGACGGGCCGCACGAATTGGCTATGGCAATGCCAGCAGCCTTCACCGATGTAGATTTCCCGGCCCAAGTCCAACGCTTCCACACAGTTTTCCTGAGTCGCCTCGCCGAAGTGCTCGCTGAACTGGTCGGGATATCGCAGGCTCAAGTCCTGGAACTGATACATCAAGTTTTCATTGACCAAGGCCGCTGTGGGCTGCTCCGGCAGTTCTTGATACATGAGCATCGGCACGACGGCATTGGAAAGAAAGGCGAACACGAAGAAGATCAGCCCGCCGATCAACAAAACACCCGATTTACTTTCAAACATACGTTACCCTCGTTGGGCGTGTGAGTCCGTCGATCGATTCAAGCCGTGCCCCAGGCGTTCGTGGCCGCGGAGGTGGCCGGTTCATCACTCGTTTTTCCCAGCCAGGTCATCAACAGGTTCCACGCGAAACAAAGCTGTCCGGCGATAATGGTCAGGCCGGCGAAAATGCGGAAGATCCAGAACGGCTCCGAAAGTTCGACGGAAACATCCCACGGCTGTAGGGAAGCCCAGGCATAGCCTTGGAACACGCCCGCGAGCGTCAAGTCGATAAACATGGAGACGATCCCCGCCGTGGACAGCCAATAATGCCATTCACACAGGGTATAACTGTACCAAGGCCGCCGCAGCAAACGCGGGAATAGATACGTCATGATTCCCATGAGCCACATCGTGAACACGCCGAACATCACCAAGTGGGCATGTCCCACGACCCAATCGGTAAAGTGAATCAAGGCTTGGAAGGTGAGCGTGACCTGTAGCGCGCATTGGAAACAGGTGATGAAGTAGAGCACCATGCCGGTGTAAAACCAGCGGATCGGCAGGTTGTTGACGACCGCCTTACCAGAGCCCCAGATGGTCCCGAAGAAGTTGATAATCACGGTGGTCACCACCAATTCCACGGCGATCGTGGCAATCACGGCACCGTATTGCAGGAACATGGGAATCGGCGTGTAGAGAAAGTGGTGGATACCGTTCAGCGGATAGAAGAAGGCCAAGCCCCAAAAGCCGACCAAGGACAGGCCGTGGCTCCAGATCGGCTTCTGCAGCAGGATGGGGACGAAGTAGTACATCAATCCCCAGCCGAGGGGTGTGACGAACAGCCCCACCAGATCATGAATGAACAACCCGGCAATCGCTCCGCCGCTGGTGCCGGGGACGAAATACTCCGGCAGAAAATTCCCCATGGCATAGGTCAAGAACGTCCACACGAAGGCGGCCATGAAATACCACAGCGTCACGTAGAGCGGACCTTCCGCCTTGATAATGGGGGCCATGAAGTTGATCGCCACGAGCAGCAACCCGGCCAGCGCCAACGGGTCGATCCAGACCGGCGTTTCTCCCCATTCGATGCCCTGCGCTTGCCCCATTAAAATCCCCGCCGCCGTGCTGAGCACGACGACTTGCCAGGCGACGAAGATGAAATAGGAGAGTGCCCGGCTCAAGACGGGCCGCAACGTCAGCCGAGGGACCGCCCAGTGCAAGGCGCCCAAGAACGCGTTGGCCAAAAAGCCATAGGCGATGGCGTTGGTGTGGATCATCCGCCACCGTCCGGGCGAAAGCCATTCACTGCCCTGCAGCGGGTTCCACCGGACAAGTTGCAGGGCCATCAGCAGCCCGCCCAGGAAGGAAACGGCCATGTAGACTAGCGCGGCCACGAAAAACCAAGCGACGAGGCGTTCCTCGACGAGGTTTTCGTGTTCCGGTTGGTTGGGAGGGAGTGTCGTTACTGTGCCAGCGCTCATGCCCGCTCCGTCATCCGTCGATAGGGAGTGAATTGGCCCCAGGGGTATACGAGAGCCATCGTCCAGCCGAATACCAAATGCGTCAGTGCCGCCACCCAGGGCGGAATCGCGTTCACGATCAAATTCTCTGGCGACATATCCGGGATCACCGCCGGCTGGAGCCAGGAGAGGATCACGTAAAAGTTGACGAGCCACAGCACGATGGCAAAGATGCTCGCCACGAGTAGCCGCGTACCCAAACCGCCTTGCGGCACGAAGCGGGAAATCACGAGTTGAAATAGGATGCCCAAAAGCATCCCGGTCGCCAAGTAGAGACAGCAACCAATGGCCAGCGCGAGCCCGTTATCGATTTCCAGTGCCCGGTCTCCCAAGGGAAACGTGAGATAAACCCGGATCAACTGCAAGGGATGCTGTTGGACTAGCAGTGAACCGACGACGTTGAACAGCAGGCTGGCCATCGCGCCGAAGATGCCCAGCATGAAACCGGTCGTGGCGAAATAGGCCGTGTAATAGCCTTGCGGCTGAAATTGTTCGTGCGTGCGTTGCCGCGCGATTTCTCCCTCCAATGCCGAAACACGGAGCCGCAAATCCTCAAGCTCACGTTGCTTCGTGGCCAGGTCTCCGGTGGAAACGCTTTCGTTATCCGGCATGCTGGGCCCTCACGTGTGGGGTGTTCAGGCGGGTCACGCTATTTTCTTCCGGCTGCGGCTCGTCGACAGGCGGACTCGAGGTCTCCGTGTCGGCGGATGTGGGAGGCGGCTCGTCGCGGCGTCGCCGTTCGCCGGTCTCTTTTATGAAATGCACGAGGCGCCAAATGGCGTCCGGATCGTCGGCAAAGGCGGCCCCGAAGCCCGGCATGGGCGTGCCGTTGATGCCCGAATAAATCCGGCGATAGATGTCGATGGGCCGGCCGCCGCCCCGGAACATGCCGGACGTCAGATCGGCCGCCGCGGTCGTATTGCCCCAAGCATCCGTGGCGATCTCCACGTTCCCGTAGGCACTGCCGCGCCCGTCCGCGCCGTGACACTTGTTGCAGGCGCGTTGCAGATACAAGTCGCGCCCCTGGGCGATGCTCTCTTCAGTAAACTCTGGCATTTCGCTGACCGGCATCACGATTTGCGAACTCGCGTCTTCCCAGGGGGCCAACACGGCCTGGGCCATTTCCTCCACGACTTCGGGATCGAGCTCCGCTTCGTCGAATGCGATTTGGGCGAGCAGGGATTCGAGTTCCCCGCGATGGGTCAGGATCAAGATGTAATCGACCACCGCCTCCAAATCACTGGGAGGAAGTTCGTCAAAGGAGGGCATCGCCGTGCCCGGAATCCCCCGCCGGAGGGTCCGCAACAAGTCCTCCCGGCGTGGTTTCGACCCAAACGGCGTGGAGGTGAACTTGTAGATTCCCGGGCGATAATCGCGAGGACGTGGGTTCAGATACTCGGCCACCGGGCCTTGGCCGTCACCCGATACCCCGTGGCATTGCTCGCAGCGGCGAGTGTAGATTTCCGCCCCGCGCTGCAAGTATTGTGGATCGGCATCCGACCGCGCCAAGGAACGTGGCCGCAAGGGTGTGCCGAACCGCTCCGTGAGGGCTTCATGGATTTGTTGTTGTAGCCCCTCCCACAATTCCTGCTCTTCTTCGGGCACGTCCTCGATGAGGGCGGCGACCTGTTGGCTGGGCGTAAAACGTGGAATGGTTCGAGACTCACAGCCCGCAATTCCTGCCATGGCGAGCATGCAGCAGGCTGTCCACCAATACCGATCTGTCACGCGTGGCGTTCCTTCAATTGCGAAATGCTGGTTGTCCGCTAGCTGATGGTAGGAAGCGATGTGCCGGGGGGCGTATGCAAACTGGATACCGAACTTTTTGATGGGCCACCAAAACTCGCGGGATACCGCGCTCGGCTGGCCCCGCCTCAAGGCGGTGATCCTAAAAATTCCGTGTTTTTTTGGCAAGTCGCTTCGCGGCATAAAATCGAAAAAACACGATCTTGGACCCACCCAACGCATAAGCCCTTTTCGCGCTGAAGTTCATGTCGGTGTGCGGTCCGCGCGCTGTGTGCCCCATTGCACGGCAAACAGGGCTCGGACTTCTACGCTCGTTTCGTGGGATCGGCCAAATCGGTCAATGCAAGATAGTCCGCGATGCATGAGGACCACGGTCCATTCCCTCCGGGTCAGTTGGCGGCTTCCGGCTGGCCGCTCGATGCGAAGTAATCTTTGACGAGATTCTGAATCGCCTGCACACAGCATTTTTCGGCCTCATCGCCTCCTTGGTTGCAAGCCACGAGAACCGATAGGCGGTGTTGGGGTACCACCGCCATTTGTGCAAACCAGCGCAGATTGGTGCCGCTGTGTGCCAGCACACCGGTGGGAAACACGATCCATCCCATCGCGTAACCGCTGGATCCCGCCGCCACGTTGTCCAACTCGGATTCCCCTTCGGGCGACTTGCGAGGCGCGTGGAGTTTGGCGAACGACTCCTCGCGCAACAAACCTGGCTCAGAGGCACCCTGAGTGGCGTGAAACGCGGCAAACCTCGCCCAATCCAAGGCTGATGCGTGGACTCTGCCCGAGGGTCCGTAGAATTGGGGATTGTCGGCGTCGGCGGCACTGGAAAGCACGACGCGTCCATCGGAAGTATGGCCGCGCGGCTGGTCGCGGACATCGGCGCGTCCTGGTGGGCCGAAGCCCGCGCTCGTCATATCCAAGGGCTGAAATAGTTTCCGCCGGATCAGTTCTTCCCAAGGTTCGTTCAGAAGCGTTTCCAAGACATGGCCGGCCACCACGTAATTGGCATTGCTATAGATGAACCTCTCTCCCGGCGGGTTTTCGGGCGGCTGAGTGAGAACGTATTTCACGCACGCCCGCCGGGCCTCCGCCGGTGGTCCCGGAAAATCGTTCTGGGAACTGGTGAGAAGTTCACGAATGTGTGGATCGGCCAGCACGTGTGTCCTGAATCCAGTGCGCTGCGTGAGAAGCTGCTCCAAAGTGACCTGGTGATAGGCAGGCAGAATGGCTTCACGCAGTTTGGGGAATGCTTCGTCCAGCGTCATGTCCCAGCGTAGTTCTCCCTGCTCGACAAGGATCGCGCAGAGCGTGGAAGTCATCGCCTTCGTTTCCGATCCGAGATGAAACTTGTCCCGCAAAGTGATCTTCTCGGGCTTGTCTCGCTCGCGCACGCCAGCCGCCCCGGAGACCACGATCTCGGATTCCCGAGCGACAATCGCTACCATTCCAGGTACGTCATGTTGGCGCAGCAGTGCTTCCAACTGGCCCGATACGTCACGCGGCGCGCGTTGACCGAATGAAGTAGCTCCGGACAGGCTTGCTGCCACCAAGGAAGCTGCAAGAATTCGATATCGCATGCGATTCATCCTGGGAAACGTTGCTCTACGGCAGAATAAAACGACGTCGATTGCTGGCCGTCGCTTCTAGTGACTGTATTACGTAGTATCAGGCAACCACTGCGGATTGCCGCTCAATATCCCTGTTGCATGGAAGTACTCACCAGCCGGGGTGCCACGCGGGTCAATTCCTGCCCGTCTTGGTCATGGACAATCGCCGTGACGTGATGGCCGCCGGGCGGCGCGGCGTCGACGGGCCAACTGGCGCTGGCCATCACGAAGTTGCCGGCTGGCTCGAACGTTTGCGGCTCCGCCTCATATTCACCGAGGGTATTTCCGGCTAAATCGGTGAGGCGGAAAACGATTTTTCCTACAGAGTCCAGGTGGTTCGGCGGCAGGGCGATCAGGCCGTGCGCGCGGGCCTGTTCGGGCTGAGTCCAAGCCGTGTCGCAGCGGAGGGGCATCATCACCGCGCCGCACGCTTTCCAATATGGCCGCTCCATCCGCTCCACGAGTTGCACACGCGCCAGGCTGGCCGGCTGCTGCACGGAAAGCGGGGAACCGTAGGCGAAGTACCGGTCGACGCGAGGCCCGCCGTCCGAATAACAGAGCTCCGCATCGACTGCGATGACCTCGCCCGCTTTCGCCGTGAATTCGGGGAAGTTTTCCCACGGCAGCTTGAACTCGACCTCCATGCCATACTCGGTTTCCCGCGCGGCGACTTCCACGCCAATTTGGGGGATCGCATGCAGATAACCGGGACGCAAGCAGAAACGAGATTCCACGTCCGTACCGGTGAGCCCCACCCAATAGCAATGCACGGAGCCGTTGTTGGTCCAGGTGGTGGAGCGGAAGTCGCCACCACGCCGCGTGTCAAAATACCATTCCACGCCGTCCCCTTCCCACAAGCGGTCATCCGGTGCGTGGTTAGCCCGCTTTTGGTCGAGCGTCCGCAGCCCGGCGTAAAACGCCTCATCGTCCCACATGTAGAAAAATTGCGCCGCACGGTTTTTCTGATCCGGATGAAAGTAGTTGATCGGCGTGCAAAAGGCGTGGGCGAACTCTGACAGATCTCCGTCAACGGAAACATTTTCCGGAGCGCGGGTGGCCACACCTCGTACACCGGGAGCCAGCTCTTGTCCTGCAACTTCAGAGGCGAGAAGAAACAACAGCGGACATAGGCAAGACCAAATAACAAGCATGTTTCTCATGGCAGTTTCTCCCAAGCGGTAAGGTTGAATACGCGGTTTATTGGCACAACGCCTCGAAAGGAAATGAATAGCAAACACGGTCGCCATGGATGCCACGCGACTCATGCTGGTCCGGTCGGTTTCGCACTTCATGGCGAGTGCCCCTTATGAACCCCTTGGACCGCATCACACGCGCATGACATAGCAGCGACCGAGTCAATTCGCTGGGCCAACTTGCGGCAACACTCGCTGACGTGTGTTGAGCTTAGCATCAGACGGAGCCATCGCGACACGCGGCGTGGTGTGAAGAGATGACGCGAAACTCGTCGAGCCACCCCAAGTTTTTCGCAAACTTCCGCGTTGTCGAATTGGTCGTAGGCTAGAGGTGCGATGAGCTGCGGGATTCCCGCAGCGAGAGCCGCAGAGCAAGTGCCAATCCCTCCGTGATGCACGATGGCCGATACCCGTGGAAGCAGCCGACGGAAAGGCACGTACGGGCTGTAACTAACCCCAGGAGGAATGGGAGAAGGAGGTTGAAAGCGACGGTCGGTGACAACGATCACGGGGCGCTCAAGGTTTCGATGAACCTCGATGGCGACGTCCAGGAATGCTTGGGCATGTGTCATCGCCGAGCCGCAAGTGAATACGATTGGCGCGGACTTAGATCCATCGTTTGTCAACGCTGAAATGCCGTCCACGGTTTCCAGCTTGTCGCGGTCGTAGTTTAGAAAACCGGCAAGAACCAACTCCCGTGGCCAGCTCGATTGCTTTTTTGCGAACCACTCTGGCCATAGACCCACCACGCGTTCCGCGGATTGCACCCAGGATGACAAGAAACGCTTCCGTGGCGGAAGGCCAAGGTCCGAACGGACAGCATTCACTCCGTCAACAATGCAACGATCTACGAATACGTCAGTAAGACGGCGGTGAACGCGTCGCCCTGCCCGGCCGAACCAACGGGGAGGACTTTGAAACGGTCCGAAATTCGGCGCGTCGTCAAGGTTCTCGAATAGTAATCGGTTGGGAGTCACCATGACGAGCGGGAGCGAGAACTTTTCCTGGGCGAATTGGGCACCCGCGGCGACTGAGTTGGCTACAAGCACCGTCCCGGTTGGTTTGCTATGTGCGGCGATGGCCTCGTAAGTTGGCAACATGAAGGGAAGCCAGCCCTTTTTGAATGCGGTCGCAATCCGCCACCAACGCCAGGTGTTCGGGTCCCAAACGAACTGGTAATCACTTTCAGTGCCGACCGGTGCGAAATTGAGCCCTCCCGCCTTTGCCTGTGATTCGAACACGGGGTTCGCGAGGAACGTCACGTCGTGGCCACGATGGAGAAGTTCCAACGCAATTCCAAGCATCGGGTTCACGTCCCCCGTCGAACCCAGAGCCACCACAATAAAGTTCCGCCTCATAACCGAGAATTACCTGGTGCTCGTAGCAGTGCCGTCTACTTTTTGTCTCCTGGCATGGGAGGCAAGCGGGATCAAATGACACATATTACTTCACGCTAAAGCCATCGAAGCTGCCGTTACGACGGAGCGGTGGCAAATACCGAGGTTCGTTTCCGATTTGCCAATCACTATTTTCGGGGTATTGGACGAACCGCTGAGTGAGATGCTTTCATCGAAAACCTTCGGATAAGATCTTCCGCATGGTGCCAAAAACCCAATACCTTCGTTCAATTCGAGAACCAGGCTGGTTGTCCAAAAATCGGCGATTCGAGGCAGTCATTGCTATTTCGCCAGATGCTGGTCAAACCAATCGGCGATCATGGAGCTTTCCTCGGGCGTGGTAGTCCAGCCGTGGTCGCCTCCCTCCTTGAGGAATAGGCGGTGGGGCACACCCGCTTCCTCGAATTTGGCCACGATCCGTTCGGATTGTTGGAGAGGCACTAACTTGTCCGCGTCGCCATGCAGGAGCAGCGTGGGGGCATCGTCCGGCGTGACGTGATAATACGGCGCGATCTCCTCGTAATGTTTGGCGAGCCGGGCTTCCTCGGTCACCTTGGTCAAGCGGATGTTGGCGGCATCAAATTCCAAGAAATCGAGGGCTTGAAGAAAGGGGTTCTTGCCTTGGAGGACTTCCCGCACGACTTGATCGAAAAATACGCCATCCCCGCCGTAGTTCACGAAGTCGGTCGGCGGGAAGTAGGCAACCACTGCTTGAACCTTGCTGCTCTCGCCATCGGCGTTCGCGGCATCCTCGGCTCCCTCTTCGCCTTTGGTGCCTTGCATCAAGGAGAGGTGGCCGCCCGCCGAGCCACCCATGATACCGATCCGTTCCGGATCAACCTGGTAGTCCGCCGCATGATGGCGAATGTGGCGGACCGCCGCGCTCAACTGATCATGGATTTCACGGATCGTGAATTTCGGCTGCGAGCCATGCACCACATAAAACAGCGTGTAGCCGCGCGACAGCAATTCGGTCGCGGTCTGTTTGGAAAAGCCGGGGAGCTGGTCTTCCGCGTGCGGCCGCATGGAATCGTGGTTGGAGAACCAGCCGCCGCTCAGGACCAGGATAATGGCCGCACCGTTGCGATTGTCCCGCGGCGCTACCTTGTCCATGGTCAACGCAAACCCACCATCCTTGCGATAGATGATGTCGAGTTGTCGTGTGAAATTTGGTTCGTCGGCGCTGGCTGAAAAAGTGGAAGCCAGCATGAGGAACAGGCACGAAAGGGTACGTTGGGCGTGATGCATGATGATCCTGGCATGTGGAGTCGTGGGAATGGTCGGCACACAGCGCGAGAACGCGATGCATTCTCGCAAAAAAATTGGCGTGCCTCAAACAAAAGCCGTGGAGTGAAATTCCCTTGGAAGGTTGGGCCAAGGTCACTCGTGAGTCACACGAAGAGCCGTGCTGAAACCGTCGGAGCACGTGCCAAGAACATGAGGGCTGGCGGAGATCAGTGGCAGCCGGTGATGCCGTGCTTTTCGAAGTACTTTTGGTGGTACTCTTCGGCGCGATAGAAGTGGCCCGCCGGCGTCACTTCGGTGACAATCGGCTTAGCGTGCTTGCCGGAGTTTTGCAGGGCTTCGCGGGAAGCCAATGCAGCCGCTTCCTGCTCCGGTGTGTGCCAAAAGATGGCCGAGCGATATTGCGTGCCGACGTCGGGCCCTTGGCGGTTGAGCGTGGTCGGATCGTGCATTTCCCAAAACGCTTCCAACAGCCGTTCGTACGATACTTGCTGGGGATCGTACGTCACCTGGCAAACCTCCGCGTGTCCGGTGCGGCCCGTGCAGACGTCCTCATACGTGGGGTTTTCCAAATGCCCGCCGCTGTAGCCGACCACGGCGTCCGCGACGCCCGGCACCTGGCGGAAGAACGATTCGACTCCCCAAAAACAGCCCGCTCCGAAGGTGGCAATCTCCGGCATGATGTCCCTCGTTTTGTCGATAGTCTGAGCGCCAACGCGTTGGCCGACGATCAGCGCAGAATACCCTTTTGCCGGACGGTTGTCATGCTCGCACGCGGCACGGGATCAGGCGTATTCCTGATGCGTTGGCTTGATGATTAGTTCCGGGATGTGAGCCCGGGGTGGCAGCGTGGCAATCAGCAAAATCGCTTCGGCGACGTCTTCCGGCTGCAGGATGCGGGCCTTGTGTTCATCGGAAACGGGCACCGGCCGGTTTTCCAAGATGGGCGTGTTTACTTCGCCGGGGCAGACCGTGCTGATGCGGATGCCATGTTGCGGCCCGTCTTCCAGCGAGGCGGTCATACCCAGGGCGGTCATGGCGAATTTCGCGGCGGAGTATCCCACGCCGCCCAATAGGCTGGCCCTTTTCCCCGCGATGGAGGAGACATTGATGATCACGCCGTCCCCGCGCTCGCGCATCTGCGGCAGCACGGCGTGCATGCAATAGTAAGCGCCGCTGGCATTGATGCGGAGCAGCTTTTCCCAGTCCTCGGGACGCAAGTCCGCCATGGTCCGCTGCGAAACATTGACTCCTGCCGAATTGACCATGATATCCACGGGCCCGAAGTTCTCCGCCAGCCAGGCGAACAGGGCTTCCACGTCTTGGCGGTCGCCGACGTCCACGGTATGCGTGACCATGGGCGGCTCACCGGTCCATTGCCGCGCTGTCTCCTGGAGTTTCTCCTCTCGCCGGCCCGCCACGGCCACCCGGCAGCCCTCCCGTGCCAAGGAAACGGCGGCAGCACGGCCAATCCCCGTGCCACCCCCCAGAACCAGGGCCGATTTTCCCGATAACTTCATTGCCAATGCCTTGTTTTCGTCGAACGGTTTGCCCGTGCCATGCTCGGCCTGTTGTAACGCATGCCTCCGCGCCACGAAAGTGTGCCGCATGGGCAAATACTCGAGCTTACGGGCGCCGGTGACGGTGCGGCAGGGATCGATATACTGGGGGCTCGAATCAATGCTGACTCAAGATCACATCCGGCAGGCAACAGCGAGGCAAAGCGACATGAACTATCTGGCATGCTGCGAGGAGGCTGCACGGGCTGGAGGAGCACGCCTTCTCGAATGGCGAGGCCGGTTTCAGGCGCGGGAAAAGGGGCCCGCCGATCTAGTCACCGAAGCGGACTTGGCTTCGCAGGACGCGGTGCGGGACGTGATCCTGCGGCAGTTTCCCGACCATCAAATCCTGGCCGAGGAGGGACTGCATGACGCGCGGCTGGAGGCGGGAGCCTGCTGGGTGATCGACCCGCTCGACGGCACTACGAATTATGTCCATGGATTCCCCTGCTACGCGGTTTCCGTGGCCCTGGTCGCCGAAGGGAAAATCGAGTGCGGCTGTGTGTACGACCCCTTGGCTGAAGCTTGCTATACGGCCCAAGCGGGAAATGGTGCTCATCTCAATGGCGATCCGCTGCAGGTCAGCGGCGTGCGACAGTTGAGTGAAGCGCTGATGGCGGCGAGTTTCGCGGCCTACGTCGATCCTGAGGGGCCCGAGATCGGCAACTTTACCCGCGTGCTGCTGGCGAGCCAGGCGGTCCGCCGCCTGGGTTCGGCCGCGCTGAACCTCTGCCACGTGGCGGCAGGGCAATTTGACGGTTTCTGGGCTACGGATACCAAACTCTGGGACGTGGCGGCCGGGTTCCTGATCGTGCAAGAAGCCGGCGGCGTGGTGACACCGTTCGATGGAGAGACGCCGGTGATTCAACGTCCGCATTTCATTTCCGCCGCCACACCGGAATTAGAGCGGGAACTGCGCGGCGTACTTGACCCGCCCAGCGCCGCCGAATGAAGGCACTCCATCGACCGACTCGCGAATTCTTCCTCTCATACATATCAACGGGGCGGCCATGTCGGAGAACACGATCCACGTCATTAAGCCCTACAAATGGGAAGGGCTTTGGGTCTTCGACGACGACCGCGTGGGACTGGTCAAGGAGCCCTTCGTGGCGGGTACGGACACACTGATCGATCTCGCGCTAGCCATGAAAGGGATTCCCGCTGCCGAACAGGGGTTCTTGCTGCTCTTTTCCGCACATCCATTTCCGGGGCAGGATTTCGAGCTGGAATGGGTCCGCGAAGAATTGGAAGGCAACGTCTACCGGTCCGCGGATTTGCATGCCGAGGGTTGGCTTTGCCCGGCCTTGCTGAAGTATTTCGACCAGGCCCCTCCGAAACTGCACCTGCAACTGATGCCCTCGCGGTAGGGCGCGAAAACGCCGCTACAATTTAACAAAACACGCTCGAAAGTGGTTCTCGGTAACGCGATATGCCGATTCTGCTCTATAGGGGCTGTATTGTGGCCCCATCTCCGCTTTGCTAGCATTCGGGGCCGCGCATCGCGAAAGTCGGTCAAACCCCTGCCCTCCAGCATGTAAACATGCTCAATCACACAGGCAAATCCGGACGCCGCTGTTCCCGCTCGGGGGGATGGATTGTCCTCGGGAGCATGCTTGTGAGCAGCGGCTGCGCGAATCTCTCCGCCCGCCTCCCCCGCATGGCCTCCGTGCAGGCTGCGCGGGAATTGGTCCAACAGGGGCAGCAAGCCGAAGCGTCAGGTGAAACGGAAAAGGCTTGGGAACTGTACGAACGGGCCATGCGGACCTGCCCCAGCGACATGTTGGCCCGCCAGCATCTGGCCGAGGAGATGTGGCGCCGTGGCCAGCGGCATCGCGCGCTCTCCCTGCTGG
>JANQPP010000149.1 GCA_028289405.1 Pirellulales bacterium
GCGGGCAGGAAAAAAACCGCCATTCAGTGATGCATGCGTGGAACGGTTAATCGGCCAGATCGCGGCGAGTGCCCTCAAGATGATGCCGATGCCCACGGCGGCAAACAGTGCGGACTCGATTTGCCTGGCATGGAAGCCTACCGGAGGGAAGTGCTGGATTGTCTACGAGATGATGCGACCGCGTAGTCACGACGCACGCCGAGGGCCGAATCAAATAAATGGATTCGAAAGTCGTGACGTCGTTGTAAGCGTTCGACGAGCCCGTCGGAGGCTCGATCTGCATTAGCTAAGAGTTGATCGGACACTTTCCAGAGATCGAAGTTAGGCTGTGATGGACTGGGACGGAGTGTGAGCCCAGATGGTTCAGGAAATCGACCACACGGCGGCGAATGCGGAGCTGACTCCTCTGTGGATCGCTCAATCCCATCCCCCAGACCTCCGTGTCGTCCCCAAAACACCGAGTCCTCCTCCACCACACGATGGTTTTCTCCAAGCATCCCGGAAACACCGGGCCCATCGCAAACCTCGATGTTTGCGATGGTGAAGTCTTCTATTGACCCCGGATTGGGTGTTTTCCGATAATCCGCCCCCTCAACCGGTAGATGGTTGGCTGATCGAATCGAAATTTCACGGAGGATTCGCGTGCGAAACATCCCTGCGCGATATTTGATTATTCTTCTGTGCGTGACGTTCTGGGGCTGTCGCTCGCCGTATCGCTCGGATCAGGGCGCGCTGATGGGTGGGTTGCTTGGCGCGGGAACGGGCGCCGTCGTCGGCGAGGCATTGGGCAATTCGCTGGGTGGAGCCGCGTTAGGCGCGGGCCTGGGGGCAGTCACCGGATCCATCGTGGGAGAGGAACTGGATCAGATTGAAGCGGAAAATCGTGCCCAAATCGAAGCCCAACTCGGATCGCGGCTTTCCCGGGGCCAAGTCACCGTGGAGGACGTCGTCGCGATGAGCCGGGCGGAGGTTTCCGACGACTTGGTGATCAACCACATCCGAGCCGTGGGCGTGGCCCGGCGACCCTCCACGGATGATCTCATCCGCCTGCAACAAGAGAACGTCAGCCCTCGCGTCGTGGAGGAGATGCAGAATGCCGAGCCTCCCCAAACGACGACGGTCATTCGGGAGCCGCCGCCGGTGGTCGTCGTGGAAGATCCCTGGTATTGCCCACCTTGGTGGGGACCGGCTAGGTTCCACTATCATCGTCGCCATTATCGACATGGACCTCCCCGCCGGCGGTTCAGTTGGGGTGTCTCCGTGCATCATTAAACGGTCGGGCCGTTTCGTCTCTCGGAATGACATTCCAAGGGCCACTCTTGGCGATGCGTCAAGCAGGCACATCACTGCCCGCGACCGAGCCACATGACGGCAGCGTATGCTTGGCATAGAATTTAGCCTAGAGCCAAGCTTTTCGGATAAGTATCCCGAAAACTCGGAATTCAGGCAGCGAGGCGGGGCGAGGCGCTGCGGAACAACCGCTCTCGGCACGCCATCCAAACTCAACTCACCACCTCATTGATATGTGGATTGGCCTCTGGCGGAAAGCGATACACGATGCGTGGGCGCTGCTATTCGCGCTGACGGTGCTGCTGTTCGGTTTTCATTGGATCTTCATCTGGCTTGTTAGCAAAGTCAGCCTGCCTGCGATGACGGAATTCCTGCTCAACGCGATTCCGCAAGAGTGGGAAGGGCTTTCCGGTGTTCCGTTCAAGGAGGTGGCCACCCCAACGGGCCGCATCGCCCTCGCACTGGTAGATCCGGTAGTCGTCTTTTCAATGTCTGCCTGGGGAATTGCTCGTGGTTCCGATGTGGTGAGCGGGGAACTCGGTCGAGGAGGATTGGAGCTTTTTCTGAGCCAGCCGGTCTCCAGGGTTGCCTGGCTGGCGACCCAAACCACGGTAACGATCATGGGCACGGTTATCTTGGCCTGCGCGGCTTGGTGCGGCCTGTGGTGTGGAATCCAAACCGTGGAGGCAATTCAAGGTGTTTCTCCGCGAGATTTCGTCCCCGGCGTCGCCAACCTCTGCGCGCTGGGAATCATGCTCGCGGGCATCAGCACGCTCCTGTCCGCGTGGGGAAGCCAACGAGGAAAGACGATCGGCATCATGACCGGTTTCTACGTCGTGCAAATGATCATAAAGCTCGTGGGCCGCATGGCCGAGCCTTTGTCATGGTTACAATATGTCTCGGTATTCACGGCATTTGAACCGCAAGTTCTGGTCAGCCGCGCGGACGAGGCATGGTCACTTTTCCTGTGGTATGATGGCCCGCTTTTGGCGATCGGTGGCATCGCCTACATCCTCGCGGCAATTCGGTTTGCCACGCGGGACATCCCGGCACCTCTTTAAAAGCCTGAGGACAAAACCTCTCAGCATCTGCGTAATTGGGTGTTCGTCGACCGTGAAACGCCGACGGACGAAACAAACGGAAGCTTTTGTCCGTTGGCTTTAAGTCTTCACGGGAAAAAGATGGATACGGAAAATCAAAACGATGTGTCCGCGAAGGAGGAGGCAACACCGTACCAGACCGATGCTCCACCGGTATTCGATGCACCGGGCGAGTTGTCGCCGGAAGCTTTGCAAGAAGCCAAACGGTACAACCGCTTGGAGCTTTGGTGCAGCTTGGCGGATCGAGCGTTGGATCTCTTGTTCCTCGGAGTGATGGCGTTTTTCTTGGCCGTTCCTGTCGATGGTTGGCTGGAGGGGCGACTCGGATTGGCAAGTGACGTGCCGCGGTTGGTGGTGCTGTTCTTGGTCACTTTTTTGCTGCACGAAGCGGTTTCCCTGCCGCTCTCGTTTTATTCGGGCCATGTACTTGAACGCCAGTTCGGGCTTAGCACGCAATCGGGGGGCCGTTGGTTCGTCCGCCACTTGAAACATTATTTGGTCGCGCTGGTAATTAGCCTGCTGATGTTCCTCGGCTTGTACACGATTTTTTGGACCGTGGGTCCCTGGTGGTGGCTTGTCGCGGCTTGTGCTTTTTTCGCCGTGAGCGTCCTGGCTGGCCAGTTGATGCCCGTCCTCATTTTGCCGTTGTTTTATCGAGTGGTCCGGCTGGAGGAGCCTGCTTGGAAGGAACGCTGGGCTCACCTGGCTTCAACGGCCGGACTTTCGCTCGAAGGGATTTATCGTCTCGATCTCAGCGTGGAAACGGTAAAGGCTAACGCCATGTTGGCTGGTTTGGGCTCGACTCGCCGGGTTCTGTTGGGAGATACGCTTCTGGAAAAATTCACTCGCGAAGAACTCGATGTGATTTTCGCCCATGAGTTGGGACATCACGTGCATCGGCATCTGCCGAAAATACTTGTCGCGGGAGGAATTTTTGCCGTGGTGAGCTTTTGGCTCTGCCATCGTACGTTGGCGGCGTACCTGGGAGAGTCGTATGTGCCTTACGACTTCGGCGTGCAGTATTTGCCGTTGTTGATGCTCATCCTGCACGTGGTCATGACGGCATTCGAGCCTCTACAAAATCTGCTGAGCCGGCATTTCGAGCGACAAAGCGACCGCTACGCCCTGGAAAGCACCGGCAACCATGCCGCTTACAAATCGGCCTTCCAAAAGCTGGCAGCGGTGAACAAAGTAGATCCCGACCCGCACCCCCTGGAAGTCGCATTGTTTCACAGCCATCCGCCAATTTCACAGCGGCTTGCCATCGCCGACCATTAACGACGCATGCGGCATTGGGGGCGAGGCGCCGCCGTGCCGGTTAGCGACGAGGCAAGCTTGCCGGTTTGACCGCCGACGGCGGCTCGGGCATCGCCTCCATGGGTGTCGTTGCCTCCTGGTCGCTTGGTAGCCGCGGATCAGAGAACGGGGCGTCGCCACACCAAGGATCGAAGCCGGAAATGGCGGCGGGTGTCAGCAAGGGGCGCGACGGATAGGGGTGCGAGTTCGTCTCATGGGTGAAGAGCGATGGCCGGCCCAACCCCAGTGTATAGATCGTGGAGCCGGGCGGCTCCACGAACATTTTGTATGGCAGCAGAGGAAAGGTCGCGTAGAATTTCGCGGCGGACCAAGCAGGCTGTACGAGCGGGTGTCGCGAAAGGCCATGCCGCTCCAGGAGGACATCCTCGAAGTAAGCTGGACGCCGACGTAACGCCGTTGCCTCCCAATGGTAGGCCAAACCTTGCCAGCGTTTGTCGTCGCTGATGATCTTTTGCTGGTCGGTGGGGGTGATAGGGGGCGAAAATCGCTCCGGAAGCCGGCCCTCCGTCGGTTCGATATTGATCTCCAGCTCTTGCACCAACGGCGTGGCGGGGTCCAGGTTTTCCTGAAAGGGTTCCACCGGATCGACATAGGTTTCGTAGGACTCGTAAGTGTTCACGTCTCCAAATTCGTCATCTGTATCGAGATCGACGCTTGGCGGTCCGAAAACGGGAGACGTCCCTTCGAAGTCTTGCGCCAGTGCCGGACCACGAACGGTAATTGCTAGAATCACACCGAACCACCACGTCCTCCGCAATCGAAAAATTTGGCCCTGGCGGTCCAAGCGGGGAGCGCGATGCGTCTGGCGGGTCGACACGAGTAAGGGGTGAATTCGCATGGTTTTCACGGCACGCAGAAGGGACTTGGGCTAAAACCGCAGGCAGCAAGAATGCTTCCTACTTGATTTCGACTTCCCAAGCCACGAAGTAGCGAAAACCATAGCGTTCCCGGGTAGATTTGCGACCTCGTGGGAGCCTGGATGGCACAATCGCCATCAGCCGACCGCGTCTGAATCCCGACACAACACGCGTAGTTTCTCAGCGGCACGCACGTCCTGCCGGAGATACGGCTTATTCCACGTACGATCCGGATCTGTCAGGGTGTTGGGTCGATTTGCCGTCAGTCCACGCCGCCTTCTCGCCGATACCGATTCGCGGAACAGGCACCACGGACGGTGCCTAGGGGCGCAGGACATCTTCCGCGGGGAAGCGAGAGTGTTCTCGGTCCCACCCTATGCAACTAGGAAGCATATCGCCGGCGGAGCCGTGGACGAAAATCTCGTTTTATACAACCGGCTACGCCGTTGGCGGCCGTCGCCTCTATTCACTCAGGACAGCCGAAGGCCTCCCGAACTCGTGTTCGCGCTCGCGGCCATGATCGGTGTGATGGGGGGGTGCCGCGGAGGCAATTCCTTGCGCTTCGATATCAACGAAGACGCTGTCCATTACGAGCAGGTCGTCGAGCATACTCCTCCGCCCGAGGTTCCGATCGTGGGCGAGACTGGCAAAGGCGGATCGTTGCCTCCGCGCCGGATCGCGGACCATGACGACATCGAATATCAAGACATCACGCTGGCGGAAGTAGTCCGTGTATCTTTGGAAACCAGCGAGGTGATGCACGATATCGGAGGCCGCGTGATCACGGCCCCCACGGGCGTGGTTTCCCTCTATGATCCCGCTATCCAAGACACCAATGGATTCTTTGGCACGGAGGCGGCTCTCGCGGCATTCGACGCACAATGGGCCACGAGCATGTTCTTCACGCGGAGCGACAGCGCGCTCAATTCGGTCAATCCCGTGAGCGGTGGACCCAACTTCCTCAACCAGAATTCATCCATATTCCGAACTCAGGTCACCAAGAACACGGCCTACGGCGGCCAACTCTCGCTCAGCAATCTCACCAATTACGACAATAGCGCCGCGCCCGGGCGACTGTTCGCCGATGCCTACGACACCACGATCGAAGCGGGAGTTCGGCAACCGCTGTTGCAAGGAGCGGGCCTGGACATCAACCGGATCGCCGGACCCAATGCTCTGCCGGGCTTTTTCTTCGGAAATGGTGTCGTGATCGCCCGCTTGAACACGGACGTGTCGGTCGCCGATTTCGAGTTGGCGGTCATTACTCTCTTGAATGACGTGGAGGACGCCTACTGGGATTTGAGTTTTGCCTATCGCGATCTGGCCGCGAAACTGGCCGCCCGCGACGCGGCTTTGGAAACTTGGCGTCGCATCCGCGCCTTGTATGAAGTGGGGCGCCGCGGTGGCGAAGCGGAGAATGAAGCCCAAGCCTTACAGCAATACCTGCAATTCGAAGCGCAAGTGCAAGACGCGCTGAGCGGCACTTCCACGGGCACCGGCATTTACGCCAACGAACGGCGTTTGCGGAGGCTGATGGGCCTGCCCCCCAATGACGGAAAGTTACTTCGTCCGGCGGACGAGCCGGCCCGGGCAGAAATCTATTTTGACTGGGAGCAAGTTTTGCCGGAGGCGTTCGTCAGCCGCGTCGAACTACGGCGGCAACGCATCGTCGTGCACCGACGGGAATTGGAATTGCTCGCCGCCCGCAACTTCTTGCTGCCTCGCTTGGATCTCGTGGGCAATTACCGTTTCCGTGGATTCGGTGACGATTTGATCAACAATCGTGATGCCGCCCGGGGCACGTATTCCAGCGCTTTCGGCAACTTGTTCGACGGAAACCATCAAGAGTGGGACGTCGGATTTGAATTCACCGTTCCCACGAGTTTCCGCCAAGCCACCGCAAACATGCGCAACGGCCAGCTCAACTTGGCGCGGGAACGGGCGATCCTCGCGGAACAGGAGTTAGAAATCTCGCACGGCCTGAGCGCGGCCATTACCGAAATGGATCGTGCCTTCCATACGATGCAGACCAACTACAATTTGTTCCTCGCCGCGCGGAAGCAGGTAGACGCCGTGGAACGGGCCTACTCCGTGGGCCGTGTGACCTTTGATGTCCTCGCCGAAGCACAACGGCAACGTGCCGACGCGGAATCCGCGTATCACCGCTCCATGGTTGAGTACACCAAGGCGATCAAGGACGTTCACTTTGCCAAGGGGACGCTCCCCATCTATCACGGCGTGATGTTGGCCGAGGGACCTTGGCCGTTGAAAGCGTATCGCGATGCCGAGCGGATTCGCAGTTTTCCCTATCGTTTCAATTACGGGATCGCGGGCGCGGTGAAACATGGCCGCCTTCCGCCGGACTTGGAAACGCCCAGCGTACCCCCTTCCATGTCCGCGGCGCCGCAAATGCTGGCTCCAAAGGCAGAAATCATTCCGCTTCCCGATGTGGGCCAAGAGTTCCTGCCCATGGCGGAACCGGGTGGCTTGCGAACAGATCCGATGGATGTTCCGTTGGGCGAGCCCGCGTCTGGATTGGATCCCGCTTTCACGCCGAACGAGCCCTGAACGCAATCAGAAAAGTCCGCTCAAAGAGGGCGGCCCTTCCAGCGGACAAAGCCTTCCATCGCGAAATACTCGGGCAGTCCGAGTTGGTTATAGGCATCGGATGTGTGACGGTTCCGGTCCTCGGCACGCTGCCAGAATTCACGGGAATCGGACCCAGGAAACAGGGCGGAGTCCTTTTGAGATTCATGGCGAAAGATGGCCGCCCGTTTCTTTTGAATGTCGCTAGGGCTCAAGGGGACCGCGATTTCGATTTCATGCGTGGCCCATTCTTGCCACGCGCCACGGTATAGAAGCACTTCCGGACGCCCGCCGTGGGCCGCTTCGATTTCGCCCAATGCGAGGAAGATGGCCTCCGCGCAGACGCGGTGTGTCCCGTGCGGATCGGAAAGGTCACCCGCCACGTAAATTTGTGAAGGATTTACTCGCTCGATCAGTTCTCGAATTAAACGCACATCTTCCTCACCGACCGGGTTCTTGGAGATGGTACCCGTGCGGTAAAAGGGAAGATCCAGGAAATGCAAATGCTCTTCGCGGCAGCCACAGACCATGGCCCCCGCCTTCGCTTCGGCCCAACGGATGAGCCGCTTGATATCGAGCACGGCCTGGCTGTCAGGCTGGCCGGGCACCTTATCGGTCAAGTCGTGCAAGACCTGGTTTTCCAGTTGCGGTGATTTTTCATGGTCGATGCCGAAGTGACGATTTACTTCGGTCACTAAATCGGCCAATTGCCGGGCATCGTGGTCGAATACGGCGATATTACCGCTGGTCATGTACGCCACATGCACTTCATGCCCGTCCTCCACCATGCGGATCAGCGTTCCTCCCATGCTGATCACGTCATCGTCCGGATGCGGACTGAAACAGATGGTCCGTTGGTGCTCGCGTCCAGCTGGGTGATATTCGATGGTGTCCATCATCCAGCGGAATACGCGATGGGCCACGCTTTGCGCGGGGCCGTGTTGCCGCAACAGTTGGTGCAGGTTGTGCTCCCGAAAATCGTTGTCGTCGAGCTTTAGCAACGCTTTTCCGGTCTGGTCGCAGAGCCACAACACCGCCTTTTTGATCAAGCTGTCCGTCCAATCCACGTTGCCCAAAGCCCAGGGCGTGGCGACGTCTTTGAGTTTGCCTGCCGCCGCGCGGTCCAGCAGGAAGGTCACGTCGGGATGGCCGCGAAGCTGCGTGGCCGGTACGCGCTCGGTGGCCGGTTTCTCGGCCGCTTCGTGGATGATCCCGCCTTTATGCTCGCCGAGCGCCACCAACAGGATCTTGCGGGCCTCCAAAATCGTACCCAACCCCATGGTGATGGCCTGGGTGGGGACGTTGTCTTCGCTGAAAAAATCGCTGGCGGCGTCTTTCCGCGTGATTGGGTCGAGCGTCGCCAGACGGGTCCGGCTGTTGGGTACGCTGAAGGGCTCGTTGAAGCCGATATGCCCATTCCGACCAATGCCCAAAAGCTGCACGTCGATGCCGCCGGCCTGATGAATCGCCGCTTCATATTGGCGACAATGATGCTCCACGTCTTCCAGAGCAACCGTGCCGTCCGGAATGTGGATGTTTTCTGGACGAATATTCACATGCTGGAAAAAATGCTCATGCATCCAGCGGTGGTAGCTTTGCAACCGGTCCGGTTCGAGGCCGAAATACTCGTCGAGATTGAAGGTCACGACTTGCGAAAAATCGAGCCCCTCTTCCCGATGCATACGAGCCAATTCGCGATAGATTCCCACGGGCGTGGAACCGGTGGGCAAGCCCAGGACGGCGGTCTGCCCACACGAATTTCGTTCGCGAATAATTCCCGCGAGAATGTGCGCGACGTACCGCCCCAAATCCCGGTCGGAATCGAAGACGAAACAAGGAATCAACGTTCCCCGCACAGGACGGGCGATTTGAGTCATGCCGGCACGTAACAAGTTGGTGCGTCTCTTTCTGCTTTGCAAAGGGCGTGATGGACCACGGAAAGGGAGCTATTATCGCACAAGACATGATAGTTATCCATCACGTCACACGGGTCCACCACCGGCATCCAAATCGGCGAGGCACCGCTGAAGATAAGAAATGCTGTCCCGGCAAAGGCTTTCCACGCCTGGTGAATAATCGAACACTTCCACGGAGACCCAGCCTTCGTATCCGATTTCGCGCAAGGTGGACAGAATCGGATGAAAATCTAACTCACCAAAGCCTGGTCCTTGGCGATTTGGGTCGTTCGCATGGAAATGAACCATGCGGTCGCCATATTTTCGCAAGAGATCGGGAATCGAGACCGGCTCCGTGGACATGGCTTTGCAGTCCAAATGGAGGCGGCAATGCGGCGAGCCAATCTGGTCCATCAGCCGCGCCCCCTCTTCGGTGGTGACCAAAAAATCCCCTTCTTCCGGGCCGAGCGGTTCCAGTGCCAGCGTCACGCCCGCTTCTTCCAACGTGGGCAGGACATTCGTCACGACTTCCGCCGCGTAGCCGGTCGCGTCCTCGAGGCTCACCCCGGGAAGCAAGTTCCGCTGTTGTGGGGAGCCGAGTACCAGCACCTTCCCTCCCACGTCCCGGCAGAGCTGGGCCAACTCGCCGAGGTAATTGGAGGTCCGGCGGCGGGTCTCCGCGTCGGGGCTGGTAAGGTAATATCCTTCGGTTTTCGCCAGCAGCCAATGCAGGCCAATGACCTCCAACCCCGCCTTTTCGGCTTGTTGACGAACCTCGGCGCGGATTGACGGGCTCACCTGCGTGGCATCGGCGGCCATGGTGAACGGAGCCAACTCGATGCCCGTGTAGCCACATTCCCTGGCGAACGCGAACGCCTTATCGAAAGGCCAGTCCGTGAATGTCTCATTGCAAATCGCGAATTTCATGTGCTTTTTCACCAGTGAATGTACGTCCTGATGGCGATAACTCCCGCCCGCGAATCTCGGGCCGACTTTGCAACCTCGCCTATGGTAAGCTCCCATTTCGATGGCACAAGGTAGCATCAAAAGAACATGCTTGTTCTTGTCGTCGAGGGGCGCTATGTTACCAGCATCGTCAGCATGGCGAATGAATGCTTCATGCCACCCGGAGTATCCTGAAAAAAACGCTCGCTAACCGGCAAGCCTGATGCTTCGCCCAAGCTCTTCTAGTTCTTTGAGATCCTGTTTTCTGGCTCACGGATGACAAAATTTTCTTATTTCGATTGCATCGTGATCGGCGGCGGGCACAACGGCTTGGTTGCCGCCGCGTACCTGGCCCGCGCGGGAAAGCGGGTTTGCGTCTTGGAGCGGAGGCACGTCCTGGGGGGGGCCAGCGTCACGGAAGGATTGTGGCCGGGCTTCAAGGTCTCCACGGCAGCCTACGTGATCAGCCTGTTTCACAAGCAGATCATCCGCGATCTGCAGTTGTCTAGGCAGGGGCTGAAGATTCTTCCAAGAAACCCTTCTTCTTTCACGCCCCTGCCCGATGGGCGCAGCCTTCTGCTCGGGCCCGATGCCGGCGCGAACTATCGGGAGATCGAAAAGTTCAGCCGCCGCGATGCCGAGGCGTTTACCAAATACGAAGGGCTTCTGGAGCGCGTCGCCGGGGTGATCGAACCGCTCATGGAAAAGGTGGCCCCTAATCCGCTGCCGCTCCCCACGAGTTGGCGAAAGACGGGGCTCTCGGGTCGCTTGCGAGACACTGGTCGGCTCTGGGAAGAGTATCAACGGCTGACGGAACTTGGAGAGGATCTGCCCGCTGCACTGGAATTGCTGATCGGCGCGGCCCGACCCTTGTTGGAGCGCTGGTTTGAATCCGAAACGCTGCGAGCTACCTTGGCGACCGATGCCGTAATTGGCAACTTCACCTCCATCTCGGCCCCCGGCAGCGCGTATGTACTGTTGCACCATGTCATGGGAGAAGCTGGCGGCGCGCGGGGAGTATGGGGCTATGTCGAGGGTGGCATGGGCGGGCTCGCCACGGCACTCGAAAAAGCCTGCCTCGAATCGGGCGTGGAGATCCACCGCGAGACTCCCGCGCGACGAATTCTCACGGAAGGCGGCAAAGTGCGAGGAGTGGAGTTGGCGGGCGGTCGTGTGATTGAGGGGCACGCCGTCGCCTCGACCTTGGATCCGCATTGGACGTTTGAGAAGCTGCTCTCCGAGGATGTACTTCCCGCAGGTTTTCGTGAGGCGGTCGGCCGCATCGATTACGATTCCGCTTCAGCGAAGATCAACCTCGCGCTTTCCGAACCGCCAAACTTCACCTGTCGGCCCAGCCAAGGCATCGCCCCGCATCACCACGGCACGATGCATATTGGCCACTCATTGGATTACCTGGAGCAAGCGTATCACGACGCACGAATGGGGGAACCCAGCCGTGAGCCGATCCTGGAAATCACGCTCCCCACGAGCGTCGATCAAACCATCGCCCCGCCGGGCCAGCACATCATGTCCATCTTCGTGCAATACGCGCCATTCCAATTGCGGGAAGGGACCTGGGAAACCCGCAAGGAAGCGTTCGCGGACCGCTGTGTGGAAGTTCTGGCGGAATACGCACCCAACGTTCCCGGCGCCGTGCTCCATCGGCAAGTCATCAGCCCCTTGGATTTGGAACGCGACTTTGGACTCACCGGCGGGAACATTTTTCAAGGAGCCATGACGCCGCACCAATTGTTCTCGCTGAGGCCGGTGGCCGGTTGGGCGGACCATCGCACTCCCGTGAAGGGGCTCTATCTATGTGGCGCGGCAAGCCATCCGGGGGGTGGCGTGATGGGCATCTGCGGTCGAAACGGCGCGCAAGAAATCTTGCGAGATATGTGAGATCCATGCCTGCGCTGAAAGCTTTTCCGCTTTAACGCTAGATCTCTTCGCCGACCGCTTGGCGGTAGCAATAGTCGAAGAGCTGTTCCCATTCCGCCCGTTGGAGCCGTTGCGCCAAATCCGTGAGGTCCGGTGAGCGTTCTCGCGCTTCCTGACAAAAATCGACGAACTGGAAGGGGTCCCAAGTGCCCCCGTTGCCCCACGGTTTTACCTTCGGCGAAACCGAAAATTCCGAGGCAATTTGCGGCGCCATTTGGGCCAGGTGGCCATAGACGTGATGCGTTCCCACGCGGCGGAACCAGTACTTTGCGTTGGAAAAATCTCCCTCCCGCCGGTGCATGATGCCATGCCAATAGCTCCCCTCGGAAGTCGAAATGCCTTGGCTGATCTGATGGGATTCATCCAAAAAATTATGCAGCAGCCACAACCCGGAAAGACAGCACCGCGCCATTTCCTGGTTGACGATGCGCTGTTCGGGAAACAGATCTCGTGGATTCAGTTCCGATAACTTGGCTCGCTGTGATTCGTTTGCTTCTCCTAGCCCCAAGTTGTTCAGCCGGTCACCCGCGATGAAGGGTCCCACGACCGGTCCATAGCGTCGAACGTCAAAGGCGAGCACGTCGGACATCGTGATTTTCCTCCCGAAAAAGCTGCCGACCTGCCGGCAAGAAATTTTGACAAACTTGACAATACCGCGCGGACATTTGGTGCTCAACTGGCGGGTATCGGCCCGATGAAGAACTGCAAAAACCATCCGGAGGCATGTGGAACCGCAAACTCCGCTGAAAAAAAATGTTCACTTCGCCGTGAAAAAGTGGCGTACAAAACCGCGCGACGTCGGTTTTGCACGTTGCGGCTGGATACGGGGGATGGTGGAGACGCCCCGGTTTCTGCACATAAATCTCGCTTGTTCCATGACGAGAGGCTTGTTAGCTTTCGCGTGTTTTGCCGCAACAGCGGCATTTTGAAGACCCCGCGAGCATGGTGGAACTGCATCCATGGCCCCTCCGAACACGTTTGAATGCGGAACCAACCGCGGCCAACCCCGGGCAATCTCTTCAGGTAAGAAACTTGCTTTCGCTCTGGTACCCTGCATCCTGCTGGTACTGTTGGCGGAGGGCTCGCTGTTCACGCTTCAGGTCTCTCAGGATGGCTGGCAGAACTCGCTAGCGAAAAGCCTTCCCATGCTGGGGATTCCTTGGAAGCGCTCAGCGCCTGGTGACGTCGGTTGGCGGTCCAAATACGACCATCTCCGCGCGGAGTATTACGTCTACAATTCGCAGGGGCTGGGTGTCCATTTTCGCCCTCGATCCAAATTGGTCGCCCTGGAAGCGGGCAGCGACGGCACGCCCCGCATTGCCCAAAAAATGCATCTGTGGACCGATGGCCATGGGTTCGTGGCCAACGAAGACAAGCCCGACTCGGACCGGGATTACGCCGCTCTCAGCCAGGATCCGCGTGTGTGCCGCGTATTGGCTTCAGGAGGTTCGACGACCGCCGGTTGGGGGGCGGAAAGCAATTCCGCCACGTGGCCCGCCGTGCTGGAGCAACTGCTCAATGCGGACCCGCGCCTAAGCAGACTGGAATTCGAGAAGTTCGTGGTGATTAATTCGGGTGTCTTCGGTTACGCCATCAGCCAGGAAATCAAGCGATTCCTGGATGAGACCTGCTACTTGCGCCCCCACGTGGTGATCTCCTTCAATGGCATCAATGAACGGCGGACTTATCGCGGCAATCCCGTGGACTACGGCACCATTCGCGGGCATCGCGATATCGAGTCGGCTATGAACCACGCGGCCCGCACGTCTCTCTCCCCTATCTTGCCCTACACGGTCGCTTGGCTGCGGGAAAAGTGGAGGGATGGCAATCAAAGGACATCACCAGCCTTATACGGGTACCGGCGGCCGGACTATCCCACGCATGCCGCCGGGGATCTCTACGTGGAGAAGGCCCAACAATTCAAAGCCCTCTGCGAAGCCGCCGATTGCCGGTTTATTCACGTCCTTCAGCCCGTGATGGGGGTGGGGAACAAACGTTTGACGAACAGAGAGGAACAACTCAAGCGGTTTTTCGATGGCGGGTACTATTCGCTCGATTGGAAAGATTACGTAGAAAGTATTCGGGAATTTTATGCCGACGTGCAAGGGCGGATGGAAGAGCCTTGGCATCATGATCTGACCGGCGCGTTCGACGAAGTGCCGGAGACCGTCTACTCCGATCCACGGCATTACAATGGCCATGGACAAAGGCTCCTCGCGGAGCGTTTGCGGGAACTAGTCGTGGCCGAATTGACGGCCAGCCCGGGTTCCGGGCGAATCGCGCAAAAACCATAACCGCGAGGCGACGGTGTGTATTGCTTTCGCCGCAAATCAAGCGGACTTCCGGCTGCTTTGTGAGGCTCGATGACGGGCCACGAAGGCTTGATAATCCTCGGGCGTATCGATGCCGACGTGTGCTTCGGGAAGCGTGGCCACCTGAATGGCGTGTCCTGCGTGCAATACGCGAAGCTGCTCCAACTTTTCCAATTCTTCCAAGGGAGAGGGTGGCAGAGCGGCAAAATCCTCTAGGAATCGCCGGCGGTAGGCATAAAGCCCTAGATGCAATTGGAACGGCGAACTTTCCCCTCGAAGTAATTCTTCTCGCCATTCGCGCACGAAGGGAATCGGGCTGCGGCTGAAATAGAGCGCCCGTCCCTGCTGATCACACACCACCTTCACGCAGGCGGGATCTTCCAAAACCTCGCGACGATGAATGGGCGCGGCCACGGTCGCCATGTCCGCGCGGGGATCGCTGGCCAACGTCGCGATGACGAGATCAATGGCCTCGGGAGGGATTTCCGGTTCGTCCCCCTGCACATTGACGAAGATTTCCATGTCGGGCAGGAACTGCGCCGCAGCGGCCACGCGGTCGGTACCGCTGCGCAAGCCCGGATCCGTCAGCAACGCCCGCCCGCCGAATTTTCGTACTTCCCGGGCGATCTCTTCGTGGTCGGTGGCCACGCAAACCTCGCCAGGCAGCTTGGCCTGGCTGGCTTGATCGTAAGTATGTTGTAAGAGCGTTTGGCCCGTCTCCCGCAGCAGCATTTTGCCGGGCAACCGTGTGGAGGCAAAACGGGCCGGTATGACCACGCAACTTCTTGGCGGAGAGGCTTTGGTGGAAATCAGCGGTGGCACGACGGCACTCCTTTGCCGAACGAAATGGTCTTGTCAGTGCAAGACTGCGTTCCTATTTCAGCCTGTCGACTGGCCGCGAAGTATCCTCGACCCTTCGAAATCGGGCAATGGCAATCGACGGCAAACCACCAAAGCACGATTGTCAACACCTCAGTTCACGCGGGCGTGATTGATGAATAATCCATTATCCGCGACGGGCAGCAGTGGCCGGAAACCGAGCCAGCCTTGTCCCCGGGCACTGCAAGAGGGGTACCATACGACTTGCAGAGAGATGGACCACGCTTCGGCGGCGGTCCCCGCGGCGCCATCTGCTTCGTTGGGCGACAGGTAATTGAAACCGGTGGCCAGTGCCCAACTGCTCGTCAGCGGCAGATGCAAATCTCCTCCCACGAGTCCGTCCGATTGGCCGGTGAATCCTCCCCAGAAACGGCCCTGAAAATTCCGAGGCATCATTACCCGGTAATAAAAGGCGTAAAGGTCGATGGGCTGCACGGTCAGTGTTTGGCTGTTGGGGAGTATTTGTGTGTCAGTGTCGAGATCCGCCGCGAACCAAAAACCGACCTCTTGTCGAGGATGCCACAACCAGCCAATTTCACCGCGCAATTGCGAGACTTCCGTGTCCACGAGGAAATCATCGTGCAGCCAATCCCATACCAGCCCAAACTGAATTCCACCTGGGAATCTTGGACGTCGAAACAGGCCCGTGGTCAAAAACACCTGATTGCGAGAATCGTCGCTGACGAGATTCCCGGCGCGGTAGCCGGAAAGATCGCTCTGGGTGGCCCGCAGACCAACCTGGTATCCGATTCCTAAAAAGCGAAAGAACGGCCCGCCCCAGTTGAATCCTTCTTGAAAACCGAAATTCCCGTTGGTGCCCTGGTCCAGGGGGCCTTTATAGCCCTGAATCCCGGCGAATACCGAAAGGTTATCCCACCATGATCCGCCACAAGATGCGCCGCATGCACCACCAGTAGCCGTTGGCCCTCCACAGTGGTGGCACGTGCCATGCCCTGCCAGTGGCGGAGCTTCGACCGGCTCCCCCCAAGCGGGTGGCATGAGCGGGCCTTCCTCGGGAATCGGCTCGGGCGTGGATATCATTCCCTCGGGAATGGGGGCTTGATAGGACACCCGACGATGCCTCACGGGCCACAACGACTCCCAAGGTTTGTTTGTGGATGGCCGCGGATCCACGCGATGCGTGGAAGGATAGGAAGTTCTCGCGCCGGTGCCCACGAACCGTTGTAACATGCGAGCGCGTGTTTGCCGGCTGGCGTTCACGGATTCCTGCCAAGCCGAGTAGGGAGTCGCCGAGTCCGCGTAGGGATCCGCATCGCTCCAAGAGTCGGCATAGCTTTCCTGAAGAAAGGCAAGGCCGAGCGTGAAGCATGTGAAGACCACTACGAGAACGCAGCGGCGTAAGCCGACGGGGGATAACGCGGGAGTTCGCACGGAACTCGATGCTCCCTGGGTGGCGCCCCCCGCCATTCCGAAGAAACAATAGGCTGTGGCGTTGATCGGCCGTCCGCGTTGAAATCTTGAAGAAAAGTGCCGAGAATCCGCGAACTTTTGGCCAGCCAAGGCGGTTTCATGCACTTCGATTCGTGATAAGCGTTGCTAAAGTTACGGAAGTAAGTGTCCGTGCGGGACGCGTTAGTTCCTGGAGACCGCTTCATCTTGTCGCGAAATGACGCGAGCGTGAGCCACTTCCCTGGCACGGAATAGATGAGCATGGGACGAATCGTGGAGAAACCATTCAGCCACGTGGTGGGCCACTGTTTCCGCGCCTAGCTCGCTGAAATGACAATCGTCATAGAAATAGGCTTCCACGCCGTGCAGTTCGGAGAGGTCAATACAGGCCACTTGTTGGGCGGCGGCGAAGGACTTCAGCGTTCGATTGAATTGGTCAATGGCTTTTCGGCCCGCCTCGGCAGAGAGAAATAACCCATCGCTCAGGTCTCCCAACCACAGCAACGACTCGGCATGCGGGGAAAGCCCCTCGTCCCACAATACCGGCTGGGTGACGAAGACCGGAAGTACTCCACGATCGCGACAGGATGCCGTGATTGATGCCAAATGCTCACGGTATTCGCCGAGGGCCACATCGAGGCTAGGCGGCTGTTCCGTGACAGGCGAGTTTTGGCGCCGCTGCCGACGTGCGATGTAATTCCGTCCCGCGAAATCGTCTACTTGGATCTGGTCTTGCCGAATCTGGCGGTGCGCCTGTCGGGCCAAATACAAGATTCCAGAGGACCGCCAAAGCGGTGCGTGAAATTGATTGGTATCCGTGCTTTCGGAAGAGAGATGTGTTGTGCCCGTTCGCAGAAACCGAGCCAAATCATTGAAACCCACCATGAGCACCAAACAATCGACGTTGCTCATTAGCGGAGATTCTCGCACGAATCGCAGATGATGTCCGCATGAATAGCCACTGACTCCCACGTTTCCCACCCAGATGGGCCGCTGGGATACCTGCTGCAACTCCTTTCGCAATAAGTTGGGCCAGGCTTCGGCATCATCCAGATAGACACATTCCGTGGTGCTACCACCGATACAGAGAATGCGGTACGCCGCTGAATCGGCGGGGAGTTTCGGCCCGCGAATTCCATTGGCTTGAGTCGTGAAGCGCGAGGTGCCATGGATGCCCGGCATCACTCCCGGAGCCGGCCGGAAGGTGTAATCCAAACTCACGCCTCGGGTGTGAAATTCCCGCGCGGTCGACTGCCGCGTGTACCAGCCCACGGGAATCTCCGCCGTGAACCACGTGAGTATTAAGGAGATGGAAAGCGCCGCTAGACGTGGTGCGTGTTGAATCATCCAGGCCCTTATTCGCGGAACAAACTGGCTACCCCAAAGCGCCGTCGCGACGACAAGTTGTAGACCCACGATGGCCCAGTCCAGTTGCGAGGCCGTTTTCCATCCTCGCAGCAGCGCGATCATGGTATCCAATGTGAGCAGCGTGGGTCCGGCTAACAGGACCCCCATGCATATGACGCGAGATCTTTGGCTTCCTGGCATGGCTCCGTCCACGCGGTGAGGAGGCTCTTGGCGAAGCCTCGGTTTCCTCGCATGCAAAAAATGTGGTGGAGGCTACCAAGACGCTCGCTCCGCCGGCCAGGGCAATTTCTCCGTTCGAGACCAAAAAATCGGCCTTTCTCCGCGTCGATTTCTGGGAAAAAGAAGAGGCATTCGCCACGATTTTGGCTAAGAGTCCAATTTGTCCCATCCTTCCAAGGAGACGCGTGGACATTGCCAAAATCGGTTTTTCACACTGGAGTCGGTGTTTTCCGTGCCCAGTCCCCCGCGATACACTGATATGGTGAACACGCTAGATTTCGTGGATTCTCGCACAAAAAATTTAGGGAAAACGATTGCCATCGAGCGGAACGCCGCGAAATGTTACATGAGCGTTCCGCGTATTTACGGAACTGTTCGCTTGGTTTGAAGTGAGCGTGAAGTCTATACCCAAATTGAAACGGAAAGCCGCTATGCGCGACACCCATCTTGAAGAGAAAATGCGCGCCAATTTTATTCCTCTTCGACGGTTAGCCAAAGTTTCAGTTTGTCAGTACATCTGCTTTCTCTTCGTCTTCTGGGCATTCGCGACGGCTCTTACGTCATTTGTGTACGCCCAGCAGAATGAGACTCCGGCCCCCGAAATCCCCACGCGCGAGCAGATCCAGGAATCGCAAAAAGCGCTGGAGGCAATCACCGATCTCGATGAGGCGTTGAAGAAATCCACGGCGGATTTTTACGCCCGGGCTCTGCAAGAGCATGACAGCCTGCAAGCCTCCCAAAAAGCGATCGAGGCGCATCAAAAGCTGATCGATAACGCGGATCAGTTGATCGCGGAGAGTAAACAAAAAAGCGAAGCGCTTCCGGAGGAATTCACGCCGCCGACGCTTTCCGGTGCCACGTTGCAAGAACTGGAAAAGTTCCAAGCCACGGCGGAGGAAAAGTTCAAAACGCTGTCCGCCGAATTGGCCAAACTCGAGGCCGAACCGAAACGTCGGGCCACGCGCCGCACGGAAATCGGAGAGCAGATTGCGGAAGCCCAAGCCGAGCTCGAAAAGATCCACAAGGCGCTGCTGGACCCGCCGCCGCCAGATGAATCGGCCACGCTAACCGCCGCGCGCAGGACCTATGAAACGGTTCGCCATGAAGCGCTCACGCAGAAAATTAGCTCCTTGGAAAAGGAACGGGCGAATTTCGAAGCCACCGACGAATTGGTGCAGATCGATCTGGACAGCACCGCGAAGGAATTCGCGACGGCGGAACGCATCGCCAAATTTTGGCGGGACAAAGTCAATGAGCAACGCAAGCGGGAAGCGGACAAACAAGCCCGCCAGGCCAAACGGGATGCCACGCTCGCCATCCCGGAAGTGAGCGAACTGGCGGCCCTCAACACGGAACTTGCCGAGGAACGCCAACGCGTCGCGGCGCAAATCGCCGCCGCGGACGAGCACCTTGCCGAGAGCGAGGAAATTCGCGAAGCGGTAAAAGCGGGTTACGAGCAAACCAAGGAACGGGATGAAGCGGTCGGACTTTCACCCGCCATCGGACGCATTCTGCGTCAGCAGCGGGCAAAGCTGCCTCACGCCCGGCAATATGAGCGCAATATTCAGCAGCGGCAGGCCCAACGCTCCGATGTCGCCTTCACGCAATACCGCTATGCCGACCGCCGCAACGAACTGGCCAACTTGAAGGAGCAGGCCGCGGAAGTTGTGCGGCAGCTCAATGTACCGGCTACCGAGGAAATCGAAGCGGCAATTACCGAACAACTGGAAACCGAACGCGGGTATCTGGACGATCTCACCAAGGATTATCGGATTTATTCGGAAAAGCTCCTGGAACTGGATGTCATGGAGGAAGAGATTCTCCGCACGGTCCGCGAGTATGCCCAGTTTATTGACGAGCGCGTGTTATGGATTAGCAGCGCGGATCTGCTCAGCGTCAGCAGCGTCCGACCCGGGCTGGACGCCGCCGCGCGGATCGTGAATCTCGGCAACTGGCAAGACGTGTGGCGGGTACTTACCGACGATTTCCGGAGAACCCCACTCGTATGGTGCGCGTTTCTACTTGCCTTTGGCGCGCTCCTGTTTTTACAGGGCGGGGCACGAAGGCAGATCGATGCCCTGGGGCATGCCGCCGCGCGCCCCAGTTTTGCCGAGTTTTGGCCGACGATGAAGGCGCTGTTCTTCACGGTCGTGATCGCCATTCCGTGGCCCATCTTGCTCTGGTTCGTTTCTTGGCGGCTGGGCCAATTGACGACGATCTCTGAATTCACGCGCTCGGTCGCGGAAGGTTTGAATAGCCTGGCCAACCTATTTTTTCCTGTGGAAATGCTCCGTCAGATTTGCCGTCCGCACGGCGTCGCCGAATACCATTTCGGTTGGCCCAGCTCGGGGCTGAAGGTCGTCCGTCACCACACGCGTTTGCTGATCTGGATCGGCATACCTCTCGTGTTGTTGGTGGTGTTCACCGAATCGCAGAACGTACAACCGTTGTGGAGCACTTCTCTAGGACGCGTGGCATTTATCTTGGGACAGATTTTGCTGGCGGACTACGCCTTTCGTATCCTGCGTATACGCGGCGGGGCACTCACGGAGGCATTGGCCTATCATCACGAAAGCTGGATCTACCGCTTGCGGCGTTTTTGGTTGGCGATTGGAGTCGCGAGTCCCCTTGCGCTGGCGGTACTCGCCTTTATCGGCTACTACTTTACGGCGCAAGAACTGGCCGTGCGCATGTTCCACACGGTCTGCCTGGTGTTGGAACTGGTCGTGGTCGGTTCCATCTTCATGCGCTGGACCCTGATCAGTCGGCGTGCCCTGGCCCGTGAACAGGCCCGACAGCGGCGCGCCGCCATGCTGGAAGCGGCTGCCGCCTCGGAGGAGGGGACCCCGACACCGGTAGTGTCCGAGGAACCGGTTTACGATCTGGCGAAGATCAGCGATCAGACACGTCAACTGATCAGCACGGTCCTCATGGTCGTGGGCTTTTTGGCGGCGTGGTTCATTTGGGACGACGTTCTTCCCGCGCTGAGTATGTTTCGCGAAGTGTCGCTGGGGCCGCTACTTGTCGATTTGACGCTTGCCGATCTCGTGCTGGCGTTGGTCGTGGTGTTCGTCACTTTCATGGCCGCGCGGAATGTGCCTGGCTTGCTGGAACTGACGATCCTCAAGCACTTGCCACTCGACGCCGGCGCCCGGTACGCGACCTCCACCATCGCTCGTTACGTGATCGCGATTGTGGGCGTGGTCATCGTGGGAAGCGCGCTACATATCGACGGGAGCAGTATGCAATGGCTCGTCGCGGCCTTGGGCGTGGGCCTCGGGTTTGGGCTGCAAGAAATACTGGCCAATTTTGTGTCCGGGCTGATACTGCTGTTTGAGCGTCCGATTCGCGTGGGAGATATCGTGATTTTGGGTGACGTCACCGGTCAAGTCAGCCGCATTCGAATTCGCGCCACCACGATCCTTAACTGGGACGGGCAAGAACTGATCGTCCCCAACAAGGAACTGGTCACGGGCCGGCTGATGAACTGGACCCTCAGTGATGCCAAAAACCGTATCGTGATCAACGTGGGCGTGGCTTATGGGTCCGACACGCAAAAGGTGACGGAATTGCTGCAAAAAGTTGCCGGAGAACACGAACTGATCCTCGCTGACCCGGCCCCCATCGTGACTTTTGAGGGGTTTGGAGACAGCACCCTCAATTTCGTGCTCCGCTGTTTCCTACCGGACCTTTCGAACCGGCTAGGAACTATTCACGAATTACATACGCGAATCGACGCGGAGTTTCGCGCCGCGAACATCGAGATCGCCTTCCCGCAACGCGATCTGCACATTCGCACCATTCCCCGGTCCATGGAAAAAATCGAGCAGCTTTCCAACAGAGCTTCGGAAATGGAGACCGAGGCTTGGAAGTCGCCGCTGAATTGAACCGCGGCGCGCGTGGGAACGAACTTCACGAAACTGCCTCGTTACCGGTCAGATCCGCCGCCAAAAAATCGCGGGTTGCCACGGCGAATTCGCGGGGCCGCTCAAAAGGGAGCATGTGCCCGCAATTCTCGAACGTAACGAGTTTGGCATGCGGCAAGTGTTCGGCCAAATACTCGCCATGAGCGAGTGGAATCAAGCGGTCCTCTCGCCCCCACAGAACCAACGTGGGGCAGCCGATGCGGTGCAAGTGACCCGGAAGTCTTGGATTGTGCAGGTAAGGATTCCAGCCGACGCGTGCGGTGGCTTCTCGGGCGCGGAGCCACATCAGCATTCGCGTGTCTTCGTAGGAATCTGGTACGACCCAAGAAACCCCCTCACATTCGGCATTAAAGAACAACAGCTTCTTCGTGTTTTGCAGGTCATCAATGAATAGCTCCGCCATGGGAGCGTCCGGCAAGCGAATTCCGGCCGCGTCCGCTAGGACAAGCCGGCTGATCATTTCCGGACGGATCACGGCGAGTTCCATGGCAAGCCAAGCTCCCAGCGAAAAGCCTGCCACGGGGACGTTCGCCAGACCTAACATTTTGAGCAGGTCCACATAGTGCCAGACGAGGTCCTGCATGTCCTGGATCTGGTCGAGTCCTTCGGAAAGGACAAAACCCGGGTGAGCCGGTACGTATACGGTGTGGTTTTCCGCCAAAACTTCATGAAACGGTAGCCAATCCGCCTCGCCCGCGGCGCTGTGCAAATACAACAGCGGCGGACCGCTCCCGCCGACCGTCAATTGCGTTTTTTTTCCGGCGACGTCGAGGAAGCGAGTTTCAGCGGTGATCGGCATGGCGGTGAGGATAGGTAAAAAGCTCTTGCAGCACGATGTTCAGTTCGTGTTCATGACGGGGCGAACCGAGGAACGCAATTCGGGCAGGACCTGTTCCGCGAACAGGGTCATGTTTTTTCGCGTGAGGTCCTCGGGCAACGTTCCCAGTTGGAATAGCCCGAGGATGTTGCCCACGCCCAGTTGCCCAATACAGTCGGCCATTTGGTCCCGCACCGTGGCGGGGCTGCCCACGATGGCATATTTTCCTTCCTCGATTTCGCGCCGCGTTTCCACGTTGCCCAAGAAGCGGTCGAGCGCTCGATTGATTCGAGCCAGGGAACGGGCACTAGTGTAACCGGGAGGAAAAATCACTAGTCCTTTGAGGAGGTTATTCACGAAATACCACAAGTGGGCTTCGTACTCGGCCCATGCCTGCTCATCGGTCTCGGCGACATAGATCGGCACGAGCCATCCCATTTGCTCCTCGTTGGCGGTGTAGCCCTGCTTTTGGCATGCCTCTCGGAAAGAATCGAAATTCCGTTTGAAAAAATCGAAGTGGAAATAAGGGATGCCCATGTAGGCGAACCGCCGCTCAGCCACCATGTCGATGGTTTCTTGGCTACCGGCGCCGGGCACCCAAACGGGCGGATGCGGTTTCTGCAGCGGCACCGGCCAAGGATTCACGTACTTCAGCTTCCAGTGCTGCCCGTAGTGTTCAAAGGGACCCGGCCGCGTCCAAGCCTCCAGCACCAAGTCGAGCGCCTCGTTGTACATACTCCGAGCATGCGTGGGATTCACGCTAAAGCTGTAATACTCGGGTCCGCCGCCCACGACCATCCCGGCGATCAGTCGCCCGCCGCTGATCACGTCGATCATGGCGAATTCCTCGGCGACCCGTGTGGGCGGATTGTAGAAGGGCAGCGCGTTGCCGATCACGGCGATTTTGATCCGCTCGGTTTGCCGCGCCAGAATCGCCGCCATGAGATTCGGGCTGGGCATATTACCGTAGGCGTTTTGATGGTGTTCGTTCACGCACACGCCATCGAAGCCCAATTCTTCCGCCAGGACGAGCTCGTCCAAATACCGATTGTAAAGCTCGTTCCCGTGTGCCGGGTCATACAGAGAATTCGGCACCCAGGTCCAAGCGGACTCATGATGCTGGCCAAAATCGTGTGGCAAGCGGTCCCAGGGCATCAAATGAAATGCGAAGAATTTCATGACCGAATGGCCTTCGTCAACGGCAATGAAGAGTGGGTCTGGTAGATCTTTCTCTCCAAGTCTGCCAAACCGCCCAATTGCGCACAAGTGCTCGCCATTTAGCACATTTCCAAGAGCCAACACGGTCCAACAGGATTTCCGTGATTCCTCTAAGATGGGAAAAATAGCAGCTGCGTCTGATATTCATTCAACAAAAGGCCACCTCTGCACTGGTCATGACTTTTCCAGCTTCCTGGGCAACGGAAGAAAAACCGGGTTACAATGAATGTACAAAGCAGGCAAATGGGGCATTCATGTCCATGGGTTCTAGTGATCCCAGAGTGAGATAGCCAAAGGAGAAGCAACGCCGTGCGGACCTACAGACTATGTATCGGCTGGATGGCCGTGATGACGTTTTCCACGGTGGGCTACTCTGAAGAGGCAGTGATTTCTTCTTCTGCCGGGCCTCAACTTGACCAGGAGCTTGTGCATCGCGTGAAGGTGGGGATCGTCGTGGAAGCCAGTCACGGCCCCTGCGGCAGCGTGTACGGTACCACCCCGCTGCCGCTCGATTGGCCCGAGCAGGAAGTGAGAATCCTTGACGAGGATTTCTCACCCCAGGTGGAAGTGGCCTATCGCATGACCACCGATACCGTGCGGGAAATGGTGATCCGCATCCCCGAATTGGGAGGAGGGCAGGAAGCCCACGCACTGGTCACGTTGGAAGTTCGCCGCCGCACGATTCTTGCGCCGGAAGACAAAGACCGCTACACGCTCCCCGACCGCCGCCGCCTTCCGCGAGAGATTGCCGCGTACCTGTCACCGAGCCCTTACATCGAGTCCCGTAGCGGACGGATTCGCAAACTGGCCAAGGAATCCATCGAGGGAATCGAAGACCCTTGGGGCCAGGCGGAGGCCATGTACGACAAAGCCAGGGACTTGGTGGAATACAAGAACGGCCCGTTGAAAGGCGCCTTGAAGGCACTGCGTGATGGCTATGGTGATTGCGAAGAGCTGACTTCGCTGTTCATTGCCATGTGCCGCTCGCAGGGCATTCCCGCCCGGACGGTGTGGGTGCCGGGCCACTGCTACGCCGAGTTCTATCTGCAAGACGAAGAGGGCCGAGGGCATTGGTTTCCCTGCCAGCCAGCGGGAACACGCTCTTTTGGAGGCATCTCGGAAATCCGCCCCATCCTGCAAAAAGGGGACAATTTCGTGCTGCCTGGACGGAAAAAGCCGCAACGCTACGTTGCCGAATATCTCAAGGGGACGAAAGTCCGAGGGGCCACCAAACCCAACATCAAATTTGTGCGCGACGTGGAGCTAGGTGGGCCAAGCTAAATCGCCAGCATCTTCGGTTTGATTTCCTAACTCCGCGTCTCAACGGCCAAAGCTTCTTCGTAGAGCGATTCGTACGCTCTTACCATCGCTTCGATTTGAAAGTGAGATTCCACTCGCTGCCGATTTCGCCGTCCCAACTCCACTCTCAATTGCGGGTCGCCGGAGATTGTCGTCACGCTTTCCATGAAGGCGTCCACATCTTCCGCCGGCACGATTTGCGGATCCGCGTCATCGCCGACAACCTCTCGTACTCCCTCCACATCGAACGCCACGAACGGCAGCCGTGCGGCCATCGCTTCCAGCAGCACATTGGGCATGCCCTCCCAGCGTGACGGCAAGACCAGCAATCGCGAGGCGGCGAGCAAGGCGGGGACCTCTTGCTGAAAACCGAGCAGATGCACGCGCGGCCCCAAATCTGGATCGGCTTTATGCTGCTCGATGTTCCCACGCAGCGGCCCCTGTCCGGCAATCAGAAAATGCACCTCGGGCAAACGCTCCGCCAGTAAGGGCAGCATTTTGGCCAAAAGGTCCGTTCCTTTTTGTGGATCCAAGCGGCCCACGTAGGCAATGCACGGCGCGCCTGGTGGAATCCCCCAACCACCAAGATCGAGTGGATTCGGCGATGCGTAATTTGCCAAGTCAATTCCGTTGGGGATGACAGTGGTCCGGTCACCAGGAAAGCCCGTCCGCTGGCAAAAGTCGCGCGCCACGGCTTGGCTCACGCAGACGTGCCGCGTCACCCAGGGATCGAGCCGCTTTATGATCCGCTGATAGTGTTGGCCTCTGCGTTCGGCCACGCGGATGCCGGTGTAAATTCGCCGAATACCTGCCGCACGAGCCGCTAGGGTCCCCAAGGCGTTGGCATGGAACAAAAAGCTCTGGAAGATCTCGGGCCGCTGTTTCTTGAGAAGCCGAGACAAACGGAAGAATACCGCCGGCGCTTGCACTCGACGCCGTCCGTCCAAAAAACACGTTTCGACGCCGGCGGCCTCCAACCGCTCGACGAGCAAGGTTTGATTTGGCCGGGGAGCCAAACAATAGACGCGAGGCGAGAACCGCACCCGGTCCAAACGCGTGGCCAGTTCCACTAGCGCCCGCTCGGCACCGCCGACCTCCAGTTCAGTGATGCAAAAGGCAATGGTGATGGGCATGTCGGGCGTCATGTTGCGGTATTACAAACAACAAATCAAAGCATGGCGATCTCGACGTGATTCTTGTTCCGCATCGTAGCGGAGATGGACGATTCAGGTTAAGGTTTCCCGAGAAATTGAAAATTGGCTTCCAACCCGCGACCGATCGCGGAATGACGACATCGCTTTCGAAGTCCACGCCATGGTCAAAGAAATCCGTGTGCATCTGCTCCCTCCCACCCCCGAGATGCTGCGTGGCCGCGTCGCGGTGTTGATCGACGTTTTGCGAGCTACCACGGTGATGGTTCAGGCCCTGGATTCCGGTGCGAAATGGATTATTCCCTGTCTCGAAATCGAGGAAGCCCGAGATAAAGCGGACTGTTTGAAGGTGAATGTTTTGCTCTCGGGAGAACGGGAAGGACTGCCCATACCCAGGTTCGATCTGGGAAACTCTCCGGACGATTTTGACTCCGCGACGGTCAAAGATCGGGGTTTGATCATGACCACGACCAATGGCACCAAAGCGTTACTTGCCGCCTATGAAGCAGAACACGTTTTCGTGGCGGCCTTCGTGAACGCCTTAGCCGTCGTGGAACGCTTGTCTGGCGAGGACCATGCCGAAATCGTATGCGCGGGCACGGATGGACTTGTTTCCTGGGAAGACACGCTGCTGGCCGGCTGGATCACGGTTTCTTTACGGCGGCGCTGGCAAGCCCAGGACGAGATCCGAGTGAACGACGCAGCTCTGCTCGCCCAGTCGGCTGCCCAGTCGTGTGGTTTGTTACCAAGCAGCGGTAGCGACACGACGACCTCGGACAAACACGAATTGATTATGGCATTAGTCGCGGCATTGAAAACGGGACGCGGAGGCCAGCGTCTACGGGACATCGGGCTGGAGGCGGATATCGAGGCCGCCGCGCGATGGAATCGCTTCTCCATCGTGCCCGAATGGGAACCCACCGCGGGCCAAATTCGTTTGCCGTAGATGTTACTATTCCCAACGTCGTTATCCAGAGACATTGCCTTCGGATACGCTACTTGACAACATGGAGCACGGCCTTACCCTCCGTAGTTTCCCCACGCCTGACCCAGGAGAATGTGTGACATGGACATGGAACAACTGGTTTCTCTCTGCCGCAGGCGCGGCTTTCTGTTCCAATCCAGTGAAATCTATGGCGGGCTGAACGGCTTTTGGGATTACGGTCCCTTGGGTGTCGAACTCAAGCGGAACGTCCGCGAGGCTTGGTGGCGGGACATGGTCACCGGGCACGACGATTTGGCACCTCCCCCCGGCGCGCCGAGTACCTACGAAATGACCGGCCTGGATTGCACGATCATCATGCATCCCCAGGTGTGGAAATGCTCCGGGCACTACGACCTGTTCCATGACTTCATGGTCGATTGCCGCGAAACCAAACGCCGCTACCGCCATGACCAGGTGAACGGGCGTTGGGTGCGATACGGCGAACAGCGGATCTTCGTCTGCACGACCGATCCAGGAGAAACCGGCGAACAGGAGGTCCGCCAAAGAGCCTTGAAGTATTTCAAGTTAAGGGCGAAACAGGAAGACCGCTTGGAATGGGATGGCGATCTCGTGAACCTCACGGCGGTTCCCGACTTTTCGCAGGTACTGGCCCCCGAGGCAAAAGAGTTGGGCACCCTCACGCCGCCCCGGGAATTCAATTTGATGTTCAAAACCTACGTCGGCGCCCTGAGTGGCGAGGAAGGAGCGGCGTTTCTCCGCCCGGAGACCGCGCAGGGAATCTTCGTCAATTTCAAGAACGTGCTCGACAGTACCCGCGTCAAGATACCCTTCGGCATCGCGCAGATCGGCAAGAGCTTCCGCAACGAAATCACGCCTCGCAATTTCACGTTTCGTTCCCGCGAATTCGAGCAGATGGAAATCGAATTCTTCTGCCACCCCGATTCCTCGGCAGCCTGGTACCGATACTGGCGCGACCGGCGGTTCGCCTGGTATCTCGACCTGGGGTTGAATCGGGAAAGGCTGCGTCTCCGGGAGCATGACCGCGACGAATTGAGCCACTATTCCTGCGGCACGGCGGACATCGAATATGCTTTTCCTTTTTTAGCGCCAGGGGACTTCGGTGAACTGGAAGGGATTGCGCATCGCGGCGACTTCGACCTTCGCAGCCACATGGAGGGGAAGCTCGTACGCTCGGGAGAGGACTTGGTCGTCGAGCAGGACGAGAATGGCAAGCCGCGCTATCGAGGCAGTGGCAAAGACCTGACGTACTTTGATGACCAATCCCGGGAACGTTTCGTACCGCATGTGATCGAGCCCTCCGCCGGCGCGGACCGCGCGACCCTCGCGTTCCTGTGCGAGGCCTACCAAGAGGACGAGGTACCGGACGAAAAGGGAAAACCGCGGCGCCGGGTCTATCTCCGCTTTCACCCTCGAATCGCCCCGCTCAAGGCGGCCATCTTTCCACTGGTGAATAAAGACGGGATGCCGGAGGTAGCTCGGGAAATTTATCGGGCGCTCAAGAGAAAGATGCCGGTCTTTTACGACGAAAAAGGTTCCATTGGCCGCCGTTATGCGCGCCAGGATGAAGCTGGCACGCCGTACTGTTTGACCATCGATGGCGATACCCTGAAAGAGGGCACGGTGACGCTGCGGGAACGGGACACGCTGCGGCAGATTCGCGTCCGCGTGGACGATTGCGTGGAAGAAATCCAACGCCGCCTGGCCGCGCCCAGTGAGGCGGAGGAAAACACGACCACTGGATAACGGCCACGGTCACGCTGACTTCTTCCCACAGAAGGACCTTGAACTTTCCCCCCTCAAAATGGATTTGCATCGAGCAGGAAACACAATCGCATGAAAAAAACAAACACAGCTTCCGTCCTCTCAAGATTCGCTGTGACCACTACATGTCTGGTGTTGGGAATGGCGATGTTGGTTGCCGAGAATCATTCGATCGCGGCAGAACCTGCCATCGATGATACGACGGAATCGATCACGCCCAAGCGGTATCTCTGCTATCGCGCAACCGAGCCTTTGAACGTCGACGGTCAATTGGCTGAGCCGGACTGGCAAGCCGCCCCCTGGACGGATGATTTCGTGGATATCGAAGGCAAAAAGAAACCCAAGCCCCGTTTTCGTACCCGCGCGAAGATGCTGTGGGATGACGAGTACTTCTACATCGCCGCGGAGTTGGAGGAGCCGCATGTCTGGGGCACTTTGACCGAACACGATTCGGTGATCTTTCAAGACAACGATTTCGAGGTTTTTCTTGATCCCGATGGCGATACGCACCGCTATGGGGAATTCGAGATCAACGCGCTTAATACGGGCTGGGATCTGTACTTGCCCCGACCCTATCGCGAAGGTGGCAAGGCAGACAATAGTTGGGAAATCCCGGGCCTGAAAACCGCCATCCATGTGCAAGGCACGCTGAATGACCCATCGGACACCGATCGGGCCTGGTCCGTGGAACTCGCTTTTCCCTGGAAAGTCTTGGACGGATTGGACGAACAGCCGGCGCCGCCGCGAGACGGCGATACATGGCGGGTCAATTTTTCCCGGGTTCAATGGCGGCATGAAATCGTGGAGGGAAAATATCGCAAGAAGCCGAACCTCCGCGAGGACAACTGGGTGTGGAGTCCTCAGGGCGTGATCGACATGCACCGTCCCGCGACCTGGGGCTATGTTGAATTTCGCCGCGAGCCACCGGCCAATCGCGAGCCTCGTCGCGATAAATGAGACAGCGATCTGAGCAAACCGAATAGCTTAAAGTGTGCGGAAACGCACGGCTTTTCGGTCTCCCACCCGCGCCTTCACGCGACGACTTTTTGCGCGGGCTTTATTTTCAGGCGTGAAATTTGGGTTTAGCCAGTTTCCAGTCCGGCATGAAACTTGCTTATCTTCACCTTCGACGAAAGGCTTCAGGGATGGACAAACCAGTCAAAAGGAGGGGATCATGGCGGTCCATGCGGGAAAAAAACCTGATCCACAGGCGCGAGGAGGAACGCAGTTTGTCCGCCAAGCGCGCGAGTGCCTTGACCGGCATCCACATTTTCGTGGACGGGTCGGAATGTTCGATATCACTTGCGATGGCCAGATTTTGACAATCGAAGGCAGAGTTCCCACGTTTTACCTGAAACAATTGATTGGCTCGGCGCTGCTTGGGATGGAGGAAAACGTGCTCATCAATAATCATGTTCAGGTGTGTGAGGGCCGTGAGACGGCCAAAGGGAATTGATCTCCCGATTACGTCGCAAGCGCCATGAACACCGCGGATGGCATGGCTATGCCAACAGGAATTGAAAGTTTTGCAGGCAACACGGAACCGTCCCTTGATGATAAAGCGGACACGCGGCTGAGGCGTTTGCAAGACCCCGCGACGTATCCAGAACCTACCTCCCATGTCCAGATCGTCGAGACGCACATCTCTTGGGTCTTTTTGACCGATGGCTTTGCATACAAAGTCAAGAAACCGGTCGCCTTTGATTTCCTCGACTTTTCTTCCTCGGAGAGGCGTGGGGAAGCCTGCCATGAAGAACTCCGTTTGAACCGGCGGTTTGCCCCCGATGTTTATCTGGAAGTCCTTCCGCTGTACCTCGATGGCAACGGCTCACTGGGATTCAATGGAACAGGGCCGTCAGCCGATTTCGCGCTCAAAATGCGGCGGCTGCCTGAGTTGCGGACCCTCGAGCAGCTTATCCAGCGTGACGAGCTTGACTCAGCGACGCTGGAAGCGCTCTGCCGTTTTCTCATCCAGCGGTATGGTCAGTTGCCAAGCCGAGAGATTTCTCCAGAAACCTATCTCGCTCATGAACGCAAAGAAATCGATTCGAATGAGCAGGACTTGGCCATTCAATGCGAGGGAGAACCTCGAAAGCGGGAAATTCATCGGCTGCACATGGCGCAGCGGCGGTTTCTGCGAATATACGAATTGCCAATCCGAGAGCGCGTGAATTCTGGACGCGTCATCGATGGCCATGGCGATTTGCGGCCCGAACATATCTATCTCACGGATCCTCCCGCGATCATCGACTGCCTCGAATTTAGCCGGGACCTACGTACGCTCGACGTGCTCGATGATTTGGCGTTTTTGGCGATGGAATGCGATCTCCGGAAACGCTGCGACATCGGAAAACGCCTGTTGGATGTGTACGCGGAGGTGACGAGCGACGCGCCTCCACGGAGCCTGGTAAAGTTCTACAAATGCTATCGAGCTTGCGTACGAGCCAAAGTCGCCGGCTTGCGCGCGGAACAAGTCAAAACAGAGGAAGAGCGGGACTCCCTGAACCGGCAGCGGGAAGCCTATTTGGCCCTGGCCCAATCGTATCTGCCAGACTTCGCGCCGGTGACCATTTTGGCCGTAGGTGGGTTGATGGGCACGGGAAAATCGACGCTGGCCCGCGCGCTGGGTGAGGAGCTGGGAATAAAGGTCCTGCAAAGTGACGCCATTCGCCGGGAACTCTTCGGTAAGTCGCCCCGGCAGTCGGAGTTCGGAGAAGGCCTGTACCGACAGGAATTTCGAGATCGTGTCTATGCGGACCTGCTGGCAAAGGCGGAAGAACATCTCCAGGCGGCCGATTCTGTCATCTTGGACGCCACGTTTCGCCAAAATTCACGAAGAAAAACGCTTCAAGACTTGGCGGCTCGGCACGGCGCACGGCTACTTTTTATCGAATGCCGATGTTCCTTGGAGGTCGCTCGCAATCGAATCAGCCATCGCCTGCGAACGGGTGACTCTGATTCAGAAGCCCGGCCCGAATTGCTGGAGCAGCAATACCGAACGCAAGATCCGCTTCCGCCCGAATTGCCGAGCGTGGTCGTGAACACCGATCAAGCGGTCGAACATCTCCTCGTTGAAGTCTTGGACGCACTTCAACCGAAGGCCGGCCGTTAGCAGGCTGCCGGTTTGCTATCCACTCGCCGCATCACGTCACGAAAGCGTTCATTGAAGAAGTGTTGGCCATACGGCGATATGTGGCGTGCGAATAAGCGCGCGAAGCTTGAACGGCATCCAGCAGCGCGAGGTTTTTTTCCCTGATTTTCCCGAGAGTTTTGACCTAAATAGAAGACCGGTGTGGTGTCCGAGACTTGGCATCAAAATTGCTTTAAGTTCGAATAGGGCGGTAGCCGTTTAGCCAAGCGTTTTTCGGCCCTCTTGCCGCGACTCCCAAATAGGGCGTTTGCTGAAAGGAGCGACCAATGCAATTCAAGAATATCTTGGTCCCCGTTGATTTTTCGGCTTCGAGCCAAGGGGCGGTCGAGTTGGCATCCACGTTGGCCAACCAGAAAGGGAGCACACTGCATTTCGTCTACGTCGAATCGGACATGACGGTTTTCGAAGGCGGACACACGAGCTACGTACCGACCGCGGAGGACATCGAACAAGATCGTGAGCGGCTGGAAAAACTCGTGCCAGCAAAGGAAGGCGTCCAGTTCGAGCGACACTTCTTACAGGGGGTCCCCGCGGAGAAGATCGTGGAATTCGCCGAGCAGAACGGAATCGACTTGATCGTGCTTGGAAGCCACGGACGAGCTGGTTTGGCCCGGTTCCTGCTGGGAAGTGTGGCGGAGCAGGTCGTGCGTACCGGGACTTGTCCGGTGCTGACCGTCAAGCAACCGATTCACCTGAAAGAAGAGGCCACGTAACCACATGGCCGCGTGAAATTCACCTCGAATGAGGGTAGGTGAGATGATGAGCCACAGCCTGAATCGCTTGATCAGTCTCCGCGTCACCGATGTGATGAATCCCCGCGTGGTGGAAGTGCCGATGAACGCCACGATGGCCGAGGCCGCGAAAATACTGTCGGAGAATGAAATCTCTGGTGCTCCGGTAGTGGACGAACATGGCCATTGCGTTGGAGTTCTAAGCACGACCGACTTTGCGTTGAGGGAAGGACGGCGAGAAGGCCATGCCACTGCGGAAGGAAGCGTGGAACAAATCCTTGTCCAGGATACGCCGGGCGGCGTACTGTATATTGAAGAAGTCGCGGAAGATGCGGTCCACCAACACATGACCACGGCGGTGCAGACCACGACCTCCATCACCCCGTTGCTCGAGGCAGCCCGGTGCATGTGCTCCGAGCACATCCACCGACTCATCGTGTTGGACGAGGCCCAGAGGCCGGTTGGCGTGGTCAGTGCGTTGGATTTGGTCGCCGCGATGGTGGCCAGCGTGGAGGGGTGGTTACAGTCCAAATAAGGCGGTTCCGAGTCGCCGTTCGAGCGAAAGTGAGGTCGTTGCCATGTCTTGGTTTCAAGGCAAGAAAATTGTCGTCCCGTACGATTTTTCAGACGAGGCGGGCCAAGCCATCGACGTGGCTCTGGAAATCTCCACTGCGGCGGAGGTGCACGTCGTTCACGTGGCTGCCGTGCTGGCGGCGGCGGAGCCTGGCGTGGTATGGAATGTCGCCCCCGATATCGATCGTCAGGAACATATTCAGCAGGAGTTCAACAAGAGCTTCAGCGAAGCCAAGTATGAACGATTGAAGTTCGCCGTACGGTTTGGCGACCCGGGACAAGAAATCGCTGATTTTTCCCAAAGCGAGGGGGCTGGACTCATCGTGATGCCTTCCCACGGCCGGACCGGACTGAATCGGATGCTGATCGGCTCTGTTGCCGAACGTGTTGTCCGGCTAGCGCACTGCCCGGTACTCGTATTAAGGAAGTGAAATAGCGCAAATCCTCGTTCGCGCACGATTAGAACTGAATAGGCCGGCCCAGGGAGCTACCGGTTGCGGCCATCGCCACCTGAGGAATGGCCGAGTTACTTGGGCAGCGAGAACAATTCCACGAGATGACCGTCGGGATCATAGATATATAGCTGCCGCGCTCCGTCGGGGCGGCTTTTGGGTCCCGTCACGATTTCGAAACCGAGCGCGGTCAAACGTGGGGCGGCTGCGTCGCAATCGTCGATTTCGAAGGCGTAGTGGAACCCCCGCGACGGAAGTTTTGCCCCAAGGCAGGGGAGTCCCGCCTGTCCCGCCTCCTGTCCGGCAACGTTCAAGTGGATCTGCGAACTTCCCGCCTGGAACCAAAGTCCCGGGAAACCGAAATCGGGCCGCTCCACTTCCTGCATGCCGAGAATTTCCGTATAGAATTTCCGGCTACGTTCCAAATCCTCGACCACAATCGTGATGTGGTCGATCCCTTTGACCGAGACGGTAGTGGAGATGGAACTGGGCATATGGAAGCTCACCTAGCGGGAAACACGCGGAACCAACTGGGCGCCAGGCTAACGGCACGCCAGCCGATTTTGAGGCCATCCGTTACGCTTCGCCTTTTGACGCGCTTTGCATCGACTTGAGCCGACGAGAGTACCGTGACTTGAGGCGGCTTGCTTTGTTGGGATGAATCAGGCCCTTGGCAGCGGATTGATCTAACTTCTTCACGGCCAAGCGATAGGCCGCCTCCGCTTCCGTGCCGTCTCCCGCTTCCACTGCCTGGTGGACTTTCTTCAGTTGCGTCGCTAGAAACGAACGTTTGGAGCGGTTTGCCAATCGCCGCTTTTGATCCTGCCGCCACCTTTTCTTCGCGCTTTTCGTGTTGGGCATAAATCGTGCCTGTCAGGTATCCTTTTCTAAATGTATCGGGACTCACACACGGCCTCTCACGAGGCCGCGAGCCTATTCACCAAGCCCATTATCATCGCGAAGTTGGCTCAGTTTGTCCAGACGATCCGGCACATCGCGATAATTGAAATCGATGCCGGCCAATTCAGTGAAATGTTGTTCCGCTTGGTCCAACTGTTTCATGCCCATCGCCAGCACGCCCGCGCGGTACAGCGACAGCTTATGAACCTCCGCATCGCGTTCCGTACTCGGCGTTTTTAGGGCTTCCAAATAGTTCGTCATCGCCAATTTGTACTGTTTGATCTGCTGGAAGCACTCGCCGAGGTGCAAGAAAACCTGGCCCCTATTGGGAGCGTCCGCTCGGGCCTCCTGGAAATGCTTGATGGCCTCGGGATACTTGCCTGACCGCATGAGCCGTACGCCCAGTTCATACTTGTACTGCGAATTGGTGGGGTACCGTTCACATCGCGTGGCGAAGATCTGCGTTTCGAGGCGATTCAGTTCGGCCTTCAGGCGTTTGGCGAGATTGACGGCTTCCTCGGTCTTTTCCGTCTCGGCTTTCCGGAGGCCGACGGCCAACTGCTCCTGTGCCCGGCGAAGTTGGATGTCCTCCAAAGCCTCGCGGTACATCATATCGCCGCCCGAGGCTTCCAAGCCGCGTTGAAAAGCGGCCTCCGCTTCGTCGAATCGCTCGTGGCGGAGATGCAATTCGGCCAGCTTACGGTAATTGTCGGTATTGGCGGGATCCTTTTCGATCTCACGTTCCAATGCCTGTTCGGGTGTCCGCTGAATCACCGATTCACGGCGAGCCGAGGGAATCGTCTTCGTCTTTTCAGCCCCTTCTCCTTCCGTGGAGACCGCCTCCTCGTATCCGCCTCGGTCGATAGTTTTTTTGACCGTGCAATTCGCGATCCCCTTGAGTGCTTCTTCATCGTCTGCCTTGACCATCTTCACGCGGTTCCAATACGTGATGGCCTGATCGAACTCGCCGCGTTGCTCGCAGAGTCGCGCCAAACGCCGGTTGACGGTTTCCTCTTTGGGATTCGCATCGGATGCCCATTTGAGGTAGGCCAACTCGGTGTCGTCCTGGTCCATCAGCCCACAGGCGGTCGAATTCGCTAGCAACGCGGAAACATCCCAAGGGTTCAGCTTGAGAAGTTCCAGGCCATGCTTGAGCATGCTTTGGGCATCCTTGGCGAGCTCCGCTTTTTTCAACGATCCACGGCTCGTGGCCCCCTTCAACGCCGCCAGCTTGCTTCCTTTCTTGTTGTTGTCGTATTTACGATAGAGGTTATTCAGGAAGGATTGCGCGTAGAGGACGTTGCCGGGATCCCCCTGGACACACTGCTCAAACATATTCGAGGCGTAATCGTAGTCTCCTTTGGTGGAACTGCGATTGCCGCTTTCAAACCATTGTTGAAGCCGTTTGCGGACCGCTGGCGAGATGGGTTGCGGTCCCGATGTGGATTTTTTTTTGGAAACGGCCATGTTCCTCGGGCTGACGAGTAGCAACGGATGGGAAGAGTTTCTTGGCACCGAGAACACGAGCCTAGTCGCAAAACAAGAAGTCTCGGTACCTTAGCTATTCTATCATGGGCAGTCCGCCTCACAACAACACCAAAGCTGGGAGAGCGGATGTCAACATGCGCCTTTCAGAGGTCAAACTCGCTAGACCTCGAGGTCTTTCGCCGTGACGAACCACGCTAAACGCCCTTGGCTATTGGCTGGCTCGCCCTCGAATTCGATCGCCGCGCAGGCCCCTTTCTTGAATTTCGTGTAGGCCATGTCGTGACCGACCAGTTCTTCGAGCATGTATCCCACGTCGGGAGCATGACCTACCCAGGCGACGTGTTCCTGGTCGCCTCGCGAGCGAGTCCAATCCAGCATCTCCTGCAGGTCGCTGCCAGGCTCCAAGGCGGAATGTTCTACTAAATCCGGAGACGGGGTGACATGTGCCACGACGATTTCCGCCGTTTGCCGGCAACGCACCAGGGGACTCGTGGCCACGGCTTGCGGCGCGAAACCCAGCTTGATTAAGCCGGACACGACATGGGCGAACCGTTCACACCCTTCCGGAGTCAAGGGACGAAAAAAATCATTGGGATAATTCGGGTCACCGAATTCGCCTGCCCAGGCGTGCCGTACAATGTAAATCGTCATAGGTACGTGTCTACTATTTAGAGGATGGCGAATGCCAATTTCTGGCCAGGCATTGTAGCAACTTCGTTCGCGTTGCGGCGGTACTTCACGAGCGTTACATTGCGGGAAGTCGCTGTTTTCGCTGAGTTTCAGAGGATTCTTGAAAACCCATCGCGGAGTTGGGCTTCTTGCCCCGAGGTACGGAAATGAACTTTTCGACGTTCTTGCTCTTTGCTGCTTTGGGCCTGGGACAATCTGCTCCCCTGCCAGCGACGGGAGAGGATCCGAACGCGTCCTCGGTTTCGGAACAGCAATTGGTGCGGTTGGCCAATCCACGTCGGCGTTCCGCGGCGCGGGAACTGCTGGCGGAAATGTTGCGTCCTCGCGACGAGGCTGTCCCCCAAGGGCGGCTCGTCTCCTTGGGAGAAGCTCTTCGGGCGGGAACCTCGCTTCCGGCCAAACAACAGATCGTCTCCACCTATTGGAGCCTCGTGATCGCCGAAGCCAAATTGCTCACGGCGTTGGACAGTTCCACAGGGCTCGGCAACCTGGCTGCCGATGGTGATGAACAAACGGCAGCACTGGTCCGACATGTCCAGGCGGATGCCGAGGCACAAGAGCACTCGCTACGTGTCGATTTCCTCGCCGCGCAGTATGCTCTTGCCCAACGCTTGGGCTGGAGCGGTGATGTGCTGCCGATCGCGGCGGATAGGCCGCACGTGGGAGCGTATTTGAGCCGGTTGGAGACACTATTTCCGGGAACAGCTCCCCCACTTCCCGCCAGAAAGATCGCCGCCGTGCTCCCCTTGCGGGCCACGGCCATGGATCGATTGGCCGAGTCATGTCTCGCGGCACGTGACGCGCTCAACGAAGCATCGTCGGAAGTTGCTGGAGGACAAACCGGCGAGCAGGAGACTCTCGATTTAATGCAAAGGACCCAGGGATGTGAATCCGCATTTCTCGAAGCCGTGGCACGGTACAACGGAGAAATCGCCGCTTACGTGTTTCTCCCCGAAATCGCGCAACGGACTTTGGCGGGCGCTTACGGCGAAAGCCAGGAAACCACGATTGTCAACATGTTGATTCCCCCTGCCGAAGAGCCAACCCGTTCAGCAGCCACACCTGAAAACGGAGATTCCTTGGAAGACAGAACAGAGTTGGCCACGGCTGGTCCTCCCTTCATTGGCGATCCACAAACGGCGGCCCTGAAGCGGACGATACTCCGCCGCGCCGATTACGGCGCTTCCGACATTTCGGCTGGCCGCTACCAACACATGGTCCAGCGCAAGGCCGTCGAAGGCGCGCAGTTGCTGGCGGTGGAACTTTTCGGCTCCGCGAACGCCTACGTAGCCGATGGCGTGCTTTCCGGCTCGCCTCGGCCGTTGACTCTGGAAGACTGCGTGCGGAGCCAAGATCCGCTCGGAAAGCTAACCGCCATTCGGGAATATTGGATTCTCGCCGCGCGGCAAGCGAAGGCTCAAGTTTTTCAGAATCAGTTAGCTCGCCTAAAGGAACTGGAGTTCGTGGCCCGTCAATTTGGACCGCCCGAAGAGAACTCCATCATGCTGCTAGTGGCTAGTGACGTGCAGCGCGCGGCCGCCGAATTGGCCGAAGCAGAGGCGGAGGCCGTCGAAGATCAGTTCGTGGCCATCCCTCGACTTCTGGGCGAACCACCGCAGGCGTGGCAGTTCATGGCCACGAATCCCCATGCGGGCGAGTACAACATGAAGTTTGATCGGCAGCCGCCAGAGATTGCCAGCCAGCCGGAGATTCAGTTGCTGCATCAATCGCTCCCCTTGTTGCACCAAGCAATCCTTTCACGAACTCGAGCCGTGCTGGAAAGCGAAGCGGCACGCCTCGCCAGCGTGGACGCTTTCACGCGAGGGGACAATTCGATTCAAGCACTGCTTGCCGCCACGAAAGCCCAGACTTCCGAAGAGTTGCGGCTGATCAACGACACCGTGCGGTATAATCGCGCCATTGCCGAGTACGCCCTCTCGGTATCTCCATCGAATCTTTCGCTGGAACGCTTGCTGGGAGCTCTCATACTTCGATGACTGCCGTGACGAATTCCGCTTCCAGCGTGGACCCACCGGCGTCCGCCGATCTAGTAGGATCCAGCATGCCAAACGCAGAGGGAAAACCCTTGCGGATCGGCCCTGTGGTCGTGGACCCACCCATCTTGCAAGCTCCGATGGCTGGTTTCACGAACTATGCCTATCGCCAGATTGTGCGCGAGTTCGGCGGAACGGGATTGCAGGCCACGGAAATGGTCAATGCCAAGGGTTTTCTCCATATCCAAGCGGAGGACGAGCAAAGCTATCCGGACCGGCTGTGGGGGGTCCGTGAGGAAGACCGCCCACTAGCGGTGCAGATTTGGGACAACGATCCGGCTACGCTCGCGGAAGTTGGGGCGAAATTGGCGCATGAATTCCGCGTCAGCGTGGTGGATATCAACTTCGGCTGTCCCGTGAAACAGGTCACCGAAAAGGCGCATAGCGGTTCCTATTTGCTACGTTATCCCGACCGCGTAGGCGCCATCGTGGAGCGGGTTGTGCAGGCCTGCTTCCCTGTGCCTGTGACGGCCAAAATCCGGCTCGGCTGTACACGGGATACCGTGAATGCCCACGAAGTGGCTCAAGTCGTGGAACAGGCGGGCGCGAGTGCCTTGACGGTGCATGGACGGACGGCCCAAGACTTCTTCAAAGGGACGGCGGATTGGGAGCAGATTTCCGCTATCAAACCCTACTTGCGGAAGATCCCTTTGATCGGCAACGGCGATTTGGCGACTCCCCAGGCGGTCGTGGCAGCGCTCACTCGGTATGCCGTGGACGGCGTGATGATTGCCCGGGCAGCACTTGCCAAGCCTTGGCTGTTCCGGCAAGCGGCGGCATTACTACGGGGCGAGGACCCGCCCGCCGACCTTTTGCTCGAAGAAGAACGCGAGCTGCTACTGCACCATTATGAGTTGGTCGTGCGGCGTTTCGGACCGGAGAAGGGCACCGTCCTCATGCGCAAGTTCGCCTGCTGCTATGCGCAAGGGCGGCGAGGGGCACGAGAATTCCGCACTTCGGTTTCCAGAATCTCGACTCCTAGCGAGTTTCACCGTGCCGTACGTGAATCTTTTCCGACGAGCGTGTGAGAGGCATGGAAAACTCTGATGAAACATCCGGCATCTGTTTAATGCCGTGAGGGGAGATCGGCGGTTTGCCTTTGTCTCAAGCGGGCAGGAGATTGCCATCTCTGACGGCCCATTCATCATCGTCACGCGTGACACGGCGATAGAGCGTATCCCGTTCCACCGGCTCTCGTCCAGCTTCACGGATCAAGCGGCAGATTTGCTCCACGGTCAGAGCTTCCGGCGTCGTGGCGCCGGCGTCGTGGTAAATCAATTCATGCCGGACCGTACCGTCGAGATCATCGGCTCCATAGGACAGGGCGACCTGTGCCGTTCCGATTCCCAACATGATCCAATACGCCTTGATGTGCGGAAAATTGTCGAGCATCAGCCGGCTAATCGCCATCGTGCGGAGATCCATCATCACCGAAGGCTTCTTTAGGTGGGACAGGCCCGTATTCTGCGGATGGAACGCCAGCGGAATGAAAGTTTGAAAGCCGCCCGTTTCATCTTGCAGCTCGCGCAAACGGACCAAATGGTCGATGCGATGGAACGCGTTCTCGATGTGCCCATACAGCATCGTGGCGTTGGTGCGGAGCCCCAACTCGTGGGCTGTGCGATGAATTTCGATCCAGCGGAAGGTGTCCGCTTTGTGTTCGCAGATTTGGTCCCGCACTTCGGGATGGAAGATTTCGGCGCCGCCCCCAGGCATGCTACCCAGCCCGGCGTCGATCATTTCTTGCAGGATCTCACGCACCGGTCGCTTGGTCATGCGGGCAAACCAATCGATTTCCACGGCAGTCCAAGCTTTCAGATGCAGCCGGGGATACGCTTCATGGAGAATGCGGATAATGTTGACATACCAGTCGAAATTCTTCTGATGATGCAGCCCGCCCACGATGTGCATTTCCGTCGCACCGCAGTCGACCGCTTCCTGCCCCCTGGCCAGGATTTGTGCGTCGTCCATGACGTAACCCCTGGCGTCCTGTAGGTTCGCGCGGAAGGCGCAAAAGTTACAGCGGTAGACGCACACATTCGTGGGATTGAGGTGTGTGTTGATATTGTAAAAAGCGAGGTTGCCATTGAGGCGTTCCCGCACCTGGTTGGCCAATTCTCCAATTTCCACGAGCGGCACACCCGGGTCATAGAGAAACAGCCCGTCCTCGACGCTGAGCCGGACCCGGTTTTCCACTTTTTCACGAATGGCGTGCAAACGTTTTTTCACGGAGGAATCCATCTTTTTTTGAAATCTTGGTCGATCGTAGTGCTTTGAAAATCACTTTCGTCGGCTGGTCGAGCGACATCAAACGAGCAAATCCAGCGCCGCCACGCTCGACAGTCCCAAACTGATCACGGCATTGACTTGAAAAAAAGCGATGTTGACTCGCCCCAAATCGTCGGGGGAGACGATCCAATGTTCATAGACCAGCAGAATCGCCACCACGCCCCACCCCACCAAATATAACGGCCCCAGCGCGGAGAACCACCAGGGAAGCAGCAGCAGGGCCGCGAGCGTCCCCAGGTGACAAACAGCGGATAAACGGAGGGCAGGAGGCACGCCCACTCGTGCAGGAACGCTGAATAGCCCCTGTGCCCGATCGAATTCCACGTCCTGGCAGGCGTAGATGATATCGAAGCCGGAGACCCACAGAAAAATCGCCGAGCCAAGCACGATGGCCGGCACAAGGTCGAGAGGTGTGGCCAAAACCACTTCACCACGAACCGCGATCCAGGCACACACTGGAGCGAGCATCAGCGCCGCCCCCAGCCAGAAATGCGCGAGCGCGGTGAACCGTTTGGAGTAGCTGTATCCCAACAGGAACAGTAACACGGGCACGGCCAGATAGAGCGGCAAGCGGTTGGGCCAAAAACAGAACGTCCCGGCCACGAAGGCAACGCTGCTGGCCAGGGTAAAGAAGGCGACTTCCCGAGTACGCAACTTGCCCGCTGGCAAATGCCGCCTCTCCGTCCGGGGGTTGAGGGCATCGATTTTACGGTCCACCAGCCGATTGAAGCCCATGGCCGCGCTACGTGCCGCGACCATACACCACACGATGCCCACCAATTGCAGTGTCAGCGTGGAGGCGGTCAGGGAATTCCACTCCAACGACCAGGCCATGCACAACGATAGTAAGGCGAAAGGCAGCGCGAAGAGCGTGTGGCTGAAGCGGATCATCGCCAAATAGTCGTTGACACGATTCCACCAAGTCCGGCGGAGGCTGGAAGCGGAGATAGAATCCGTCCTATTGGATTTCATGTCCCCCACCTCTGGCACAATGCATGCGGTACTTTCACCTGGTCGCAGATTCGAGCCACCACGAAATCCACGAGGTCTCCCATCGACGTAACGCCATGATAAAAACCAGGGGATGCCGGCAGCACCACGGCCCCTGCATCCGCCGCCCGCCGCATATTCTCCAGTTGCAACACGGAAACGGGCGTTTCCCGCGGCACCAAGACCAGAGGGCGGCGCTCCTTCAAATGAACCTCCGCGGCGCGTTGGATCAGGTTACCCGCTTGGGCTTGCACCACGGCACTCAGCGTGGTGCCTGAGCAGGGGCAGATCACCATACCGTCTGTGAGAAACGACCCGCTAGCGATGGGTGCGAAAAAATCCTCCCAATGATGGTAATGGACGGTCCCAGGTTCTGCCGAATTCATTCCTTCCGGCAAATCGACTCGGCGGGTAATCGCGGACCAGAGGGGAGCGAAAGCGTCGTCCGCCGCGTGCTCCGGAAGCGATTGCCATGGTTCCCTCTTCACCGCCCGCAGGTCTAGATGCCAGCCCAACTCTTGCTCCAAGACAAGGCGTGCCGAATTGCTGAGCGACAGATGCACCTCGATCCCCAATTTTTGCCACACGTGCAACAGGCGGAGGCCGTAGACCACACCACTGGCTCCCGTCAAGGCGAGGACGAGGCGTCGAGTCATTTTTCCCCCAGGTATAAGGCCGCGATGCCCAGGGTCAGGGGCCGGTATTCCACCGTCTGCAATCCGGCGTTTCGCATACGCTGCACCAAGGCCTCCCCCGCGGGGAATTCGTTCACGCTCTCCGGCAGGTATTCGTAAGCACCATGCCGATTCCTGGCGAGCCATTGCCCGACGCGCGGCAAAACGTGGCGAAAATAGGCCTGGTAGACCGACCTCCAAGGCTGCCGTTGGGGAATCGAAAACTCCAATACGACCACGGTCCCGCCTGGCTGGCAGACGCGCACCATTTCCCGGAGCCCCTGGTCAGTATCCGCCACATTCCGGAGGCCAAAGGCCACCATCACCAATTGAAACGTGTTTTCCGCGAAAGGAAGCTGCTGCGCATCGCTTTCCACGAAATTCAGGGCGCCATTCTCGCCAGCGTTCTCCGCTTTTCGCCGACCAAGTTGCAACATGGGGCGGCAAAAATCGGCACCAACCACGGGCGTGTAAGGATATTTCTTGCGTAAGGAGAGAGCCAAGTCTCCCGTTCCCGTGCAAAGATCGAGCACGGGAACTTCCTTGCGGAGAGGCACGCTGCGGACGGTCCGCCAACGCCAGTACCGGTCCACATTGCAGGACAGTAGATGATTCAGTTGGTCATAGCGCGGCGCGATCGCGGCGAACATTTCCCGCACTCGCTGATTGGCCTTGTCGACCATAAGGAAGATCCATGATCGGGTCGAACCGGGAATTCACTATGACCGTGAAAACGTACCAGAAAAGCTGTTGTGGATTTCGCGAGCGCGATCTCCGCACTGCTATTATTCTAGAGGTTCCCAGCACCAGGAACAGGACATCGAGCGGTCGCCCAATACGACGTGGTCCCGGACAGTGAATCAGAGCGTCGGCGCGAGATCAAGCCAATTTCACCGCTTGTAGCGGACACACACCGGCCCAACTCGGCTCATCGCTGCGCCGAAAAAAGAAGAAATCAAAAACCCCTCGGATCAGTGAACCGAGGGGTCCTTGGCGCCGAATATTGAACGCTTTCGCGGCGCGGGCCTACGTGGCCTGCACGGCGACGCGGACCGATTGGGCACAGGGACCTTTGGGACCTTGTCCGATCTCGAATTCCACGAGTTGTCCCTCTTGGAGTTCTTCGATCGTCACGTCTTGTAACGCGGTGTAGTGAAAGAACAGATCGTTACCCCGATCTTCCCCTTCGATGAAACCAAATCCCCGATCCGTGACCAACCTTTTGATTTTTCCTTGTGGCATTTCCGCTTTCCCAATTCAAAAACCCATGGCCTGCGACGGCCCTTGGACCGCGCTGCCGAACTCGTAAGCAGATGGAGCCGCAAAACATCGAAGCGGGAACTTGCCAAGAAGTTCTGCTACGCAGAATGTGGCGGGAAGAGAGGAACAACCCAAAAGCCCACGCAAAAACCGTTGCTTTCGTCCGCTCATCGGCGTGTCACGACTAATGGACGCCAAAATTGACGGAATACGTGAAGTTTTGTCTTCAGGCTTTAAAGGCGTTCGAATCTGCATCTTGTCTCTGCTTGTTACGACCTTCGTAACGCCGTAAGTTTACATTTTTTGCGGCCCAAGAAAAGGGCAGCCGCTCGCTTTAATCTGGAAAGGAATTTTTTGTGTGGGAGCGGAGCTGGCGGAAAGCCGCGGCCCGTTGTATCGGCGGGCTTTTAGATGTGTGCCAGAATGTCGGGAGCATCTCGGATCACAGGAAGGCGTCCCAGCCGCGCTCATTGATCTGTTTCACGACTTGACGCACCGCTTCTTCCTGGGATTTGTCCGCGATCAGCGTCGCATCGGGCGTGTGAACCACGACACAATCCTGTAGCCCCAGAGTCACGATCAGATGGCCGTCGGGACCCCGCACGATGCACCGTGCCGTGTCGATGCCGAGATGTTGGGCGAGGACGGTGTTTCCTTGCGAATCCGCCGGATGCAGCCGGGCCATCGCTTGCCAACTTCCCACGTCGTCCCAGGAAAAAGGTGCTTCAATGACCACGACGTTATCCGCTTGTTCCATGACCGCGAAGTCGATGGAAATACCCTTGATGGCGGAAAATTCCCGTCGAAATGTCTCTTCGAAAGCGGGAGTGCCGGCGGTATCGGCAATCCGCCGCAAATGCTCGGCCATCTCAGGCTGGAATCGGGACAAGGCATCCACGATAGCCTTGGCCTTCCAAACGAAGATGCCGGAATTCCAATAGAAGGTGCCCGCCTCGAAAAATTCCCGCGCCAGATCCCCTTGAGGTTTCTCGCGAAATCGCTGGACGCGGTACGTGTTCCAGTGCTGTTCCACGTTCTTCGGAGGTGTGATCCGTTCTCCGCGTTCCGCGTAGCCGAAGCTCTCCGCCGGGTACGTGGGTCGAATGCCGAAGGTCACCAACCGCGTGGGATCTTCCAAGAGCAATTGGTCCGCATAACCAAGCGCCGCTCGGAAGGCCTCTTCTTCCTTGATCACGTGGTCGGCTGGCATGACCACCATCGTGGCATCGTGATCCGTCCGCAAAATCAAAAGCGCGGCCAGTCCAATGCAAGGGGCCGTGTCCCGTTTGCAGGGTTCACCCAAAATGGAACCGGATTCCAATTCTGGAAACTGCTCGGCGACGGCGGGAACGAGCGCCTCATTTGTCGCGATCAACACACGTTCCAGAGGGACCAAGGCTCCCAGACGCCGCACCGTGGTTTGCAGCATGGAGAGTTCGCCGGCCAAAGGAAGCAATTGCTTGGGCCGCGCGGCTCGGCTCTCGGGCCAAAAACGGGTCCCGGATCCGCCGGCCATAATGACGGCATGAATCATGCATGAGTTCCTTGTGAATTCTGGCGTTTACCCCCAAGGTACTTAAAGCCAACGGACAAAACTTTCACGGATTTTCGCCCATCGGCGTTTCAGGGCCGCTGGAGACTGAATTTCGCGGATGCTGAGGTGTTTTGTCTCCAGGCTCTTATGCTAAGAAACTCCCGCAATCGATGCGCGTGCCGGGTTCAATTTTCCTAGCGACCTCTTCAGCGTCGAGCGCGAAACATGGGCTGATTTCCACCACGGCATCCTCGTGAACTTTCGCGCCGGCAGCCCGTAGCCAAGACCGATAAAGTGCAATCATCGCCTTGCGGGCCATTTCGGGCGTGTCGCGAGGCTCGCCGGATGCGTTTTTCAGCGGCGCGAAATTCGTCGTTGCGTCCACCTCCACCACGATAGCATTTTCGGCATGCGGCAAGAGATCAAAAATGAACCTTTCGAATTTGAATGCATTGGGGGATTTCGGTTCGACCCTCTCCCCCGCCGTATTCACATATGGAACCTTCTTTCGGGCCACGTGAAAAGGAAACCCTTCGGGATGCGCGGCCATCCTTTCCAGAAATTCGAGCGAAAAGGCGTGCACGGCAATACTTCCTGCCCACAGTTCAAGCGATCCATCGGGTTGAGTCCGCGCGGCGATGTCGGCAGGTAAATCGCTGTACTCGATGATCTGGATTTTCCCCGCGATCGAAACAACGTTGCCCACCCGTTCCGCCGGATCTTGTTTCGCCACGACCTGAGTCGACATTTCGGATCCAGCCAAAATGTGGTAGCCCAAAAACTCCGGCTCGCATACGCGCACCAGCGGATTGTCCACCTGCATGTAGAACAACTGCCGCAGGCCGCGGCGGCGCATGTCCTGGAGATGGGCTTGCTTTTCCAGCGCGGGAAGCATGCCTCCGTGTCCGTCAGGGCTTTGGAATAGACTCCCCTTTCGCGCCAAAAGTGCGTGCCCTGATTCCGCATCGGCGGCTGGCATGGTTCCCTGGCAAAACACGATCACGTCCTCGGGCGGGAGGCCGAAAAAAGCGTGCTCGGACAGATAAGCCAAGGTTTCTTCGTGCGTCGCGGGGCTGGTCATCAAGTACAACGGGATCGCTTGACCGTAGCGTTGCCGCAAGGCCACCACCTTCTCCAGCAAGATCTGAAACAGGGAGTGTTGGGATACCGGTCCAACTGGGTACATCCCTTTGGGGTGCCGGAAACCAAGCCGTGTTCCTTGCCCACCCGCCACGAGTACGACACCCACGTCGCCGTCACGCAATGCTTTCTCACCTGTCTGGACCGCCGGGAGACGCCGATGTTCCATCTTCCGGTCATCCAAGCGAACTGCGGGCGGCGGTTGGGACTGCGCGGCCAATCGCGACCAGGGGCATTCCGTTTCGGTGGTCGCTTGTCGGAACAAATTCCCGAGTTCTTGCCATGAGACACGCCGGAGATCGTATTCGAATCTTTCGCGCTGCGATTCGTCCAACTCCGACCAGAATGCCAACAAATGTTCTTGGCCATGTGGGCGGAGAAGTTGTAGCAATTCCGTTTCACGGGCCGCGTCGGTAAGGTCTTCGGTGCCGTTCACGTGCCTGGAACTCCCAAAACGATGAAAAAGAGGGCCGCTCGCGAGGCGATTGTCTGGTCAGCCGCCACGTACCCAAAGATACGCCAAATAGCACAACAGCGGGAAACCGACGAATATCAGGAGGTAACTGAATATCGTGGTCCAGAATTTTTCGGGCCAGCGGGCCATAGGTCTTCACGAATCCAGTTGTGGCGTAAATTGATACTCAACAAGAGCGAACCACGAGATCTTCCCCCTGAAACCGCCATGGCTAACGGAGATGGCGAATCCCAATACGATGGATCCGCCGAAGACGATGCCCAGGAATGGCAGATTTCGCGCCTCGCAAGGATTGGGCGCATTGTGAATTATTTCACGATTATCATGACCATCGGTATGATGACAAGCCTCCGCAATCGAATCGAGGTGGATGCGGTAGTCGGCTGATCCAACAAACGGCCTGTGCGTAAGGGTCGTAACGCTACGAAGAACGGGGGGCATGTTTGGAGGCTGTCCGGCTGCTGGACTTCGGAGCGTCCAGGTCTTCCGTACGCTTTTCTCGCGAGAAATTCTGCTCTTCGGTTAAATGCCGCGCCCGAGCTTCCAAATCCTCTAGTTTTCCCAGCAAAGACTCCACGTGATCCTTGGCGGAAGTCGAGAATTGGCTATCGGTAGAATCGGATCGATCGATGGAGGGTCTCGTCGACTTACTATGTATTGATCCGTCTCCCAATCGAGACGGTGACTTGTGGCGGGAAAGGCTTTTCACCGCGATACGGCGAGAAACCACGGTGAGATAAGTAGCCAAGCTACTATTGCCGCGAAAATGGCGGAGCAATTGGCAATCATTGTCGCGAAGCGTGCCAAAGACTTCCGAAAGCAAGGCCGCACGATCATCTTCGGACAGCCGCGTGGACTTAGATTGGGCTGTATGATTGGCCACATGCACGACCAAACCGAGAAATCGGTCGGCAAAATCCGCCCAAGCACGCGGTTTATTGGCCAGGCAACGATTCAAAAGATTTCGATCGATATCCGAGCAAGCCACGGGATTCACTTCCTTGTGTTTCGAGGATTGCCGGGAAACAGCCGAATCCATGAGCAAAGCGTCTGCTTCGTTTAACGCTCGCCCAACTCACCCGGCAGTCCATACCCGCAGATCCGAAGTTGAGCCCCCTGCCTCGATGAGGCGGCAATTCTAGTAACCGGCATCTTTTGCGGCAAGTCGAAGTCGCGAAAATTCCGATACCATTGAACGAAAATGGGTGTCTTGACGATTGTCAGCACGACTACTAGTATGCCCGGTGGTGCCGTAAGATCGCGGTAAATGCCGAATTTCATTATGGTTTGCCGCCGCGTTGCCACGTCTGCGAGATGAAGTTGGGTGGCGGTTGTTTCGCTGGCGCGACGACAAAAAATATCGGGGTGTGACGAATAGATGGGGATGAGGGACGAATGGTCCCGAATGCTCGGCCTTGAGCCTGGAGAAAGGGAGAGACAACAGCCATGACTCACGTAGTTTGCGAGCCGTGCTTCGCCTGCAAGTACACGGATTGCGTGGTGGTTTGCCCGGTGGAATGCTTCTATGAGGGCGAAAAGATGCTCTATATCCACCCGGATGAATGCATCGACTGTGAAGCTTGTGTTCCGGAATGCCCCGTGGAAGCGATTTTCCATGAAGACAACGTTCCGGACGAGTGGAAGGATTTCACCGCGCTGAATGCCGAAATGGCGCCGCAGTGCGAAGTGATCACGGAAAAGAAAGAACCTTTGGCCGACTCTTGATATTCGGTCAAAGATCCGAGCCAAATTCAAAGGAACCCAGCACGGCCTTGGGCCGTGCTGGGTTTTCTTGTTTTATGATCACAGCAAGGTCGCGATAACGGACTCCACTCCGCCGCGAAGTGACGATATCGATCTGAACTCGACAGATCCTTGAGACCTATTTCAAGTCGACGGACCAATACGCGGAGTCGAGGAAAGATTTCCAACTTTCGTATTTTGGATTTCCCAATTTGATCGAAAGTAGCGGGCTCCGCTTCGGCCGGACCGGTTCGGTAATAAGCTTCATGTGAGCCTGAGCAGGTGTACGCCCCCCCTTCCGGACATTGCATCGGATGCAGCAGCAAACGATGTTTTCCCAGCATGCCGTCCCACCTTGGCTGCGTGGCTTCACGTGGTCCAAGGTTAGTTCCTGCGTCGGAAAAGACTGTCCGCAATACTGGCAGCGATTCTTGTCCCGGGCGAAAATGTTTCGCCGGTTAAAACGGACATTCTTTTTGGGAAGCCGGTCGTACCACAACAGCCGGATGACGCGTGGCACTTGGATCCGGAAATTGACGGCTTGAATCCAGTCCTCGTGCTCTGATTCGCCAGACTCTCCGAAGGCGTCCTTGAACATGCTAACTTCGCGCCACGATTCGAAATCGTGATTAAAGTATTGGCCGTCCTCGACGTGGATGACCTCGGCCAAATCTCGCACCAGCAATGTGAACGCCCGGCGCACGTTCACGATATGGATGGCCAAATAATTACGGTTGAGGACGAGTACGCTGGAGGAAAGGCTGCTCGTGGCTGGGCCCAGCATAGGGTATTCCCTCGGCGCTGAAATCTAGAAGCAATGGGCGACATCCCAAAACGAGCCATGGACACTAGGCGGTGGCCGTAGGCCCACGGCGCCATAAACATTGCAGGGCGATGAAGTGCCCGCCATGGGATTTTCTCCAATTGTAACGACTTTACCGAAGGAAGGCCAACTTGGGCGATTCGAAAAGCAGTGTCGTAATCGCCGTCACGTGTTACCACGACTCCTTTTCCCGCCAAGGAAGTAGGGGTTTTTCTTTCACGAGCGAGAATGCATGCGAAAACCCGCAGATTTCGTAACGCAAATTTCATGGACTTTTATTATTTGCGGGGATCGATATTCGATCCGTCGCGTCGCCGCGGAATCGCGCGAAATGGCGGTCCGATGAAGCATCGCCTTCGTAGAAGCGAGCGGAGGCTTCTTTCCTGAGCGAGTCCTTCGCGAGTTGTTGCTCCAAGCAGGACGCATGTTGACTCAACCTTTTTTGGGAAGGATGGGTTGCCCCTGGCTGCGCGTAGTCATTAGTATGAAGTCTGTGGGGAAAGTGCATCCGCGCTTCCTCCTTCTTCCGCTCGTGAAGTCGCTTTGAAGGAATGTTTGATGATTCATTTTACGTGTGACATGTGCCGGCGCAACATTGATTCCGACGAGCTTCGTTACGTGGTCAAAATGGAAGTGTATGCCGCGTACGATCCCGCCACCCAAGAAGAAGATGAATCCGATCGCGACCACTTGGAAGAGCTGCAGGAAATTCTCGAACGCATGGAGGATGTCGAAAATGATGAAATTGGTGAGGAAGTCTATCAAATCCGCCGCTACGATTTGTGCTCCGAGTGCCGCAAGAAATTCTGCGAGAACCCGCTGAGCATGGAGCCTTCCAAGCACTTCGACTTCAGCCAGAACTAGCCTACGTGTGGTAGCGGCTTTTTCATGGCGTCTCAGCGTCGTCGCGTTCCGTGAAGCACCATTCTTGATGGGTTACCCGTCAAAAGGATGGCTCGCGGACACGGGCAGTAATTATCAAATGTAGTTATCCGCGTACCGGCTCATGGGATATCCGCGCCGCCGATCATTTCGCCGCCGTTCGCGACGCATTCCCCTCATCGCACTGCTCTTGCCGCTGCTGTTCGCTCTGCACATCTGGCGGGGCGAAATTTCCCTACAGCCGCCCGCTCCTCTGGAAGAGGGAACGCATGCCGTACGGCGAGTCGTGGACGGGGATACACTGCTCTTGGCCGACGGAAAGAGGATCCGTTTGATCGGCGTGGATACACCCGAGAGCGTGAAACCGAATCACCCGAAGGAACCGTTCGGCGACGAAGCCACGCGATTCACCCGCGACTTCATTGGAAGCCAACCCGTCCGGTTGGAATTCGACCGCGAACGGATCGACCAGTACGACCGCTACTTGGCCTACGTCTGGATCGAAGACCGCATGCTCAATGAAGAGTTGGTCCGGGCCGGCCTGGCCCGCGTGGAACGTGAGTTCCGCTACTCGCCCTCGGTGAAACGGCGATTGTCCGCGCTGGAGGCGGCAGCCAAACAAGCTCGACGCGGCATCTGGTCCTTGGCGTCGATGAATTAAAACGGGCGCCTTTCTTGGTTGGCGACCGCATGACCGATTGGGCTTGCCGAACAAAGCAGCATCCCCGTGTCACGGTCGTGCCATCGACCCTGGCCCACCGAATCTTGTCTCAGTACGATATTCCACATGGGAGAGTGGCTTATCCAGGCGACCATGCGCGTATCGGTCTTCGCGTTTTATGTTGGGCTCGTTCTGCGGGTGTGGCAACCTCCTTGGCGACGAACCAGGAGAGTCGCCGCGATTTTCTGGCTCGTGGGCTGGGCGGCGTGCCTGGCCCATGTCCTGGCCGCTTTTCATTTCCGGCATGGTTGGAGCCACCGCGCGGCCTGGGAACACGTTGCCCAACGGACCCAAGAACAGGTAGGCTGGTACTTCGGTGACGGGCTGTATGTCAATTACGCTTTCATGGCCGTGTACGGGTTCGACTTACTCTGGTACTGGCGGACTCTTGGCCGGGAAGCAACACCAAAAATACGCATCCGTGATCTGGCCTGCATCGGTTTCCTCTGGTTCGTGATGATCAATGCCACGATTGTGTTCGAATCCGGCTTTGTCCGCTGGCTGAGCCTAGCCGGCAGCGGCACGCTGGTAGTGGCCCTCGCTCAGACGTTTGCTTCCTCCCGAGATACCCTGCCGCGCTCTTCATGAAAACCTCTTTCGACACGAATTCCGCGCCAAACAGGCTCGTCTATCTGACCGCCGGAGGCGGCGGCATGTTTTGCGGCAGTTGCATGCACGACAACTCGCTTGCCGCCGCGCTCATGCGTCTGGGCTGGGACGTGCAGCTTATTCCTACCTACACGCCGATCCGCACGGACGAAGAAAACGTAAGCCAGAACCGCGTATTCTTTGGCGGTCTGAACGTTTACCTCCAGCAGAAGATGCCGTTGTTTCGCTACCTTCCGCGAACCTTGGACCGCTGGCTGGACAGCCCCTGGCTGATCAACCTTTTGGCCTCACGCGGTATTCGAACCGACGCTGCTCAATTGGGCGAGCTAACTCTTTCGATGCTGCGCGGCACCGACGGATATCAGCGAAAAGAAATTTTCCGGCTCCGCGACTGGTTGCGGCAGACCGCGAAGCCTGATCTGCTGCTTTTGACCAATGTGCTCATCGCGGCCTGTGTGCCGGAACTGAAAGCCCACCTGCACGTCCCGGTCGTGGTCACGTTGCAGGGAGACGACCTGTTCTTGGAAGGACTGCCCGCTCCATACAAGGAACAGGCTTTTCAGGAGATCCGCCGCATCATTGAGCATGTGGACGGATTCTTGGTGCATAGCGAATACTACGCGGATTTCATGCGGGACTACCTGTCGATTCCCGCCGAAAAGCTGTCCGTCGTCCCCATCGGGCTGCGCGCCACCGAGTTTCAATCTTTACCGACACGCGAATTGGCAACGCCCGCGACGGTCGGCTACCTGGCGCGGATCTGTCCCGCCAAGGGCTTTCACCTTTTGGTCGAGGCTTTCTTGCGTCTACGTCGCGAACCGGGCATGGAACAGGTGCGTTTGAAAGCGGCTGGCTGGCTCGGAAAAGACGATCAGGAGTACTACGAGCGAGAACGCGACAAAATCCACGCGGCGGGGGCCGAAGACCATTTCGAATATGTGGGCGTGATCGACCGGCCACAAAAGATCGATTTCCTGTCCTCGATCGACGTGCTTTCCGTTCCCACGACTTATCAAGAGCCGAAAGGTATTTACGTTTTGGAAGCCCTCGCGGCGGGCATTCCCGTCGTGCAGCCGGAACACGGTGCCTTTCCAGAATTACTCCGCGCGACTCAAGGTGGACACTTGTTCGAGCCACACAATGTGGCGGATCTTCGCGACAAATTGGCCGAAGTGCTACGCAACGCGGAGCAACACCAGGTTTTCGCCGAGGCGGGTAAGCGCGCCGTGCTCGAGCAATTCAACGATCTGGAGGCTGCGCGCCGCACCATGGACGTACTGCGATCTTTTCTTGCTAAACCAGCTTCCGCGGTCCACGGCGACGGTCAGGCAAGCGGCCAAATGCGTGCCGCGGATCAGCGTTCTCCGGCCTGATTCCGCCGCGCCTCGCCGGCATATTCGGGACGCTGTAGCAACTGTTCTAGGTACGGTTGGTATTCCTCGGTCTGACTCCAGAAGCGAAAATGTGGACCGTCTTTCGTAACGCGGTCCTCTGGGTAGTCAGCCCCCGTCTGGCTCCGCGCTACCGAAGCGATGAATTCATCAAGCAACTTCCTCATGCGCTCGGCAAGCTTCGGCTTTTGGTGATACAGTTCATTCGCTTCCGCGAAATCCGCTTCCAGGTCATACAGCGCGTATTTCCCACTGCCGCGCGTCAGCGTGATGATTTTATAGCGATTGTCGATCAGCGCCGCGCCATCCCGGTAATGAAATCCAATCGGTTTCATTCTTTCGCCAAGCTCTCTGGCGAACAACGGTCCAAGGCTCATGCCGTCATGGACGTTCAGCATGGCATCTTCGGGCAGACCCAAGACATCCACCAGCGTGGGAAAGATATCCATCGTGCAGGCGGGGTATTCGGTTACGCGAGGCGCGATCTTGGCGGGCCACTCCACGATCCCGGGCACGCGCAGCCCGCCCTCGTAGAGCGTGCCCTTGCCCCCGCGCAATCCACCTACCACGTCCGGTCCGAAGTTCCTGGCCAGGCCGCCGTTATCGCTGTTGAACCAGACCAGCGTGTTGTCCGCGATGCCCAGTTCGCGGAGCTTCGCCCGGAGAGTTCCGATGCTACGGTCCATCGCGACCAATTCGCCATAGTGGTGCTTCGCGGCATCCGAAGGCAAGTCCAACTGATCCTGTTCCGACGCCTTCCACGGACTGTGGGGCGAACCATACCAGATCACGGTGAAGGACGGCTTTCCCGCCCGCGCATGGCGTTCGATGAATTTGAGCGCTTCCTGCACGATGATTTCCGATGAATCGCCGGCAAATTCTTCCCACGTGCCTTGACGGCTCAGTATGGGGTTCATGTCGAAGAAGTTGGTCACGGAGAGCCAATCATCGAATCCGAAATGCCCCGGATGGTAAGGATCGTCGCGGAAGATGGGTGCCCCAGGTCCCCGCAGGCCGTTGAGGTGCCATTTTCCGAAATGTCCCGTCGCGTAGCCCGCGTTTCGCACTGCATCCGCGATGGTCTTTTCCTGGAGGCGCAGCGCGTAACCGTGTTGCCGCACGCCGCACCGGTCATTCGTGCGGCCAGTTAGCACGGTAGCCCGAGTGGGTGAGCAAACGGGAGCCCCCGCATAGAAGCGATCCATCCTCAAGCCATTGGCTGCCATGGCGTCCAAATGCGGCGTCTGGAGATGAGGATGGCCGTAATAGCCCACTTGCCCCCAGCCTTGGTCGTCCGCCATCACCAGCACAATGTTGGGTCGCTCAGTCGCGGTCACCGCCGATGCGGCAAGAATCCAAGCGAGGAGCATCGGTTTGACAGCAATTCGTTGCTTCATGGTCACCACACTTTTTCAATCCCATTGATTCGATCCAAGGAACGCGCGAACAAATGCACTCGGCATGCGGCGCTCTAACCTTTAATCGCTGCCAGCATTTCGGACGCTGCCTTGCCCAGAAACATCGTATCCACACCTGCCGTAATCAGTGTGCAGCCGCGTTTCATATCGGCCCGTACGGCCTCCGCGGTGACCCCGAAACAGCCCACCGGCAGACCGGCATCTCGGCAAACGGACAATACACGGTCAATCGCGGACACGACTTCCGGATCGTTGATTTGCCCCATCTTGCCCATGCTGGCCGACAAGTCGTACGGCCCGAGCTGAATGGCATCCACACCCTCGACTCGCACGATCGACTCGATGTTCTCTACTGCCATGGCGTGCTCGGCCTGCACGATGACGGCGGTTTCCTCGTTGGCTCTGGCGAGGTACTCGGCAAATCGCATCCCGTAGCCGTGTGCCCGCCCCAAGCCCACGCCCCGCGTGCCGTCGGGAGAATACTTCGACCAACGGACCACATCGGCGGCCTGTTCCGCCGTGTTGACCTGAGGCACGATGATTCCCGCCGGCCCCAGATCCAGGGCTTTCTTGATAGGAACTTCCGCCGCCTCGGGAACCCGCACGACGCAGGCCACTTGATTGCCCACGGCTTGCAGAAGGGAAATGATTTCGCTGGTTCCCAGCGGCCCATGCTCGCCATCGATGAAAAGCCAGTCGAAGCCGAGGTCGGCCAGGATTTCGGCCGTGGCGGGCGTGGGTAGCGTGACCATGGTGCCAAACAACTGGTCACCCTGGGCAAGGCGAGATTTGAATTTCTGCGGCATAATGACCGTCGCTGTGAACAGGAAAATGAGAAACGCTTGGCCGCGATTATAGCGGCTGAATCGCGTCGAGCCTTCCTATTCAAAGCGCAGTCATCAGAAAAGACCGCATCCAGCGACTTCCCCAAAAAGGCGAAAGTCTTTCTTCGGCAGCAAGATGGCTTAAATCCCAACTCAAACCAGTTGAGGAATGCTCCCCAAGCGTGCTTCGTGGGGCGGGCATTTCCTCACGAAACATGGCACCGCCGATCCCGCACGATGCCTAGCGGTCGCGGCTTGCGGCTCGGCCTGGTCGAACCGTGCAGATCCACCAGCAGCGGGCAAACGCCGAGTGGCTTCCCAGGCATTACGCAATCGGGCTGGCGAGCAAGCTGCTTGCGGGTCGTGGACGAACACCATGCTTCCTCCGGCTTGCTCCATGGCCTGCCGGACTGCCATGTCACGCTCCTCCATGCCATGGCAACGCTCCACGCGGATTTGCGGGTATTGAACGGCCAATTCTTCCGCCGCATCGAGCATGGCCACGTCCGCCGTGCGATGTGGGATGAGTACGATTTCGAAGTCGGACGTCATGTCCGAGAGCGTTTCCAGCAAGACATTCGCTTCCCAGGCGAGAGAACAAGGGGATGTGGGAAGTGGCAGCAGGGCACTGAGTGAATCGGACAAGGCTTTTCCTTTCCAGGTTTTCCAGGGAGTCGAGGATCGGTTAGCTTGTAGTACCAATTGGTCGCGGATCGAGCGGCCAGCCAACCTCGTTTGGGCTGGGGAGCGGCCATTGGTTCGGTTTGTCGATTTATGTTTCGTGGTCGATGGTTGCCAAACGTTGGGAAGGCCTTGGAAGTTTTTTCCCAGGCTCTTGCCCGTCATCATTAGTACGGATTTCCCAGGGTCCCTGGTTCACATCGGTTTTCACATCCGTGAGAGATGATTCGCTTTTCTTGGAGAATACTTAAGCATGTCTTATGGAATTCATGAATCGGCGCGGAAAATGGCATTTTCCCTTTGGCGCGTTGCCCCGCAGCGCGAAAACTAGATCCTTTTCCAGGAGCCCTCGGCGTGACTGAAACGACCAACGCACTCCCCGATTTTTCCAAGGGGCAAGGGCTGTTGCCCGTGGTGGCGCAAGATGCCGCTTCTGGCGCGGTCCTGATGATGGCGTACATGAACGAGGAAAGTTTCCAGGAAACCATTTCCACGGGCCGGGCTGTTTACTACAGCCGTAGCCGAAAAAGGTTATGGCGGAAAGGCGAAGAAAGCGGCAATGTACAACGGGTCAAGGAGATTTATGTCGACTGTGATGGTGATTCCATCTTGTTGAAAGTCGAACAAGCGGGAGGAGCCGCCTGCCATGAAGGCTACGCAAGCTGTTTCTATCGCCGCCGAACGGCTGGGAAATGGGAAGTCATTGGTGAACGTGTCTTCGATCCCAACGCGGTCTATGGACATCCCAAGAAATCGACGTAAACGCCATTGGACCGTGCTGCCTCCCTTCCGGGAGGCGGATGAGCGAACGGGTGCCATGGAATGTGTCGAACGCGCGGCGGGCGGATTCGCGTGGCCATAACGGTTTTGGGGGAATTACCAGCAGGACGGACGTACGACAAATCCGAGGAATGTCCCCACTTGCTGGCGCCGATCGTTGCCAAGGCATCCCCTCGAATATTCATGGGTTTTCGTCTTAAAGGCATTTCCCGGCGGATCTTCCAACCAGGCATGAGCTAGGCTTCAATTGCCGCATCGGTACGCGCGGCGTTTGCCTTTCTTCGAGTACTGGGATCCGCCATGTCTTCCGCGCCACGCGAATTGGAAGCCTTTTTGAACCGATTGGACCGCCTGTATAGCTTGCCGGCGGTCGCTTCCCAGGTTTTGGAATTGACGGAGCGGCCACGCGTCGATGTCCGCCAGATCAAGGAGTGCATCGAGTGTGATCCCGCTTTGACGGTGAAACTACTGCGCACGGTGAATAGCTCCGTCTTTGGGCTCTCGGGAAAGGTCGAGGATCTTAATCAAGCCATCTCACTGTTGGGCATCAAGCCGCTGAAAATGCTGGTGCTGGGCTTCAACTTGCCGCGAAAGTTGTTCCGGGGCCTGGAAGAAAAAGTGCTCGGCCGGTTTTGGTGCTATTCGCTTACTCGCGCGGTGGCCGCCAAGGATATCAGCACGGCTTTTTGGGACATGCCTGGCGATGAGCCATTTATCGCCGGCCTCTTGCAAGACTTGGGGCTGTTGGTGCTGGCGCAGGACTTAGGAGACCCCTTCCTGCGTTTCCTAGACAAGATTCACGAAAAGCGAGCCGATGTCCGCGAGATTGAGCGTGACACCATGGGCTTCGACCATGTGGGATTAACGTACCATCTCTTGAAGAAATGGAATCTTCCAGACATCTTGGCGGAGGCCATTGGCGCCAGCGGGTCGGAGGAGGCGATCGCCCAATTGCCACCAGAGCCCGCCCGGCTGGCGTGGATCATCACGCAGGCGGATATTCTCACCACGGGAGTGATTGAAAAGCGGTCCGATTGTTGGGACCGCTTGAGCGGGCCGGATGCCGTTCCTCGCCGTTTGCCCGAAGAGCCATTGGCAAAGCTCGTCGAGAATCTGCAAGCCAAGGTGGAACAGTTGGCCCAGGTGATGTCGTTGAACCTTCCCCAGGAGATGGAATTCACGGAACTGCTCCTGCAAGCCCATGCACAGCTTTCCACCGTGGCGGAAGAAGCCGCGGCGGAACGCGGCGTGACTGATCCCGATCGTGCCTCCGCCGCAACGGGGCTAGACACCTCTTCGCAGTGGGAGGAGGCCGTCTGGCTGACCCAGGCCATGGCTTCCAAGCATGGAAGCGAGCCAGATCCATCCACTTCCATCGACGCGGAAAACCAATCCGAGGAGCATGTCGCCCTGGCCACCGCGCCGGTACGAGTTTCCCCGGGTCGTCGAGAAATTCCCTTGACCTCGCATCAAGATCTGGTGCGCGAAGTCGCCCAGGCACTGGCCACCTGCCGGCAGTCTCGGGAGCCGCTTAGTTTGCTTTTCCTCGAAATAGGTGGCCTGGATGAGTCTGGAAGTGGTAGTGAATCCGCCAGTAGGACAAAAAAAGTTCTGAAACTGCTGGAAACTGCCTGCCAACACACGGCCGAAGGTTCTCCAAACTGCCTGCGGCTCCGCCCGAATCTCCTAGGTGTCCTGCTGCCGGGCCATGACCGGCCTCATGTGACCGAGTTGGGACAGTCGCTCGTGAGGCTTCCAGAGACCTTGGGGGCACGAGGCAGTACTGAATTGGATCTGGCCGCGACGCATATCAGCGGTGGCGCGGCCACGATTCCGCTGCCACCGAAAAACTTTCCTGCTAGTCAACTTATCGAAAGTGCCGAGCGCTGTTTGCAGGCGGCGAATCTCGCTGGGGTAGGAACGCTCAAGAGTATTGGTATCTATTGACCGATCTGGCGGAATGGGGGCGAACGCCCCCCTCGGGGAGCGGGCGACACCCAACCGAAACCGCGAAAACGATCGCCAACGCCCATTGCGCGGAGAATAATGCCATAACGGCGTCCGGATTCTTTCGATCGACCGGACCGATTTCCGGCACAGGCAGCGAGGCTTCGCGGTCGGAGTTGTGGGCGCAACCGGGGAAAGCCGTGCGGGCTTTTGGCGTGGTCCTTTCAAACAGGTCTGTGGTACACTTTCCGCATGTCAGATTTCAGTTCCCGTCCGGGATATTCTCCCGAGGATGAAGCTTCCCAAATATTCCGCGCGGAGATTTCCGCTCCGTCGGATTGGGGTCCAGGCGAAGATGGTTTGTTTCTGCCTTATCGGGAATTTTCCCAGCCGGTGAGGGTTGCTCCCACACGGCGTCGCAGGCGGGTGTGGTTGCCCGTGCTGCTCTTCGTGGCCACCTGCCTCTCCACGTTTTGGGCGGGCGCGACCCACTGGAGCCCCGACCAACTTCTGCAGTACTTGACCGTCGAGCGAGTACCACCCCCGTTCACTTCGCACTGGGATCTCTTCTTCACGGCAGCCGTCGACATGGTCGAACGTAATTGGCGTGAAGGGTTCGTGTACATGGCCGCCGTGCTCGGCATCTTGCTGACGCATGAAATGGGACACTTTATTCAGGCCGTCCGGCATCACATTCCCGCGAGCTTGCCGTTCTTCATTCCCATTCCGATCACGCCACTGGGCACGATGGGCGCCGTGATTGGCATGGAGGGAATGAAAGCCGACCGTAAACAGCTCTTCGACATCGGCCTCACGGGGCCGCTCGCCGGACTTGTGCTGGCAGTTCCCATTACCTGCTGGGGGATTTTGGAAGCAGAAGAATTCAAAAAACCAAAAAACGCCCCGGGAGTGGTGGAGTACCACGATCCGCTCGTCGTGGAATGGCTCATCGATGTTCTGCGTCCCGACCTGCCAGCGGATGCGAGCCTCCAGCTAAATGCTTTGCTCATGGCGGGCTGGGTGGGCATGCTGATCACTGGCTTGAACATGATGCCGGTCAGCCAGCTCGATGGAGGCCATGTGACTTATGCACTCTTCGGCAAGGGTGCACACACGTTGGCCAGGCTCTTCTTGATCGTGGCGATTGCGTATATCGTCTACGCGGGAGCCTATATGTGGATTCTCATGGTGGTGCTGGTAATGCTGATCGGCCCAGCGCATCCGCCTACCGCGAACGACGAAGCGCCCTTGGGGCGGGGACGTTGGCTGCTGGGCCTGGCTTCGCTCTCGATTCCGCTGCTTTGCTTCCCCGTCGAGGGGATCACGATCCACGGATAAGGCATCCGCCGACAAACGGGCTGGAGCGGTGTGGATGTCCGCCGCCTTGTCACTCCATTACACTTCCAGGCTGGCAGCGATTGCCTCGAAGACCCTGCCGAATTTCTCGTACTCGCGATCCTCGGCTTGCCAGAAAATGGAAAAAGTCGTTTCACCCACGCGAAAGCTGTGGACCACGGCGGTCGCCGTGAGGTCCAGGCAGATGAAATTCATGGCGTAGCCGGTCGTGTCTTGGCCTGCGATGTGGTATGTCGCCTGCTCCACATCTAGTTCGTCGTACTCCCCCTGCATGGTCTCCAGTGTCTGTTGGCTCATCGCCTGCGGATCCTGAGAACCAGTATGCAAAGTGAGGCACCAGGTGGCCGTCCCCGGTCCATAGAGGGCGACCGTGGCATTCTCTTCTTGAATCTCCGACTCGTCCAAGGACCAGTTTTCGGGATACCGAAAACGAATCCCCATTTTTTCATAAACTGCGGGCACGGGTGGCGCCTTTCCAATCAACCAGTTCCGGAGAGTTGAATCTCGATTTCATTCTGCCCGAGATGGAGCCCCGCGCCCATGAGGCCTGTTGGCTTCCACGGGTTGCTACTCTCATGGGATGCGTCCGCAAGGGTCTCGTAACCAATTGGTCCGCCCGGGACGTCATGCATACAATTTCACAAATCGTCCTGTTAGCCCATCTTGAGCATCACACTCCGGAGACATGTGGCATGTCGTCGTCCCGATTTCAGTTCTTGTTTTCCGATAGCAGCCATTCCTCTCACTCTACGCCGAGTCAGCCCGCGCGGCCCGATCCGAGCGATGTGGAACTGCTCGACGCGTATTCCCAGGCCGTGGTGAACGTGGTGGAGACGGTTTCCCCTGCCGTGATCAGCATTACCGGCAGCGAACACACTCCTGCGGGTGCCGGATCCGGTTTCCTGATTACTCCGGATGGATACGCCATTACGAACAGCCACGTGGCTGGAGGACGCAAGCGGTTACGCGCCGAAACCAGCGAGGGAGATCGCGTGGACGCCGAGGTTATCGGGGACGATCCGGCCACGGATATCGCCTTAGTTCGCCTGGCGGCGCGGGACCTACCTTTTGCCGAGATCGGCGATTCTGGGCTGCTCCGCGTGGGACAGTTGGTGATCGCCATGGGAAGCCCCCTCGGCCTGCAATCGACCGTCTCTACTGGGGTGGTAAGTGCCGTGGGACGAAGCATGCGGGGCCAGGACGGACGGCTCATTGAAAACATCGTGCAGCACGCGGCTCCCATCAACCCGGGCAATTCCGGTGGGCCGCTCGTGGATTCGCGGGGACGCGTGGTGGGGGTCAACACCGCGATCATTGCCTTCGCCCAGGGGTTGGGCTTCGCGGTGCCCAGCAATACCGTGCAATGGGTCGCCACGGAAATCCTGGCACATCGTCAGGTTCGCCGGAGGCAACTGGACATTACCGCCAAGACCACGCATCTGCCCAGGTTACGCGTGCGGGAACTCGATCTGCTTTCCGATCAGGCGGTTGAAGTAGCAGGTGTGCTGCCGGGCGGTGCCGCGGATCGGGCAGGCATGTTGGAGGGGGACTTAATCGTGGCCCTAAGTGGCCGCATCGTCTCCAGCGTCGATGATATTCACCGACTGCTGGCCCGCCTGCGTCACGACGCCTCACTGGATATCACGGTCGTCCGGGGCGACGCGAAGCTTGACCTCCGCATCGCTTGGCCTCGCACTGGCAAGTAATGCGTGGAAGAATTTCTGCTCAACCGGCTTCGCGACGGTGCCGCCAAGGTTGAGTAACGTTGTGCCGAGTCTGCCGGTGAGGAACCGGCAGCAACGGAATGACCCCTTTTTCCACCAAGTCTTGCTGCCGGGCAATCTGTTCGAGCACACGTTCGGCGACTTCCACGGCGGTGGCTCCTTCCTCGCCACTGACCATCGGCCTTTGTCCCGTGTGGATGCAGCGAATAAACTCCCGAAGTTCCTCTTGCAGCGGATTCGCCTCAGCGGACACGATCTCCTCTTTGACGAGGATGTCCGTGAAAAACGCTTGCCGTAAATCGTCCCGCTGCCGGGGGCTGAGGGCAGACAAATCGAGGTTTCCTTGGTGAAGTTTTTCACCGGCCCTCAGACAAACGGCGGAGCGGTTCGCCAGATCCACATGGACGAGGTTTCCTTCATCCCAGATCTGAAGTGTACGGGCATTCGTCGGATTCACCCGAGAGGCCGTCAAATGTGCCGCGCTGCCGTTTTCGAAAACGAGCCGCGCTTGGGCGATATCTTCGCTGGGGCCAATGACTGGCCGGCCATACGCTTCGATCCGCGCGACCCGCGAAGGAACCAGGGACAAAGCCAGATCGATGTCGTGAATCATCAGATCCAGCACGACACCGATGTCCGTGGAACGGAAAGAATATCCGCTACAGCGGTGGGCTTCGATGTAATGCGGAGATTGCACTTTGGAGCGAATCGCGGCCAGCGCGGGATTGAAACGCTCCACATGCCCCACTTGCAAGACGCGCCCTTGGCTTTGGGCAAGGTCCGCCAGATCGCGTGCTTGGCGGGAGGATGGAGCCAGCGGCTTTTCCACGAATAAATGGACGCCGCGGGCGAGTAGTTCCTTCCCGAGTGCATGGTGCGAAGAGGTCGGCGTGGCCAGCACGGCGGCATCAAACGGCTTGCCGACGAGTGAAATATCCGCGAAGCAGGTTAATCTCAAGTCACGAGAAACCAGCTCACGCGCTTCCTGCGATGGATCAACGACCGCGACGACTTCCACTTCCGGCAGTTCGCTCAGCAAGCGAGCGTGAATGCGTCCGAGGTGACCCGCACCAATGACGGCTACCCGAATTCGTGTCATGTGATAGCTTCTCCTTGGTGGTGGCGCACGCTGAATGGAATTGAAGTGCACCGCGCGGACTTTGCGTTGGTGGCGATCAAGCCGACTTCTGCCAGCCTTCCGCCGCTCCTTCCGCGTTGAGCAAACCGGCGACCAACGACGCATTCAAATGATGGCCGCTGCGAAAGGCCACTAAGTGGCCCAACACATCGCAACCGGACAAGGCTAGATCGCCGACCAGGTCGAGCGCCTTATGCCGTGCACACTCATTGGAAAATCGGAGCGGATTGTCGATCGGGCCATGGTCGTCAAATACCAATAGGTCTTGGTGCGTCACTTGGTTTCCCAGACCCTGGGAATTAAGCCACTCCGCCTCATCTTTCAGCAGAAAAGTTCGGCTGGAAGCTAATTCCCGCCGAAATGCATCCGGCGTGACCGCCAACTCCACATCCTGTTCCCCAATGGCGGGACAGTTGGCGTATTGAAGGCGGTATTTGACCGAAAGCGTGTTGGAATGTGGCGGACGCGCTTCGATCCAAGCCTCGTCAGTTCCCACACGGAATGTCTCTTGCACGACCAATGTTCTTCGGGCCGCGCGTTGGGTTTCAATACCGGCGGCGTCCAAGGCGATGACGAATTGCAGACTTGAACCGTCGCAGCCGGGCATTTCCGGCTGGTCGACGAACACTTCGCAATTGTCGATTTGCAGGCCCGCCAGTGCCGCCAGGACATGTTCCACCATTTCCACGCGGCAACCGTCGGCCAATAGCGTCGTCCGCCGCGAGCTCTTCATGCGATGCTTGACATTGACCGGTATCCGCACCGGATGCGGCCGGTCGATGCGCACGAAGACGATACCGGTACCGGGAGGCGCGGGATGGAATTCCACCCGCACCTTCCGGCCACTCCAATAGCCTACTCCGTCGACCTTGGCCGAAGTCCGGAGGGTTCTCTCGGATCGCAAAAACGGCGCCATCGTTTTCGTGTGCATTCGTGCTTCCCGGTGCGTGTAATCGGAGTCACTAGATGGCCCTCGTGCGGAGAAACCTTGTCGGATCTGCTGGCAAACCGCTTACTGCCGAGGCCGCCGGGGTACTCCGGGGCGGCTGGAGATAGGAGTCGAGTTGTTCGCCTGTCCTGCGCGGCGATTCAGTTCGTTAAGCACGTGGTCGGTGATATCGAGCCCGGCGTGGTATACGACGGCCTTGTTGATTTCACTCAACACGGACTTGCGGTCGTTGGGCTCCACCTTCTCGCGGCTAAAACGAATGACCAGCTTGATGCCGTAGGTCTTCGCGAATTTTTCGACTTCACGTTGGATCTCTTGGTACACGTCGTAGTAAATCGCCGCTTCCTTTTTTAGGATGTCTTTCTTTTGGATCGCGGCTTCGGCATTGAATTCGGCCTGCCGTTTGGTGATCTCCGCCTCCATGCGGCGGTAGTCCGGGCTGTCGGGCGAAAACTCCTTGAGCTGCTCTCCCATGCGTTGGACTTCTTCGAACTTTTGTTTCAGGGTCGCCTCGGTGCGTTGGACTTCGCCTTCCATCCGCTTCATTTCTTCCTTGAAACGGACATGCGACTGATAGATATGGTTGATGTCGATCACCACCACGGTCGGGCTAGCCGAAGCGGGCTGCTGCGCTTGCCCGAATGCCCCAGGGCAGGAGATGAAACAGCTCAACAGGACGACGATGAACGATACTTTGGTCTTCACGTTTACGCACTCCTTGCCGAAGTTCGGGGCGATCCTTGCCCTGATCCCATAAAACGCCGTATTGGGCCGGTGCCGCCAAAGGCATGGCCCCACCCAGTGAAAAAGCGGGGCGTATTCTGCAAACTTTGCAGTGTGGCGTAAAGGCCAGTCCGTGAGAGATCGCGGTCAAAATTGGAATGTTTCAGCTTGATGCGAGGCGAAGTGATTTTGAGCCAAAACGACGCAATTCGCCGTGACGTCGCTTGACCTTGCGCGCAAGCCGCTTCTATAATCCCGCCCCCTCTGGAGACCCCTCTGGGGAGCTTTCCAGGCAATTCGTCAGTGCATGGGCTGTCTCGGCCCGGATTCGGCTTATCCTTTTTTCGCCAAGGATGCACTTCTGCGAGCAAGTTGGACGCCACTTACGAGGATTTTTCTTCGCGGTGCCGCGAATGGTGGCCACTCGCGTGGCGGCCTGACGCGCGCACTCGCCCTGTTGCTAGTTGCCAAGTTCTTGCACTTCTGTCTGTGCACATCCCCGGCGCATGGCGGTGACGTCGAATTCCCGTTGTTTGTGCGGCCGACTTCGCCTGTCACGCTTTCCGCGGAGCGTGGACGCAAATGGCGAAAAGGGGATTACGATGTATGGCTGCTCAGTGGGCAATGTGTCTTGCAGCAGGGCTCTCGCACGGCAACGGCGGAACGCGCGGTCGTGTGGGTGACACGGGAATCCGACGACACACAACCGCTTTACCGCGTCATCGCTTATCTGGAAGGCAATGTATCGGTCACGCACGCAAAAGGGGCTGCCGATGGTGAAGCGCTGGGAACTCTGAACGACCGCCAGTGGCTGACGCGGCTCTCTTCCGGGTTGTCTCCTCTGTTCCAAGTGAAAGACTCCGTGGAGACATCCGCGGAAGATTCGGAACTGTACCGCCGCGCTTACGCGATGTGGTCCCGGCCCTCAGCGGAAGTCCGGCCCGTGCAATTGCAACGGCTGCTGGAAACGCCTCCCTCTAGCAATGCTCCACCGGTGGGCACGCGTAGGATTCGCCTTTCCACGCGGAGCGGGGCTCCGGTCCGTGCCCTGCAAACCATCGATACGGCAGCGCAGGAGCGGATCGTGATTGTCGATGGAGGCGTGATCCTGGTCATGGATGGTCTGGAAGAACTCGACCTGATCGACGTGGAAACGGATCGGCTCGTACTTTGGATCGGCGATACGGGCGACGCCGATTTGACCTCGGGAACGACGCAGTCGGAAGACGTTCCTTTGGAATTTTATCTCGAAGGGAACATCATCTTCCGGCAAGGCGAGCGGATCATCCGTGCCGAGCGGATGTATTACGACGCGCGTCGCAAGGCGGGGGTTGTCCTGGACTCGGAACTTCTCACACCCATCCCGGAATTCGAAGGCAAACTTCGCCTCCGGGCCGACGTGTTACGTCAGCTCAATGAAAATCGCTTCCAAGCCCAAAACGCCATGGTCACTTCCAGCCGCCTGGGGGTTCCCAGCTATTGGCTGCGTGCGCGCGATGTAGAATTGCAAGACGAGCAGACCTTGCTCCGCGATCCGGCAACCGGCGTACCCGTAATCGATCCGGCTATCGGCACGCCCGTGATTGATCATCGGCGGCTGGCCACGAGCCGGCAGAATGTGGCCTACATTGGCGGTGTTCCCGTGTTCTATTGGCCGGTACTGGCCACGGATTTGGAGGACCCCACCTTTTATCTGAAGCGGATTCGCCTCAAATCAGACAATATTTTTGGGCAGCAGATCCTCACGGATTGGGACGCTTTCGAGCTGTTCGGTATCCGTAATCCCCCGCCGGGATTGGACTGGGAGCTCAGTGCCGATTATCTCAGCGAGCGAGGCTTCGGCTTTGGAACCTCGCTGAACTATATAGGCACTGGGCTTCTGGGGCTTCCTGGCCCCTATTCGGGGTTCGCGGATGCCTGGGCGATCAACGAACAAGATGTCGATACTCTCGGCAACGACCGCATGGGTCTGGTGCCCGAAGAAGATTTTCGTGGGCGCGTTTTGGCACGGCACCGCCAGCAGCTTCCCTGGAATCTCCAATTTTCCGGTGAGTTGGGATGGATCAGCGACCGCAACTTCCTCGAGCAGTATTACGAAAACGAATGGGATGAATTCAAGGATCAATCCACGGGAATCGAGCTTAAGCGGATTCGGGAAAACCGTTCGTTAAGCTTGACCACCGATGTGCGCATTAACGACTTTTTCACCCAAACGGAATGGCTCCCCCGGGCCGATCATTTTTGGCTAGGACAGCCACTCATTCACGACACACTCACTTGGTTTGCCCACACGCACGTGGGGTATGGACGTTTGAGGACCGCGGACACGCCGACGGATCCTCGGGATGCTGCGAAGTTCGCGCTACTTCCTTGGGAAGTGGAGGTGAGCGGCGAACGGGCCGTGACGCGGCAGGAGATTGACCTTCCCTTCTCAGTCGGACCTGTGCGGGTCGTCCCCTATGCACTCGGCGAATTGGCCCACTGGGGAGAAGATATCACGGGCGAGGATTTGCAGCGGGCTTACGGACAGGCGGGGGTACGGGCTAGCATGCCGATGTGGACCGCGCTGCCCCATGTGGAAGATCCGCTATGGAATCTACACGGCCTGGCGCACAAGATGGTTTGGGATGCGGAGTTTGCTTTCGCCGATGCTAATCGAGACCTGACTCAACTCCCCTTGTACGATCCGCTGGATGACGATTCGGTGGAACATTTTCGCCGCCGCACGGCGTTCAATACCTTTGGCATGGTTCCGATTCCGCTGCGGTTCGATGAACGGTTCTACGCCTTGAGATCCGGCATCGGGAGTTGGGTGACCAGCCCCGCCACCGAAGTCGCGGATGACATTACGTTCCTGCGGGCCGGACTCCGGCAAAGGTGGCAAACAAAACGTGGCCTGCCGGGACGCCGCCGCATCATCGATTGGATCATCCTGGACACGCAGGCCGTCTGGTTTCCAAAACCTGCCGATGACAACTTCGGCGAGGATTTCGGCCTCGCCACGTATGATTTCCGGTGGCACGTGGGAGACCGCGTGACGCTCGTCTCCGACGGGGCATTCGACTTTTTCGACCAGGGGCAAGAAGTGGTCACCTTCGGCGGATTTCTGAATCGTCCGCCCAGAGGAAGTTTGTATCTGGGATTCCGATCATTGCGAGGTCCATTCAACAGCCAAATCGTCACCGGATCGTGGAGTTATTTAATGAGCCCTAAGTGGATCTCCACCTTTGGCACGTCGGTCGATTTGGCGGATGCGGGAAACATCGGCCAGAATTTTTCCATCACGCGGATCGGCGAGGCCTTTATCTTCAGTTTTGGGTTCAACGTGGATGCCAACAAGGATAACGTGGGGGTAAAGTTGGAGATTCAACCACGTTTCTTGTCCGCAGCGTTTGCCAGCCGCTTTCAAGGGGCACAGATCCCGGTTGCCGGCCAATTTGGACTGGACTAACTCCGATGAACACGGAATACCGCGGAACGCCGTCATGGCGTAGCAAATTTGGCCACGCTTTTCGGGGTGCGAAAAAAGGGATTCGTGGCGAAAGCAGTTTCTTCGTCCACTTTTTCGCCACGGCACTCGTCGTCGCGGCTGCCGTGGCGCTACGTGTTACCCGCACTGAATGGTGCATGCTGCTGCTGTGCGTGACCATCGTGCTCTCAGCGGAAATGGTCAACACTTCCTTCGAACGCCTCGCCCGGGCCTTGGAGAAACAGCACAACGAAGATTTGGGAGAAGCGCTCGACGTGGCGAGTGCCGCTGTCTTAATCGCCTCGCTAGGTTCGGCCGCGGTAGGGCTCGTGATCTTCGTCTATCGTTTG
>JANQPP010000171.1 GCA_028289405.1 Pirellulales bacterium
AGCACCTCATCGTGGAGCCAATACCTCCAAGCGGAAGCTCTTCAAATTTAAGTAGATACGTCTCCATGGGGCGAGGCATCGGGGATTACCCTGATGAATACTGGACAATTCCCCATTGGTGGGTCGTTGCCGCTGGTCCAGGTGCAATTCTGGCAGGGACGCAGTCTCCCGTTCGTGAGAAGAGAATTGGCAGTGCTTCGCGTTGAGAGCCTGTCCAATAACTGCTCTGGGAATCCGAGAGTGAGTTCGTGATGTTGCTCGCATGAGCAAGATGCCTTACCCCACCGACCTGACGGATCGCCAATGGCGCCGGCTGAAACCTTGGATTCCGCCGGACGCCACCACGGGTCGTCCGTCGAAGTGCCCCAAGCGGGAAATCCTCATCGCGATTCTGTGCGTGACGCGTAGCGGCGGTACTTGGCGGGCGCTGCCGCACGACTTTCCGCCCTACCGCATCGTGTTTCACTGGTTCCGCAAGTGGCAGGCGGACGGAACGTGGCGGCGGGTGCATGACAAGCTCCGCGAACGCGTGCGGAAGCAGGCGGGTCGCACCCCCAAACCCTCGGCGGCGGTGCTCGACAGTCAAACCACCAAAACGACCGAGCAGGTGGCCCTCGGGGCAGCTAGCCTGGTTGCTTGCCAGACCAGGCTACAAGCAACGGCGACGGGGGAAAAAGGTCTTCGGCCGCAAGCGGCACATGGTGGTGGATACGCTGGGCTTGGTCTGGACGCTGTGCATCACGCCGGCCAGCGTGCAAGATCGTGACGGGGCCAGGCTCGCTCTCACGGTCCTTCGCGAATCGGTCAAATTTCCCAAAACCATCTGGGCCGACACGGCGTACCGCGCGATCGTCAGCTGGGCCTGGATCCAGTGGTTGTGGACCATCAAAATCGTCTCGCGGCCGCGCGGCCAATTCGTGCTGCAAAAGAAAAGGTGGATCGTCGGACGCACTTTCGGATGGCTCAACCGCTTCCGCCGCCTGGCGGGGCTAGTTCAACGGGCTGTTAGGCCGGGTGTTAAACAACATGTATCACGGTGGCAACGTACGCAAATGTGTTATTAGAACACATGTTACGTATTCCCGAGAAGTGAGAATGTGAAGATGGTCTAAAATTAATCTTGCGTTTTGATAAAGAGGTGATCTAATGCATGGCGCGTGCTGAGAGGTGGATGAAAAGGTGAGTGTACACAGGCGTTGGATTAATGAGGATGTGCGTCGTGTTTCTCATAAGCTGAATGCTTTCTGTGACCGCAGGCTGTCACAGAGTGTTGTCCGTAGCTCACGAATGAGTTTCAAAAAAGAACCACTATTCCGAGTTGACCAACAGGGGCGTTGGCTTTTAGAGGAGACCTGTTGATGGTAAATGGTTCTAAGCTGGCAGAAATTATTCTGCGAGCAAAGTAATCCTTTAGCCTTGCTGGCGGGAGGATGTTCTTCTTTCTTTGGCGTGAACTTGCGGTCGCGGTATGCGCTGGAATACGCAGTGCTTGCGTTCATAAATCGTGACTGCGTTTACGCATAGAGCTCGCGGAAGAAAGGAAAGTTGGAATGGGAAAGGGCTGAGACCGTAGCGCCGAGTGTTTTTGGTTCAAGTGTGCATTTATAATAGAGGTAAATCATGATTCGTTCGAAATGGCTAACACATAGAACTAATGTGGATTCAGGATTTGGCGGGCGTTCACGAATTAAGAATACCCCGTGCAAGCGGCGCACCGTGCTTGGAGGTGAGTTGCTTGAGCAGCGTCTGACGCTCACCACGGCGACGTTCACCGCCCTTACGGGCAACCTCAATATTGTCGGAGATAATGTCGGTATCGATGACGACATTTTGATTGTCGATGTTCAGAATAATCAAGTGCGGGTACGGGACCTAGGGGAAGTAAACCCGGTAGTGAACATCACGAATGGCCCCGTTGCGCCTGGTTTGATTCAATCGATCACGATTACTTCGCAAGGAGGACAAGATTTCATTGACCTCTCCGCGGTAACAGCGACGGCGTTTACCAACATCCCCACCAATCCGCCTCCAGGCGTGTTCCCGGTCACCGTGGACTCCGGCGGATCGGACGACGTGGTGATTGGCAGTGCGTTTGATGATGATATTGATGGCGCCGGAGGGAATGACGAACTCCACGGTGGAGGCGGTGATGATCACGTGGATGGTGGAACGAACTCCAGGGCGGATTTCCTGTTTGGTGACGCCGGAAATGACACCCTGTTGGGAGGAGCGTCGAATGACTGGCTCGATGGCGGCACGGGGACGGACACGCTGAACGGCGGGGCGGGGGATGATACGTACGCTTGGTCGGGCTCTGGCGCGGGCGGATTGCAAAACGACGTCATCGTGGAAGGTGGCGGAAATGATACGATGTCGTTTCAAGGATGGAGTCGCGCGGTGACGCTGGACCTCTCGGGCGCGAATTTACAGACCGTGAGCGCTGGCTTTCTTAGCGTGAACGGAATTGTGAACATCGAAAACGTGATAGGTGGTAACAGTGGCGATACGCTCACCGGGGATGCGGGAGCCAACATTATCGATGGCGGACTCGGTGACGACGACATCGACGCGGGGTTGGGCGCGGACCGCATCGCTGGTGGGCAAGGTGACGATACCGTGGATGGCGAAGGAGGCGCCGACGTAGTAAGCGGGGACGGCTACGGAAATCGCTCCCAACTGGGCACCTTGGCAAGCCCGGATCCGACAGCAACGGATGATCTCGGAAATCCCGCGCCGGTCCTGAATGAAGCCTCGGGACTTATACACAGCCGCAGGAATTCGAGCATTCTTTGGTCCGTGGAAGACAGCGGGAATGGAGCGGACCTACTCGCCCACACCACAAGCGGCGCGTCGCGAGGCTGGTTTCGTTTGGTTGGAGTGGCGAACACTGACTTTGAGGATTTGGGGTACTACTTTGATGCCGGCACGGGTACGCGCTACATCTATGTGGCTGATATTGGGGATAATGGCGACGCGCGAGGATTCGTATCCGTCTTTCGTTTCGCCGAGCCCGCGGTTACAGGAACCGGTAATGGATTCCGCGGAACGATCGCCACCGCGAATATTCAAGAGATGCGCGTAAGGTACCCCGGTGGTGCCCGCGACGCCGAGACGCTGATGGTGGATCCCAACACGGGAGATGTGGTCATCGCATCGAAAAACAACGTGGGCGGTGGCGCGACAAACGCGGAACTTTATTCTATCACCGCCGCTAATCAGAACTGGACGGCAGTGGGAGGCGGAGGTATTGGCACGCTGCTCACCTTCGATGGGTTGCTCTCATTTAACCTGGAAAACGGCGCGGGCCCAGTCGGTGGTGTGCCGCCGTCGAGTGGAGACATCTCCAACGACGGGACGCAGATTGTGATCATGAGCGAGAGGGAGATTCATCGCTTTGTGCGCCGCCCCGGGCGGACGGTGCAGCAGGCGATTCTTACCGATGGGTTGGTGGAGGTCGTGAATCCCTTCCAGGTGGGAGACCGGGAAGCGATTGCGTTTGATACGCAGATGGTTCCAGGGATTTACACGACCTCCGAGGGCTTGGTGGGCCCGAACGATACGAACACCAACTCGCAGACGGACCTGCAACGAGTCGAACGGTATACACGCTTTGGTGGAGACGACTTCTTGTGGGGGGATTCGAATTTCACGAACGTCGACAATGATGTGATCTTTGGAGGAGGTGGGGACGATTCCGCGTATGGCGGCGCTGGGAACGATATCATTTTCGGTGATTTTCCAAACCCGAGCGCGTACGGTGGATATGGAAGCATCGACCATCTGTTTGGCATGGATGGAGACGACGAGATTCACGGTGGTGCTGGCAACGACAATCTGAGCGGCGGAAACAACGACGATACCATCAACGGAGATGATGGGAACGATACGGTTCGTGGAGACCATGGTGCCGACACGTTGTTTGGAGACGGTGGCACGGATACGATTTATGCTCGCACCAATTCGACGGATTCGCAGACCACGTTTGACGGAATTGATAACCTATTCGGCGGCAGTGGTGTGGACACTTTGTTCTTTAATCTGGGGGAGGACTTTGGAACCCCCTAATTGGGCGGCGGGAGGCCATATGGCGTCCCGGAATCGCGATCTTTAGGAGAGTGGCCGTATCGAATTCATGCTGCCCCGCCCCTTGGGCCGCGCAAACGGCGGGTCAATTTGCCAGCAGTTTGAGTACGATGCTGGCCGCTCTCCGCTTTTGGTTGTCCGCGTCAAAGGCGGCATATTTTTGGGCGAAACGGCGGGCGGCCCGTTCAAATTCCGGTCGACGCGAAAGCAGTTCCGAGAACTGTGATTGGACGTGCTCGAATTCTTTGGGATTGGCTACCAGTCCAGCACCGAGACATGCCACGTTTCGGGCGGTGATTGCCTGTTCGGTATGGTTGGGGAGCAGCAACAGAGGTTTTCCTGACAAAAGAAGTGACGCGGTCGCGCCGTGACTTCCGGTGACGATGGCCAGGTCACAGGTGCGGCCAATCTCGGCCAAGTCAAACGGGCGGTCCGTTACTTGCACGATGTCACTTGTGAAATAGCGAGAAATACGCTCCGCGGGCCCGTCGAAACACACAAGGGAAGGAAGCCGTTTATCCCTCAACATTTCTAGCAGGCGAATGATATTGGGAAACGGTTTCAGGTAGGCGTAAGTTTTTAGGCGATTTCCCGCTGGCCAGCGCGGCGGGGCGCCACCTTGATTGGGCCAGCATCCCCAATATTCTGCGGACTTTCTGACCGAATAATGATCCATCTCGGCGAATGTCGCGAGAATGGTGGCATCACAACCAGTAAATAGGCTGCTGATTTGCGTGAGTGGTTCAACGCCCAACTTGATTAAGACGGCATTGATGTGGTCCAAAATCTTGTTTTCGTGGCACGTGTCCTGCTGCGACAGCGGCTCGCTGTCGGAAGAGAACGCGGGAAGCGGATATTGGTCGGGCGGAATTTCAAATCCCGTCCCAACAACGACTTTTCGAATTCGTCTCCCCCGCGCTGCCACCATAGCCATTGGGCTGTGATCGAAAATCAGTAAATCGGGTTGAATTAGATCGTACAAATGCTGCCAGGCGGAAACGAGCGTCGACAATTCATCCGTTTTGGCGAAACCAACATTCGCCAGCACATGTGCGAAGGTGCGCGGCCGATCCACTTGTGTGCCCGGCGCGAGATGAAATGGCGCGGGCAAGTAGACCACGGGCAGTCTGGCGAATGCACGCCGGCTTTTAATGATGTCCCGCATGGCTGCGAACACCGTATGCCCATGTTCCAGCAATGCCTCCACCATCGGACGCAGGACGGTTGCGTGCCCTAGCCCTTCACCTAGTTCCCAAGTCAACAGGCAATTCGCCATCTAGGTCCGTCCAGTGTGGGAGCGTATGACTGTTACCTACGAGAGTTCCTGTTGAAAAACGAATTCTCGTAGCTGTTTTTCGCCGATTGGGCGACTGCACGGCCAATGGAGTTCTCGAAGCGAACGATTTTATTTCGAAATTGTCGATTACCAGAATTTCGCGATATCGAATCAGCAAAGAGCGATAAAGTTCATGGCGTGGCGAGCCACCATTGACGGTGCTTCTATAACATAAGGTCCCACGGTACAAACCGCGAAGAGTTGAACGTCAGTAGACGCAAGGATTGCTGAGAACTGTGGTTTTTTTCACTCAGCCACGTTAAAGACGGCCGCGGTGGCTGACCTGCCCCCACGAGTCGTACCAATGTCTTGAGTCGGGACATTTGGCGTTGAGCACTTCTGCCGTTGTCATCGTCTCGGCCTTCACTGGTGGCTGAGGCCGAGAGGAGCGGGAGGCGGCAGAGGCCAAACCCTTTCGTCAGGTCGGCGCGGAGGCAACTGCGAGCAACAACGCCTCGGGGGCAGGTCAGCCAGTAGCCCACGGCAGTGTGTGCCTGAGGTTCGATGGGCGAAATTCCTCGCTGTCCTTTCATTTCACCGCCTTCCCGAACAAACATTCATGCACCCTATCTTCCTCCACGGCCACGTGCAGCTAGCCGCTCGTCACGGCGACGCTGGCGTGGCCGGCGGCGTCGCGGACCTCGGCGAGCGTTCTACCGCCGGCGAGGGCGTGGCTAATGAAGGTATGTCGCCCGTGGTGAATGGTCAGATGTCGTAGGCGTTCGTCGCCGAGGACGTGGCAGGCCTTCAGGAATCTTCGCCGCAGTGTGAATCGCGAGAGCGGCCTTCCACGGCGGTCCGCTTGGTACGAAGTCAACAGCGGATCATCGTCACCTGCCCCACACTCCCGCCGCATCCGCTTGTGCGACGCCAGGTCGGCCCGTATACCCACGTCCCACCAGAGCGGTACCTTACGTGCTCGATTGCTTTTGGCGACATCACGCCGCACGTGAACGTACGGACGGCCGCCGGCCATTACCACGTCGCGCATCCGCAAACCTGCGATCTCGGAGACGCGCAAACCGCAACAGCAGGCCAAGCGGAAGAGCGCCAGGTTCAAGGCGGCACTTCGAGAACGAGCAGCCTTCTCGGACAGGTGCTCCAGAATCGTGGCCAACTCGCGGCGGGTGAGGATGCGGGTCGCGTCTGGTTGCCAGGGCGGATAGCAGCACATGGGGCGAGGCCTGTGAGAACCATGGAATCATTGTCGGCGGGCGAATTCCCCGCCGGGGCTCCATCAGTACCTCGCCGCGCGTAAAGATGCCAGCGAAAAGCGACACAGTTCGTCAGTATTGTGTCGCTTTTGGATCAAGGTGGGGTAGCCTGGTGGGCTGGTGCGACGTGGCGGTTGGTGGCAGTTGGTGGCAGGCTGGGGAGGGGGTGTTCTGCCGAATTGGCAGGGTGTTTTGGATGCTCTTTTCCAATTCTGTCTTGACTTGCCCATCAAGACCTAACGGCATTATCGTTCTCGCTACTTCCTTTCTCAATTCTCCCTCACCAGTTTGAGATCCCGAAACGTTTCTCCCACGCGCATGGCCGGCGCTCCATTCGAGAACATCAGGTCGAAGTCGTAGGCGCTGCGGCTCGTGCCGCCGGGCAGCTCGAATTTCGCTGAGCGCGTGATTTAACCGATGAACGGCAAGCAGATCTACCGGCCGCTCTGTCGTCTTGCTGAATTTGCAACGCATGTAGAAATTCTCCCAGAACAAATTCGAAAACGTTCCTCGAGAGAAGAATCGAGTTATACTCCGGCCATACGGACGCTGTCGACCGATCATGGAAGAGTCGCCAAGAGACAGGATCAATCGGACATGCATACACGACGTCAATTCCTCAAAGCCGCCTCGGTAGCTCCCTGGATCGTCACCACTGCCCGAGTATTTGGGCAGGAGGCACGTGGCGAAAAACCGCTTCGGATCGAAGACGTGAAAATCATCGCGACGAGCCCCAGGCCTGGATATTCTTGGGTGTTCATTAAGGTCATCACCAACGAACCGGGGTTATTTGGATTGGGTTCAGCCAATTACCGGTATTTGTCGTGGGCCGTCAAGGCGGCGCTCGAAAAACACATGATCCCTTTTTGGAAGGGAAAGGAAGTCGATCGAATTGAGGATCTATGGCAGTGGAATCACCAAAGATCCTATTGGCGGAATGGCCCACTTACGAACGTGATCCAAGCAGCCTTGGATACGGCCTTGTGGGATATCAAGGGAAAGCGAGCCGGCATGCCCGTCTACGAGTTGCTTGGCGGAAAAGCGCGTGATGCCGTGCCGCTTTATGCACACGCCAGCGGCCGTAACAAAGAACAATGCGTGGAAAGCGTCCAATCCTGGATGGACCAAGGGTACCGGCATATCCGCGTTCAGATGGGTGGTTACGGAGGCGGTGGGTTTATCCCACCAGGACAGGGAAGTCGTCCGAAAGCGGGCTACAGTGGCCGGGCTTTTGACGAAGAACTTTATGTGCGAACCATACCCGAACTTTTCCTCCACATTCGCGACCAACTCGGATGGGAAGTGAAACTGCTGCACGACGTGCATGAACATTTAACGCCCGCCAACGCTTTGCAATTAGCTAAGCGGCTCGAGCCCGCCAAGATGTTCTTTGTGGAGGACATCTTGGCTCCGGAGCAAATCGATTATTTTAAGCGACTCAAAACTCAAACGGCGACGCCTTTGGCCATGGGAGAACTGTTCACGCATCCTCACGAATGGAGGCCGTTAATCGCTCAGCGGTTAATCGACTTTATCCGGTGCCGCGTGGGTATGATTGGCGGCATCACGCACGCCAGGAAAATCGCGTCCTTGTGCGAGCAATTTGGGGTCCGCACGGCGTGGCAGGAAGGCGGAGAAAACGACCCTATCAACCAACTCGCGGCGTACCATGTCGATATGGCCATTTCCAGTTTCGGGATACAAGAAGACAATCATTATCCGGACGTCGTGCATGAAATGATGCCCGGAGCGGCGCGAATTGACGAGGGCTACCTATACGGTTCTGGCAAACCGGGTTTGGGAATCGACCTTGATGAAAAGATTGCCTTGCGGCACCCGTTGACGACCGACCATCGTGTATCTGATTGGACTACCGTCCGCGGAATGGATGGAAGCCTCGTGAAACCGTAGTTGGCGGCAAAAAACCCGATTCCAAAGTTGTGCGACATGTTGAGATCATACGCAAAAACCGGAACGCTGCGGCAAGTCTGCCCAATTCAAGTGCACCGTTAATCCAGGCAATATGATTTCTTTTTCGGAGCTTCAGCGCCAATGGAACGCCCAATTCATGCGCACGAAACTGCATGGGCACGAGGCGTAGTCATGTATCGAATTCCAAATTCAGTGATGCACAGACCAACTTTAATCCATCTGACCATGAAGCACGTCCCATTGAGAAACTTCGTTTCAATAAAGGCAATTCTGCTGACCCTGGCACTCGGTGTTCGAGCATTCGGCCTCGAAGCTACGGTTCTGTGCGAAGAGGTTGTGACAGCCTACGGACCGGCGAACAACGGAGCGGGACCATTGTGGTGCTATGGAGCCCCGCTCCTCGTGCGGCATGGAAACCAGGTCAGTGTATCGATTATCGAAACGGGCAAAGGTGTACCGCCACTTTGCAACACGCGTTGGCAGCTTTGGCAACGCGGGCCTGGCAGCTGGGACGTCGTGGCTGAGGAAGATGAATATAGGCAACGGGAGCCCTGTCTGTTGGTGGGAATAGAGACAGGTGAGCTTTTTGTGTCGGCCAATCCGTCCACAAAGCCGCCCGGCACCGAGTATGGCGAGTGTCAACCTGTGATGTTCCGCTTCGACCAACAAAACGGCCGCCTGACGCAGGCGATGGAGGAGCCCGTTTGGATGGAAGGCACCTACTTTACAGACCATTCCTACCGAGGCATTGCCGCCGATTCTTCACGGCGGGAGTTGGTATTGCTCAACATTCACGCACGGACGAGTGCTCAATTCGTTTCTCACCGTGATTCACATGGTCATTGGCACGCACGCGGGATGATCCAATTCCCCATTCGCGCAGCCTATCCTCAAGTGGCATTCCGGCGAGGTGCGGTGCATGTATTGGCCATTGGCGACATCCAAGAACCGAATCTCGAATGGCGCAAGCTGAAATTTGAGCAGCTCGGTCGCAAATGGGACTACGTCTTCCGTCGGCTGTTTTACGCGTTCATGCCGAGTATCGCCGATGCATCATTTCGTCCACCGTTGGAAATTGATACGGTTGAAGAAACTGCGGGAAACATCACCAATCTCGATCTTTATGTAGATGCCGAAGGTGCGGCACATTTGCTCTACCTGAAACGCCCTCACGTGTATTCCTTTCTTCGAGACAAATATTTTCCTGGCGAGCCATTTTCTCAATCCCTGGAGTATGCGGTGGTTCATGCTGGCCAAGTCAAACACCGCCATACGCTTTCCCGCACTCCCACGACAGGAAAGGGATTTGAACCAGCATTTGGAAGATTCCATGTGGGCGCGCGAGGATCTTTGTATGTTGTTGCTGCAGGTAGGCAAACGGCCACCGCTGGAACTACCAAATTTGTGAATAGGATTTTTCCCATTGAGAGTCCAAGGGCTGGCTTCGAAATACCATTGTCCCATCCATTCCATCGATTCTTCACCAATACACCGCGGGGGGGATCTCAACCAAGTGACGAGCTAGACCTCTTTGGAATCGCGGAGGACGCGCCGAAACTCCGCTACGCCCACGTCCGGCTCGATCCTTGGTCATAGGCATTCTGTAGCACGACCATTCGCCCGATTTCAGCTTGCAATGGTGCAAGTCGGCTGCAAACGACAGTTGGGCCCCATATCCGTCGAATCAACTTCCGGCCGCCTCCCCTTCCCACAGTTCCCTCAGTAGCTTGAGATCCCGAAACGTTTCCCCCACGCGCATGGCCCGCGCACCATTCGAGAACATCAGGTCGAAGTCGTAGACACTCCGGCTGGCACCGTTGGTCAGCTCGAACTTCGTGTCGGGCGCCATCCAGTCCAGCAGGGCTTCTCGATGCGATTGATACCAGGCCTGTTGCTGGGTGAATTCCGCTTCGGTCACCGGCGGGATGCCGTGCATCACCCGCCGT
>JANQPP010000194.1 GCA_028289405.1 Pirellulales bacterium
CATTCAATGAGAATTCCATCGCCTGACCTCCTTGTCTGGGCCCAGCTTATCGGATTCTCGCGAACGCTCAAAGACTTATTCATGGGTACTTAGTGTGCGTATTGCGGCCAATTGATCACCGGCGAACGTATCCGGCGCAAGCTGATAAACGGAGGCGATTTGGCCTGCTATTGAAAAACGGATCCATGGGTGCAAAAAAACGACGTTGACCTGCCGCGGAGATTTCCATATTCTCCCGACCTCACGTGGCACGGAAGTCACATTGGCACGCCGGTCACGAAAACTATCGGTCGAACAACGAAACCATCACGATCCACGTGGACCGGTCCGCACGGGGGCCCTTTGGGTCCTGCGGACCACGGAGTGAACCGAAGGCAAGGATGCCATCGGGTCGCTTCGCTCTACATTCGAATCTGGCACAGGAGGCCGATAGCTCAAACATGCAGCCAAGCTGGGGGCGCGAATGATTCGGCTCCCGCCAGCATCCAATCGCTCCCGGAACCGAATGGAGTCCTTTGCCCCCCTGGGACCCAAAAGTTCCGGGGGCTTTTTTTGTGCCAGTCGTCCCGGAGGGGCGTTGGCCGGAAGTGACCTGTACGCCCGCCAATGCAACCGGCGTACTATCGAGCAGCTACGAGTCCTGGGAGAAAGGCTGTCGGGCTCGCTTCTCTTGTAGCGTGTGGGCAATTTTTCGCGCGGTTTTGTGCAGCGGCAACTCGGACAGCTTCCCGATGGGCCACCACTGGTAGGGCCTGGCTGGCCTAGCCTGCCGCGAGCCGTTTTGTTCGCGCTCGAATTCGAAGCAGCGGAGCGTAATGGCAAAGCGCGTCACACCATGCCGTAGCGTGGGGAGCGGGCCACGCGGCTGGACTGGCAAGCCTGTCCTCCGCGCGACTTCCTTTGTCACCTCGTCACTACGCGGAGATCCGCCGGATTTCCAGGGAAATCGCACGAAATCCCACAAGCCGGCCCAACGTTCATTGGGCCCTCTTTGGCCGAGCAACACCCTTTGTCGATCCCAAACCACCGCCGCGACTTCCGTCACCCGCTCCGTGGCGGGGCGCTTGGCCCGCGCGGGGATCACGTCTTGCAGGCCGTGCGCACGGGTGGGGCAAAGCGATTTGGCGGGACACGTTTCGCATAACGGTTGCCGGGGTTTGCAAACCAATGAGCCCAAGTCCATTAGGGCCTGGTTCAATTCCGCGGCGTCTCGACGTGGCAGGATGTCTTCCGCGGCGCGCCACAACAGTTTTTGGATGCCCGCTTGTCGAGGATCTTCACGGACCGCGAGGAGGCGGCTCCAAAGCCGCACGGTATTCGCCTCCAAAATGGGAGCCGGCAAGCCATAAGCCAGCGAGGCGATCGCGCCAGCCGTATACCGTCCGATACCGGGTAAGGCTTGAAGTTCCTGCGGGTAGCGGGGGAATTGTCCGGCATGGCGGTCCATCACGGACTTCGCCGCCGCGTGAAGCTGCCGTGCCCGGCGGTAATATCCCAGCCCCTCCCACTGCCGCAAAACCGCCGCTTCGTCCGCCGTCGCCAGATCCACCACGGTGGGGAATTCCGCGAGAAACCGTTCGAAATAAGGCTTTACGGTTTCCACCTGCGTCTGCTGGAGCATGATCTCGCTGACCCACACTTGATAAGCCGTGGGATCACGGCGCCACGGCAAATTCCGGGCATTTCGCCGATACCAAGCACGCAAACGTCGCCGAAACCGTTCCTTCCAACTCGCTGGCCAGATGATATGTGAATCGCGTGTGACGCGAGGGAATTCCGGGGCCTTCATGGCCGTTGGTTGAGGCATGTCCTGCCGCCCATGAGTTAAGGAGAATCCGAGTTTCCGTTGAGAAATTCGTCCAATTCGATGTCGATCACCGGTTCTTCGTGCGTCACTTCGATTTTTACCGGCGTCGATTCATAACTGCCGCACGCCTGCACAATCTCGCGGGTCTCGGGATGGAATTTCGGATCGGAGAGGTTGAGCGGTTCGTCGATGCGTTCTTGCTGGACCGCGAAGTAGACGCGATGTTGACCCGGAACCGCGCCGCGCGGAATCCGTCGGCTGAATTGGAGCTCGTAGTAGCCTTCCGCGTCGGTACGGCCCGAACTAGACCGCCCCTTATCCGGGCGGAAATGGACGAGCACATGCGAGACCGGTTTCCCGCTTTTGGTGATCGTGCCCGAGACTTCCACGACATCCGGCCCCGAGCGTCCGCAACCAGAGGACACGAGGAACACGCCCATGGCGAGCGCCATGAAGCGTGCCCCATGGGGAACTTCCATGCATGTGGGATATGAAAAGGAAAGCATTGCCATCGGGCTATGTCTCTGGTTATTCGGCAATGGTCTCGCCACCCTCGCGCGTAAATTGGGCCAAATACGAATTGAAGTCCACGAAATCGCTCACAAATCCGGCCCGCCCATCTCCCCATGCCACGTTGATCCCATCGGGGTGAGAGCTGTAAGTACCACGCGTGTTGAAATTATCGAGGCTCACATTCGGCGGAGCCGGCCCCGTGGCGCTATGCGCGATCACGTAGCCGTTGGAATTATGCGTAATAAAGAAGAAGGGATTGCACCCGGTCTCCGCGTCGACCCAACCTCGGGGCGCCCAATGGGCGCACTCCAGCAGCATATACGTGTTCGACAGGCCATCCACGACATCACCCAGCGTGACGCCGCTCCGCATCCAGGCAATGCCATCATGAGGTCCGTTCCGCTCCACACAGCAGGCGAGCCCCGATCCGCCGTTGATCGCGTAATCCTTGTGCTGGGTCTCCGGCTGGACGCGATGGGCCGAAGGGCAGACGAACGTGTTGGGCTGGCTGTTGGCAGCGTTGCGGTTTCTCGGATCACCCGCTGGACCGCGTTCCGGCGATCCCCAGCCGCGCGAGCTCTCGGGAACCGATTCCGCGTAGGCGGGCACCGTGAAGTCGATTTGGTCGTACAAATTTTGTTGTTCGATGAACGGCAGGATCAGCGCCGGCCAACCAAAATGCCCGAACGGGCAACAGCCGCTGTTGGGCTCACGGAAGGCTTCGGGAAAACCATCTTCGAAGGGGCCTGTACTGCCGGAGGGGAGTGATTTGTGCTGGTCCACGTACAATAGCATGCCCAGCGCCATTTGCCGCAGGTTGTTCAGGCATTGCGCGCGGCGGCCCGCTTCCCTAGCGGATTGCACGGCAGGCAGCAGAAGCGCGACCAAGACACCAATGATCGCGATCACGACTAATAACTCCACGAGGGTAAATCCGGACCGTCGTCGAATGCCCTTAGTCGTATCCCACTTAAAATGAGATTTCATGTTCGCTGCTCCTCCCAGCCTTGCACTGTGGGAAAACCGCGATGTTCATGACCGGCTCACTTGCCAAAAGTGATAGTCGCTGCTTGATTCATCACTCTTAAAGCCAACGGACAAAACCTCACGTTTGTTTCTTCCATCGGCGTTTCACGGCCGACGGACGCTCAAATTCGCGGATGCCGCGGTGTTTTGTCCCCAGGCTCTTAGCATCGCCGTGGATATCCTTTCCTGCGATGAACACCCCTCATCATGGCAGATGGCCAAACGAGCTGCAAATAAGGCCTGGCAATTCGTCATGGCAGCGTGAAATTCTGGCAGAAAAACACGACCCCGCGTGTTGTGTGATGACTACGATTCTCCCGGATCACCTAGCAATTGTGCTAAGTGAGCCTCCACGCATTCGGCAAGCACTTGCGGATGGTAACCTCCTTCGAGCGTGCTCACGACACGGCCGCCGGCGTGTACTTTGGCTACTTCGAGAGCCAGCTTGGTCAACTCGGTGAAGTCTTCCACTTCCAAACCCAAGGAACCGATGGGGTCCTGGACATGGGCATCGAAACCCGCGCTGATCAATAACAGTTGCGGGCGGATTCGCTCCGCGAAGTTCTCGAATTCCGAGCGAAAGCGGGACAAATAGTCCGCGCGGCTCGTGCCGAATTCAACGGGAAGATTCAACGTCGTGCCCGCGCCGGGGCCGCCTCCTGACTCGTCGGAGTTTCCCGTGCCCGGATAAAACGGCCAGCGATGAATGGAAAGAAAACCGACTCGCGGCTCCGTCCAAAAAGTGTCTTGCGTGCCGTTACCGTGATGGACATCCCAATCTAGAATCAGCACGCGGTCCAACTCCAACTCTTGCACGGCAAGTGCCGCGCCGACGGCGATGTGATTGAACAGGCAGAATCCCATGGGGGCGTTCCGCAGGGCATGGTGCCCTGGTGGCCGCACCAAACAGAGCGCGGACTGGTCTTCCCCGCCCACGACTCGCCGCACGGCATCACATAAAGCGCCGGAGGCTCTGGTCGCGGCGGCGTGGGACTGCCGGCTCATCACCGTGTCTTGCTCAATCATGCCGCCACCGTTTTCCGCGTAGCTTTGCAAGTGGGCACCATAGCTCGGGTCATGAACCAAAGCGATTTGCTCTTGCGTGGCGGCTTGCCATTCCGGCTGCCGGCAACGGGCTAACAAATCAGTGTGTTCCAGGTGCCGCATCACTTGTCGCAGCCGCTCCGCGCATTCCGGATGTGTTCCCGTGTCATGTTCCAGAAACAAATCGTCGTAATACAACAAAGTCATGCGAAGCTCACGGTCGTGATCGGTGGAGTGGGAGTGGTCCCAGTACGGCTACTGCAGGAAGCTGTACAAGATCAGATTGATGCCTAGAAGTGCGGCATCTTCACGGAGGTAGCCGGGGCATTCCAAGGAGGCCTGGTTTTCCAGGGCACAACTGATGTCGTAGGGAGAAAACAGGACCCCCCAACGGTCCTCCAGAAAAACGCCCTCCAAGCGCGGGGCGACTTCGACGCGGCGGGCACGCAGCGGATTGTCCGCGACGCTGGCTTGCGGCTGCCGGAGGGTGATCGTGCGGAGGTCGCTGCCACCAAATTCGGCGGTGAACATGGGATGCTCCGGCGGAACAGCTTGCCACGAGCGGTCCGGAAAGGCGAGCCGCATTTCACGCCGCAGCGATTCGGCGAACGCTTCATTCGAACACACGGCATCGGCCAGGACGATGCCTCCACGTTCCACGAACTCCCGCAATCTTTTCCTCTCCAGTGCGGAGAGCTGGAACGCGTTGCGGCCATGGACGAATACCAGGGCGAAACTGAAGAGCTGCTCATCGGTGAAGGAAATCAGCGGCACATTCGACGAGACGCCGAGCCCGACATTCTCGCCCGCCGCTTGCACCAGATTGGCTACGGCCAACGGGGCAGCATCACATCCGCCGGGATGGCGGATTTTTGCCACGCGCAACTCACCTCGTGCCAGCGGATCCAAGGGAGCATCCTGTTGGGCAGCCACGGGAATTTCATCCTTGTATTTCAATTCCCGGCTGGTGGCGTAGGCCAGGACGTTCGCGCCGATGGCCAGCGCTGCTTGGATGGAGTCTTGCACTTCCTCGGGGTATTCGTGCCCCCGACGAACGCGAGCCAGTTCCCAGTAACAAGAGAGATCCTGATCACAGTAGACCACGCTGGTGCGGCAGCCAGCATCCACTCCCCACAGCCGCCGCAGGTGCGCGGGATCGACAGGTTCTTCCGCCCTCCAGATGGGGTGTTCCGGCGGTAGCAGCCGCAACTGATATTCCGCTTCGGGAAACATGTCCTTGATGAGCGCCCGAAATGCCTGGTCGAACCCGTCCCCCTCGCAACAGCTCTCGGCGAAGAGAAATCCTCCCCGGTCGACATACATCCGCAGCAGCTTTCGCTGTCCTGGCGAAAACTCCAGCCCATCTCGTCCGCTCAGGTACAACACGGGCGATTGCAGCAAATCCTCGACGGTTTGCACTTTTTCGAAATCCAGCACCTGCCAGGTGAGGTCCCGTTCCCATTTTTGCTCGACGTAGCGGGTCAAATTGGCCGCGTCTCCACGATGGCGATTCCAGTCCTCTCCCGGCCCGTGCCGAAGTTTGGCGAGCAGAACAGGCCGGCGGCCCTTGGAAAGAAACAGCAGCGCCATGCTGGTACAAACCAGCGCGTTATCCTCGGCATGTCCAGAACCACGCCAAAATCCTTCGAGCGCGTCCGGGCTCCTGCGATGGAGCAGGACGTCCGCCCCTTCGCGGTACCAATCGTGGTTGCCAATGAACCGACGGTTAGTGATCCGCCCCACCCGCTCCAGGGCGTAGAGGTAATAGAAATGGTACGTCTGTCCTCGGTTCGGATTTCCCCGCACCGTGAAATTTCTCGTCAGCCAATCCAATCCCTGTTGCACGGCGTCGTCCTGCCGCTGCGTACCACAGCACTGCACTTCGCCATCCACCACGGCGGCGTCTCCCACATTCAAGATATCCGAGGACAAAACGAGCGAAGCGATTCCCGCGCAGGTCATGCTGCCTGAACTCCGCCTTCCATCGATATATCCCCATGAACCATCGGGACGTTGCTTACCTTTCCAATAGGCGAGAGCACGGCGCCAGGCAGTGGCACTTACCAGCCCTGGCTGTCCAAAGCGGCGGCCCACGCGTTCCGCTTCGTGCAACGCCAAGACGGCGAATTGGGCGTTCGAGGGATCCCCCTGTCCGCCTTCGGGCAAGTACGACCAGGCTCCGCTGCCCGACTGGGCTTTTTCTAGCCAGAGCACGTTACGGCGAATTTTTTGCAGATCCTTGGCCGGTTCCGCGACGCAAAACACCATCGTTTGCAGGGACACCGCGTAGGTGCGGTCGTAGATTTTTCCCCTCAGGAACTGCAACGCCCGACGGACCACGGGATCTTCCGGCGGCACGCCCGCATTCAACAAGGCCAGCGTACACAGCGCGCTGAGGCCCGGATGCCCCGGATACTCGGGCCAGTTTCCGGCCTGGTGCTGTGTTTTTTTGAGGTAGTCGGTGCCTGCTTCCAAGGCCTGGCGGACTTCTCGCGGATCGAGGTCTTGTCCGAGAGCGACCACCGCCGAGATGCCACAGAAAAACAGGGCGCCAATCGTGACGGTGATTCCGTTTTGCCGCATCCGAGGGCCCTTTCCGCTGGTCTTGGGCAGCCTTATCGCGTAACTAGCCCCCAGTATACTACGCTATAGGGGAACGAGCGCCCCTCAGGCAGCTCGATCGAATAGCGCTGAGCAGGCACAAACCAAAATGGAGACGAGGATTTCCCTTGGCGAGCAAAACGCGGAATCTAGGCGATGTCCTGCAGGAATTCAGCCAACATCGGCGGGTCATGCAGGAAGAGTTGCAAAAGATCATCATTGGGCAAGAGAAAGTCATCGAGCAAATCTTCGCCGCCATCTTTACGCGGGGCCACTGCCTACTGGAAGGCGTTCCCGGACTGGCCAAGACGCTCATGGTGAGCACGATTGCCCGTATTTTGGACATTCGCTTTCACCGCATCCAATTCACGCCCGACCTGATGCCCTCGGATATCACGGGTACGAACGTCCTAGATGAGGATCCCAGCGGCAAACGGGAATTCCGCTTCGTGGAAGGCCCGGTGTTCGCGAACATCCTGCTGGCCGACGAAATCAACCGCACCCCGCCTAAGACGCAGGCCGCTTTGCTTCAAGCGATGCAAGAACGGGAAGTGACGGTGGGCCAAACCACCTACCAGCTTCCCGAACCGTTCTTCACCATCGCCACGCAAAATCCCATCGAGCAAGAGGGTACTTACCCGCTGCCCGAAGCACAGCTTGACCGCTTCATGTTCAACGTGAAGATTGATTACCCGACGGCTGACGAAGAGGAACGCATCCTGACCGCCACCACGCGGCAAGACCAACCAGAAGTCCGCAAAGTCCTTTCGGGACGAGCCATCTTGAACATTCAAAAGCTGGTCAATTCCGTGGCCGTGAGCGAATACATCGTCAAGTATGTGGCCAAGCTCGTGCGGAGCACGCGCCCCGTCGATCCTGAGTCTCCCGAATTCGTGCGTGAACTCGTGGAATGGGGCGCGGGTCCGCGGGCGGGGCAGTTTCTGATTCAGGGAGGAAAAGCACTGGCTGCCATGGAAGGCCGCTTCTCCGTGGCACTCGCGGACGTGCAAAAGATCGCCGTTCCCGTATTGCGGCACCGCATCAGCACGAATTTCCAAGCCCAAGCGGAAGGTTACACGACCGAGCGGATCATCGACCGCATCGTGGAGGAAGTTCCCACGCCGGAGATCCCCAAATTCGAGAATTAGTGCGTGTCGCACGGACATATAACGTCCGCAGCGTTGTAAATTATGAATCCAAACAGCGAAAATACCTCAACAATAGCCGAAACGCGCTATAACGCCGGCCCAATAACGACCGTCGTTCTTATAAAGGTGGCCGACTTGTATGTCTTCCGTTGAACGTTATTTGAAGCCCGAGGTGATCCGCCAGATTTCTCGGCTGGACCTGCGGGCTAAGTTCATCGCCAAGGGGTTTCTGCAAGGGCTGCATGCCAGCCCTTACCACGGATTTTCCGTGGAGTTCAGCGAACACCGGAAGTATACGCCCGGCGACGATCCGGATGACATCGACTGGCTCGTCTACGCCAAGACGGACAAGTATTACATCAAGAAATACGAGGCGGAGACGAACATTACCGGCTATCTGGTGATGGATCTGAGCCGGTCGATGGGCTACACCCGCGAGGAGGCGTTTACCAAATTCGACTACGGGATTTGCCTCGCGGCGGCGCTTTGTTACCTCATGATCCACCAGCAGGACCCGGTGGGATTGATCACGTTCGACGAGAGCTTGAAAAGATGTATTCCACCTAAGTCACGACGGGATCAGTTGGGTATTTTGCTCTCCTGCCTGGCCCAGTTGGAACCGACAGGCAAGACGGACATTGGCCAGTCCCTCACCCAGCTTGCCGCCATGCTGAAGCACCGCAGTCTGCTGATGCTCTTTTCTGATCTGCTGACCGATCAAGAACCAGTATTTCAGGGGCTGCGGCGTCTGCGGCACCACGGTCACGACGTGATCCTGTTCCACGTACTCGACCGTAGCGAAGTGGAATTTCCCTTCCAGGGCATGGTGGAACTGGAAGATCCCGAGTCGGAAGAGATGCTGCAAATCCACGCGGACGAATACCGGCAAGACTATTTGGCCGAACTCGCTGAGTTCCGCGAGGATTATCGCCGGGAGTGCTTCCAAATCGGCGTGGACTACGTTCCCTTGGACACTAGCATGCCCTTCGAAAAGGCGCTGCTTCAATACCTCGTCAGCCGTCGGTCACGATTTTAGCGCGGCCCGAAAGCATATGGGCGAAGTGCTTGCGATACGATTCGTCGGTTCGCTCAGAGATTCATCGATAGCAAATCATTCAAACCCAGCTTTTGGACCATGGCCTGATAACGCTGTTGCTCCGGCTCGGAAAGCTGTTTGATATCAAGGCCTTGTTCATGAGCCTTTCTGAGCATTTCAGAAGCTTGGTCGGTATTATTGGCCTGTTCATGGGCCCAAGCCAAATGGAAGAGTTTGATCGGCTCATCCCCGCCGAAGATGGCCTCGTTGAGGTCCTTAATCGCGGCAGCCGTGTTTCCGGTCGCCAAATGCGCCATGGCCCGGGTATCCAGAATTTCCGCCGCTGGTCCCCTGATTCCGATGGCTTCCTCCGCCATCCGCAACGCTTTGTCCCCTTGTTCGCCACGTACGGCGTAGTTGAAGGCCAAGTTGTTGAGAATGATCACCCGTTCGTTGGCAGAAAGATCTCCACGTTGCAAGAGCTGCTCGAAAATTTGTGACGCTTCGCGGTCATTCCCCTGCAGGTCCAACAATTCGGCTTTCCGCAACTGAAGTTGCGAGACATCGGGATTCGCCGCGATGGCCTGGTCGATCCACTGGCCGACCTGTTGGAAATGTTGTGACGAAGCCTCGCCCTGGTTCATGTTCAACACGTCGAAGCCTAGAGTCGCGCCGACTTGCGGGCGGGCTTGCTCCGGAACATTGCTACTGATGATTCTGAGCGCCTCGTCCAGCTTTTTCTGCCGGCCGAGGAACCGCAGGTACGCCGAAAGGCCGCCACTCGGATCCTTTCTGGTGTATTGCTGAAGCACTTCGTTCGCGTCTTGAAGAGCGCCGAATTCTTCCAAACGGCTGGCCACCATGAGCATGATCTGCGGTGACTTCTCCACGAGCGCGTCGGTTAGAAAAGATTGCTTCATGAGCTTCACGGCATCGGCCACTTTGCCCTGCTTGGCCATAATTCGGGCATACAGTTCCACGGTCTTGGGGTGGCCCTTTTCCAGCCGCTGTGCCCATTGGGCGGCCTGCAATCCGTCACCCTGTTTCAGCAGCATTTCCACGTATGCCACGATGTACTTGGCCTCATCGCCGGTTTTGGCCAGTACTTTCAACATTTCGTCCCGGGCTTTATAGGTGTCGCCCGCGTCGGAATAGAGGGTCGCTAACAGAAAGCTGACGCCCGCAGGCATGGGACGCAGTTCGCGGAGCCGTTCCAAGATGTCGATTGCTTCCCGCTTGGCGCCCGGTTCGGATCGGTCAGCCAGAATCATGGCTTTGGTCAGCAAGTCTTGATAACTGGGGTTCGAAGACTGGGAAATGGCGGAATCAATAAGCCTTTTGGCTTCCAGAAATTCCGGATAGCTGCGGAGATTTGCCAATTGCTGGCTCTTCACGCGGCGAGCCCAGGATACGTCCTCCGCGGACAGTTCGCCTGAACCTTCCTTCGCGAGCAGCCGGTCGAGGTAGGGGCGGGCATCTTGGAAGCGGCTGTCCCGCACGAAGAATGCCGCCGTGCCGCGCAACACCGCCGTATCATTGGGGGATTGCTGCGCCGCTTGCACGTAGTATTTCTCCGCTTGTTCTTTCTGTTGCAACATTTCGTGGCTCTGGGCCATGGCAAACGCACGTTCGTCTTGAGCGACGCGGGATTGCATTTCAGAAATGGTTGCCGTGACTTTGGCTTCTTGTTTGTTCAAGATGAGATGTTCGATCAACGCCAACCACGGTTCCCTGCGCTGCGGAGCGACCGCCACGCCCTGCCGGAACGCGGTTTCGGCTTGATCCGCGAAGCCAGCCCGGCGGAGCAAATCTCCCTTCCAAATATGCTCCCGGGGATCGGTGACGCTTTCCGGAACGGCCGACGCGGCGGCTTTCGCGGCCTCTTGCGGATGACCGGTGCGTTGCTCGACTTCCGCGATCAACTTGTAAACGGCGGTTGTATGCTTGACGTTTCCAGACAAATAATCCCGAATCACGCGACGGGCTTCTTCGAATTGGTTGCGTGAAGCGAGGAGCCCCAACAACTGTTGAGCGGAACGCGAGTCGTCTGGCCGTAGGGTGAGCACGCGTTTCAGGTTGGCGATGGCGTCCCCCACGTTGGCCTGTAGACCGTCCACCTCGGCGGTCAGCCGCACCAAGCGGTCCCAGTTCGGGCGGTTTCCGCGTGCCTGCGAGATAAGTGCCCGGGCACGTTCCAAGGAGGCTTCATCGCCTGGCTGTCCATTCTGCAACGCGCGACGGTAAATAAAGATTAGGCGGGCCGCTTCGGCGAATTGCCATTCCGGGCTGTCTTTCCCGGTGACTTCGCCAAGGTTTTCAATCGCCTCATTCAGTGCCTCGTCCGTACCTCGCTGCAAGGCCAAATCGTACAAGGTCATGCGGATCGTGGCGTCCTTGGGGAATTCCTCCGCGACTTGATTCCAAAGCCGCTCGGCTTCGTCCAAGTCTTTCAGATGCACGAGATAGACTCCGCCCAGCCGTGTGAGCAGCTCCTTGCGCTGCGCTTCCGAGAATTGCCCTAAGTTTTGTTCGAGACGCTTGAGATCTTGTTTGACGTTGGGACCGCCCTGGAGCGCCAGCATCTTGGCCCGCAGATCCCGCATGGAGACCGAATCCCCCAGGAGCTTTTCCGCGTCATCGACGACTTTCAAAGCCCGGGCAGCGCCCGCAACCTTCAGTGCGTATTCGGCGGACCCTTTCCAAACAGCGAATTCATTCGGGAATTTCTTTTGGGCCTGGCCGAGCAGCCGTCCAGCTTGGCGGGTCTCTCCCTTGAGGGAAAAGATCTCCGCTTGCAACACCATTTGCCGCGCCTCGTCGAGACGGGGAAGAATCTGTTCGACCAAACCATCGATCTCGGTCCAGTCCCGTTCCGCTTCCGGCTTCAGCATCAAATCATTGAGCAGCACCTGGAGGCGATTCTTTTGCACATAGTCGTGCAACACTTCGTTTTTGCCGGCCAGGTCTTCTTCCAGCCTTTGAAGTTCTTCTTGGGAACCGGTGTGCCGGCGAGCCATGTTGATACGAGCCTGAGCCACCTTGGCCCCGCGATGATCCGGGTCCGCTTTGAGCACGCGTCCCCAAGCCGCCACGGCCTGGTCGTATCGGCGGAGTTGCTCATACGCCTGCCCCAGCAGCACGTCCACCTGTTTCACGAGCGAAGCACCCGCTTCGGAATCGGCCAATGCCGGCCGGATGTCTTCTAGATCTCGGGCCGCATCGTGCCAGTGCCTTTTGGCAAATTTGAGGCGGGCCTCCAAATACGCCAGCCGATCTTTGTCAAATTCTTCGTTTTCGCGGATCCGGTCGAGCGTTTCCTCCGCTCCTTGCACGTTGTAAGCTTGCAACTGCAGATCGGTAAGGAGTCCCAACAAGAGTGTGCTGTCGGGCACGGCCTGCAAACCGTTTTGAATGGCCTCTTGAGCTTTCTCCAGCGGCTTTTCGCCCCCCTCCGCGATGGCCAGCATCATGTAGCCTTCGTACACGCGCTCTTTGTAACGGTCGTTCCCTTCATCATTGGAGGAAACGCGTTGTAGCGCGTCGTCCAATTGCAGCTTCGCCTGTTCGATGCGTTGGTTGCCGGCAAAGACTTCCGCCAGAGCCAGGCGAGAATCAACGACTTCGCCAACTTCCTCGGCCAAGTCACGTGCTCGTAGCAGGTGGGTTTCCGCCTGGTCGAGTTGATCATCGCTCTGCAACCTCCGCCCGTAGGCGAACTGCGCGTCGAAGCTGTTGGGGTTGGCTTTGACCATCTCTTCAAGCACGGCCTTGGCACCTGCTTCGTCCTTCAGTCGCGCGCGCAAGACATATTCGAGATAGATATACGCCTTAACCACATTACGGCCGGGAGCATTTTCCGAAGAGAACGACCGGTCGAGCTGGTTATAGCCGACGATTTGGCTCAGAATTTCGGCGGCGCGTTGGTTCTCCGCCAATCCGATGCGGCAGCGTGCCAGCATCGTTTCCATCTCCGCCTTTTCTTCGCCTTCCAACTCGGGGATCAATTGCTCCAGGTGTTCCAGAGCTTGCCGCCACTGGCGAATCTTGATTTGGAAATCGATGAGCTCGCGGCGAATTTTTTGGTTTTCGGGGACTTTCGCCGCGGCGGCATCGAGAAACGCATAGGCCTGCCGCAGGGTTTTGATATTCGGGTTAGGTTGTTGGGTGGCCGCTAACGCTACTTCGGCCAAACCTTCCCAGCCCTGTTTTTCCGCTTCATCTCCCCGGCGATAGTTGATGAACCGCGAATAGAGCTTCATCGCCTCCGGATAGTTGCCCTCTTCCTGCTCGGTTTGGGCTTGTTCGAGCAAGCTACTCGCGTTTCGTGAGACTTGGAATTCATGGAGAAAATGGATCCCCACCGCCAAAACGATCGATCCAATAATGAGGCCCGCCAAGAGATGGACGTTGAGCTTTCTCATGATTTTCGTTCAGATGTTCATCAAAGTGTGAAGGAACTGTATGATGGACGTCCCGAGAGCTGATCTAGCCGTCGCGCGCACATCTCCCAAGTCTGTAGAGCCGACAAGCTGAAGTCCGCCGTCCACGGCCAGGGAAGATATCTGGCAGGGACAAGGGGTCGATCCCCAAATAAGGGCAAGTCAACACGGCCACGACAACGTTCCGCTGAACCACGGACGGCAATTTCTTGGCCTTCCTGGCCCCTGGAGAGCGTATACGAGCCGCCGATCCGTTGGTTTCCAGGGTTTCGCGTCGTGTAGACCCGAACCGTGGTCGGGTACGGACTGTCCTGGTGAGGGACCGGCTAGCGCCCCGCTTATTCCTTCATCCTATCGGCACAAGGGCGGCTGTCAACGAAGTCGCGGAGCTTTGAGCAATCGGCAAGCCCTTCGCTTGGCAGGCGTTCTGTTCAACCGATGCGACTGATAGATTACGCCCGCGATGATCACTACTTTCGCTACCATTCGTGGTTCCGTGAATTCGGGAACCGTTTGGCCAGGTGATTACGAGTTCATGACAAAACACGTTGGCAATTCCCGCACGCATGCGGAGTGACGAACGGCGAGAATCAATCTACAATTCGACGGCTGTGGCGAGTGTAGTCGGAACAGTTCGCCGAGAACGAGGCGATGGACTCGCCGTGATCGAATTTTTGGGCCATGAAAGCACGAGCATGTCGACGAAATACAATTTTTCTCCAGGACCGGCCATACTGCCTCGTTCCGTGCTGGAAGAAGCACAGCGTGACCTCCTGGCTTTGCCCGGAGTTGGACTCTCGGTCCTGGAAATCAGCCACCGCTCCGCGGCCTTCACCGAGATTCTGGAACGTGCCCAGGCCAATCTAAAACAATTGCTGGGCATTCCTGGCAGCCACCGAATCTTGTTCGCCCAGGGGGGAGCGAGCCTGCAATTTTCGATGGTGCCGCTCAACTTCCTGCGAAATGGGGGGCATGCCGAATATATCGTCACCGGTTCCTGGGGGAAAAAAGCGGTCAAGGAAGCGCGGAAGGAAGGAGAGGTCCGCGTCACTTGGGACGGAGCGGAAACTTCATACGCCTGCCTCCCGACCGCCGATCAGCTTTCGTTGAATCCGGGCGCCGCGTACTTGCACTTCACCTCGAATGAAACCATCGAAGGAGTGCAGTTTCCCGGCGAACCTCCCCTGGAAGGAGCGCCGATTGTTTGCGACGCTTCTTCGGATATCCTGTCGCGTCCGATTCCCGTGGAGAAATTCGGTTTGATCTACGCGGGAGCGCAGAAGAATGCCGGACCGGCTGGAGTCACGTTGATCATCATTCATGAAGAACTTCTTGAGCGCGGCAGCGACACCTTGCCGACCTTGTTGAACTACCGGAACCTGGCCGAACACAACTCGCTGTGCAACACACCGCCCGTCTTCGCGATCTACATGGTCATGCTCACCACGCAGTGGCTTCTCGACGAGTACGAGACTCTAGACGCGGTCGATCGACGAAACCAGGAGAAGGCCGGGTTATTGTACGAAGTCATCGACGCCAGCGAAGGGTTTTATCGTGGGCACGCCCAACCAGATTGCCGGTCGAACATGAACGTGACCTTCAGGCTGCCGGATTCCGACTTGGAAGCCCGCTTCGTGAAACAGGCTGCCGCGGAGGGATTGGTGGAACTAAAAGGACATCGCTCGGTCGGAGGGATGCGCGCGTCGATCTACAATGCCATGCCGCTTGAAGGGGTGCAGTCACTGCGAGACTTCATGCGGAATTTCCACGCCAAGCATGGATAGACGGAGTCTCGCTACAGACTTTTTGGCCTCTCCGAGGGGCGGCGTTTACGCTTCCCGTAGCCAGCGAACGACATCATTCAACACGACTTCCATGGCCCGGATCGGAGTCGTCTCCGTCGCTTCGAAAGATTTCTTCCGGCGAGCCGGTTCCACCGATTCCATCTGGCAGTAAAAGCGATAGGTTGGCACCTCTTTGCCCCAGCTTTCCAAGAGGTAGTAACTGGCGCCCAATTCCCGCAGTTTCGCCGTGATGCGTTGCAGGCGATCACTCGATTCCACCGGAGGACGAGAACTTCTCAGAGGAATCTGGGCAATGCTGGGCAGTCCCTGATGTTCCCTCGGTGGATCTGTCGGTTGAGGGTTCGCTGGTGGAATCGCGGGCCCGGAACGGCGAAGGTGCGCCCCACGATTTTCGAACGCTCGTGACGGCTGGGTCGCAGGACTTGGACCTGTCAATCGGCGCCGTAGGTTGGCGGTCTCGACCGAAGGCTGGTGGTCGAATGTCGCGAGACCATTTCCCGAAGCTTCATTCCGCGTCGTGATCTGGCGAACGCGAGCCCAGGCCGCTGACCACGACGCGCGGGACCCTCCGCCTGAGAATGCCGCCCAGGGTATCACGGTCAAACAAAACAGGATGGCCGCCGCACGGATTTTGTGCAGCCATGGCGATTGCGAGGGCATGATCGGTATCTTCGAGGGTGAAATCGTTTGCTCAAGGATTTGTTGCAAAGCATTCCGCGAATCGCGGCCATTTTTTGTGGCACGACGGAGTTAAAGCCGTGCTGCAATTCAGCGAACATTCCAGCATGATCGGAACCCTGGGCCTGTGCCAAACTTCAACTGCGTGTTTCCGGATAGACCACGATTTCGATTCGAGCGTTCCGCTGCCGTCCAGCGGCGTCTCCATTGGAAAACAGAGGCTGATTCGTGCCGTGGCTGGCCAGGAAGAGCTGTTGAGGAGGGATCCGCCCTCTCCCAACGAGATAGTCGTAAACGACGAGCGCTTGTTGTGTCAGAAGCCGATGGGGCGTTTCTCTGAAACCGGCACCCGGCTGGGCCGAGGCATGCGCTTCGACGCCGAACATTTGCTGCGGATAAAGCCGTTGAATTTCCCCCGCCACGCTGTCGATCGCCTGAAGGGCTTCTGGGGTCAACTGTTGGCCACCCTGATAAAACAGCCGCTCGGTGGGAATTTCGATTCGCACGACGTCTCCATCACGCCGCACGGTGATGGAGGGATCATTGAACGTTGGCAGCGCGCGGTCCAAATTGCTGTTGGCCCGAATCGTCGCGCCACCCCGGCGGCGCATGGAACTCACCAAGGTCTCCACGCGTTCCGCCGTGGCTTCTTTTTCTTGGCGGACATCGGCCAACTCACTTGCGGTGGTTTGGAGCCGGTCTTGGAGCAATGCCAAGCGGTCCTCCAACAGCAATTCACGCTGCTGCGACTTGGCTAACATTTGCTCCAACTGCTCGTTGGTCCGCTCCAAGGAAGACGCTCTGCGTTGGAGTTCCTCTCCCTGTCGAGCTACCTGAGTCTGCTGCTCTTGAAGTTGCCGGACTTGGCTCTGCAGTACGAGCGGATTTTGCGCAAAGGGATTGTTCTGGCAGCCGACGGCTCCCCCTACCAGCAGCAAAGTTATGGCGATTCGTGAGTTCAGTCCGCGCATCCATCCATGAACGTGCTGCTGGTCGACCGGTTGAGCTCGCAATTTCCACATTTTGCAGCGCACGGTCTGGTATTATTCCCAAATTCACGCAACCGAGCGGCGCGGATGGTACATGGCATCCCAAGTGCGAGCAAGGCCAGCTATTTGCCGCCAATCGCCAATTTTACCCGGCATACGACGATAGAACGTGGCATGTCCCACTCCACGAAGTGAACGCCGAAGCTAATTGCGGTTTCGCCGAGATACCCACAAAATGGTGACACCCAACGCCGTTAAGTATTTCTTCTACGCGGCGATGATCTGGCTGGCGTATTGTTTGAATCGTTTCTTTTGCTCCTTATTGGCGGCCTTGATCTTCGGCGC
>JANQPP010000008.1 GCA_028289405.1 Pirellulales bacterium
CATGGCGAGGCGGGAAAGGACTCGATCCTGGGCGAAGCGGGAAACGACTCGCTCTTTGGCGAGACGGGCGACGACTCGCTTTTGGGAGGCGATGGGCAGGATTCGCTCATGGGCGAGCAGGATGACGACTCGCTCTTGGGCGGGGCCGATGGCGATACGCTCGTGGGCGACATCGGTAACGATACGCTGGTGGGGGAGGAGGGCGACGATCGGCTGGAAGGCGGCCCTGCTCTTTACAATGGCCAACTCGATCGGGACAGCCTGGTAGGCGGTGATGGCACGGCCATCCTTTCAGGGAGTTCCAATTCAGGAAATGACACGCTTCTGGGCGGTGCTGGAATTGACACGCTGGCCGGAGAGGATGGCAACGATTCCATCGTAGGCGGAAATGAAGACGGTGCCATCGAAATCCTAATTACTGCCGGAAAGCCGAATCCGGGTGACTTGATCCGCGGCGGCGATGGCGCGGACTCGATTCGCGCGGAGGACGGCAATGATACGGTTTGGGGCGGTGCTGGAAACGATTCCATTCTTGGCCAAAACGATGCCGACACGCTCAGAGGCGAAGACGGCGAGGATACAATCCTCGGTGGTACGGGAAACGATTCGATTGGCGGCGATGATGACGACGATAGCTTGTTGGGTGAATCGGGACACGACACGATCGAGGGGGATGCCACGGTCATTGGCAGCAGTGGTAAAGACTCGATTTCCGGCGGGAGTGGCAACGACGTGATTGAAGGTAGGGGAAGTGGGGATTCCATCGTGGGAGGCACGGGCAATGACCGGATCGAGGGCGGCGGTGCATCCGACGTCATCTCGGGTGATGCCGGCGATGATACGATCGTCGGCTATGTTACCGGCACGCCTCCGGCGGAGCTGGACGGGCCGGACTCGATTCTCGGCGGCTCGGGAGACGATTCGCTCATGGGTAATGGCAATGGCCTGGGTGGAGTAGAAACCATTCTCGGCGGTGACGATGATGATACTATCCAAGGTGGAACGGGCACGGACTCCCTGGAGGGAAATGCCGGCAACGACATCATCTACCATGATGATATCGATGCGGGGACTACAAAAGATGATGCACAGGATACGATCTGGGGCAACACACCTCCCAATGGAAATGATCTTGGGGATTCGATTGTTCGGAACATTGCCGACGACAATGATTTGCTAAACCCATAGGTAGCACTTGATACATGCCATGAACGAAGCATGCAAAGCGATCTCGAAACAGATGCAGGTTTTTATTTTCAAGGCTTTTTTGCTTATTTGTTTTATCTTTTTCTTTGGAAATGCAACTGCCCTCGGCGGATTCTTTAGTGGCATTGGCGATCTGCCCGGGGGCGGATTGCGGAGTGATGTGCGTGGTGTTTCACCAGACGGCCAGTTTGTCTTCGGGACGAGCCCTTCCGAATTAAGCCCCGTTGGACCTGATGCAACAGGCGGGCTTGGCGAAGCATTTATTTGGAGTCGAGACGGAGGGCTTCAAGGACTAGGAAATCCTCCAGGATTTGTGCCTCCTGGAGGTCGAATCATAGGTATTTCAAAGGCTAGTAACCGCACCGGCACAGTCATTACAGGAACATACTCTTTGGATTCGGGTACAGGCATTTCCAGTCCAAGCGAGGCTTTCTTGTGGTCACACGACGAAGGATTCATGAATTTGGGGCTATTACCACCAGGGTTCGCTAGCATGTCAGCTACAGACATCTCATCTGATGGCGCCATTGTTGTCGGCGAAGCCCGGGCCAGACGCGCTGACGGAATCTTCCGTCCAGTCCAAGCATTTCGTTGGACGGAACAAGGTGGGTATCAACTTTTGCAGAATCTCGACGGAATACCAAACCAAAGTACTGCGTTCGCGGTTTCTGCGGATGGGCTGGTAACCGTTGGATATGCGTTCTCAGACGACATTGAACGCGGCTTTGTGCAAGAAGCCGTGCAGTGGACATCGGATGGGAAGGTAATGCGGCTTGGTGATTTGCCCGGTGGAAGAGCCGAGAGCCTGGCATTTGATGTGTCGGCGGATGGGTCGATTGTGG
>JANQPP010000010.1 GCA_028289405.1 Pirellulales bacterium
CCTAATCGCGGATGTCGCCGATGCCCTGGCCTGCATCCATGCCAGCGGGATCGTGCATCAAGATGTCAAGCCGAGCAATCTCCTCTTAACCAAGGACAACCACGTTCTGGTCACCGACTTCGGCCTGGCCATCGAGGAAGAAGTTGAGCCGCACGAATCGGAGATTGGCGGCACCCGGGCCTACATGAGCCCGGAGCAGTGCAGCGCTCAGAACAAATTGATCGGACCACGTTCGGACCTGTTCAGTCTGGGCGTGGTGTTTTACGAACTCTTGACGGGGGAACTGCCTTTCAAGCCTACCGAGGAAGACGCTGCCCGCTCTTGGCACGTGGTCCCGCCGGCGGTGAAAGACCGCGCCATTCCGCAGCCGCTGAGCCAATTGTGCCTGCGGCTTCTGGCCGAGGATCCCCGCGAACGTCCCGCCAAAGCGGAGATGGTGGTCGCCGAACTCCGCGCCTTTCTGAATCCGCTCCGCCCTTGGCGGCGATTCATGGTGGCAACCATGGCCGCCGTCGTGTCAGGAATTGCATTGGTGACGCTGGGCGGCATGCACTACTCCGGTCGCTCCACGGTGGAATCGGTTCGCTCTGCCGACAATGGCCAGATCCCGGAACGGCTGGCGGGAAGCTGGCTGCCCGATGCGTGGCAAGCGTCTTACTTTGGGCAGGCCCTGCAACACACGACGGATGCCGAGGAGAAGTTCCGCTTTGCCTGGAGTGAAAACCGCTTGCGGCGAGAACCACTGGCGGAATTGCGTCCCTACGTGCCCACGTTGACGCCCGACCAAGCCGGATTGCTGCTGCACGAGCCGCCTCCCGTGGAAGAGGCATCCCGCCGTGCCTTTCTGGCGGATATCGCGGATAGCACGTCCGATTCCGCGCTCAAACTCCGCTCCTTCGTTGCGCTGGCCGGACTATTTCCGGAGGATCGGAGTTTAGAGCAATGGTCCGATTCATGGTCGGTTTGGCTGCTGCACGAGCCGGCCAGCGATGCCCGAGCCTGGGGCCAGTTGCTCCACGGCCAACAGGAACGGTTGGGGGCTAGCTTGTTAGCTCGCCTCGAGCAGCGGGACGATCCGGCGGAACGCCAGCATTTGTTGTCGGCCTACGTGGGACTGACGGAACAGGACGCGGCAGCTTACCTGGATAGCGTCCCTTACCTGCTGCCGGCCGAAATCAAGAACCTGGCA
>JANQPP010000028.1 GCA_028289405.1 Pirellulales bacterium
CAGTGCTGGAAATAATTTCGGCACTCTGCTTCGTTGAACTGATCGAGTGCGGTGCCACATCGTTTCCAGAGTTGGTCGACGGTGCGTCCCGCTCCGTCGCGGAGTAGTTTCTTAAGTTTGGAGAAAGCCAGTTCGATGGGGTTCAAGTCGGGAGAATACGGGGGCAAGTATCGCAACTCCGCCCCGGCAGATTCGATCGCTTCGCGGACGCCTTTGACTTTGTGACTGGAAAGATTGTCCATGACGACGATGTCGCCAGGGGCCAGTTGAGGAACCAGGTGCTGAGTTACCCAGGCGAGGAACAGCGGACCATTGATTGGCCCGTCGATGGTAAGCGGCGCAATGAATCCTGTGGCTCTTAACGCACCAATCAATGTCGTGGTTTGCCAACGACCGTTGGGAATCTTTTGCACCAGGCGAGTACCGCTGGGCGAGCGACCATAAGTACGTGTCATGTTCGTCTTGGCCCATGTTTCGTCGATGAAAATGAAACGGTTGGGATCAACTTGTTGTTGTGTTGATTGCCAACAACTTCTTTTTTCCGCGACATCTGGACGATCTTGTTCCTGTGCGGTCAGCGTCTTTTTTTTCGAGTCAGCTCGAGCTCTCGGCATGCCTTGCAAATGGTTGTCAAACCAACATCTTCGCCTCGTTCTTCTTTCAAAGCGACTTGCAGTTCACGTAAGTAAACGTCCGGCCGGGATGCAATCTTGTCGCGCAACCAGTCCGCCCACTGATGCCACTTCGGCTTTCGCGGTTTCGCTTTCTTGGCAGCAACTTGTCCCGTCTCACGACGTTGTTGTTTGATACGGCGGACCCAAGACTCCGACACTCCAAAACGAAGTGCGACCGCTTTCGTACCTTCGTTCGCATCGCAAGCCGCGAGAACTTCGCTGCGAAATTCCTGGCTGTAAGGCTCCATCAATCACCTCCATGTTGATGCCGCCTAAGCTGCCAGGATTTCCTAGAGAGCGCTAGACCCCTCGCGAAACTGCTCTAGGATCGCCGCTAGTTTTGCAGCCCCCCCGGGTCGCATACTCTCTAAAACGCTTTGGCGGCCCGACGCACGGTCTAGACGTGGTCACGCGGGGCTGCCTTCTGGTATTCAGCGGCGCTTCGCGCAGCCACTGCCTGCTCGCTCAAGAGATCACTAGGCGTGATGCTGCGTCGCGAATTCCTGCCAGTCGATGCTTTTCGTCGGCGAAAGACGTGGCAACCGCACTTCGGCGGCTTCCAAGTACTTTTGTACTGCACCCGTGTTGAAGATCACGACCTGATCGCTGGAGCTAATGATCTCCCTCTCACGCAAGATCTCAAGCGCCCCGATGCAAGCGGCGGTTTCCGGACACACGGCGATTCCCTCCTGGCGTATGGCCAGCCGCATCCAATCCAAAATTCGCTCTTCCGGCACGCTCATGGCAATCCCGCCGCTTTCTCGTACGGCATCCAGGATCATGAAGTCTCCAATCGCGGCCGGTACTCGAATCCCACTGGCCACGGTGGCAGCATCCGTGACGGGCGCGGCGCACCACTCTCCGGCCTCGAATGCCCGGGCGATGGGGCAACAGCCGCTCGATTGCACGGCGACCATCTGTGGCATGCGGTTGTCTTCCAGCCATCCCAATTCCGCCAACTCTTGAAACGCCTTCCACATGCCAATCAGCCCCGTGCCACCACCGGTGGGATATAGAATGACGTCCGGGAGTTTCCAACCGAATTGCTCTGCCAATTCCAAGCCCATGGTCTTTTTGCCTTCGATGCGGTAGGGCTCTCGCAACGTCGACAAATTGAACCAGTTCATTGTCGATTCGCCCTCTTGGACGATCCGTCCACAATCACTAATGAGCCCCTCGAATTCGTAGGTCACCGCGCCGTAGAGGGAGGCTTCCAGCTTATTCACATGGGGCGTGTCCGCTGGCAGAAACACGAAAGCTTCCATGCCCGCCCGGGCGGCGTAGGCCGCCGCCGCCCCGCCCGCATTGCCGTTGGTGGGCAAGGCTACCCGGCGAATCCCGAAATGTTTCGCCATGGAGATGGCGAGGGTCATGCCCCGGCTTTTGAAGCTGCCCGTGGGCAATTGAGATTCGTCCTTGATCCAGAGGTTTTCCACACCGAACTTCTCGCCCAGACGCGGGCAAGGCAATATCGGGCTCATGCCTTCCCCCAAGGTCACCGGCGGAATATCGGCGGGAAGCGGCAACAACTCGCGGTACCGCCACAGAGACGAGCCGCGTTCCGCAAAATCCTCTCGTGACATGTCCCGGCTTATGGCTGACAAATCGTAACGGACCCACAAGGGCCGGCCTTCGTGGATTGTATGGACTTGTCCGGCGGGGAAACGCGTTCCATCCCAGGCGCTTTCCAAATGACTGACGTAATTCATGTGGCCTCGCGGGTCCTTATCGTGAAGGGTTGGAAGCTGCCTTTTCGGCTCGTGGCTAGGCTCTCAAGACCGGTTATTTTCTCTTTTATTCGCCAATAACCCCTTTTTCCTGGCTTGAATTCTTGCCAGCGGCCATTTACTCTGAATTTTCGGTATGTATGCAAAAATCGGCATGACTTTACGGGAGATGCACACATCATGAGAAGCCTTTCGCGATGGTTACCGGGCCTGTTGTTGGTACTTGGCGTATTCAGTTGGACCACGGAAGCTCAAGCCTATTACCCCTATGGCTACTATGGCGGAACCGGTTATTTGTACCGTGGATACCACCACGAACACATCCCTTACTTCTCCCTGTATCCGCCGGTTTACTACAGCTATCCGGTTCAGCGGACGTATGGCGCCATCCCCTTCTCCTATCCTTATGGTTACGGTGACGCGGCCTCGGCGGGAGTCTCCTACGAACCGGCAAGCACGACCGCGATGCCCCAAACGCTGATCAATCCGTACGTGGAACAGGACGAGGAAGAAGCCAGCTCCTCCACCGAAACCTCGCAAGCCGATTCCCGAAAACTTGCCCAGCAAGCGCGAGAACGCAAGATTCAGGTCATCTACCCCGCCGCCATGTTTGAAACGGCCCAATCTTCCTCGGACAGCCGTTGAGCAACGCACGATACCTACTGAGACGTCATGACGTCCAAGGTGGCTCGGAGGCCGCCTTGGGCTGACGCGGAAGATCCATGCAGGTAGCGAATGGCGCACCGGTCGAGTCACTCAAAAAAGATTTCGCACTCCGGTAGGGATGCGCGCAGGTCCCGCACGGCCTGAGGCGAGAGCTCGGTGCCACGCAGGTCCAACCGCCGCAAACTGGGGAAATTCTGAAAAATGTGGGTGCCCTCGTCGGAGATGGGGGCACCGCGCAAGTCCAATTCTCGCAGTTTCCGCAAGCGCGACAGCGTTTCCAAGCCTTGGTCGCTGATTGCGGAGCCTTGCAGATACAGGGTTTCCAAGTCGTGCATGCCCTCCAGGAGCAACAAATCTTCATCGCGGGCCGTGCCGCTGGCACCGAAGTGAGTCGTGACTTTTCCAATTCGAACTGGCCGCTGGCCGTGCCAATTCACCACAACGATCCGATCCACCGCATCCCGCCCAAACAGGGATTTCCAGAAGCTGGACAGCGGCCGGTCGTCCGCCGTGTAGGTCACGCCGCCCCCTTTTTGACTGAGTGCTTGCACGGTGGCTCGTTGCAGGCGTCCACGTACCGCCATGCGTCCCAGGGGGCTAAGAAGAATGGCCATGACGGTGACTAGCAGCAGCATCGTCCGCAGGCTCAGTTGATACCAGTGTCCGCCCGGTCGAGTGGAAAGCCCCAAAGCCATTCCTAGCATGCCACCAAAAAGGTTTGGCACGAAGGCGTAGTAGCCGCGCGGGTCAGTCCAATCTGTCAATGACGAGGGAAAATCGAAGCGGAGAAACGTGGCAGGCAGCACCGCGCCCACGATGCCCCAAGCCGCGTAGCGGGGCAAGTAGCCGGACCAGCGACCGATTTGCATCAGCGCGCCGACGAATCCCCCAATGGCCATCAACGAGCAAATGTCGAAGAGATATTGGAAATGATCGACGAGATTTCTGGAGCCTTGAAAAAAATGGATCCAGCCCACCAACATAGCTCCGAGGAGTACGGAGAAGGCCAATCTCCAAAGTGGCGGGGCTTCGCGTCGGAAACTCATGGCTGGCTACGGACGGCAGTTCCCATTCAGTTCGAAATCGTCCTCAGACATTATATTCGCAAATCCTGACGGAGTATTGCCACTCGAACATGAGCCAAAAAAAGCGTGGGAAGGGACTCAATAGTTTGCGTAGTTATTCGTGTCCTTGCGCATATAAAAACCTGGCGAGTGTTCGCAGATTCGCCACCGTGACACGCATGTCGATCACGGAACCTGGTTGGCGATGATATCGCAGCCCTCCGTCGGTAATCCAGGCTCCACGATCGTCCAGGGCATGAATCACAGCGCGGACTCGTTTTTCGCTCACCTTCGAGGTTAGCCGTACTCGTTTTTTCGAGAGTTGATCCGGCGGCTGTTCAGCCAGACGTTCAAATTCGACCCGCAATTCATCCACGCGGCTCTTTACTTTGAAGCTGTAATGCGTGGGGACGTTCGCATCGTCGTAGGTCAATTCGTAATTCTTCGTGAAATACAATGGCTGGTTGATTTCCAACTCGTAGAACCGGGCCAGCTTGCCGTCCGGCAATTCCGAACGTTCGAGATAGTCGAGCGCCCGGGGGATCGGTTCGAGATACTTTGGATCGCCGGATACGGTGTACGCCGTTAGTAAGGTTTCGATGACGCCCTGCGATTCTCCACCGGTGATCGCCGGGGGTTCGAACTTTCTGGCCCAAATCGGCTGCATCTCGAAGCTGTATTGCTGGGCCCAGGCCGACTGAGGCTCCGGCAGTTGCGCCAATAGGAGAAAATCGGCCAGCTTGAGGGCCGCGTCGCGGTAGCGCGTTTCACCGTAGATATCGTGGGCGAGCAGCAGCGTGCTCATGACATCGGGCGCGAGATTGTCGTTGAGCGTATAGCGATACCAATATTCATGGTGCCCCGAGTATTCTCGTGACCATGTTCCCGGGTAAGAGGCTGGCCTGGTCGTATCCTGGTCCGATACGAGGCGCTCATTGGTCCAGACTTGTGGAAAACCACCGTTGGGAAACTGTCCTCGGTTCAGGAGTCCATTAAGGGCATACCGGGCCATTTCATGCACGTCTTCATCCTGAAAATTCAAGGCCTGATCGAGCCGCATGACGAAGCGCAGCGCGGACTGCGTTTTGTCGTCATCAAGGCTCGATTGGTCTTTCGCTTTCTCGCGCGGCGGGTCAACGCGATATGCCCACTTCTTACGCCGTTCCGGTTCGAATTCGATCATGGCTTGCCAGCCTCCGGAACGCATTTGTCCGCGTCGCAGGGCTTCTCCGGCTTGCCGCGCCGCGGACAAAAAATGCTGGTCTCCGGTCGCCGCGTACAGGTCGAGGAAGGCTTCTCCCACGGTGGGAGTTCCGGGCGGCTGAATCCAAATAGTCTGCATGCGGACGACGCCTTCTCCCTCGCGCAGTGCCAAGTCCGCTGAGTAACGCCACAAATATCCGCCTTCCGTGCTGACTCGATCGGTTAGGAAAGTGGTCGCCCGCTTCGCGGCGGCCAGCGTTTCGTCTTGCAAGTCCGCGCGTAGATTTTTCGCGGTCACTGAGAAAACAACGAAGCAAAAAAGATGTGCTAAGATGTGGCGGCATTTCGGACGCACTTCAGCCTCCTTGGTACTTAGAATTCTCAATGCATCAGCGAGATTATCCTATGCCACGACGAAGCGAGATCAAAATCTCCCGTGTCACGCTCTGTTTGGCGATGGTGGCCGCATGCTCAGGTGTTGCACTCGGCACCGATTGGATCTGCGTCGGCGGGGACCGGGGCAACATGCGCTACTCAGCGCTGTCGCAGATCACGCGAGAGAACGTGAACCAACTGCGTGTCGCCTGGGTGTACCACACGGGAGAACTCGATCGGCCCCAACAAAAAATCATCGAATGCACGCCCGTGGTTGTGGATGGTGTCATGTACATCACGACAGGGCATTTGCGCGTGGTCGCCTTGAACGCGGCGACGGGACAAGAGATCTGGCAATTTGATCCCTTCGCGGACGGCGGGCCCTCCACGCCTTTGGCTTCAGGCGGAGTGAATCGCGGCGTCGCGTATTGGAGTGATGGACAACCAAACGGCCTGCGGCGGATTCTCTTTGGCAGCGCCAGCGGGCATCTCTACTCGCTCGACGCGGCCACGGGAAAGCTCGACCCGAATTTCGGGGATGGCGGTGTGAAGGACCTGCGTGAGGATCTCGAAGTCGACATCGCGAACCTGGCGTACGGCCCCACGTCCGCGCCGGCGATTTGGGGAGACATCGTCATGCTTGGCTTTTCCTGCGGTGAAGGACCCGGCCCCGCCGCGCCGGGCGATATTCGTGCCTTCGACGTGCGCACCGGAAGACAGCTTTGGCGATTCCGCACCGTCCCTCGTCCCGGCGAATATGGCAACGATACTTGGGCAGGCGATTCGTGGAAAAATCGTGGCGGGGCCAATGCCTGGGGCGGCCTGAGCGTGGATGAAGCGTCCGGCACTGTGTTTGCCGGGCTGGGCTCTGCCGCGTTCGATTTCTATGGAGGAGATCGGAAGGGCGAGAATCTGTTCGCCAACTGCACCGTGGCGCTCGACGCGGAGACGGGGGAACGCCGCTGGCACTTTCAAACCTTGCACCACGATTTGTGGGACCACGATCTGCCCGTTTATCCAAACCTCGTCACGGTGACGCGTGGCGGCGAGAAGGTGGAAGCCGTGGCGCAGGTGACCAAGACGGGCCATCTCTTCTTGTTCGACCGCCAGAACGGCAATCCCCTATTCGAGGTCCGTGAGACGCCGGTTCCCGCGTCGGATGTCCCCGGCGAACAAGCCTGGCCCACACAGCCGATTCCGGTGAAACCGCCTCCCTTTTCCCGGCAATCGATGACCGAAGAAAACGTGACCGATATCGGCGAAGCCAATCGAAAGTACGTGCTTAAGCGGCTGCGCGAGATCCGGGGTGGACCGGCGTACAACCCGCCGAGTCTGCAAGGGACGGTGGTCGTGCCCGGCTTCCACGGCGGGGCGAATTGGTCGGGCGCGTCCTTCGATCCGAAAACGGAGATCCTCTACGTCAACTCGAACAACGTGCCGAATATCATCACACTGGAAGCCGCTCCGGAAAATTCCGGCTACGCCTACAAGCACAAAGGCTACATTCAATTCCGTGACCAGGAAGGCTATCCGGCGATCAAGCCGCCTTGGGGCCAGTTGAACGCCATCGACCTGAAAAGTGGAGAATTCGTGTGGCGTACCGTACTGGGCGAATACCCAGAGCTCACCGCTCGCGGAGTTCCTCAGACGGGCACGGAGAACTTTGGTGGCACGATCGTGACGGCGGGGGGCCTAGTATTTATCGGCGGAACGAAAGACGAAAAATTTCGCGCGTTCGACAAAGCGACCGGCGAACTGCTGTGGGAAGCCAAACTGCCCGCCGGGGGATACGCCACGCCCTGCACGTATGCGGTGGAGGACCGGCAGTTCGTGGTGATTGCCGCCGGAGGCGCAGGCAAACTGAGAACCAAGGCTGGCGACGCGATTGTGGGCTTTGCCTTGGCGAATTGACACCTAACGGATGGCTATTCGCCGCTTGGGTTGCTGGCGTTGTTCTTCGGACTTGCCTTGGTGGCCGCTGCGTCGTCTTTGGCTAATTTTTCTAGCCGAACGATGATCGGGTGCGGCAAGGAATAATTTTCCTGGGCACTGAGACGATACGATTCCAAATCAACTGTGATCGGACGGAATCCGGGCGCGCTGATTTCAATGGTGTGAGCAACCATACGTTCGTATCGATCTCGCAACAGCGACGTGAAATGTTCGTATTTGTAGGAGTGTGCGAAAGCAGCCTTTCCGTTGATGTCCGTCTCTTTTGGGTTGGGCGCTTTCTCGGTGTCCGAAGAGCGCAGCACAGCCCCCGAGATGGGGCGACGGTTCTCGGCATCGACGACGGCAATCTCCACGAGCTCCGTTCCCCATTGCGATTTGTCGTACACCCAAAGACGGTCAAACAGGAAGATAGCGATGACGGTCAATACAGGTAGCGCGAGGAGAGTACGGGGCTAAATCGCAATCTCTGCTTCATCGATCTCTTCTCGCGTGCAAGTCTCCATCAGGCGATGACGTCGCGGACGACTTGGCCGTGCACATCCGTGAGACGGAAATCGCGGCCGGCGTAGCGATAGGTAAGCCGCTCATGGTCGAAGCCCAGTAGATGGAGCATGGTGGCGTGTAGGTCGTGGATGGAGACGCGATTCTCGACGGCGCGAAAACCGAAATCGTCAGTCGCGCCGTGCATAGTTCCTCCTTTGATGCCGCCGCCGGCGAGCCACAGCGAGAAGCCCCAGTGGTTATGGTCGCGGCCTTGCGCGGCGCCCGCCCCATCCTGATTCATTTCCACCGAGGGTGTTCTTCCGAATTCGCCGCTGCATAGCACTAGCGTATCGTCGAGCATGCCCCGTTGTTTGAGGTCGATCAGCAGCGCGGCCAATCCCTGGTCGCATTCTTGGGCCACTTGGCGGTGCGCGTGCTTGATGTTGGCGTGGCTGTCCCAAGGTTGCAGATTGCCATGCCAGGTTTGCACGAACCGCACTCCCCGCTCCACGAGCCGCCGGGCGAGAAGTAGTTGCCGGTTTTGCGGGCCTTCGCCGTAGAGTCGCAGGATGTGCTCCGGTTCGCGGGAGACATCGAACGCCTCCGTCGCTGCGGTTTGCATGTGAAAGGCGAGTTCAAAAGAACGGATGCGGGCTTCCAAGGCCGCCTCCTGCGGACGCTCGGCCAGATGCCGGGCATTCAGCGTTTGCAGCAAATGAAACTGCGCGTTCTGTTCCGCCGGGGTCAAGCGATGGTTGCGCACATTGGCGATCAGTTCCTGGGGATCGTTTTTCGACGTATCGACCAGCGTGCCTTGGTACGCACCGGGCAGGAAAGCGGAACGCCAATTCCCCGCGCCGCCGACGGGAAGCCCGCCGGGGCACAACGCCACGAAGCCGGGCAGGTTGCGATTCTCCGAGCCCATGCCCCAGGTCAGCCAAGATCCGAAACTGGGACGGACCAGCCGTTCGTCGCCGGTGTTCATCAGCATCAGCGACATTTCGTGATTGGGCGACTGGGCATGCATGGAGCGGATCACCGCCATGTCGTCCACGCACTGGGACAGGTGCGGGAAGAGATCGCTGACGGGGATCCCGCTTTCTCCGTGCCGTTGGAACTTGAAAGGGGAGGGGAGGGCGAAACCGGTCCGACGTTCCGTTTGCAGGTTTTGGTACGGCAGCATTTTGCCGCCCTGTTTGGTCAATTCCGGCTTGGGATCGAACGTATCGACCTGGGACATGCCGCCATTGAGAAAGACGTGGATCACACGTGTCGCGGCTGGCGGAAAGTGAGTCCCCGAGGACGATGCCAAGCAGTCTTCCTGAAGCATGTTCGCCAGGGCGAGCGTGCCGAAACCCATCCCACTCTTTTGCAAAAAAGCACGTCGCGAAAGTTGGCAGGGTTCTTGCATGGGTCAATCCACGAATACGAATTCATTGGCGGCCAGCAGCACATGCGCCAGCCTCCGCCAAGCTTGCCGTGAAGTTTTTTCGTCGTGCGTAGACATGTAGTTTAGGGCAAGATCCACTTCCTCGGCATGGGGATCGCGCGAAAAAACGCGGCGATAGAGCTGCTTCACGTGCATCGTATCTCGTTCCGATGCGTTGAGTGACTTTGGCTCGTCCTCGGATGCTGACAAAATGCGATCCGCCAAAGCGGCGGCGCGGTCCTGAATGAAATCGGAATTCAATGCGAACAACGTTTGCTGAGGTACGGTGGTCTCCGTGCGTTGTGCCGTGCAGGCATTCGGATTTGCCACGTCAAACGTGCTGGCCAGCGGAGTCACGATGTCGCGGTTGACGAGTGCATATACGGTCCGCCGAGGAATGGTCGGCTGAGAAAGCAAATCAAACGGCCGTCCGCCCATGGTGGCTTGCAACTCCCCGGACACGGCGAGCATGGCATCCCGCATCGCTTCCAGATCGAGCCGACGGCGGGGCATCCGCCACAACAGTTCGTTTTCCGGATCCTTGATTCGGGCAGCCGCGTTTTCGATCGACCCTTGCCGATAGACATCGGATAACATAATTCGACGGTGGAGTTGTTTCAGTGACCAGCCATCTTCCAGGAACCGCGTGGCCAGAAAGTCCAGCAGGCGTGGATGCGTGGGCGGTCTGCCACGAGTGCCAAAGTCATCGGGAGTGCGAACCAGGCCTTTCCCGAAGTGATGCTGCCAGACCCAGTTGACCAGCACCCGCCGCGTCAGCGGATTCTCGGGATGCGCGACGGCTTGTGCCAGGTTGAGCCGCCGCTTGCCAGGTGAAAAAGGCTGGGCGTGATCTCCACCAAGCACGGTGAGGAACCTCGCCGTGACCGGTTGGCCCCAATCAATGGGATTCCCCCGGTGGAAGACGTGGAAAGTTCCGGTGTCCTGCTCCTCGCGGAGTACCATGGCCCGTGGCGGTGAACCCGGGGACATGAGGTCTAGGTTGTCGATCGCTCCCTTTCGGCCACTAACGTTGTCGTGAATGGGCCGGTTGAGAAGCCTGCTCGCCAACTCTTCGGACATGTTCGTGGGCGTGCCGGGGCCGTACAGATGGCGGCGCAATTGGCGGTTGACGGGGCTGTTCACGTCCACATGGCGTGGATCTTCGTCGGGAATCGGTTTCGTGCCGACTCGGGCCTCCAGCGATGTCTCGGTGAGCAACCGCAGCCATTGCTGATGGACTTCAGCAAATAGATTTCCGTAAATATCCGCGACGTCGAGCAGCGATGCCGGTTTTCCCTCCGCCAAAGCATTGAGCACGCGCGGGTTCCAGCGGGGCGGTTCCGCGCCCAGCCGTCGCAAGTCCTGCTCTTCCCAAGACTCAGCATTTTCTTCGGCCATCGTCTCCACGATCTTCGCGCACTGTTCGGCAAACCTCGCGGATTCCAGCCGTGAAAGCCGAATCCAAGGCCCGAAGACGGGATCCGTATCGGGCATCGTCTCCAGGTAGTCTTGCCAGCGATCCAGCACATGCGGACGCGGATCATCGGTCCGGAAGGAAAGAAACGCGGCGGACAGATCCGCCTTGGGCGCTCCCTTGGCGATTTCCCGCAGATACATGCCGACTTGCATTCGCAGCCGGCCACGCATCACCGCGTTCTGTTCCCGAGCCATATCGGCATGGGAGATTTTTAAACGAGCCAACTCTTGCTGGTAGTCGAGCAGCGGTTCTGTCGGTTCGGGATTTCCCATCACCGGCAATCGGTTGGGAACGCGGCTACTGGCCAGGGTCGCATACAGGGAGTAATAATCCTCGGTAGGAATCGCGTCATACTTGTGGTCATGGCAACGGGCACAGGCCACGGTCAGCCCCAACAGGCCGCGAGTCACGACATCGATCTGATCGTCAATCGTGTCGTGCGGGTTGCGATATTGCATGCCGACGGTGAGAAAGCCGAGCGCCGCGAGTTTCGGTGAGTTTTCTTCCAGACCGATTTGATCGGCGGCCAACTGCTCGATAATGAATTGGTCATAAGGAAGGTCGGCATTGAATGCTTGAATCACATAGTCGCGGTAGGTGTACGAGAAGGGGAATTTCGTGAAACCGATGGCCGCTCCGCCATGCGTGTCGGCGTAGCGTGCCAAGTCGAGCCAATGACGTCCCCAGCGTTCGCCGTAGGCGGGCGAGGCCAACAACCGGTCAACCACCTTGGCGAACGCTTGCGGCGACCTGTCGTTCACGAAATCCTGGACTTCCTTCCAGGTGGGCGGCAGACCAATGAGGTCGAACGTGGCCCGGCGGATAAGCTGCTGCCGGCTGACGGGTGGGGCGAATGATAGTCCGCGCTTCTCCAATTTGGCGGCCACGAACCGATCGATTTCAGAAAGCCCTTGCCTGTCGACAGTGGGAGGCTCCGCATCTTGAATTGGCTGATAGGCCCAATGCGATTCATAGGGGGCACCCGCGAGGATCCAATCTCGTATTAGCGCCATCTGCTCCGCTCTAAGCGGCTCGCTGCCATCGGGAGGCATCCGCAGATCTGAGTCTTGGGAAGTAATCCGCAGAAACAACTCACTCTCATCCGGCTCGCCCGGGACGATAGCCTGGGCTTTCGCGGACGACTCGATGTCCAGCCGCAGATCGGCTTCGCGGTGTTCCGGATCGTGGCCGTGGCACTCCAGACAATGTTCGGCGAGAATCGGCCGAATGTGATCGTTGAAGCGGATCTCTTCACCCAGACCAACTGGCCCGCCGCAGACCGCCACGGCCCAAACGGTGATCCAATTCGTCACGATCCAGCGGTTCTGTGAAAAGAGGTTCATCGGTCATTCGCGCGATGAAGAAGCGGCGGGATGTAGCGCACTGGGGTAGGCGATTTCCCGCCTGTCAAAAGGTTGGATTCGTCGCCCGCCATTTTATCCTATTTGCGGGTCGGAACGCGAATAGAAAAACGCGTCGGTGGTGTCCAACAAATCGGTCGGCGTTCGTCAACGCTGCGAATTGCGGGCTCGGATCCCTTTGATTCGCGCGCTGGGCCGCCAGCAGTCCAGACGTTGAATTCCAGGAGACACATACCGTCCCACATTCCCCGCCGCGTCACGCACTTCCACGGCCAAATAGGCCCGTGGGGGCAGGTCATTGGTCAAGCGCCAGGCAAATGTGCCCGTGTTCGGCAAATGGGAAGCAATGGGAGTCCAAGCTCCGGAGCCCGGCGTGCGATAAAAAAGCGAGATAGGCCGTTCGGCGAGGTACAGATCCTCCGCCAGCCATCGCACGTGGAGAGTGGCCCCTTCTGGGGCGACCTCCATTTCCGTGTCCAGCAGATGGGCTTGCGGCGGCGTAATATCCACGCCCAACAGATATTCGCCGGGATCGCCTGGTTGGGGCTCCAAACCCCGCACGCCGGATTCGCTCGTAATCACGAAAGCGAATCCATACACGCCTTCCGATTCCAGTTGCACAGTAATGGGGGAGCGCAGATCCTCGTCTTCGTTGAGGAAATTCCATGTACGGCCACGATCCGGTGAGACCCACAATTCCACGCGCCGCGGTCCCTTGCTGCCGACTCCCTGCAGGTCGTAGTCCATATCAAACTGTAGGGCATTCACCATTTGGCTGGGCGGTGGGAGTGCAACGTCCGAGATCTGGTCGAGCGAAGAGGGGTGAGTAGCTGGAGACGGTTCGCCGAGGGGAACTTCCGTCCTCAAGAGAGGTTCATCGACGGCTTCAAGCGGATCGAAGTCTTGTTGAGAGAGCCCCTGTGATGACTTTACGGCAACCGGTTTTTCCGAAACATCGACTCCCACGATCTCTCCCGGAAGAATTTCCTCACTTTGGAATCCAGGGGAGGGCAGGGGAGGGGGGATGTCTTCGGCAGACTGCGCTACGCTTGTCGAGGCCGGGTTCCGAGAATTGCTAAATAAAGGCTGATCGGCCAAGCGGTCCGCCGGCCAAGAGCGGCGACCTTCCGTCCAGGGAGGGGAAGTCACTGGGGATCGCAATGAAGTTTCCGTGTCGAGCGTTTGATTCGGTGCGCGGGAGCCCAATACTGGTTTTTCTACTCGCGGATTTGCATCCGTTGATGGCGGCTGTGGCTGCCAGCGCGAGGCGCCTGCCGGTGGAGAATTCACTTGCGCAACGGGCAGGGCAGGGGGGGGGATTCTTACTGCGGGCTCCGCGTTTTTCACGATGTCCGGAGTCGGCATCGCTTCCGCTTCCCCTTCTCCTTGGCTGTGCGGCACGTGCACGGATTGCTCTGCCGGATTTCCAGCCTTGTCATCCACGCGCAAACGGAGAGTCACCGCCGACAAAGCGGCCTCAGGGGGAAGCACGGTTTGCCCCGACATGCGATGGCTCGCGTCAGGCGGCGGTAGATTGCCGCGAAACGGCGACCATGTTGAATTCGAGCCCACGCGATATTCGAAATACACGCGATCACGCGAGAGGTGCTCCTCTTCGATGCTCCAGTCCACTTCGACGTTGCCCGAGGCATTGCGTTGGCCTCGGAGCGAAACTTTCGGAGGAATGGTGTCAATGACCACGGTCAATTCCGGTTCATCCGTCGTCGACGCTGACGCGGAACGGACCCGTCCCTGCTGGTCCAATGTTTTCACCAAGAATTGATACGTACCATCGTTGGGGGCACGGAATGTGAACCGGCCCACATGCGGCTTTTCCCGTCCCGCCAGCGTCCAGGCTTCACCACCGTCGGACGAGACATAGAGTTGCAACTCCACCGGTTCCCCGGACCAATGCGTTGTCGCATTCAATCGAAATGGAATCGCAAAGCGATTCTGTCGCGCGTAAAGTGGCTCAAGATTTCCGTTTACCCCCGCCTTCGCCGGCGTGAGATGGCCCAGCACCAGGGCCAATATGGAGCAGCGGATAAGCCGGTGGGTGGGAAGATTCATGTGAATTTGCCATGCCAATCAGGCACCAACCCGCGAATTCCACTTGCGCAGCGCGATTTGTAGCCTCTCGCAAAGACGCAAGTCATTCTCGTACGAACGGATCAAGTTAGTCTGGCATCATCTACGCGATGAAGTATCCGCGGGAGGTGACGCGGTTTGCGGTAACAAACCGGACTGTCCGGCCCGCCTGCCACGATACGGGAATGGCGTACGACTCCTCTTCCCGTATCGGTGCCACCTGCTGGTGACTTGAGAAGGCCTGTCAGAATCGATAACGATGGTCGCGGGGAGAAGGCGTATGCTGAGGAGGTCGAGATAAACTCGATCACGAATTGTCCGAACGGGTTTCCCGGACGATTTCGACATACTGCTGGGCCAGGGATTCGATGCGTGACATGTTTCCCGCTGCCACGGCCTCTTTTTCCACCAGTGCTCCGCCGATGCCGAGCGCGCAGGCGCCTGCTCGCAAGAAATCCGCCGCGGTGAGTAGGTTCACACCGCCCGTGGGCATGAGGCGGATTTGCGGTAGTGGTCCGCGCAATGCTTTCAGGTAAGGCGGGCCAACCGTGTCGGAAGGGAAGACTTTAACGACATCGGCTCCCGCTTCCCAAGCGGAGAGGACTTCCGTGGGGGTGAACGCCCCTGGAAGAACTAGACTGTCATACTTATGGCACAGCCGAATCACATCGTGATTCACGGCGGGCGACACGATAAACTGAGCTCCCGCGAGCAGAGCCGTGCGTGCGGTTTCTGGATCGAGCACCGTGCCCGCTCCCAGTAGAATACGGTCTCCCAGGCGGTCGGCGACCTGTTCAATCACGCGGTGCGCGCGAGGAACGGTGAAGGTCACTTCCATGACATCCACGCCCCCGGCCAAGAGCGCCTCAGCGATATCGATTAACACATTGCTTTGCCGTGTACGGATTACCGCCACGATGCGACTATTCAGTACACGAGCAAGATCGTATTCGCGGGGCATGCGAACTTATCCCTGACAACGTCTAAGCGCCAAGTCAGCCATCAATGATGGGCATTCGGCGTTCCGGCGTTCAGTGGTATCCCTACGGCTCGCAACAATTACGGGGCATCGGTGAAGCCCTGAACGTGACAACTGACGATACCATACCCTGGACATCGACAAATGGCTATGGTTGAGCGACCGCGAAGATCGAGACGCGAAGTCTCTTGGACGGCTCCGTACAAACGGGGCAGGGCAGGGGGCGCCTCGAAGGAATCGTGCGGTACGCTTTCCACATCGGAATGCGCGAGACAATACGCTACTGTACTTGGCAGCGGAAGTGCATCTCGCCACCCGCTCCCGGCAGCAATGGTTCGCTGAGCTCCCAACGCAAGATCAGGGAACCTTCATCTCCCATCACCGCTTCAAATTGCGCATCGACGGAAGAAGCCGCGCTGCCGGGTTCGTATCTTAAGCGAGGAGAAAGGTGATCCACGATCACGACGTTGCCAATTGATTGGCGCCCCAAATTTTCGAACCGCAGCGAGAAGTCCACGAAATCTCCAGGCTGGGCATGGCTCGTGGAAGCGGACTTGTGCAGTTTCAGAGCAGGACGTGCAGGCAGCCACTCGACCACAAATGTGGCCTGGGCTCGTTTGTCCCCGGTAATCTCGTTCGCTGCCTGGTGGTTCAAGATGACCTGAACTGCCTTCTCATGAGTCCAAGTGATGGCGGCATCCACGGTCCGCTCGATTTCCCAACGATCAACACGACTTGCCGTCTCCGGCGGGATCCCCAATAACAACTCGCGAATGGGGCGGTTTTCGGCCGCCATCATTAGCGATTTCGCGCTCGACATGCCGGCATCGTTGGTTTCACCTTGGAACGTGATGACGCGTTTTGTGCTTTTTTCATCGGCATGCACGGTGGCCTGTTCGCTCGTGGCCACGAACTGCCGAATCTTGGCCGGAGTCGGCACATCCGGCGCTTCCATGCCGATCGGCTGGTCAGAATGTTGCGTTTGAATCAAGGACGTGATTTGCCGCACGGAGGCGAACCTCGGTGCGTAAATGTGCACGCGATTGCTGGGCTCCACATGTGTTTCGCCGTCTAGCGTATCGAATTGGGCGACCGTATCCTCCGTGTCTAAGCCGGCAAGTCGGCGTTGTGGTCGAGGTTCCACTTCAAAGTCGCGGTCCCCACCGTCTCGAACGTACTCATCCGCTGGCCATGGCCGGCGAATACCTGGTGGGGCCCACGGCAATTCGCCCGGCTCTTCCATAAGGATCAGTTCTTCGCCAGGCATACCACCCGCCATGAGGTACGGGGGTAGGGGTGGTACGTGCGCGGCTTGCTGTCCCATGGGAGGAGCGTGCCGGCAAGCATTGAGGATCGCGGCCGCGACTGCGATCAGCAGCCAGCGGTTGGTCGGCCATCCCAGGGAATATGCTGCTGGACGTCTCGCACGGTGGCTCATCGCAGATTCCTTGGCAATCGGGCCGCACGCGATGGCCGGCTGGCACGTGCCCGGATATTTCTAGAGATTCTTGAACCGTCTTTCACCTTGGATTCGACAAAGATTTCTTCGAACGGCGGGGAATGGTACAAGAATTCCGCGTCCGGACCTTCCGCGCCGGGATACCTTCCTCCCAGTCGGAGAATCGCCACGGGACGACCGTAGGCATCAGCGGTTTTTAAAGCGTCTTCGCCCGGTTCCACGTCGATCCAAGGCTGCAAATCCTCAGCGGCAGGTCCCGGGGAATCTTCCACGTACACGACACGCGTGACGTATTTTCCTTGGGCCGCGAGTTCCAGATCCTCGGCGGTGAATTCCAAGATGATCGGGAATTGATCGCGAACTTCCGGCGGTGGATACAACCGGTCAATCAACTCAATCGTGGGGAAGAACTCCATGTCTTCCAAAAATGGAACTTGGCTGACTTTGATCCGATAAACCGGAGCCACGTGCAAACCAACCCGGCGCGGCCCGTGAAGCGGTTCATCAAATGCGTCGTCCAAGGCCAGGGAGATCAAAGCCCCTTGCGGAGCTCTGATCTCCACTGGCTGGAAGACGCCATGTCCCGGCACGCCTCGCAACAGTTGCCAGCGGCCAATCGCTCCCGGTGGGCTGGTAATCGTATGCTGGTAATGCACACTGTTTCGTTGTGCGGCCACTTCCGACAAATGGAACTGGCCCACCAGCATGACCACCAAAATACTGGCAACGCGGTACCGCCAAAACTTGGCATGACGAGACCGATCGCGAGTACTGAATACCGTGGACATGAACAAGATAACCTTGAGATTCTGTAGAAATGCGATGCCTTATGGCACTCCTCTTACGAGCTGCTCGGCCAGTCAAGTAGCCAAGCAGCTACCGCACACATCTCATATGGTGACTACCGGAGAAACATATCGTTGCAGTAATTGGCCATGCGTCGGGCCGGCGCTGTCAGCTCCGTGATGAATGTCCGCTTAGGTGGCCTCGGATAGCTCTGACCCGGCACCTGGCGCATATGCACCGTCTGCTTACGAGTCGGCTTCGGAATCATCCTAAGCGTGTGGTTCTTCATGACATGTTTTTGCAATCCGGCGGGCCCCCCCAATGGAACGTGGGGTGGACCGGGCAAGCCAATCGGCGTGCCAGTGATCGGCATGCCGTACTGTCCGGACCCCATTCCCGCCATGTACGCACCGCCCATGCCGGAGCCGTCGAAACACCCTTCACCGGCAAAGCTGCCCGTGAAACCGGCTTGCATGATTCCCGTCTCGAGATCCCCGCCCGCAATCATCAAATCTTTGTTTCCAAGACGCACGATTCCCAAAATGGCTCCACGGCGGTCCGCTTCAACCACGGGATCGACGCCAGGGTCGAGTCGCGTGCTGACCAGCGTTTCCACGCCAGCCAGGGCTAACTCTTGAAATTCGGGATCCGGGAGATAGATCACCTTCGTCACGAAATTACCCGATCGGACTTGTTCGAAATCCTCTTCCGTGAAGAAGACGGGAATCGAGTTGTGGGCCAAGAAAGCTTCGCTCCGTGGCGTCGCTGGAGCGACTTCCAACGTAGGAAACAGCTCTTCCCCCTCGTAGCCGGGGACATTGGTCAGCCTCATGCGAAATAGTCGGCCCCGCGCGAAGTTCGAACGGCCCGGCGCGATGACGCTGGAGTCAAAGGACCCGGTCATCACTTCGTCCCAGGCGACTTCCATGCCTTCGGGCCCTTGGAAGTAGACTTGGGATGTCCCACTGCCCACCGCCATGGGGCCAGGGGGAATCATCACCCCCGGGCCTGGCCCATCCACGCCCGGTCCGGGATGCATTAGCCGCTCAGCCGGAGGCAAATTGTGCCTCGGGATTCCGGTGCATCCCACTAAGACAGCCCAGGTCATCCCGAACATGCTCCAACACATAAGTTGACGTCTCATCTCTTCCCCCCAAGCAATGTTTCGCGAACACTGGCCATCCTTGGAAACCGGCTCCCGCCACACGGAAGGGTCAGGATTTCACCAGAACTTGTCCGACGTTTCTGGATGCACGGATCCGCGGCATGATGGCGTGGACGGCCATCTTTCGACTCCCTACAATCCGGCCCGTCAAACGTGGAATGGCGGCATAAGGAATATGCCGTCACCACTCCAGGATCAACGGGCCGATCTGGGTAGGAATGTCCCCGCCCATCACGGATATTGCATTTGCTGATTAATTGGTCGGATAGTTAGAACATGAATCTTTGGAAAAACCCGCAAGACCGTGTCGAGAGCAGCAATATGCACATCTTCTCACGGCGCCGGCAGCGGCGTTTTTTTGCGCAGTTTCCAGTGCGTATGGCGGGATGCGTGCTTTTGGCAGGATTCGCGGCGGTCTTGGTGGTTCCCGCCGCGGAAAATTCTCCCTCGCCTCAGGACTTGATGCGAAAGGTCATCGTTGGTTTGGCTGAGCACGATTCGGTCGCAGCGAATCTGCGATTCCATGGCGTCGTGCAAGGCCAGAACATCACCGGCTTTGGCCGGTATCTACACGCTAATGAAGGGGACGTCAGAAAGCTTCGCTTGGAATTGACCCTGCACGTGGACGGGTTGAGGACGAGCTTTCTCCAAGTCATGGATGGTGATTTTCTTTGGACCCATCGACTCCTGGGGGATGCCGAAAACCCCGTAATTCAACGGGTCGATCGTCGGCGGCTACAGCGTGAATGGCGGAATCGAACTGTGAGCCAAGCAAATGAGCTGTCGAGACAGCCATGGAATTGGATGGGCGGGCTGATGGAGTTGCTCACCCGTCTAGAGCATGCCTACGTTTTTGAAGAGGTTGCCGACGGCACATTAGGCGATTGGTCCACATTGGTAGTCCGGGGCAGGGCAGGGGAGTCGAACGCCGTTTTGGCCCACCATTCTGGAGAGGATCCGCCGCCATCATGGTTCAACTCGGAACATGCGTTTGATCTTCCGGAAGAGCTTGTCGTCCATGTAGACCGCCAAGATCTGTTTCCTTACCGCATTCAATACTTCGGTGATTCACCTCAAGACAACGCTTCCGAGCCGCGAATGCCATTGCTGAGTTTGGAATTGGCGGACATTCAATTAGACGTAGCCATTTCCGCGAATGAATTCGAATACCAGCCCGCGTATGAGTTTCGGGAGATTACCAGCCGCTATCTCTCGGAACTGCCCTCGCCGAAATGATCAGGCACACCTGACTTTGCTGGATTTTGGAAGCACGAGAAGCACATCGTGGCTAGATGTACTTCGTAGAAACCGATCGTGCGCCGAACAGCCCGTTTCGAGGGATGACAATCATCGCGGGCGTGGAATGGCTCGTTCCCTGCATCGTCGATCAATACTTGCCGAGATGAAACGTCGCGTTAACGGTGATGGCTTTGGACTTTCCCTCACGAAACCGCACGATGTTCACTCCGCAATTGTCTTGGTGGATACGCCGAGCTTCGGACAGCGCGAAACCGAGGCATTCGCACATGAAGACTCGGTTCACAACATTGTGGGCCACTACGGCCACGCGGCGACCGAGGTGGCTGGTGAGCAATTCGCGGAGGGCTGGCGCCGCGCGACGGTGGACGTCGATCAGGCTTTCGCCACCAGCGTAGGAATTCGAGGCCGGATCCTGCATGAATTCTTTATACGCCGCCGGGTTTTCCCGCTGGATCGTTCCCCAATCTTTCCCTTCCCATTCTCCCACGTCGACTTCCAATAGTGCCTCTATGGGGACCACGGACAACTCTCGATCCCGGGCGACGATCTCGGCGGTTTGCATCGCCCGTTGGAGCGGACTGGAAAAAATTTGATTGATCGAGATGGAGGCAAGAAACCGTGCGAGCGATGCCGCGTCCCGCTCCCCTTGCTCGCTGAGCGGAAGATCAACCTTGCGGCCTTGCAGCCTTGGCGGATCTCCCAAATTGAATGAAGTCGCGCCATGCCGAATCAGATACATGATGCATGTGTCGGAAGCGGGTGAGGGCAGGGGGGGGAGAGAACCAAGTGCGTCATTCATTGTCGTGCCCAAATCGTGGAAAGTTTTTTGGTCTTGATGTTAGCCGGGTTGATTGCAATTTCACCGTTCACTCACGCTTTCTGGCATCCGAAGCGTGCAACCTCGCGGCCTCCCACAAACGACGAGCCACACGCGCGGCTTCGAGCAGACTTCGCGGATCCGCCTGGCCTTGGCCCGCGATATCAAACGCGGTGCCGTGAGCCACGCTGGTGCGAATGATAGGCAGGCCCAGCGTGATGTTTACCGCGCGTCGCATGCCGAGCAGCTTCAATGCAATGTGCCCTTGATCATGGTACATGGCGACGACGCCCTCGAACTCTCCATCTCGTGCACGCACCATCAGCGTATCGGCGGGCAAGGGACCCGTCGCTTGAATTTCTTCTTCATTTGCTTGGATCACGGCTGGACGAATCACTCGGACCTCTTCGTCTCCGAACAAAGAATCCTCGCCTGCGTGCGGATTCAGTGCCGCCACGCCGATCCGTGGCTGCTTGATTTGCAGCCGCCGCAGAAAGTCGGAGATCAGCCGGGTCTTGGCGAGCACCGCGTCCGTGGAGAGATGTTCGAGCGCGCCTCGCAGACCTTGATGCAGGGTCACATGCACGACACCTAAACCATGTTGTCCTTCGAGCGGAGGCCCCGGAGCAAGATACAGCATCATGGCGACTTCGGGCACACCACATAGTTCGGCCAAGAGTTCAGTGTGCCCAGGATAATGATGACCTGCCCGCCATAGAGCGGCTTTGCTCAAGGGAGCCGTCACCACGGCATCCACCGTGCCCTCCAGCGCCATCTCGGTCGCCTGTATGAGGCAATCGTATGCCGCTTGCCCCGCGCGGGCATCCATGCGACCGATCGGCGCGTCCATCGCATTGTCGTCCGCAGCCTTGCAGCAGGGGAGAATGGCCTCGGTGGCCGCTATATCGCTAACACCCGTCACAAGCCTGATATCGATCTGCCGACCGACGATGCCTGCCGCGCGCCGCATCACTTCCGGATTCCCGACCACGACGGGGTAGCAAATATCCAACAATTCCCGGGACCAGGCCGAGGCGATGACCTCCGGACCAATCCCGGCTGGATCTCCCATCGTGATTGCGATACGGGGTCTGCTCATGTGCGCGGCAACGCGTTGCCTAGCCGGAACGAGAACTCGCGGCTAAGATTTGTTTCGATGGATTCGGGGAAAAATGCCATGAGTAACGATCATTTCGCCAAGTTTTTGATTCCAAAGCCGTTGAATACATGACGCGAATTTTCCCTCCACTGGCCGGGACGACGCTGCTGCTCATCTCCACGGCAATGTTGCTCGGCCTATTTTTGGGAGACGTCCAAGCGGTCTTCAAGGCGAAGCGTGAAAGCCAAATTGCCTCTCTCGCGACGAGAGGTCAGATAAAACCCTCGGTTTCAGAGCCGAGCGAAGATTCCGGTACACTCAGTTCCGAGCAATGGGAGTCCACGGAATACTGGACCCGAATTCATCGCATGGTCGGCATCCTCGCCGCGTTGACCGTGGTCTTGGTATGTAGCATCGTTGTCACTTACTTTATTGGTACGAGCCGGTGGTGCAAGGAGGTCGCCGAAACGTATCATCTGCCAGCGGAAGTTGTCGAGTCGAGCGCCGCCGTCAAACGCCGCGCCTTCCCCTGGTCACTGGCCGGGATGGCGTGGAGCGTGGGCATTGTGGCGTTGGGAGCGGCCGCGGATCCAGGTACGGGCCGAGAAAACACGGGCGCTTGGGTAACTCCCCATCTGGTGTTTGCTTTGCTTGGCATCTTGGGGTTGGCCTGGGCTTTTTTTCAGCTACACGAAAGGATCGCCCAGCAACAAGAAGTCATTGCCCGCGTACTCGCGCAGGTTAAGGAAATTCGTGAAGCGCGTGGGCTGGATACGGAGGAGCAGCTTGTCGCGGCTCAACAAAAAGAACCGCTTGGATCATGATTCACGGAAACCGGTTTTCCGCGAATCACCTGCGACCGCAACAAATCGGACGCCCACCTTCATTCAGCTTACATTCCGCATGAAGGTTCCAGAATTCTGGGGCTGAAACTGCGGACCGACCAATCAGGAGAAAAGAGGAAATGAACTGGACATCGTTTCGCGTTTCACGCATTTGGCGGCAACTTGCCGGCATGGTTTGCGGGTGTTGTTTGATACTCGCCTTTACGGCGCAACCCTTGTTTGCTCAGGAATCGCTGCCGCAGCAAAACCCGGCTGGTGGTCGGACGGGGCAGGGCGGGGCAGGGGGGCAGCTTCAAGGCGAGGCACAACGTGCCGGCTATAGTGTGGGCATCAAGGTCGGTTCCGATCTGAAGCGGCGATTCGGGGCCTTGGATGTGCGATCCCTGCTGCTGGGTATACAGCATGCCTTCACGGGACAGCCTCCGCTGTTGAATGATCAGGAGATACAAGCCGCCTTGACCGCCTTCGCCCGGCAGCAGCAAGCACGATTCGAAGCCATGGCGGCTCAAAATCTGAAAAAAGGCCAAGAGTTTTTAGCTCAAAATAAGCAAAAGCAAGGTGTCCAAACCTTGCCCAGCGGTCTGCAATACCGGGTCGTTAAGGCGGGAACAGGCAAATCGCCGACGCTCAAGGACAGCGTGACCACGCACTACCGAGGCGTCTTGCTTGATGGCAGGGAATTCGACAGTTCTTACGCGCAGAATCAGCCCGCGACATTCCCGGTTGGAGAGGTCATCAAGGGCTGGGTCGAGGCACTACAGCTCATGAAGGAAGGCGCGAAGTGGCAACTGTACGTTCCTCCGGAGTTGGCTTATGGAGAAGATGGCGCGCCGCCAGACATTCCTCCCAATTCCGTGCTTGTCTTTGAAATCGAATTGCTGTCGGTGAATTAGCACTACTCGCACGGCGCAACACAGTGCTTGGTGTTCTTTCGTAGTTTACTTGTTTCCACTTCCGATACTCTGGCCAACGTGCGTGCCTGCATTCAACGCGTGTCCCAAGCGAGCGTGACAATTGGTGGCGAAGTCCACGGCGCCATCTCGCATGGGCTGGTCGTGCTGCTCGGAGTGGCCGCGGACGACACGGCCCGTGATGCCCAGTTCCTGGCGGAGAAAGTCGTCGGGCTGCGCGTCTTCGAAGATAATGACGGGAAAATGAACCGGGCGTTGGCGGAAGCCGGCGCCTCAGCGCTTGTCGTGAGCCAATTCACGCTGCTGGGAGATTGCCGCAAAGGAAGGCGCCCCAGTTTCGTTGCCGCCGCGCCGCCGGAATTGGCGGAAGAGCTTTATATGCGATTCGTGGAATTGCTTCGCGAGCAGGACGTTCACGTTGAGACCGGACAATTTCGGCAGCATATGGAAGTAGCATTGGTGAATGACGGCCCAGTCACGCTGCTTTTGGATAGCCACCGCCTTTTTTGAAGCCTCGGCATGGAGCACCTGGGGGGCAGGGGAGGATAGGGCAGGGCGGTGATCGAAAACGCAATGAACGTTCCCCTTCTCCCGTCCCGTAGTTGATCTTGGCTCTGTGGGACGGGATGCGGTAAAGTCCCTTCCGGTGGCAGTGGTAATGGCCTTCTCGCGCGTGCAACGATTCGCACGAGCGTCGAATCCGTTGACAGTGACCGCCAGCTTCGAATTTCGTTTGGCAGGGATGCCTCGTAGACACGACACGCCATGGCCGGCTTTCGTACGCACATCGCGACCAGTTCACTCCTCGGGATCGGTTACGCCAGCGGATGTTCCGTCGCTGGAGTTCCGTTTTCGACTAGCGTTCTGGCCGGCGGTTTGTGCAGCTTGGCCGGCATGATGCCCGATTTGGACAGCGATACCGGCATCCCTCTGCGTGAAAGCACCGCCTTTGTTGCCGCCATCGTACCCATGTTGCTCATTGACCGCTTTGAGTACATGGGCTGGTCTCATGAAACCATAATCCTGGCCGGATCGGGTATTTATCTATCTTTACGATTTGGGTTGCATCGTTTTCTTCGCGGCTACACGGTGCATCGAGGCATGTTTCACAGCCTGCCTGCCGCAGTCATCGTGGGCCAGCTCGTGTTGCTGTTGTGTAGCGCTAACGATCTTACCGCGCGGCTTGTGAAGGCCGGCGGTGCCGTTCTGGGGTATTGCTCGCACCTCATCTTGGATGAAGTGGCCAGCATCTCCTGGCGGTATGGGGTTCCGCGCTTGAAAAAGTCTTTCGGGACGGCAACGAAAGTTTGGGGACGAAGCCTTAGTGGAAACATATCAGTTTACGCCAAGCTAGTTTTGTTGGCGTTATTGCTTTCCAACGATCCCATGCTGCGCGAACAATGGCAACGGCATTTTGACCGGCTAGATCGGGTGGCGACCGAACGTTTCGATGGTTGGCTTCGCCGGCGGTCCCCACTTCGAAATGAAACGAATGTAGAGATACCCAACGAGCCTGGTAGCCGTCCATTTTTGCCGTTATCCAGTGTGCCGGCTGAAGAACCGCGAGTTCGGGTGTCACGCAAAGACACACCGGAAGGTCCGCCGTCGGGCGATGCGCGGTCCCCGGATGCGTGGCGCACGCAATTGCGTTGATGAAAGTCGATTTCCGATGGCCGTCTCCTTGTGACCACCGAGCGGCCCGGTGAACGTATTTGGCCTCCTGTGAGGAACTGACCACGATGCATTTTTACGACATTATCATGGTGTTGATCTTGCTGGGCGCCACGATTTTCGGGGCTTGGAAAGGCATGGCATGGCAGATCGCCGCGTTGAGCTCGCTCATTGTGAGCTACTTTGTCGCCCTGCGCTTCAGTGGCGACTTCGCCAATTACTTCGGCTGGGACGAACCATGGAATCGGTTTCTCGCCATGTTGTTGATCTATTTGGCGACGTCGCTGGTGATCTGGCTGGCGTTTCGCATGGTTCGAGATTTTATCGAACGTGTCCGGCTCAAGGAATTCGATCGGCAACTTGGAGCTCTTTTCGGCGCGGCAAAAGGAGTGGTGCTTTGTGTCGCGCTGACCTTTTTTGCCGTCACGCTTTCTGAAGTCTCTCGGCAGAAAGTGTTGGAATCTCGGTCCGGCTTTTACATCGCCGCGCTGTTGGACAAAGCCCACGGCGTCATGCCGCCGGAGTTGCACGAGATATTGCATCCGTATCTGCATCATCTGAGGGAAGAGTTGGATACTCCCCCCCGGAGTCCTCGGGGCGGCACTGGCGGGAGGTTCCTTGGCGAAGAGCAACGGGAATTGCCGTTTGGCTTGAAGCTATCCCCCACACAAGAAGGGGGGCAGTTGGAGCTTGGCTTGGAGCCCACCATTCAGCTTCCCAGTGAACCGTTTGATCGGGCCCAGCGACTGCTAGATGAGGCTCAGTCCTGGCTGCCGCCGCGTTCGTCGGCCACCACTCAGCGATGAGCTTATGGCGGCTCCGCAGGCGGGCGGGGACTGCCAGACGCCCACGGCAGCCAAACCGTGGAAACACCTATTTTTCTCGAGCCAAACAGCGAAACACGCCGCCGCCGGAAACGAACATAACATACATTATCGGACGTTTTTAAGAGGCATTCAGGCTGGCGGAGAACATCGATTTCAAGGGGATCATGGCGTGGTTTCCAGCACCGCATCGCCGGTGTTTTCTAGGAATCTGCCCATCAGTCGGAATTTCTCATAGCGTGCCTGGAGCAGTTCCTCGATCGGCATGGGATCCAGTTCCCGCAGGCACTTCAACAGATACATTTGCAGCTTGGAAGCCATCTGCCGGTGATCGCGGTGAGCACCTCCCAGGGGCTCGTCGAGGATGTCGTCAATGACGCCGAATTGCTGTAGGTCCCGCGAAGTCAATCTCAGGGCTCGGGCTGCTTGCTCAGCGTAGGTGTGGCTCTTCCACAAAATTCCCGCGCAACCTTCGGGGCTGATCACCGAATAGTAGGAGTGCTCCAGCATGGCGATGCGGTCACCCACGCCCAGCCCCAGCGCGCCTCCGGAGCCACCCTCACCAATGACCACGCAGACTATCGGAGTGGGCAGCCGAGACATCTCGAACATGCTTTCGGCGATCACCTGGGACTGCCCACGTTCTTCGGCACCCACGCCAGGGTATGCCCCGGGCGTATCAATCAGGCAGATGACGGGAAGCCGATACTTGGCGGCCAGCCGGGCTTTGCGCATCGCTTTGCGGTAACCTTCGGGATGCGCGCAGCCAAAATGGCAAGCGTTGCGCTCCTTCAGCGTTTTGCCTTTTTGATGGCCAATGACGAGCACTTTGAATTCCGCCAACTTGGCAAAGCCGGTCCGGATGGCCGGATCGTCTCCGAATGCCTTGTCGCCTTGCAACTCCATGAACTCATCAAAGAGCAGTTCGAGGTAATCACTCGTCATCGGCCGATCGACATGCCGGGCAACTTGGACGGTTTCCCATGGTTCGAGACGCGAATAGACTCGTTTTTTTTCCTCGACGAGTTCTCGACGCAATCGACGGATCTCGTCAAGCGTTTTCGGGGACTGGTCCGCCGAACGTTCTAGTTCCGCTAGCTGGTCTTCCAGCTCATAAATGGTTCGCTCTAGAGGCAAACGCTGTTGGGAAGATGTCACGTAGAGCCCCTTTAATAGGTCGTTGCGGTGCGGCGGAGATTCCACCAAGCGCTGAAGAGTGAGTGGAAGTTCTTCGCTGACAGCTTAGCATCCACGCGCCCGTCGATACAGGCCGCTTGCCGTTCAGTTTGCTGCCACCGGAAATGAAGCCCGGGTTGCTCAGCCTTGGGTTTTAAGCTTTTTTCTTTTCCGGAACCTTCGGCTGCACACGATAGACGCGCAACTTGCGATACTCCTTCAGAAAATCATCCATGGACGCTGGCCGGCCTTCCGGTGTCTTGGCCAGGCAGCGGCGAACGAGCTCCGCGAATTCCGAAGTGATGTTCTTGTTGCTGGCTTCCAAGGAGGGAGGCGCCGCCTTCAAGTGACGGGAAAGCAGGTCGTCTGCAGTGATCCCCGTGTAGGGCGGCTTTCCGCTGAACAATTCGTGGATCGTGCAGCCGAAACTGTAGATGTCCGCTCGGGGATCCAGTGGTTTGCCACGAATCTGCTCGGGCGACATATAACTTCTCGTGCCCTGAATCTTGGAGCGGCCCGAGAATAGTTTTCCTAAGCCCGATTTGGCGCGCTCCGTGAGCGAAAAATCGATGAGCTTTGTCTCCCCCTCATCGCTGACCAGAAAATTATGGGGCTTCACATCACGGTGGATCCAGCCTTGGGAATGCAAGTAAGCTAAACCTTCGGAGGCTTGGTCCACGATGCCGGGAAACAGATGGTCCACGGGATCCGCGCCCGGATTCAAAGAGACCGCCTGCAAAAATTGCTTCAGATTCGGCGCGCGGAATAACTCCATCGTCATATAGGCGATCTGCCGCGTCTTGCCAAAATCGAAGGAACGCACGACGCGCGGGTGATCGAGGCTTGATCCAATCTCGTATTCCGCTTTCAAAGCCTTGACGTGCGAACTCGATTTGGCGAATTCTTCCATCAATGCTTTGAGTGCCACGCGTTTTCCCTGGGAATCCAAAACCTCCCAAACCTGACACGTGGAACCTTGCCGCAGCATACCCAGAAGGCGGTAGGAGCCGATATATTCCGATCCGATGGCCACGAAATGAGTTACCTCGGAAGAAATGAGCGGAGTCGAATAGCATGTCGTGCCGCTAGGCGAGAAACCTCTGCATTGCCCACCGCACGGAATGAAGCATCCAAACCTTCAGTCTAGTTCCGCGTTACAAGCTCGGCAAACGCTGCTCATTTGTCGGTCATCGAGAGCAAGCGAACGTACACCTCTCGAATCTGCTCAGTCATGGACTCATGCCGAAATCGCGGCAAACAGAGCTGTTGTCCCCGCGAGCCATAGGCTTCCCGCATTTTCGGCTGACTGGTCAGATGAATCAGCGCGTTCGCCAACCCTGGAACGTCGCGGGGTGGTATCAGGTAGCCCGTTTCACCGGAGATGACGACTTCGCGGGCACCATCAATGTCGTAACTCACAACCGGTTTACGCGCCAGCAATGCCTGAGGTAAAACCCGGGCGAGCCCTTCTCGCAGGCTCGTATGGACCACGATGTCCATCGCCCCCAGGTAAGCAGGGACTTCATCCGGCGGCACGAGGCCCGTGAATCGAAAAAAAGGGGCGAGACCTTCCTGTTCGATCCGTCGTTCGCAGGCGGAGCGCAGGATTCCGTCTCCGACCAGCAAGAATCGTGCTTGAGGCACCCGGTCCAGAACGCGGCGCGCGGCGGAAATCAGATCGTCGTGCCCCTTGAGCCGAAAAAAACGTGCCACCTTTCCGATGACGACCTGTTCGGATGTAAAACCGAGCCGTTCACGCATAGCCTGGCGATGTTGATCGGCATGGAGGAAAGGCTCGACCTCCATGCCGCTATAGATGGTCTGAAAACGGTCCCTCGGCGCGACGGCAGCGTTCACCATGAGATCGGTCATGGCCTCGGCCACGCTGATCAGTACATGGCAGCGACGGGCGGCATGGCGTTCACATGCTTGGAAGAACTTGCGGGCATACCACGGCTGAAAAGGATGAAACGGAGCACCGTGCACCGTATGGGCCACGGCGGGAACGCCAAGCGTCCAGGCGGCGCGCCGCCCGAGCCAACCGCCCTTGGCGCTGTGCGTATGCACGACTTCCGGTCGGAATCGCTGGATGGCCCGTTTTAGTTCGTGGTAGCATCGCGCGTCCCGCCAAGGGTGGATGGACCGGCGTAGCGAACCAATCAGGCAGAGCGGGACCCCCCCTGCCCTGGCCCGCTCGATCAGACTGCCTTCCGGCCCTAACGCGGGGCCCGTGATCAAAAGCACATCATCGCCGTGCCGGTGAATTAAATCTTCACACGTCAATAACGTGTTTTCCTGGGCGCCGCCCAGAATCAGCCGGGTAATGACGTGGGCAATCCGCATGGGGCAAATTTCTCATCAGCGGCATAAGTGACGAAATCCCGGAACGCGGACGAATCAAAATGTATCTGTCTCAAGAAAAGCCCTTGGGGTGGGGCCGTTGGTCCGGCGTCCGCGCGTTCGCGAGAGGCGAGTATCACGGGCAAGTCGGACGGAGCGAAGTCGCCCGTGCCAATCCGAGCCAGCGTACCGACGATGGTCCTCACCATATTGTAAAGAAAACCATCTCCGTCAATATCGAAGATGATGCGGCGCCCCCCCTGCCCTGCCCTCTCCACGGCCACGTCCGCTCGAAAGATGGTGCGTACCGAGTGCCTCCGCGGCACGCCCTGATTGGCCAAGGCGCGGAAATCATGCGTTCCCAGCAAGGCTTGGGCCGCGATCCGCATCGCGTCCACGTCGAGGCGTCTGCGGACATGCCAGTGATAGCGGGCACCGAACACATCCCGGAGCCGTCCATTGTAGATGACGTAGGAATATCGTTTGGCCAGCGCGTCGCGAACCGCGTGAAAATCAGGTACCGCTTCGGCAATGCCGGTCACGGCCACATCTCGCGGCAGATTTGCGTTGAGGGCTCGCAACAGCACA
>JANQPP010000045.1 GCA_028289405.1 Pirellulales bacterium
CACGTACAATCGATTGGGCAACCCGCCCGAATCGCAGACATAGATGTCGTCCAGCCCGTCATCGTTTACATCGCCCACGGCGATACCGTTGTGCCCGAACTGAGACATGAATTCCCGCGGCACCCGCGCCAACCAATGGTTGATGCCCGGCACCACCTGCTGTCGGTAGCTCGGGTCGTCGCCGAGAGCCGATTCCGTGCAATCCGCGAACAGCGTGCCCCCCGGCAGTCTCGATTCGGCCTCCTCGTAACTTTCGAGGTCAATCCTGAGCAGCCGGGGAGGTACGTCCGACGGATACGTCCAGCGACAGGTCCATACTGCCCGTTGTTGGGCGGCAAAGAGTTGGCCCTGGCTGCTGGCTTCGTATTGAACCCAAGTCGTGAAGTGTTTGGGGTCTTTTTTCACGCGGAAGAGTTTGAATTTTGCGTTCCTTTCCGGCGAGGTACCGAGAGCCGCCCGAAGCGGTTCCAGCGTCACACGCAACCCTTCCGCTCCGGTGTGGAGATCCCGTGGCGGGGCGTTGGAAGGAAGCCGCCTCACCACAAAGTTCGCGTCGCGGTAGACCTCGACTAAATTGTCTGGACGCAGCGGTGGGCAGGCGAACTCGTCATGCACCAGCAAGTCGATCGTACGGCTCTTATCGCTGTTTAGGATCGCGACTTCCAGAAGGGACAGTCGCTTCATGGCCAAGTCGCTAAGCACTTCCGTGTGCCAATCGTCCTTTCGCGCGTCCTGCTTGGCGGCGAGTTCGGCAACCGCCCACGCGTCGGAAAAAGTGCTGGCCTCACGTGGCGGGAGTGTGATGGCCACGGGAGTAGGACTGGAAGACGACAATTGCTTTGCCGTATCGCCTGAAACCGAAAGACCGGCACGCGATCCGTTCGCGTCTACTTGCGGCTCGTCTTGATCTCCCCGGAGCCACCATGCCGCCACGGCAGAAACGATGAGCAGCATCGCGACGGCGGAAACCGCGATGCCTCTCATGTACCGTTTGCCCATCGCGGAATACTGGGCGGCTGCCGGTCGGCGGTTTGGTGGTTGGCCTGAAGTATTGGTTCGATGCCGCATTATCTTGTTGAGATGGAATCCGCCGTCTCCGTGCAAAGATGCTTAAATAAATTTTTTGCATTTCCTGTAAATTGATACTACATTAAAATCCCGTAAATTTCACGCAGGCATCTAATTCCAATCCGGGAGTTTCAACGATGCGGATCGTGTCCTTCGCTATGGTCATTCTCGCCGTTTCCCTTTTGCCATGCACCTTCGCCAGAGGACAGAACGCGGAAATCCAGAGGGCCTCCGCGACACCCTTCATTGATGGCATGATTGACGGCGCTTGGGGCAACGCCACGGTTCACGGGACGGATGAATTTCTGGTTGCCGGCGGTGGATCCTCGGACGGCCCACAAGATTTGGATATCTCGTGGCGCGCCTTGTGGGACGATGACAATCTGTACGTGCTGATCGAAGTGGTCGATGACGTGATCATCAATGATGACAGCCGAGATTGGCAGGATGACAGCATTGAACTTTATATCGACGCCCAGGACACCAATGCGGAGGACTATCGCCCAAACAATGAAGATGTCCCCGCTTACCAGTTGACGGCAATTGCCGGCTTCGATCCGGTCGCCGCCGCCGAACTTCGCAACGCCGACGAAACAACCTCGGCCCTCACGCATGGTACGAATTCGTACGCGGGAGCCGATGATGCCACGCGTTTTCCCCAAGGGTCGGATACCAGCACCACGACCATCGCCGAGGACGGGTCCGGATGGACATTCGAAGGGGCTTTTCCCTGGACCTCGCTGGAGGATACGCCAAACGAAATCATCGCTCGCGGCGGTTTTGGGTTCGGCCTGGCTTACAACGACGATGATGACCGGGGCGGTCGCGACGTACAACTGATGTGGGCGACGTCGAACGGCAACCTTTGGCGAGATGCTTCAGTATTTCCCACGGCTTCGCTCGTGGGGCCGGTGGACCCGATCGGCATGCCGGGTGACATCAATGACGATGGCGTCGTCGACCTGGCCGATTACGACATTCTGCGAGCCAACTTCAACACGCGGGTGCAATCACGCGAGCAAGGTGACCTGGATTTCAACCGTCTCGTCGACCTGCACGATTTCCTGCTGTTCCAAGCCGCCTTCAATGAGGCGAATGGCGCGGCGGCGGTCCCGGAACCGGGCAACCTGTTCTTGTTGTCGATGGGCGGCCTACTTCTCCTGTTGAGGACTTCGCGGCGCTCTGCTTCGCGAAACTAACGTACCTCTGGAGTGGACCGTCGCACGATGGCCGCGTTCCAGGATCCAACCTCGACGATTGCTGTCAGGCTAGGAGATCCTGGACTACATGGGCCTCTTCCACTCCGGTCAAGCGGAAGTCGAGTCCCTGGAACTTGTAGGTGAACCGTGTGTGGTCGATGCCGAGCATGTGCAGCATCGTGGCGTGGAAATCCCGAACATGAAGGCGGTTTTCGACGGCGTTGTAGCCGAAATCGTCGGTCGCGCCATACACGGTTCCGCCCCTTACGCCGCCACCGGCAAGCCACATGGAAAACCCCTTGATGTGGTGGTCGCGGCCGTTGCCTTGGGCCATCGGGGTGCGGCCGAATTCGCCCCCCCAGATGACGAGCGTGTCCTGAAGCATGCCGCGCTGCCGCAGGTCGGTGAGCAGGGCGGTGGTTCCCTGATCGACGAGTTGGGCGGTCGTCGCGACCCCTTGTTTGACGCCGCCATGGTGGTCCCAGCCGCGATGGTAGAGTTGGATGAAGCGTACGCCCCGTTCGGCAAGGCGGCGGGCTAGGAGGCAGTTGCTGGCGAAGGAACCGTCCCCCGGCGTGCAACCGTACATCTCCACGATATGCTGAGGTTCGCCCGACATGTCGGTCAGTTCCGGCACGGAGGCCTGCATACGAAAGGCCATCTCGTAGCCGGATACGCGGGCCGCGATCTCGGGATCGTCCAGTTCCTCATCACGGAGTTGGTTAATGTGGGCGATCGCGGAGACGATCTGTCGCTGTTGGGTGCGATCGACGCCAGGCGGATTGCCCACATAGTGCACGGGATTTCCCGTGGAATACATCTGCACGCCCTGAAACCGGCTGGGGAGAAAACCGGAATGCCACTGCCGGGAACTGATGGGCTGGCTTTGTCCGCCCCCTTCACTGGTCAGCACGATGAAGCCGGGAAGGTCCTGCGTCTCTGCTCCCAATCCGTAGAGCACCCAGGATCCCATGGAGGGCCTGCCGCTGATGGCCGTGCCCGTGTTGAAAAAAGTGTGGGCCGGATCGTGATTGATCTGCTCGGTGAACATGGAGTTGATCACGCACAATTCGTCGGCCACTTCGCCCATCTTGGGAAATACGGAGGACATCAACAGCCCGCTTTCGCCGCGACGCGTAAATTCATGTTGCGGACCGAGCACTTTGAGTTCTTGCCCTTGTAGTTGGGCGATGGGCTGCCCGGCGGTAAGAGATTCGGGCATCGGCTGGCCGTCATGCTTGGCCAGCTCCGGTTTGTAATCGAAGGTTTCCAGATGGCTCGGGCCACCCGCCATACAGAGATGAATCACGCGCTTCACGCGGGGCGCATAGTGCGTGGGAGAGATCACGCCCTGCCAGCGGTCTTCACGCGCGGCACTGGCGGCCGAGTTTCGCGACGGATCCAGCAGCGAAGCCAGGGCGATGGAGCCGATGCCCGTACGGCGCAGAAAGGTGCGACGAGCAATTTGAACCTCGGAGTTCGGGCCAAAATGGTGCATGGGGCCAACTTCCCGTGGATGAAATAATGTTCTGCAAAAAACTCGTTGAAGAAACTTCGGCAGCCCGCCAGTGATTCCGAAAAAAGTCTTGCGAATCAGTAGCGGGTGATGGTCTCGTGCAAGTTCAAGATCACACGGGCCACGCTGGTCCATGCCGCCAATTCGACCGGTTCTAATTCTTCATCCACTGGCGCGTGGCCCACCGCAATCAATTGGCGGGCCGCTTCAGGATGCGCCTGGTAATGGAGCCGTTGTTGTTCGTACACCTGCGTTAGCTCCGCGGCGATGGGCCCGTCCGGAACACGGGAGACGGCCAGGAGATACGCCCAGGCGATTTTTTCCGCCGAAGAATGTCCACCTTCACGCACGATCCGTGCCGCGAAAACACGGGCTGCTTCCACGAATGTCGGATCATTCAGCAGCGTCAGCGCTTGCACCGGCGTGTTGGACCGTGCGCGTTGAGCAGTGCATTCTTCCCGGCTGGGGGCATCGAAAGCCTTAAGCATTGGGTGCAGAAAGGTTCGCTGCCAGTGCGTATACAGGCCGCGTCGGTATTGGCCGTCATCGTCGCTGGCAACGTACTTCCGTTTGGGGAAATTGAGTTCCGCGTAATACCCGGCCGGCTGATAGGGCCTGGCACTGGGCCCGCCGATTTTTTCCACCAGCAACCCGCTCACGGCGAGGGCGCCGTCGCGAACCATCTCCGCCGCCAGAGGGAGGCGGCCCTGCCGGGCAAACAGCTCATTGTACGGATCGGCGGCGCGAAGTTCCGGTGTGGGTTTGGAAGAACGGCGATATGTTTCGCTGAGCGCGATCGTCCGCAACATGTGTTTGACATCCCAGCCCGATTCCACGAACTCGTGAGCCAACCAATCAAGCAGTTCCGGATGCGACGGGAACGTCCCTTGGCCACCGAAATCATCGACGGACGTACAGATTCCGAGCCCAAACATTAGAAACCATAAGCGGTTCACCATGGTCCGCGAAGTTAGCACATTGTCCGGGGCGGAGAGCCAGTTCGCCAAATCGAGGCGGGTGGGCCGCTGGCCGTGGGTTTCCAGCTTGCCGAGGAACTCGGGAATAGCCGGACCAACGACTTCTCCAGAGTCGTCCATCCAATTGCCGCGAGGCAGGATACGAATCGTCCGGGGTTCCACTGCTTTGCTCACCACGGTCAGAGGTGCGGATTCCTCGACTTGTTGACGTTCCGCCTGGGCATCCGCGATTTGCTGGCGGAGCGCGGCCATCGGGGCCGCTTGCTCCAGATAGTATTCCTGCAATGCCGCGGATTGTGCTGCCGTGCGCTGTTCCGAAGCGAGCGTCAAGGCCTCGACGACCTGGGCAGGCATCCCTGGCGACGTAATCCAGCCGGCCTCGTCCCAGTACACCAGACCGCCAAACTGCGTGAACGCCATCCCTTTGACTTGGTCACCGGGTTCAAGGCCCACATCAGTGGGATCGGCCTCGAGACGCACCCATTCGCCAGTGGGGGGAGCCTCGCCGGAGCGAAAATATCCGGCCCAGCTCTCCGGTTGGAGGCCATAGCTGATGTCATCAGTGCCCCAGACGGCGCGGTGGTTCCAATCGCCGTTGTTGAACTGCAACATGATGGCCTGGGGCGGATTCATGGGATCGAGATGCACCCAAGCGAAAAACCGCATGCCAGGTTGTACTTCAATGGGCTTCTGGGCATCGTCGAAATAGTGTTGGACTAGCCCCTCCGCGGATTGTCGCCGCGACTTTTCTCCGCTGTGGACCGGTCCCTGTTTAGGGCCTATGAAGTCCCACCGGCCTTCGCTCCTGCCACCGGTGTCTTGTGTGTCGTCGATCCAGTTGATGGCCTCTTCCGGGCGTTCTGCGCTGCGATTCTGCGCCTCAGTTTCCCAAGCGGTTTGATTCGCTAACAGTTCCGTGCGGAGCGGTTTGACCTTCGCCTGCAATTGGGCGATTCGTTCGTCGAGAGCGGTGAGTTGCTGCCGTAGTGCTTCGTCCGGCACGCGAATCATCGGGGGACGACTGCCGCGACCTCCATAGACTCCTTGTTCCTCCAGATCCGCGAAAAAGGCGCCGAGCGAGTAGAAATCTCGTGTCGTATAAGGATCATATTTGTGGTCGTGGCATTGAGCGCAACCCATCGTCGCGCCCATAAACACCTGCGATACATTTCGCACGCGGTCGGCGAAATAAATAGCCAGATATTCCTTGGCCTGCGATCCGCCCTCTTCCGTCGTCTGGTTCAAGCGGTTGTAGCCCGAGGCGACGAGCTGATCGAGAGTAGCCTGCGGCAGCAGGTCTCCCGCGAGTTGTTCCCGCACGAACTGGTCATAAGGCATATTGCTGTTGAATGCCTGTATCACGTAGTCACGATAAGGCCACTGGGAAACGTTTTGATCGCCATGGTAGCCCACCGTGTCCGCGTATCTCACGAGGTCCAGCCAATAGATGGACATCCTTTCGCCGTACCGGTCCGATGCCAACAGCCGATCCACGAGCTTGGCGTAAGCATCCTGGCTGGGATCGCTTACGAAGGCATCGACTTCTTCCGGCGTGGGAGGAACGCCGGTGAGGTCGAAAGAGAGTCGACGAATCAATGTCACGCGGTCCGCTTCCGGTACCGAGGCGACGCCTTCCGCTGCGAGACGCCGCGCGATGAAATGATCAATCATCGCGGGACCATCGTGGCTCGCCCCTGCGGGCCGATCGACGTAGGACAGCGGTGTATAGGCCCAATGCGCCTCGTACTCCGCCCCTTCGTCGATCCACCGCCGTAACAGTTCCCGTTCCTGAGGCGTAAGCGGCTTATGCGCTTCCGGCGGCGGCATGATTTCGCCTTCGTCCTCCGCCAAGATCCGCCGCATCAATTCGCTCTCGTCGGCATCGCCGGGCATGATTGCCCCGTGGTCAACGGCGACTTCCCGCAGATCCAGTCTCAGGTCCGCTTCAACGGTCTGGGCATCCGGACCATGGCAGGCGAAACATTTATCCGTTAACACCGGACGTATGTCTCGATTGAAGCGAATCGGCCGTTCCGTGGCGGGACAGATTCCCACGCACGTGAGCCAAATCAACAGGCAAATGATAACCCGGCGACTGCGAGTGAACATGGACAATTTCCTCGACGGTCGGTGCAGTGTGAGGTAGGCAGGACGTTTGAAGCCAACGGAGAAAACCTTCGCTGACTTTCGTCCATCGGCGTTTCACGACCGCTGGACGCCCAACTTCGCGGATGCCAAGTTGTTTTGTTCCCAGGGTCTTCGTGGAGAGTTTTAATTATATGCCAAACCCTAGCGGGTTTTCCATGAACCCCGCGCGACGCGGCTGGCCTGAAACGCACACTGCCATCGTGTGGCGGGTCAAAAAACAGGAATTTTTTGGCTATTGGAGTGCTGAGTAGTCCGTCGCTTTCATGTAGATCGCTTCGGGCCGCTCCCTAAGAAACGGGCCGTCTTTTTGCGATTCCCGCGCCACCTTCCGCCACTCTTCGTCCGAGCCGAACGCCTTCCAGGAAGCTCGGGCCGCGTCGCGGCTCTTGTGCCTCAGGATATAGATTAAAGTGTCTTTTGAAGCAGGTTCATCCGCCGGATGCCAATAGGCGACCGATTGCATACCATGACGATCGAATATGTCGACGGTGTGGTCTCGAAAACGGGCATCCAGGTTGGGTAGCTTGCCTTCGTTACAGCGGTAGATACGTAGTTCGAACACGGCGTTTTCGTCCGGCTGTCCCGCTTCGATCGGAGGAGAATAATCAGTCAACTCCATATACACGGCTTCCGGAGCCTTCGCCAGAATCGGGCCGTTCTGTTCCGATTCGCGGGCCACTTTTTTCCATTCCGGATCGGAAATGAAGGCCTGCCAAGATTCCTTGGCTGCTTCATGGCTTTTGTGCTTGAGCACATAGATCAACGTGATTTCCGATTGCGGTTCCTCCGTGGGAACCCAGTAACCGACGTTCTCCATGCCATGTTTTTCAAATAGGCCGACAGTGTGATTCCGGAATCGCGCGTGCAGATCGTCGAGCTTTCCGGGGTGCGTGGTGTAGGTTCGCAGTTCGTAGACGTCGGCGGTAGACGTATTGGCCAAAGCGCACAAAGATGCCCATAACGCCACTGCGGCGAGTTGGCACTTCGATCGGTCATACATAGTTGAATTCTCCAAGGAAGAGATAAGGTTGACTGTTTTTTGATTCAAGGCGTCAAGAAATTCATTGTGTTGGCCAGGTTGCACAGTTGGTCGACGGGGCCTGGACAGGCACTTATACTTTCCATGGATCGCGGGCGGGGCGGGAACGCAGGCGGTTCGCTTCGTCGTCATCGATGAAGCTTTCCGTCTCGGGATCCAATTTGAGTTTGCGATTGAGAATCCAAGACAGGGCCGCTGCGTGGCAAGCGATGTGCGAGCGGCGCATGACTTGGGGATTGGCAGCCGTCGTGCCGCGTGACTTGATGCAGTCGAAAAAATTCCTGGAATGAGCGGCCACATCCAGGCCACGGGTTTTCTTGGGCAGCCGCGCCAAATCCTTCTCCAAGGAAGCCGGCTTCACGACGATGCCGCCGCTGTCCCCGACTTCGACCGAACCTTCGTCCCCCACGAAGCGGACCGGGCAAGTGCCCAAGTCCTGCACCCAGCCTGGACGCTGGCCGAAGGGGGTTTCTAAAAAATCCAATACGAGCTTGACGCCGTTTGCGTAGTAGGCGGTCACGTTCTTTTCCGATGGCTCGTATTCGATCGGCATGGTGTCATCGGATTGGTTCGCCCATTGGCACAGATCGACGGTATGCGCTCCCCAGTCCAGCAGCTTGGCACCCGAATCGAAGTCGTAATATCCGCGCCAGCCGCCCGCCACGTATTTGGCGTTGTAGGGACGCCACGGTGCCGGTCCGAGCCATAGGTTCCAATCCACGACATCGCGCGGAGGGGTCGGTTCGCCGTGCAGCCAGGACGTTTTTAATTCCGGAGTGTAGACCGAGGCGTACAGGGTATGAATCTTGCCAAGTTTGCCGCTGTGGGCTAAATCGACGGCCTGTTGAAAATTGGGAACACTGCGACGCTGCGTGCCCGCTTGGAAGACGCGCTGGGTGCGATGCATCGTATCCGCCAATTCTTGGCACAACCCAATTGTCAGACCGCAAGGTTTTTCGCTATAGACGTCTTTACCCGCTTCGGCGGCCAAGATCGATGCGGGCGCATGCCAGCGGTCCCCGGTCGCCACAATCACGGCGTCAATATCATTTCGGTCCAGCAGTTCTCGGAAGTCGCGATACAGCTTGCAATCCTGGTTTTGGTAGTGTTCATCGACCAGGCGTTTGCCGGCATCTCGACGGCTGGCTTGAACGTCCGCGATTGCCACGCACCGCACATCGGGAAGCCCCAGCATGGCCTTCAAATCGTAGGTGCATCGGGGGCCCATGCCGATCACGCCGAGCGTGATTTGTTCGCTGGCTGAGACACTTCCGTTCTTTCCGAGCACATGTGCTGGCACATAGGCCGGCAGGGCGAATGCGGCACCCGCAGTTACCGATTGGCGTAGAAAATCGCGACGCGTGGCCTGGGGCGTTTTGTCCATCTTGATCCCTTTGACGGTGTGAGGGGTAGCGTGGTGTGAACGAGCGAAGTTCCGCCAATTATCTCGGTTTCACGCGTCGAGTGCTAGCGGTTTGTCTCTTGCATCTTTCGGATGATCATGAACCGATTGCGTGTGTCTATTACGGTCTTTTTGTCTGGCCGAACGTTACCGATTCGGATTAAGATGAATTATGGAAGGGATTCTCCCACTCCGATCCTGGCGACGGAGAGAGGCGGGGAGAAACTTTATGTCAACCACCGTAGACCTGGTGGAACGCTATTTCCACATGCCGGGCCGAAGTACTTCGGCGGATTCCCACCTCTTGGCCCAAGCGGCCGCCGCTCACGCCAAAGCCCTTTTTTCTGACGCGATCGAAGGCCGAAACCCACAAAATATCGCTCTCGATTCCCTTCGCGATTTTTTGCGCGGTCCCGCGGCAGCGCGGACCAAGCGGCGTTTGTTGGACCATCCGGTGCTCGTGGATGCCTTGCACACGCTCGGGGCAGGCTGCCCGGACTTGAACTACCACTGTCTCCCGACGCTGGATGCCGCGCGGCTCGCACCGCATGCCCTGCGTGACCTGGGGCATGCGAAACTGGGAAACGCCACCCTGGGCCTGATACTGCACTCCGACTGCCAGTGGTGTGGAGTTATCGACTTGTGTAGTGACGCATTCGGCGACATTTGTTTCCCCGGCACTCCTTGGAGCATCCTGCTGCGTGAACAGACCGCGACCGGCGTCGCGCTCCGGCCGCACCAAGTCGTGCGATTGAAGCTCGGAATGCAACATGCTCGATTCTATTTGGCCGAAATGCCGGAAGAGGACTTCCTCGTTTTACCGCGCGGATTATTCACCGGCTTGGTTCGGGGCAATTTGGATTTCCTAGATTCATCGCGGATCGAGCACCCGCACTGCACGCTCCAGCCACTGGTGCAATGTGCCGTTCCGTTGGGGAATTCAGGCGTGTGGTTTGAATCGATGCCCTCTCAAGAAAGTGATGCGCATGCTGACACCACCGGCGGTATTTTGCGCGCCCTGTTGGAGGCCATGCTGCGGCATGCACCGGGGATCTACGCCGAACTCTGCACGTTTATCGGGCGTATCCGCGGGTTTGAACTGGCGGCTGTCGAGCAAGGAACACTAGAGTCCTTTTCGATGCCTTCAGCGCCGGGCGTGATGGGGTTTAATGTTGTCTACACGGATGGTGGTCAGCCCTGCTTGGATCCGTTTTGCTTCACGTGGCTGGGCCACGAACTTGGACATACGTTGTACTATCTCATCGAAGATGTGGCCTATCTACACCAGTGGCGTTTTCTGCATAATCCCGATGAATTATCCCAGGTGATTCCCCGCTATGGACGGTCATTGCGGCTGGGAACGCTTTTCCAGGTGCCGTACGTGCATCTGTACGAGTGGATTTTGTTGATGGAGTTTCTGCGAGGAGATTTTGAGGGCCTCCCGTGGCGGATGGCTGGCGACCCCATTGCTTTCGGCGATGATCTACGCGACGAAATCGAGGAAGCGTTCGACAGCATACACGCTTCGGCCGAAACCACCTCTTTGGGACAAGCCGTCTTGGCTCACATTCACTGCCTGCACACACAAGCCACGAAGCAATGGCAAGCGCTACGCGGAGCCGCGTGACGGGACGAGATGTGTTCGACAGCATCCTTCTCTACGCCTGCCTAGTTCACGACGGCGCGGCTCGTGTCCGCCAGCGACTTGGAGAAGGAACCGCGATGGTCATGGACTTCGGCGGAAGTCCACGCCAATCCCTTGGCGAGGACCACCGTGCCCGCCAGGCAGAACACCGCACACCAAGTCATGGCGCCATAGGCATGTACTTCTCGATGTAAGTCATGCCCAAGAATGTCCTTTCCCGCTACGGCGCCGAATAGCAGGACGAATCCCAAAACTCCTCCGATGCTTGCCCTTAGCATCCCGCGTGTTGGTATCGTGAAAAACAGAGCGATAGGCGTTAACAGCAAGCAGAAATGTTGTTTGCTGCTCATGGGAGAGAGCAATAGCATCCCCATCATGACTGCTGCCGCCGCGTTGATAGCCGCGTACCTGCGGGTCAGCGCATCGGACGCGCGGGTCATTCCGACACGAGTCGCGAAGGCCACCGCCGCCAGGACCGCCAGCTTCACGGTCAGATTCACTGCGAACAAGCCACCTGCCGACAAAGGCCACACGCAAATATCCCAACGGTGGATCGAGGGCTGAAGGACGGGCGTGAACAGTCGGTGGAGAGTCCCGGAGAGACTTTGGTTCAGCATGTTCCAACCGTTCCAAGCTCCTTCCACGTCTGGCGCCGAAGCGACCCCCACCTTGGAAATGAAGTTCGCATACCACGATTGGCCCCATAAGGCGTGGTTCGGAGCACTAGAAATCAGATCCGGCAGGAGCGTGGCTATGACCGCCGTTGTCGAGGCCGCGGCAAGAGTTTTGAATTCTCGCCGCCACAAGAAAACGGGAAAGAACAGTAGTGGAGTGGCTTTGCAGGCCGCCGCCAGACCAATCCAGATTCCTGCCCGCCAGTCGCCCACGACCCAGTGCTCCAGCCCGCGCATGATCAGCCAATACAGAATGAGCTCATGAGCCTGATTTTCCAGCGGCGAAATCACGAAACGGATGCTCCAAATCGTTGTCAACAACACAAGCAGCCATCGGCGGCGCTCATGCTCGGAATTTGGACCGGACGTTGGCAGCAGAAGCCGCATATGGCTTTGGACAATCGAAAAGAGCAGGAAAAAGTTCAGGCCGCTCCACAAAGTGCGGCCAACCTTTTCGGGAAGATGCGAAAACGGCGCATACGCCAACACCATCAACGGCGGGTAGGTAAACGCCGGTGGATCATCAGGCCGGTAAAACTCCTCTCCATTCCACCAGCGTACTGCCGCTTCACGATAAACCGGGGCATCCCCCAGGCGATCCTTGGCTTGGACCCACACCACGCCCAGTGTCGCGGCCAGAAGCAGCTTCACCCATATGGCTCGTGAGCCCAAACCGAGCAAAATTCGCGTTGTGAGTCCTGGAGACGGCGAAAAATCTTTCGAAGTGTGTTCCATCACAAAGCACTTCTGGCGTCAACGAAGGAGGAGGCCATTGCACAAGTCGTGAGTTAGATGGCACTCGGAGTGATCCACGTGTGAGCGGTCGCGGAGGTGCGCTGTACGGATCAAGTGGGAAACGCCCAAGCACTCAGGTGGAGAAAAACTAGGCGAATCGCGTTTCGGAGGCAAGACGGATTTAATCGGCTCGCAGGTCGCGGAAACAGGGGATGTGGGCACGGAAATATATGCGCTGCGTTCCCTGCGATTGTGCGCATCGAGACGGAATCCGTGGACCACGGATCAACATGTGCGGTTTCATGTCCGCCAATTGAATAACCCGCCCTCGCTGAACAGCGAAGACGGGTTATTCATGGAAAGGATCAAACGCCGAAGCGTGGAAGCTTAACGCCGGCGGCGCGCCCGCAAACCCCACAAGGAAACCAGGCTTAGCAACGCCAAAGCCCAGGTGCTCGGCTCGGGCACGGGAGCACCACCTTGTTGGAAACTGTTAAAGGCGGCGGCGAAGTCAATGAAGTCTTCCAGATCGACAGAGCGTCGGAAATTGATATTCCCGTCTTCGTGCAATCGCTTGCCGGAGCGGAAGTTGGATTTCAGAATCTCGTAGTCAGCAAGATCGATGGTTCCATCTTCATTGAAGTCTCCGGGCAATTCGACGGGCGGTGTGTCAGGGCGTTCCCCCGTCGAGAGCAATGCGATACGGCCTTCCGGCAACGCTTCGTCCCAAATGGCGAAGTCATCCATGAGGCCGCTTTGGCTGCTACCACCGTTGGGGCCGCTGCCAATGAAGCCATTGTTGATGGGACGGATATCGCCAATCACGCCCGGTTCGGAGCTGTGAAAGGGCACACCGTCGATGTAGATCGTGGTGGTGCCGGCTCCTGTCTCGTCGTTATCCTTGACATAGGCCATGTGCGTCCACTTGCCTTCGAAGGCGGTCTCCGGCATGGCCGTACTAATGCGTTCATCTGAACCGCAGCAATCCCCCACATCAAAATAAATATTACCGTCACCCCACGGGGCGTGGCTTCCGAGCCGGCGGGTCCCACCCTCGCCGAAGAAAAAGGTCCACTGGCTGACTGGTTGTTCAGCGTTGCCAAACATCCAGAAAGCGATCGTCGCTTCGTCACTTTCCGTGATCGAATCAAACGCTCCGTTGGCGGCACTTTCGATTTCGACACGGGCCTGATTGTTGAAAGCACCCATGTCCATGGCCCGATCACCCGCTTCGCCAGAGAATCCGCCGCCATCGTCGGTATAGACCGCGTTGCCACTTACCGTGCCGTGATTGTTAAAGCCGCTCGAATCGAGGGCCACGGCGGGATCGCTGGCGTCGTTGAAATCCCAATAACCGACGAGATCGGCGCTAACGGGGTTTGCCGCCCATGATAGCCCCAGCGCGGCAACCAACGCGGCTAAAGGGCGATACCTTAAGTGTCTAATCTGCATGACTGGCTCCAAAATTGCAGGACATGGATGATGTCGAAATTGACTCAGCCGTAAGACTCTCTAGAAATCCGCCTCGATTCTCTGTCCTGCCCAGGATTCCAAATTGGATAATTCATCCCACCATAACGCAACGGATAGTAGTTGCTTACCAAAGTGGTGTCAATGATTTACGACAGATAAATTTTATATTTACTGTAAATTCTATGTGTTTTTTTCATTATGCAATTATCTCAGGATGGCTGGTTGCGTCATGATTCGCATGAACCCCAAAGCCCCCCAGACTTACGGCGAACGCACTCCTGCCGTTCGGGCCCTGCTTACTCGAAAAGGTGCAATCAGAGAGCCTTCGCGTGCAACGAAAGCTCTAGCAAGAAACGACTTACGGAAGTCTGGATGGCAAATCTTTGCCGCGCGGGCACTAGAGCGGTTTCATTTTAGGTGTAGCGGTACCCGCAGTGCTGGAAATAATTTCGGCACTCTGCTTCGTTGAACTGATCGAGTGCGG
>JANQPP010000048.1 GCA_028289405.1 Pirellulales bacterium
GCCAAGGAAATCCGCCATTCGGCTTGCCAGCCGCAATGCTTGCGGGCCAGCTCGTAGATCCGCCGCTCGATCGGTTTCCGCAAGCGAAAATAGTTCCGGCTGAGCGTCAGCACCTCCTTGTGCCGCAAGGCGTTGAACACCCAGTCGGAGAGTTTGACCTCGATCTCCTGCATCCGCCCGTCCCGCGTCTCCCGTACGATCTCAAAATGCTCGATCAAGCCGAAGTTCTTAAAAATCTCCTGACCGCCGGTGATGATGTTCGTGCTGATCCGCGTCCCGGCCAAACGCTCCAGGGCCGACTTGAGGCCGTCGTAGCCGCCGCCGTTGGTCATGCGGTTGGTGGCCCGCAGCAGATCGAGGGCCTTGAACCGCACCACCTGCGACACCTCCTGCTCGGCGTTCAGCGCGGCCATCACCTGGCTGATGCAATAGATCAAAATGTCCCGGTCATGCACGGTCGCCAAACCGTCGGCCGACGGCTTGATCTCCACGAAGGCGTCCCCATGCTCGTAGCGTCGCACGTGGCGATCCGGCTTGGTGGACAGCGAAAAGACCGGATGCTCCATGGAGGCCATGTCCGCCTTGGTGGCCGCGTCGAACACGTCGCAGACAAAGACGTCCGGCGTGGGGTGCCGATCGGGCAAAAGGGGGGATCGATACTGCGATGAGGCCATGAAGTTTTCGGGATTCGTTTCGACATTTCACACACGTTTGGCCACCTTTCGACATTTCACCCACCATGTCAAGACATTTTCGACATTTCACCCACGCCGCTTCGACGGTTTACCCACGTTCTTTCGACATTTCACCCACGGGCCGGTCGCGATTCGCGGGTGATTTCAAGGGCTTGCGCGGTGCCATCCACAGCGTAACACTCTTTTAACTTGATATTTAACACCCTCTCCAAATTGAGACACCTGTGGATAACCGGCTGTCCGTGTCCATCCGTGGGGCAAGATCGCGCCCCGCTTTGCCTTCGGTGCGGAGGAGAGGCCGCTAGGCTTGGCAAAGGGGATTTCGGCGGGTGGCCCGGCCGAGCTCTACTTCCACCATCGCGCCTCGGGGAATCAATCGAGTGCTGTTTTTCGCGTGACAATCGCAATTTCGCTGCTATCCATCAGCGATGGTCCGATTACGCAGCAAAAAGACACCTCAATGGAACCGCCAGCGAAGCACTCGACTCCCTTACCGGGTCCAGCCGAGGCTGATCACGCCGTCGGAACTGCGGTTCTTGCACAC
>JANQPP010000054.1 GCA_028289405.1 Pirellulales bacterium
CGTGCTGCTGGCGGACTGCGATGCCCAGCAAAGCTCTTCGCAATGGATCGGGGAAGCCTGTCCCGAAATCGACTCGGTGCAATTCGACAAGGCGGATGATATTCTCGACCGGCTGGAAGAACTGGCCGCCGATTACGACTACGTGGTGGCGGATGGCCCCGGCAGCAACACCGAAACGAGCAGGGCGCTGCTACTGATTGCCGATACGGCCCTGATTCCCTGCAAAGCGTCCATGCTGGAAGTCCGAGCCCTCTCCGAAGCGACCAACATCCTGCGTCATGCCCGAAAGGTACGTAGAGGTCCGCCGACCGCCACGATCATTCTCAGCATGGTGGGCACCAAATACCGGCTCACCGAGGACATGCGGCGAGCCGCCAAGGCGCTCGATTTGCCGATCTCGAAAACGGCCTGGGTGCTGCGTCAGGTGTATGCCGACGCGCCGGGCCAGGGCGCCGTGGTCTGGAAGATGGGCGCCCGAGCCAAACCGGCCGCCACGGAAGTCCGCAAAATCTTCTCGGAGCTATTCCCCGAGGCCAAGAAACGGAATTCCACTAAACACAGGAGGACCGCATGAAACAGCGTCGATCGCTCGTGGAGGGTGTCAAAACGGCCGAACTCAGTGACGAAGAAAAGGAATTCGTCTACGGCAAGAAAGAGCCGCAAGCCCAGCCCATTGAAGTGGGGGAAGCTAACCGCCCTTTGGCTCCGCCACCCGAGGAAACCACCCAAGAGCAAACCGGCATCCTGCCGCAGATGGCCGGGCGTCAGGCGATTACCATCCGCTGCACGCCGCAGGTCGCCTCGGCCCTGAAGCGGGTTTCCCTGCAACGTCAGCTCAACGGCGTCGAACCGTATCACATGCAGGACATTGTCGAGCAGGCCCTGCAAACCTGGCTCGAATCCAATTCGTAGATTGCTTCACTTATCTCCTCACTTCGACATGGCGTTTAACGGCCCAGAATTGAGCCGTGGGGCATCATCATGGCGTTTTGGGTACCCGAGTAGCTCACAATTCGAATCGGCGCTGTAAGGGGCATTTCCGGCCGAAATCGACGTACTTCTCCCTTCGGCGTATGTGCGCCCACTTCTGAAAATGCCGTGGCGCCGGGAATCTCCGGGGAAACGCTTCGCATTCCGTGATTGACCCTATCCCCGCTGTGGTCTGCCTCTAACAATCCAAAAGAATTTGGATTGATGTGACACACTGTCATTAAACGGTCACATAATACCGCTATGACGGTCCGATGAGAATCACGCCGCATTACTCGGCCGCCGGTGCCAAGAGCTACTACGAGGTCAGCGACTACTTGAGCGCTGGCCCGGAAGAACTCAAGGGCCAGTGGCTGGGGAAGGCGGCGGCGGAACTGGGACTCGTGGAAGAGGTGCAAAAAGCCCATTTCGATCGCATGGTGGATAATTTGCATCCGACCCGAGAGGAACGGCTGACTCCGCGAACGCGGGCCGACCGTCGCTATGGCTGGGATATCATGCTGTCGGCACCGAAGAGCGTTTCCATTGCCTACGGCCTCTTGGGAGACGAGCGAATCCTGGAGGCGTTTCAGGAAAGCCTCAACGAGACCTTTCGGGCCTTCGAGCGGGACACACTGACCCGCGTG
>JANQPP010000078.1 GCA_028289405.1 Pirellulales bacterium
CCTGTAGATACCGAAAAGCGTACACGTGCCCGGATCCTTCGGCTCGCCCGGCTCTAAGGAGTTCGTCTTTATGCGCATGATGAGCTTTCGCAGCTTCTTTTCCGGCGCGAATAGCGGGATCACATTGTCGTAGCTCTTCGACATCTTGCGGCCATCGAGTCCGGCTAACGTGGCGGTAGTCTCGTCAATTACGGCTTCGGGAAGGGTAAGTAGCGGCTCGTAGACGTGATTGAACCGCCCAGCAATGTCACGGGCCATTTCAACGTGCTGCTTTTGATCTCTGCCGACCGGCACCTTGGACGCGCTAAACATCAGAATATCCGCGGCCATGAGAACCGGATAGCTGAAAAGGCCCATGGTGATGCCTTTATCGGGATCCTTGCTGCCGGCTGCCTCGTTTTCGGCAACAGCCGCTTTATAGGCGTGGGCTCGATTCATTAGGCCCTTCGCCGTCAGTGTCGTAAGCACCCAGGTGAGCTGGGGAATTTCCGGGATGTCCGACTGCCGATAGAAGTAGACCCGATCAGGGTCCAGCCCGGCGGCAAGCCAAGAGGCTGCAATCTCAAGCGTAGACTGCTTCACTCGCTCGGGATCCCAGCTCTTTACGAGCGCATGGTAGTCGGCCAAGAAAAAGAACTGCTGGCCCGAATCGCTTTGGCTCGCGACTGCGGGACGAATGGCTCCCACATAGTTGCCGATATGGGGCGTACCGGTAGTAGTGATGCCCGTGAGCGTAATTTCTGTCATCGGTTGGACTCTCTAGTATCCGGCCGCATGGCCATCCTTCCGCGATTCGGAAGCACCAAGATAGGTGCCAGTCGATGGATCACGCCAGACGGCCTGATAGCCACCAAACCCACCCTTGCGACTACCCAGGCTATGACCACGGCGGCGAAGCTCATCCAACGCTTTCGGGTCAAATCCGGACTCCAACTGCACGACGCCCCCATCTTCCATCCGTTCGCCAGTGGGCTGGCTTGAACCCTCATGGCGTACGCGGGGCGCATCGCCTGCTGCCTGCAACCCCATGTCGAAATCAATGATGTTCACCAAGACTTGAACATGGCCCTGGGGCTGCATCGCACCGCCCATGACGCCGAAGGCGAGTAGGGGCTCGTCATCCTTGGTTACGAACGCCGGAATGATGGTGTGGAAAGGGCGTTTCCCGGGAGCGTAGACATTGGCGTGCCCGGGCTCGAGGCTAAACAACTCTCCCCGATCTTGGAGCACG
>JANQPP010000103.1 GCA_028289405.1 Pirellulales bacterium
TTGCCTAGAAAGCTTTGGAGTCTGGCTTTTTTCATACCCTCACCTCTGCGGAAACCCCAATTTCGCCGCAACAAATTGCTTAACGGCGTTGGGTGACACACCTCGCGGACTTCGCCGATCGGCCAACTGACCGAGGTTGCATCGCCCGCCCTTACCGGAGGAATTGTCGTTCACCGCAGCGGTGTTTTCAACCGATCGAGGATCGAGGCTGGCGATAGGCGTAGTCAACCCGGGGACACCAAGCTGCCTTCAAAAAGCCACGCTCGTGACCGATGTCGAAGCGACCGAGAGCAAAAACCAGTTGGTAGAACGGTGCAAAGGACCAAGCGTGTAAGAATCAACGTCGGCGCGCAATTACCATAAAGAGGGTTTACTGCACCACGGGCCAAGCACGTTCGACGGCAAAGCATGGTTTCGCTTCCCGAAACGAGATTCAGCCTGTTATTACGTTCCAAATGTCAGGGGATGGCCGTGACACGTTCGTCCGAGACGGTTTTTGACTGCTCGGTCAACGTGTCCTCGTGGAATTGCAGGCGTGGTATTCCCACCAATTTTTTCACGACGTGACAACTTCAAAGCTGCCTGCCTTTGGCACAAATAACACGAATGACGTGATGCCACGCCACAGGCAGTCCAGCCGGTTCGCGCCCGGAACAAGCGGGCCGAATTCCGGATCCTCATCATGGTCGACCTTTGTCTAATGGAAAAGAACCTCCGCGGCGTGGCCCAAATACATCCGCACTTCCAGTCGCTGGCAGTTTCTTGGTTTCCAAATCAGTCCAAAAATCACCCGCGCCGGCGGCGATACCCGAGAGCATCGCCTGGTGCCGGCGCGGGTGGTACGATGAAACCGACCCACTAGTGAGGAGGGGCCGTGGCTTAGCCCTGGCGGGCGGCCGCGGCCTTTTCCTCCGGTTTCACCGTTTCGCGGGCGGGCGTCTCCCGTGACGCGGCCTCACGACCCTTTGTCGCGGCAGCTTCCTGATCCTTGCCGCCGTCATGTGGTCCACCGTTGGTCATGGTCAAATCCTCCATACTGAAAAACGTCGGGAGCGCACACGGCGTGCTCTCCCCCTTCCGATCAAGGCGACCATCGCCTTTGCATCTTTGGTTACCGTTATAGGTCGCGGCTACGGTCCTACGGCGCAATAAAAAAAGGAAGCGCCGAAACCAAGCCCGCTCCTCCGACCCCCGCCAAGGGGCACGACAGAACAGTACCTGGCTCGGCACCCCCTTTCGGGAGCGCCGTCCAAGTGACTGTCTCTGTCGGTCAAGAGCCTAGCGGCTCAGGTTGGCGGTTTCGGAGGAAACAGTTACTTGACGCTTGCGCGTCGATTGAATTGTCCGTGCCGGCCACGTTGGCTGCCGGCCATGAAAATATTTCCTCTTCAGTGGAGCGAAGTTTCGAGAAAAACCATACGCGCGCAATCTAATCGACCGCGTGCGGCGATGCAAACGCTGGTCGCGGATCGATCACGGCGTCCACAGGCGGGTGGCCGTTTCTCCGCCTTCCAATTTTTCACCGAGACGTCGATAACACTTGGCCAACGTGTCCCAGGCCCCGGCGGCCAGAATCAACTCCAATATCACGACGAGGGCCAAGGTCCACGGCTGCCACGTGTCTCGCGCGGCCTGCCACAGCGCGCCGGCGATGGGCAACGCCACCAGCAGATTGGCATGGAACTGGTAGTGCCGGTAATACTGCTGGACGACGATGTCGAACTGGGCGGTCCGTTCCGGCTCGAGCGCGCGCAGCGGCGAACGTAGGCCGCAGACGTACAGCAGCGTATCGACGAGCAGCCAACGGACCGTGCTGACCAACAGCCCCAAGGTGACCGCGGCCAGTGTCATGTAGAGAAAACCGCCCACGGTGGGGGACGTGTCGGGCGCGGCCCCCAGACCATCTCGCACGATCGGCAGATGCTCGGCCAGACCGAGCAGCAGCGTGAAGCCGGGGAGCACGAAGGCGATCAGCAGGCCGAAGTTCTGGGAGTGGACATCGCGCATGGCGGGGCTCGTAGCACGTTCCGTCCACGTTGGGAAGCCTGACCGGTGTGCGTGACACGGAATACTTGACGACCCCTTCTGGCTTCAGGGCCAAAACGGGGCCAGCGCCCAGCTCAAAATGCCCGCCGGCGGATATCATCGAGTCAAAAAAGCAAAAATGCCACCACACTTCTCCGAAACGCGCTTTAGTTGCCCGGGATCCGACGGCTCCATGCCGGGCAGATGATCCAGCTCAAAGCGTGTTACCAATGGTTGCCAGCGGTCCATGCGGGCAGCCTGCCATGACCGACGCCGGGGCGCAAGGCACACGTACGAGTGCATCCAGGGAGGGCCGGTGGTCTGGCAATCCTTACCAAAAAACTGGCTCGCCCCGGACGCTTTCGCGTGCGTCTAGTCGATTCGCAGCGGCATTTTTCGCTGTTTGGACTCGTGAATTCCAGCGCCGGATACGCTACAAGTCCGCGCGACACGTACTAGAAGGGGATGTCTTCTTCCTTCATGGAAGACCTGGCCAGTTCGGCCTCCTCGTGGATCCACGAATGGCACAGGTCGAGCACCTTGGCCGCGAGCAGCAAATCGTCGCGGCCAAAGCTGTCGGAGTCCTTCCACTCCTCGCCATCCCGATAGATGCGTTTGACGGTCACGTTGTGCCGCGTGCCGTTTTGCGTTTCGTTGGACCAGATGGCGCCGCGAATTCGGCCCAGGCGGACCACGTGGACGGGCTTCGCCTTTTTGACGGAATCGGACATGAGGCGTTCCTTTCGTAAAAAATGAAAATTCAAATCAAGAACAAAGCATCACCACGCCCGCGTCACGCGGGCGGCGTGTCGAGCGGTTCCAGAGGAGGCAGATCCGCCGCCGCACGCGCCTCCTGGCATCGCGCGCTGCCGACGGCGTAGACCACGCAGACACTGGGCCGCGTGGGATGGATGGAGCAGCCATGCTCCGCGTCCAGGAAAGGGCAGCCCCCGCCGCTCACGCCATCCAAGTAGCCGATCTCGCCGTCGAGGCCGGGTTCCTTGAGCGGCCGCATCCGTTGGCCGACCCGCGGTTCACGAAGCAGATCTACCTCGTACACGTCGATCAGGTACTGGCGGCAACAGGCGCCACAACGGTCACAAAGGTAGTTGTCACTCATCGGGGCGCCTCCTCGACCGTGAGCACGAACCGCCGCCGGTCGGAGGCCGCGTCAGTGGCGGAAATACCAGGCACGCCCGTATAGAAAACGCTCGGCTCTTCGCAGGCACATCGCGCGGTGTGTCGAGACATGACGTTCCTTTCTGTGTTGGAAAACGACCTCGAAAACGGAATTCCACGAAGCCGATTTACGCGGCGAGGGACAGCAACTGGCCGATGCGGGCGTCGAGCGCGGCGCGGTCGCCCGCGTAGCGGATCTTCTGGCTGGCCTGGGTCAGCGCATCGACCACGGCGAACAGGGTCAGTTCGCCGCGTCCTTCGGCCAGGCGAAGCGCTTCGCCGACCAGCTTGGGGGGCAGGCCCTGGCCACGGAGCGTTTTCATGGCCTCTTCGACATGGCCGCCCAATCGCTGCCGCATGGCCCGCTCCACGATCCGCGCGAAGCCGTCACGCCGCTCGTCACGGCGGGCGAGCAGCCGATCGATGAGGGCGCGGATCTCATTCAGGCCCTCCCGGACGTTGGCCGTATGCTTCCGTTGAAAATCGACGACTTCGATGGCGTCGTGGACCAGATGGTTGCGGCAGACCTTTTGGAACCAGAACGTCTGGATGCCCAGGCTCCGCCGGCCCACCTCCGAATTCCAGGTAAACAAGCCGGGCGCGAAGGCCTGCCCCTCGATCTCGATCCAGCCGGACGGATCGATCAGAAAACAAAACAGATCTTGCTCACCGCAATAGAGCCCCGTGTGGACGCCGTCGGTGGCAGTGGGGGGCGGCGTGAAGTCCGACGCGAATTCCCCCACCACGTCCAACAGTTCGGCGTTCCACAAGCGGGTGTAGGCCGCGCCATGCACGGCGCGGGCCAAGTTGCCGCCGCTGGCCAGGACCTGCAGCGGCTTGTCGCCTCGCGGGAGCGTTTCCTGGAGCGCGCGGCTGGCCGTTTTGAGGGAGAGCCGGTTGAGCGTCTCCTTGCTCACGCCGGCCATGCGGCAGAGCTGCGAGAAGGACCAGTCGTTGAGCGCCAGCTCGCTACCGTCGCCGCCGGCGCAGAGCGTCAAATCGTGCGTCAACACGACGTCCTTCGGTAATTGCCACAGATCGGCGGAACGCTCCCGCTGTTCGCGGCAATGTGCGTGCAGCGCGGAGAAGGCATCAAAACACTCATCCGGCGCCCGCCGAAACAGTTCGTGATGGGCCCGTGCCAGGTTGGCCATGACCATGCTCCTTTCGTGCCAAGAAGGATCGATCCAGCCCCTGGCCGCACTAGGCGGTCCACGGGCTGGGCCGTACGCGGCGTGAAGCGGACCGGCAGTCGGCCGCCGCGCGAAAACCTCAAAGCGTGGGAACAAACCGTTTCGCTTTCCGCGAAGTTGGCAGCCGATCGGCGGCGAAATGCCGATCGGCCTACGGAAACCACGGTGTTGTCCGTTTGCTTGAAGACCACCGGCCTCCCGCGAGCCTGCGTCCAATCCTCGATCGGCGGCTGGCGAGAGGCGGGCGAGACGCGTCTACTCGGACAGATTACGGCGGTGCAAAGAACAAGATGCGCCCATGGCAGGCCGATCCCTAGCACGGCCCGCGGCAGGTGTCACCACGGCGGATGTCCGTGCATGCCCCGCAATGGCATCCACCGATTGGCGGTACTCGCTCCGGTTTCATCCGGCGCGGGGCCAATGGTGAAGAAAATTCCATTTTCCATACGGGACGTCTTGTGACGGCCATGCGGCCGGACGATAATTGGCGTCAACGGATGACGTGTCTGTTCGCCGGGAGGGCGGCCGAATTCCCCAGCCCGCGAGGACCGCCCCATGTCCGAACCGGATCTCCGGCCTCTCCCGGATGCGCCAGGCCCTTCGGAGACCGGCCACTATCGGGCGGCGGACGACATCGAGCTGCCGCCCCTACCGGCGGAGGATTCGGCTCCGACGTCCGCCGTAAGCGGTTCGACCGATCCATCCCCAAAAAAGCCTTCTTGGCTGGGGGCGGCGTTGTTGATCGCCGCGTTGGCGGCCGGCGGTTGGTGGGCCTGGCCCGGCGGATCCGCCGAAAAACAACACCCCCATTGGCAGTACGTGTCCGCGGCCGGCCAGGCTTCCGACGCGGCCACGCAACGGCTGATCCACCTGAATGCCACGGGGAGCACGGAGGCGGTTCCGGCCATTGCGATCACCGGGG
>JANQPP010000159.1 GCA_028289405.1 Pirellulales bacterium
GTGACCTGTGGTCTGCTGGCGACCGTCGGCTTGGCCGTCGTCTGGCGTCTTCCCGCGATCGGTGAATAACGCGGATCGGCCCGGCCACGCGATCTACAAGCGCACGGGATGTCGCCATCAATTCCGGACTTCCCAATGAGCTTCCGCAAATCTTCCGACATGTAGCCTCGACGGCTTACGCACTTGCCGACAATTCATGCGAAGCGATAGGGAGGTGGCGCCAACGGGAAAGCGAAATTTCGCCAGCGGAGCGCGGGTTCCCTTCCAGGGCGGGCGCGGCTTGGTTTAGCCTGTATGATTCAGAGATAAACCTTCCGCACGGTTAAGAACTGCTTATCGATGTGGCAATGCACCGGTGAATTGGAAAAAGGATTTGAATCTCCTGCATGAATTTTCTTACTCCAAGCTTGCTTCTGGGGGCCGCGTTTGTCGCCCTGCCCGTGATCCTGCATCTCATCATGCGGCAGCAGCCACGGAAGCTCGAATTCCCGGCATTGCAATTCGTACGGGCCCGGGAAGTGGCGAATCGCCGACGCTTTCGTGTGAGGAATTGGCTGCTGCTGCTGCTCCGCTGCGCCGCGATTGCCCTGCTCGCCTTGGCTTTGGCACGCCCTCGCTTACGTTCGGCCAGCTTTCTGCCGGATGAAGCGGCCCCAGTTGCCGCTGCGTTGGTTTTTGACACGGGCTCCAACATGGCCTATCGGCACCGCAATCAAACGCGGCTTCAAGCAGCGCAGGAAATCGGTGCAAAGCTACTGGAAGAGTTCACTTCCGCGAGCGAAGTTTGGGTCCTCGATTCGCGTCCGGCCACCGCGATCTATCCGTTGGATCCTCGCTCGGCGAGTAACCGCGTCGAACGGCTGGAAACCGCCGCCGCCGTGGATCCATTACCACAGGTTTTGCATCAAGCGATCCAGGCCCTAGCCGGCAGCGATTTGGAATTCAAGGAATTGTACGTCTTTACCGATCTCGCGCAGCGGCAATGGCAGCCCGAGACAGCCGCCGCGTGGAAGCAGGCCGCCGCGGTCATTCCCGGACTGCGATTGTACATAATCGACGTGGGCCGCCCTGATCCCGTGAATACCACTTTGGGTGACTTGGAGTTATCGGACCAAGTGGCGGTGCGCGGGACGCCACTGCGGATCGCCGCCAGCCTCACGCAGCAGGGGGAAGCCGAAGAGCGGATCGTGGAACTGTTCTTCGAGACCTCCCAGGGGGAGATGGAAAAACGGGGTGAGCAGATCATTGCGAGCGACGTCGAAGGTCCAACGGTGCTCGAATTTCAACTCAGCGGTCTGCCGTTGGGTCGCCGAGGCGGTTATCTCAAGCTGGCGGGGAACGATGCCTTGCCGGCGGATAATCGTCGCTTCTTTACGGTCGAGGTTCGCGAAAAATGGCAAGTGCTCATCCTCTCCGACGATTCGGCCTCGCTGGTCCGAACGGCGATCGAGGCCCGAGGACAAGCCACCTGTGAAGTGCGCAAGGTGTCGGAATTGACCGAAATCGCCTTGGAAGATTATGGACAAGTGCTGCTGCTTAATCCGGCGACATTGCCGCCGGGCGGTTGGCCGCTACTTTACGACTACGTCGTGGCGGGAGGCGGGCTGCTCGTCGGTCTGGGGCCGGCGGCCAAGCTGGAAGACTTGAACCAGCCTTCCGCGCGGCGCCTGCTTCCCGCTTCGGTCGAGCAGCGGGCACGCGAGCCGGACGGGACCGTCTTCACTCCGAAGAATTTGCAATATCCGATCTTCGCCGATTTTCGTATTTTGGAGAGCCAGGTGCCTTGGAATGACTTTCCGATCTGGAAATATTGGCGACTTGGAGATTTGACGCGCGGAACGGATGTACTTGCGACAACCTCGCGTGGTGATCCGCTACTGATGGAAAGGCCGGTGGGACGTGGACGCGTGCTGTGCCTGACCACGCCGCTGAACGAGAAACGTATCGACCGCTTTTCCTGGAACGTGTTGTTGACGGGAACCGGCGCACAGCCACCGTGGCCTGGCTTCATGCTCACGAACCTCGCCGTGATGTATTTGTCCGGTTCGGCGGAGACGCGGTTGAATTATTTCGTGGGAGAGACCGCAGTGCTGCCGCAGGATGATTTTCCCGGTGCGGAGCTCGTGACCGTGGTGACGCCCCCCGGGGAAGTGATTCGCTTGGTGACCGATGTGACTTCGGAATCGCTGCTATTCTCAAACACCTTATGGCCTGGCGGTTACCAAGTACGCGCTGGGGGGGCGGAAAGCCGACAATTTAGCGTGAACTTGCCAGCGGTTGCCACCGATTTGAACCGCATCTCCAAGGAAGCATTGGAAGCGTTGATGGAGGGTTTGGCCGTCACGCTCGTTGCATCAGGCAGCGACGTGGAAAGGAGCCTGGAAGCAGGCCGTCGGGGACAGGAATTGTTTCCTTACTTGATGTTGTTGGTCGTATTGGCGTTGATTGCCGAACAATGGCTGGCAAACCGCCACTATGGAAGCGAACCCGCCACGACCGCGGCCGCGCCTCCTCAGGCGGATTGGCTGCCGAGGATATTTCGATCATTTCCCCGGTTTCCCCGGCGTGAGACCGCATGACGCAGTTGTTCTTCGATCCTGTCGGCGGCTATTCCTTGGCGTTGGCTGTTCTGCTCGCCGCCTTCTTGGTCACGGTTTGGGCAGGCCTGCCACGGCGTGTCCAGGGCCGGCGGCGAGCGGTGCTGTTTGCGCTGCGCGCCACCGCACAAGCTTTTCTCCTGCTGGCACTGCTGCGTCCCATGCTGGTGTATACCTCCGTGGAGCGGCAGCCCGCCAGTTTCGTGGTGCTGGCCGACCAATCACGCAGTATGCTCGTTCCCGATGCCTTCGGCGGCAAAACCCGCTGGGACGCACTCCGCGAAGCGCTTGGCGAAGCGCAGACCTCTCTGGAACAACTCCGTGACGAATTCGAAGTCAAGCTGTACGTTTTCGATCGCGAGGCGGTACCGGCCGAATCGCCAGGTGTACAAGATTTGCCGGAAAGCCCCGACGG
>JANQPP010000128.1 GCA_028289405.1 Pirellulales bacterium
ACTCCCGGATATCCCGACTTCATCGGCCAGGCTATCGGGGCTTTGGCCGCCGTGGACACCGCTTGCATCGTGATCAACGCGAGCTCGGGAATCGAAGTCAACACGCGGCGGGTTTTTAAGGAGGCTGGCACGCGCGGCATCGGGCGGGTGATTGTGATCAATAAGCTGGATTCGGAAAATATCGATTTCCCCGCCTTGCTGCAGCAGATCCAAGAGATGTTCGGAAAGGAGTGCGTCCCGTTCAACGTGCCGCTCGGCTTGGGGCATGATTTCCAGGGCGTGGCGAGCGTGCTTCAGCCGCCGGCGAACGCGGACAACGCGGCCGCCAATCCCGGCGAATTTCATGACGCGCTGATCGAAAACATTGTCGAGGTCGATGAAGCGGCCACGGAAAAATATTTCGAAGGAGAAGAGCCGACAGCGGAAGAACTTCCCGAACTGCTGCACAAGGCGATGGCGCAAGGGAGCTTGATTCCCATTCTTTGCGTTTCGGCGAAGACCGGCGCGGGCCTCCCCGAACTGATGGACGCCTTGCACCTTTGCAGCCTGCCAGCGACGGCATTGCTGCGGACCGCGAAGAAAGGGGACGAAGAGATTCAACTGAAAGGGCAAGCGGATGCCCCTCTCGTGGCGCAAGTCTTCAAAACGCGGATCGATCCGTTCGTGCAAAAACTGAGCTTCCTCCGCATTTACTCTGGTGTGCTGAAAAAGGATGACACGGTGGAAGTGTCGGGAGCCCGGCGGGCCGTGAAAATCCATCAGTTGCTTGAAGTGCAAGGCGGACACACCGAAGCGATCGACGAGGCGGGGCCCGGCACGATCATCGCCGTGCCAAAAATGGAGGATCTCCACACGAACGTCGTGTTGGGGGATTATCAGTTGCCGCCCATCAAGTTCACCACGCCGATGGTCGGATTGGCCGTCACGCCCCGCAGCCGTGGTGATGAATCCAAGCTCTCTTCCGCTTTACAAAAAATCGTGGAGGAAGATTCCACGATCCATATGGACCGGGATGCCCAGACCAAGGAATTGGTCATGACCGGCATGAGCGAGCTGCACTTGCAACTGATCCAAGAACGGCTCAAGGCGCGGGACAAGGTCGAGGTCGACACGCATACGCCCAAGATTCCCTATCGGGAAACGATCCAGGCACAAGCGGACGGCAGTTACCGTCACAAGAAGCAGAGCGGCGGCCGTGGCCAATTTGGCGAAGTCCACATTCGCATGTTCCCCTTGCCGCTGGGAACTACCATCGAAGAGTACGTGACCAAGGACCGTTTCCCCTCCAACCGGGAACACCACTACGACGAGAAGAACAATTTTCTCTGGGTCGATTCCATCGTGGGAGGGACGATTCCTAACAACTTCCTGCCCGCCGTGGAAAAGGGATTTCGCGAGCGCATGACGAAAGGGGTCATCGCCGGTTACCAAGTGCAAAACGTCTGCGTCGAGGTTCACTTCGGCAAACACCATCCGGTGGACAGTTCCGAGGCGGCGTTCAAGACCGCCGGATCCATGGCTTTCCGGGATGTGTTTCTCCAAGCGAAGCCCTCTCTGCTTGAGCCGCTCGTTCACCTTCACGTCACCGTGCCGGGTGACAAAGTCGGCGACGTCAACAGCGACATGTCCTCGCGACGGGGCCGGGTGCTGGGCATGGAATCCGCGGGCGGTGACCTGCAAACCATCACCGTGGAGGTCCCCCTGGCGGAAGTCACGACCTATGCCCGCTCGCTCTCCAGCATGACCGGCGGGCAGGGCAGCTACGCGATGGAATTCAGCCATTACGACGTGGTGCCCGGCAACGTCCAGAAGGAAATCATGGAGGCGGCAAAACTGGAGGAAGAAGAGGAAGACTGATTCTTCGCTCCGGTTGGCAGGGCTCCAAGTTTCCCGTGAAGGCCCAGGACTGCCATCGCCAGGCGTGCGGTCCGAGGTGTCGCTTTTTTGCCAAAAAACTGGCATCTTCCCCCTGCAATCTGATAAATTAAATTTCCTTGTCTGAGAGGGGAGGCCGGAGTGTTTCGCAAGCAGCCTCCGCATGCGCTTCGCGAACAGGGAAAGGAGCCAATCATGCGCCACGTGTTGGCCGTCGTCGCGGGACTGGGGATCGTCGTCACGCAATCATGGGGAGCGGCTCGGGCGGAGGAAGAGAAGCTCAATCCTCGGGCCGCCGCGGCGCTGGAAAAGGTTGCTACCTCGTACCAGCGGGGGGATGCCGCGGGCATGTTGAAATCGGCGGCGTTGCTTCTCAAACGGCTCGACGCCCCGCAATGGGCGGGCGTCGATCGTCTCTTGGCCGAACATGGCTTGCCCTCTTCCGGTCGTCTGTTTGGCGAAGCACGGCGCGAGCTGTTGCTTTTGGGCGTGGCGCGGGAAATGCCGAAACTCGGTGCCCGCGAGGCCCTGCTGATTCTCCCAGAACTGGAGCAAGAGGCCCGCAAACTGGAAGACCTCGACGGCAAGCATGAGATCCTCCGCGAGCCGCTGCCTGACCCACGCACGGTGCGGGGCTACCGGGATCTGCTGTGGGATGCCCGGGCGCTGCGGGATGACCTCAAAACGGCCGGCACGGTCGCCGCGTATCTGGCCGACGCCACGCGGCGAATTTCCCGCCGCGAGTTGCGGAAACTCGAACAATCGGAACAGGATGCCTTGATGGCCGATTATGAACAGGCCGCTCGGGACTATCAAAACAAGTTGGCTGAATTGGACGAGCGCACGGCGGAGGTGCATTGGCGGCGGCTGCAATGGGCCCGGGACATGCTCGGGCAGCCTAGCCTGACGAAGGAAAAATTCTACGCGGCATATACTTGGTCCGAGGATGCGGACGCCTTGCACGAGTTTCTTTCCAGCCGCTCGGGGAGCGAATCGGGATTTCAACGGCCCGTTTGGCGGCAGCCGGAAACCGCCACGGAAATCGAACAATTGGTATCCCAATCAGGCCAGCTCGCCAGTGATTTGACGCACAAATCCCAACGTTTCTTCAACGGACTTCAATGGTGGCTACGGGGCCGCTACGGGCTGGGCACGCATGCGTTTGGCCTGGGAAAATCCCCGCTGGCCCTGCGGTTGCCGGCGGCGCGGATGATGCTCTGGATGCCGAATGAACCGCCGCGTCCCTTGGATCCCGTTATGGTCAGCCAATCCGATCCGCCGGTGCCGCTTTTCGACCGCCGGCATCACTATTGGTGGGCCTGGGAGGGCCGGAACGTCAACCGGATATCGGAGAAGAACCGCGCTACGAAAGTCGATCGGGACGGCGAAGTTATTCGCCAGATTGTCTCTTATCACGACGCCG
>JANQPP010000163.1 GCA_028289405.1 Pirellulales bacterium
GTACGCCACGGTTTCCACGACTTGGCGGGGAGGCAACGATGACCTGGAAAACGCGGGCTTCTTTCCCGAGGTTTGGGTTGGCGGTGAATGGCACAATGAATCCCCGCTGAGCGGACGCGTCTCCATGTGCGTGACCTGCCATTCCGAAGGGGGGCCCGGCAACCGCTTCGAACTCGTGCAAGGTTCGCTGCGGCTCAACGTTCATCAGTGGCTGGAATGGGAGGAGGATGCTCCGCAAATCGCCGTGGAGGCAGGCCGCATCTTGGTCCCCTTTGGCGCGTTCACGGCGACCAGCCAGCCCGGCGCCTACCGCACGGTAACCAAGCCCATGATTTTCAACATGGGGCAGAACGTACACCGAGGCGATTTGGGTCCCGCCGTGCTGCCGCTCCCTTACGCGGATGAAGGCGCCGTCATCAACGTGGACCACCGCTTCGGCTGCGACTATTCCTTGACGTTCGATTTCTACACGGTCAACGGCCTACAAGGGAATTTGACGGGCATCAATTTCTTCACCAGCCGCGACTACGTGGACAACAACTTCGAGCCCGCCGTGGGAGGCCGGGTCACCGTGGGAAGCCCCTATGTCCGTCTGGGAAGCTCGCTCATGAGCGGACGCTTTAACGATCTCGGCGGCAGCGGGCCATCCGGAGTGCCGCTGCATTACCGTGTGGTGGGGGCCGATGCGACGGTCCGTTACGAGGATATCTTTCGCTTCCAGTTCGAGTACGCACTCCGCGTCAATGACCGGATGCTGCTCGGTGCTGATCCGCAACGGACCGACGAAGAAGTGGACGGGTATTATTTCGAGACGGAACTGCGAATCTGGGAAGAGCCACGCATCGGCCTTATCGCCCGCTACGGCCAACAGCGCCGGAACTCCGAGCTTCCGCCGCCTAATAGCACGTTGGCGGATGGCCAGTTCACCACCGAGCGGTTCACGTGGGGATTCAACATGGCCCTGCCGGGAGGGAGCCTGCTGATCCTGAACCACGAACGCTGGTTCATGGATAAGTCGGTCGCTCTGGCGGATGTGGACGTGATCGGCCTCCGCTGGGTCGGCACGTTTTGAGGTTTGCACCATGGGCGATCAGCGGCAGCAGTAGGGTACGGCGGCAAGCCGCCTACCCTACGTCTAGTCACTATTAACCTGTGAAGGGGAGGATGACGAGCGGATGTTCCAGCGATAGCCCATCTCGCGCTCTTCGGCTGCAAAATCTCCAGAGTCGCTTTCTCTGACGGCGTAGGGCAGTTAAACTAGGCAGAAGTTGCGTCGCGCTGTCGAGCCGTTCTTGGGTTTCGGAAATACCGTGCCAGAGGTACGTGCTGGAATGGGTGGCCGGGGCGACGCCATGTGATACAGCGGGCGAGGATGGGCCCGATTCCCTTCTCGGGCGAACGGAATCGCTAACATGTAGTGGCGAACTCGTCGTCCCAAATCTTTTCGAGGGGCCATGTCACGAGAGCGCGGCCACCGTCGACGCGCGGGCGCGCGGGACTGCCTGCTGGGGCTCGCCGTCTTGCTCGGAGGGATCTCCGTGTCCCTGGCGCAAGGGGTCTATCCCGCCAGCCCGCAAGGTTACGGCGAACCGATGGCGGAAACGCCGATGGAGCCGCGATCCAGGCCATATTCTGCACCGCCAAGAGTTTCAGGCAACGCGTTACCGCGCGCGAATGGGGAACCGCAACCTCCCCGCGTCACGGAAGTTCGTCCGCATGTGTACTACATGCCGCGGCAGGACGGGCAGCTTGTTCCCATGCTGGGTTGGGACCTCGAGGATTTTCTTCAATCGTGGCGGGACGGCCAGAACGCCTCGCCGACACCGCCCGTGTATTCACTAGAAGATTTTCAATTAACGGGCGAGCTCAAGTCGTCCAGGGAAGCGTATTGGCTAGAACTGTCCTGCGAACTGACCGCGCGGTTGCGCACGAAGGGCTGGGTACGGATTCCGTTGCGGATGCAGCAGGCGGTATGGCGGGTCGCCTATGATGAAGGGGGCACGCGTTCCGAGGATATTTCTTGGAGTCGCGACGCCACGGACGATGGAATCGTGTTGCATTTGCGCGGAAAAGCCGGTGAGGAGACGCGGCGGCTGCGATTTCAGGCCGAAGTGCCCGTCATTCCTCACGGTGATCGGTTTCAACTGAACCTAGCGATTCCTTCCAGCCTCTCGTCGCGCCTACAGTTCACGGTCCCTCACCCCCGAGCCCGGATGGAGAAATTTGAGAACGTTTCCCGGGTCACGACCCAACCGGCGGGCGAGTCGAGCACGCGCTTCGATGTCGATGGACTTTCGGGAATGATCGAATTGGCCTGGCGCGCGCCTCGCCGGGATCGGGGGCGCGTGCTCCCCGATTTGGATGTGGAAAGCTGGACGCAGTTTACCCTGACGGACACGTCCTGGCGGGCCGAGTGCCATCTGCGGATCCAGGGGATCGAGGGTCCAGTACGTCCCGTGGAAATCACTCTGCCGCCGGAGGCGCGAGTGTTGTCGATGCCGGAGAGCGTGCTCTTCGACGCCCGGATTTCGGAGAAAGAGCCGATGCCGGGAGCGGAGATGGAAGTGGACCCGGAGACGGTCTTGGAAATCACGCCTTTGGCGGAAGACCTACGCCAACTCGAAGTGAAATTGGCATACTTCGTTTCATTGCCTCTGGATCAACCTCAAGGCCAAGTCGCTCCCCAGGGTTTGCACTTGGAGGGCGCCCTCCGCCATGTTGGTTGGGCGGCAGCGGAAATGGAAGGAAATTGGGAGGTGCGTTGGCTGGCCCCGCAGCATGCCGAGCGGGTTGCCGCCTTGCCGGAAGATGCCTTGGAGCGCTTCGGCGAGATCACACCTCGCGGGAATCACTTTTGGGAAATCTCACGGCAAACCTTTTCGCTTCCCTTCGAATTCAGCCAAGCCACGGAACAAACCACGGTTCAGGCGCGGTATCAACTCGTAATCGGTTCGGAAACGGCGGAGCTCAGTGGAACCTTGAGTTATGCCGGTGTCGAGCGTGGGCCACGGGATGTGGAAATCCAATGGGCCGGCTGGATCTTGGATGAAATCTCACCGTCAACGGTCGAGATCCTCGGACCGAATCCCACACAAAATGGGACGATCATCTCCCTGCCCACTCCGCCCGAGGGGGCGGAAACGGTGGAATTGCAATTCTCCGCGCATCGCCAATTGGATGCCCGGGCCCCTCGCTTGGAATTCGAATTCCCGCAGCCCGTGGCCGATGCCCTCTTGCCATACGAATTGGAAGTGCGGCCCGTTTCGGGGGAACTCGTGGTGACCCCGATCCCGGATGCCATCAAGGGTTTGTCTCCCTGGCAAAGCGTGCCGGAAATCGAGGGTGCCAACGAAGAGGTGCTGCCTGAATTGCGCTACGAAGGGGATTTGAAGGCGGCCCGTTTCGTCTGCTGGCGAGAATTCTACAATCCGCAATCTCGCGTGGATATCGTGACGCACGTGTTTCTTGACGCTGATGGAACGCGAGTGGATCAAGATTTTTATTACCACTTGCGGAACACGACGTTGACCGGTTTGACGTTGCGAGCCGCCGGCGAATTGATTCAGGCGGGGGAGTTGGATCTGCGAGTGAATGGGATTTCCATCGAGCCTCGCCATTCCGAGCAGACTTCTCCCACGATAGCGTCGGAAAAAGAGCTGCTTTTCCTTCCTTTTAAGTCGCCTCGCACCGGAGAGTTGCATTTAAGAGCGAGGTATTCCCTCCCCGCGTCTCCATCTTCGGAGGCGGCGGTGCAAGGTCTGCGATCGGTTCGACTGCTGGCTCCCCACGCGGCGGAAGAGGTCAACCATGAGCTGACCATAAGCACCGAGGAGGACTGGAAAGTCTCGCTGGTTTCGCCCGGTTGGCGAGCGGGAGAGGAGACCTTGGGAAGTCAGCAACGTTTTCAGACGGATCTGCCAGCCGACGGCATCGATTTGGAAGTTGTCACGGCGCCGGGGAACACCTCCGGATCCACGGTCGTGGACAGTCTGGTGATTCAGTCTTGGTTGTCCGAAGACATTCGCGCGGATCGATTGGTCTGCCGTTTCCAAACCAGTGACGATTTGCTTCTGCTGCAACTTCCAGAAGGAGCCCGTACCAATCCCACGCTGGTCCGGCTGACCCGTTTGGGGCAAGACGCGGACATGGCGATCCCGCAGCAGGATCTGCCGGAGACGCGCGACGGCAACCGCCGCGTGATCCAGCTCCTTCCCAGTCCCGGGCAAGTGCAGTCTTACCGATTAGAACTCATCTATTACCTTCCCAGGGAAAATCATTGGCCGACGACACTTACCCTGCCCGCGCCGGAGATTCCCGAGGCGGCCTGGATCCGCCGCGTCTATTGGCAGCTCTTTGTCCCGGACCGGATCCATTTGCTTTCTGGCGACCGCGACTTTTTGACCGAACACCGCTGGCAATGGCAGGGGATGTATTGGGCGCGGGTCACGGCGCTGCAGCATCCTGATTTTCGGCAAATATCGACATTCGTCGGGAGCTCCGGTTCCGCCGTGGGAAACGCGGTGCTCGGCTTTCCGACGGAAAGAGTGAATGTCTATACCTTCAGCGGCGTGGGAGCGAAAAGCCAACTTGAGGTTGGATTCATCCGGCGGGCCTGGCTCGTGTTCGGCCTCTCTTCCGCGGCATTATTGGTGGGTCTGCTGCTGGCCTACGCCTCATGGAATGCCTACAAATGGCGTATCATTCTCGGATCGTGCGTGCTATTCGCACTTGCGCTGGCGCTGCCAGAGTCATTTCCCCTATTGCTGCAAGCTTCTTGCTTGGGCGCGGGTTTGGCGATCACCGCCAAACTATGGGCCTGGCGGGCCAGTACCTACCCGCGGCCTCGACCGCATCGGCCCGGTGGAAGTTCCATCGTGCCCATGGGCTCCACGGCCACGCGGATGCATGAGGAAGCCAACTCTGGGCGTTCTTCTTCCACGGGCCTCCCTCCCGCGAAGCCCCTTGCCACGCCAGGTCCCACGGCATGAACGGTTCTCGATTCATTGGCCAGCAGCCGGCACGCGGCATTTTCGCGCCGCCGCGATGGGGGAGACGGAGCAAGCCGTGCTTGGGTTCCGCGTTCAAGATCGTGGCGAGTCTCCAGGCGGCGTGCCTCTGCGGTGCCATGCTCGGCAGCCCGGCCTGGGGTGGCGAAGAAATTCGCTTCCAGCGGGTGTACGTTCCCCAACAACGGATGGAATCCCTGGTCAACGGGCAGCAGCGTTACATTCCGCTGCCAGTGGTTGATTTTGAACGTCTGATCCTGGGGGTACAACCGGACCTCCATCCGCCTTTGGAACATGCCGCCGTATTGGAGCGCGCTCATTACCGCGCCAGCCTCACGGAAGCAAGTTTTTTGCGCGGGCAGGTTCAATGGACGATTTCCCATCATGGAGACAACGCCTCGTTGTTACCGCTCCGTCCTTTGAATATCGCATTGAGTTCCCGTCCCGTCTCGCCGAACGATACCGCCGGGAGCTCGGCCGCGTTTCCCGTCGTGCTGAATCGCGACGAAAACTGCCTCTACGTCGAGCGGTCGGGAGACGTCGTGTGCGACTGGGAATTGGCGGCGCAGTCCGACGAGGAGGGAACGCTCCGGTTTTTGATGGAGGTACCAACTTGTCGAGAAAGCGTGTTGGAACTCGACCTGCCGGTGGAGTGGGAACTCCAGGCCAGTGGCCGTGGAGTCGTGGCCGTGGAGCATGTGGAAATCGAGATGGAAAACCGCTGGTTGATCCGCGCCAGCGGTCCATTCAATTTGAACTTACAGAAGACCGGACACGTCACTGGATTTGTGCAGACGTTCGCCCGCTTCCAGTTTGCCTACGCGCTGCGGTCCGAGAACACGCGATTGAACACTTTGGCCCAGCTTTCGTCTTGGGAAGGAATCCCGTCATCGTTTTCACTGTGGTGTGACCCGCAACTGCGGTTTGAGAGCATCACGGTGGGTGGACAGAACGTTCCTTGGCGTCGAATACCGCGCGCGGACGATGGCCCCGACCGCATCCTGTTGAACTTGTCCGACTGGACCGACCGCACCACCATCACATTGGACTTGGCCGCGGTGAGCGCGACGACGTTCCACGAAGCGAGCCGCTTGCCCCGGCTGTGGTGTGACCATCGGCATTGGATTGGGAGCGAGGCCCGTTTGACGGTATCTCCCAGCCTGGTGCTCGGAGAATGGAGCCCGCATGATACGCTTCCTCCGGAGACACCGAGTGCGGAGGGCATGGGCTGGATTTTGGCTCAACCGGATGCGGAAGTTCAGCTTGTGGTGGAACCCGCCCCGCCATGGCTCCGGTGGGAACGCGTGACGAGCGTCACGGTGGAAGGCCGACAGCTCGTGGCCGCATGTGTCTTGCAAGTCGAGCCGCTGAATGTGCCGCTACAGAGTTTCTCGGCGCGGATCCATCCGGGCTGGGAAATCACGAAAGTTTCCGCCGAGGGCACGGCGAATCCCTGGGGGAGTTGGCGTGTTGAGGAGGCGAATCCCAGTGGAGCGGCTTCGCGGATGATTCTCGATTTTTCGCCGGCCTGGCCTCCGGGGGAATCTCGAAGATTGAAGATACATGCGCGGCGCATGCTGGCCAATGGAGTGCCGCTCTGCCTGGGCGAATTGCCCCCCTTCACGGTTTCCGGTGAAGCGACTCGGGATATCGTGGAGTGGCAAGACCTGGAGGTGCTGCCGGGATTGTCGATGGACTCGCCGCCGCTGCCGGATGCCGGTGCGATCACGGAGCTTGAGGAATCGGCGGCCGCACTGCTGGCAAGACCTATCCGAGGCGAGTTTTGGCGTCTTCATCCCCACAATTTGCAAACCAAAATTCCTTGGGCCAGACAAGCCGAAGGCTTTGAAGCAACGATGGCCACGGAGGTCACCATAAGTCCCGCGACGTTACACGAGCGGACGGTCGTGGAATGCCTACCCCGGCAAACGACATTGCAAGCGGTCGAGTTGGTCTTCTCTCATCCGGTGGAACCTCTGGAGAGTTACCGCTTCACCGCCACCGATGGCACGCCACTCCATGCCGAACGGTTGTCGGCTAGTGCCACCGAAGACCGAACGGATGCCGACCGTTGGCTCGTGACGCTCCCTGAAGAAACATCTTCTCGAGTTGAGTTTGTCGTGGAACGCCGCATTCCGTCTCGGGAAGAACAGCAGGTGGGCTTGGTAAGCCTGCCGCGGGCACGCTCGCAGTCGGGCACTGTGACGTTACGCAGCGCTTCTGGAATTCCGATTGCCATCCACCCGTCCGGTATGACTCCCGCTTTTTTGGAGCCAGTGCCCCGCGATTCTGAAGAGCAGCTTCTGGGACGGTACACATATCTGCCGGAGGAAGTCTCTGTGCAAGGCGGGCCGGAACTGCGTATCGTGCGGCCCGAGAGCCACACACCGGCGACCGGTGCTTGGGCCATCTCCTGCGATGTCCACGCCCGCTGGAGACCAAACAATGGGATGCGCTACGACGTGCGCTACCGGATCGTGCCTCGGGGCCAAAAATCGGTTTCGATCCAAATGCCGAAGGAGAGTCAGTTGGAGTTGCTGGCGGTCGATGGACAGACCATTGAACCGGCCATGCTAGAAGATGCTCGCGCGTTACAAATCGAACTGCCGGCCCTAGCCGAAATCGTACAACTCGCGGTGTGTTACAGGGTGCCTGCGGAGACGGATTGGCCGTGGTGGCCTGTACGGACCATCGAACCTCGATTGCCACGGCTGGATATCGCGGTATGGAGTACGCGCGCGACGTTGGATTGCCCGTGCCAGTTTAAACCGGTACGAGGCCATCCCACGGCACACGCCGCGTGGAACGCGGGCATGTCGGGACTGGCAGTTCGGGGGCCGTTGGTCGAGTGGCCCCAATGGTTCCAACGAGGCATCGCGCGAGAAATCCAGGCCCACTCGCCCCGCTGGAATTCGAATCCAGACGACGCCTTCTCCAAGGATCTGGACGTCGTGCTTTCCGCGTTGGGTGAAGCGACTTTCCAGAGAAATTCGACTCTAGGAGAATCGTGGGCCGAGTTGCTCAAGTCCTGGCAGCGACGTTTATGGAATGCCGAACATGATACGCGCTACAATGTCCTGCTGCAGGGAAAACTGGCCGCGACGCTCACGAACCGCGCCTTGCTGCCCGGCGGCGGGAATACCGACGACCCACTGTCCGCGGCCATCGCTTTTTTGCGTCGACACGGTCTGGTTTTGACGATCGGCCCGGAAGCCATTCTGGTCACCACTCCCGCCGACATGGAGCGGCATGCCGACGAAGTTGCCTCCACTCGTTTGTCGCGGGTCTATCGCTTGCGAGACGGGGAATGGTCGCGAGCCTGGTGGGCCAAATCCCTCGTGCAAGATCGTGCGTTTGTCTCGTTGCCACAATTGCTGGGAGATACCGCCGGACCGGGCGGGCAGGCAGAGTTCGCGACATTTCCCTCGACGGATCTGGAGCCGTTCGAGCAGACCACGGAGTTTCCGCTGGATGCCGGCCCAACGCGCATGATCCGGGGAGACATGGTCCTTTGGGCCGAGTGGATTTTGCCCTGGATCGTCGCCGGACTTGCCACGTTGTGGTGGCCCCAAAAACCGGCGCCGCTGATATTTTCGTTCGCGGCCTGCATGCTATTGGGAGTCGTGCTCCCCTCTCCTTTGCACGGAATTCCTGACGCGGCGGTTTTGGGCCTCGCCATTGGCTGGTTGGCCACGCTTGCAAGGACTTGGAATTCCAAACGCACCGCGCCGCGAGCGTCGTCGCTGGCCCAATCGTTTACCGTGGCCCTATTGGCATGCCTGTTGATCGTACGCGGCGTTTACGGACAAGCGGAAAATGGCGCGGCGTCTCTTCCCTACCAGGTGTTGTTTCCCTTGGACGCGCGGGGCCGCGTCGACGCCGATGCCTGTTATGTTCCTGAACCGTTATTTCGCGCGTTGCAAGCCTCCCAAGAACCGCTTTTCCAACTGCCGGGAGGCTACCTGACGCGGGCGGATTATGAAGGCCGCATCGAACCGGCTGCCGTTTCCGACGGCTGGACCTGCTCGGAGATTCAGGCCCGCTATGAAGTGCGAGTATTCGCCGAGGGCGGCCTGGTCGACTTGCCCGTGGATCCCTTGTTTTTGGATCAGGAAGCCGAAGTGTTGGTCGACTCGTATCCCGTACGCTATATCTGGCTTCCCAACCAGCCGGCCATTCGGCTGGGCCGTTTGAGCCGGGGGATCCATCGTGTGGAATTCGTGCTCCGGCCACGGCAGGAACGCGTGGGGAACGTGGACCGGTGGTGGTTCGGCATCGCGCCGTTTCCACAATCGACGCTGCGATTGCAAGTGCCTCCAGATCAAAACGACGATCTCGTGATCCCTTCCGCTATCGGAGCCGTGCGCCGGAGAGCGGGCTGGATCGAGGCGGAATTGGGGCCCGCTTCGCATGTCGAAATGCGGCGGTTCGGAGAGGCGGATACCCCTCCGTCGGCGGCGAACGTCGAAGCGTTGACGTGGATGTCGCTGGATTTGTCGACGAGCATTCCCCAGTTCCGCTTGCGGATACGAGGCACCATTCGGGATGGGACGGTTCGTTCCTTGATTTTGGTATCCGACGGCAGCATGCGTTTCTACCCGTCGGAGGAAGGTGCCGCGGCGCGATTGGCTCCTCGGGCGGTCTCCGAAAACCAAGGTGTCTGGACAATCGAGTTGCCGGAACCGCAACAAGAGGCTTTCGAAGTGGAGCTTCGCGGCGATCTTCCGCAAGCTCTCTGGCCTGGCCCGGTCTCGATTCCTGCTTGGAGCTTGGAAGGATTGGACGAAGCGGAACGCTGGCTGGCGTTTCACCATTCCGGCATGGGAGCCGTCGACAGCCCGGTGCCTCTGCGGGGGCTGGCTCCCGTTTCTCGCGCGGAATTTCAAGCAACTTGGGGGGTGCCCACGGCAGCCAACACTCAGTTTTATCAGTGGATCTCCCGCGAGGACGGACTCGAAATCCGTTTGCCACGATTTTCCTCGGAGCCGGGCGTGCGGCAAACCGTCTCATTGGGCATCGGCCAACCCACTTGGCGGGCCAAGGTGGAAACTCGCTTCGCGGCCAGTGCCGGCTATCGGCCCCTGCTCACGTGGAATCTGCCCCCTGGGTTTCGCGCCAGCGAAATCGTGATGGTCCAAGCCGAACAGGAAAGTGCCGTGCCGTGGCGATATCTTTCTCCCACGCAGTTGCAGGTGTTCCTGCCTCCGGCGACCGGCCAGCCGCGGCTGCTCCGGATGCAGGGCGCGTGGGAACCCTTGGATCTTGATGGACCGCCGCCCACGTTCGCGCCGGCGAATGTCTTGCTACGTGAACATGAGTTGCAACTGTTTCGTGGTCCGGATGTCCTTGCGAGCATACCCGGCATGGCGGAATCCCTCTCCCGACAGGATCAGGACGTTGAAGGTATCCCCGATTTGGGGCGATTCGTGGCGCGTTTTCCGGTCGAAGAGACCGACAACATTCAGTTGCGGATCTCTCCCAATCAGATCGACACGGCGGTCGCGCAGACGGTATGGCTATCCAGAGAAGGCCAAGGCTGGCGTGTGGGCATGAATTTCGATGTGGAAGTTCTATCCGGCGTCGTGGACCGACTGATTTTTCAAGTCCCTACTTCGTGGAACGTGGAGTTGGCCGCCGCCGAATTCAGTGCTCCGTCATCCATCACCCGGGAAAGCCCAGGGACACATCTAATCGTCACTCCCCAGCGGGCCATTGATGGCGCATTCACCTTTTCCGTTTCCGGCCGCTTGCCCGCGTTGGATGTGGAGCTTTCCGGAGTGCCGTTGCTTCCATGCCTGAATCTTAAGAACGTGCGTCAAGTGGTCATCCTGCCCACGTCGCAAGCGGAGCAACGATTCCGCTGGAAGGTGCAAGGGGGACGTCGCACTTCGATTCCTACAAATTTTCTGGGACCGAACGTTGCTCAAACGACTTGGCGGGCCTGGGAAATCCGCTCGCCAGAACCGCTGATCCAAGCGGCCACGCTCGGTTCGGAGTCGATCCCACTGCCGGTGGCCTTGGCCGACCTGCAAATCGCTTGGCAAGAGCCGGATCAATATCTCGGTTGGGCGGACTATTATCTCGAACCTTCGCAGGCCGCTTTCGCACGGATCGAAGTGCCGACAGGAGTCGCGATCGCGAGTATCCTCGTGGAGGGCAACTTGTCGGACGCTTTCAGGGATGACGACGGTTCCTGGCGGATTCCACTCGGGTTGGGTGGCTTGCCACAAAAGGTCAGCCTGGCATTTCGCGGGATTGCGCGGCAAGACGACTCAGGAAAGCTCGCGATCACCGTGCCGGAACTCGCCGGCCCGAGCGGGCTACCTGCCCACATCGCCAAGTCGCTGTGGAGCGTGGAATTGCCCCTGGATCTTCGCATGGTGCGCGAGGCCCAATCGGACCAGTATGTCGCGCGATGGCGGCAGGACGTGGAAAGGATCCAGGCCCTCAGCCGGCTTATCGATCTCGCTCCCATGGAGAACGCCGGCGGCGAACGTGCCGCCTGGTTCCATGTTTGGCGGGATCGGTTGGAAAGTGTCCGGCAGTCCCTGGCCAGCGCGATTCAGTTCAGCACTTCTTCAATCGCCATTTCCACCACGCACCGGGTCATCCAAAGTGCCGATGAGACCGAGCAGCGGTTGATAGAAAAATTGGGCATCGCGGGCACGGAGCCGCCTCGCTCCTCGCCATGGCTGGCCATGGATGCCATCCCCCAACGAATCCTATCCGATACCGGAGACCTACTGCCCCCACTACGTCTCATTCGTCCACAGGGTGACCTAAAGATCCGCGTGGAGCGCGAATCTCCCTCCGGCACACGGCGTGGATGGCCATTTTTCCTGGCCCGCCTGAGCGTCATCACGATGGCACTGCTGGCCTGGGCGGGTGCCTCTTTTTCCGCACGTTTTTCCTCCGCGCTTCAGCATTTTCCGCAGATGGGATTGGCCCTCGCCGGGGCCTTGCTGTGGCAATTTGACAAGGACGCGCTCCTACACCTGCTGGGGAGCATCCTCCTCTTCACGGCTCTGACCTTGGCCCTGCTCCCCTGGGTCCAGAGGCGGAGTGCGGCTCCGCGATAACCGGCCAAGTCAAAAAATTCACAGCGGGCGGTTGACATGCAAAATGTAATTGTATATACAAATAAATATTCAAAAGGAAGTGCCGCCCATGTCGTCGCCAATTCCGATCGAAGACACCATAGCCCAAGAGTGTCTCGCCGTGCGGCTGCGGATCGTGCATCGCGTGGCCACGCGGATCTATGATGACGCGTTGCGGCCGACGGGCATGACGATCAGTCAACTCAATATTTTAGTGGCGACGGCCCTGTTGAAGCGCGTGCGGCCTGCCGAGGTTTGCGAGCGGCTGCAAATGGATGCCTCCACACTGAGCCGCAACGTGGAACGCATGAAGGCTCACGGTTGGTTGGAAACCGTGCCGGACGAGGATCGCCGTGCACAGCCCTTACGGATCACGCCGAAGGGCCGCCGGCTGTTGGCCCGGGCCAAGCCGGCTTGGGACGCGGCCCAGGCCCAAGTACAAGGCCTGTTGGGCGCGGAGACCTTCGCCGCCTTGGACAGCGCGGTCCGTCGCATTCATCGATCGGAGATTTAGCTCGCAGGCGTTTTTTTGGTTATTTAGTTGCATATGCAATTACCTTTTGGAAAAGGAGACTCGCATGGCCACTCCGATTTCTTCCCCGACGCGAATGAGTGCCGTCGCTGGCAATCAGAAACTTGCATTAACCTACGAACGGCTGAGGCCGCTGATTATTTGGCTCGGCCTGGTGGAATTGGCTTGGTTGGCGGTTTGGCTGCTGAGACCAACGGGGCAGAGTCCCACATTCACCATGGCGGTGGCCAGTTGGGCTGTCCTGTTAGTGGCGTGGATGGCGGCGGTGTCGACCGCTGGAGCAAAAGGTCTACACCTTCGACAGTCTCGTCGGTTGTCGAACTTGATCGGAACCGTGTTCGTTGTCGCCTTCTCGGTCGCCTGGCTCACGGTACTGCCAGCCATGCGGTCAGGGTTGCTGGCGGCAGCCGGAGACACGCCCGATACCCAACTGATCGCGTTTCACATCCTCCGGCTTTTGGCCGTGGGCACGATGATTAAGTTTTGGCAGGGGCAGTTGCCTCGCCATTTCATGATCCTCGGCTCGCTGCCGGATCTGCTGTTCGCGGTCAGCGCCGTCGTGCTCTGGCTCGTCAGCATGTCCCTGCCGCTTAGCCCGATATTCCTGCTGGCGTGGCATGTGCTCGGCATCCTGGCCTTCGCGGGCGCCGGGATCGGCATGTATCTCTCCGTCCCCTCGCCCATTCGCGTGTACCATACACGGCCAGATACGTCACTAGTTTTTCAGTTTCCCATGCTGCTGGCTCCAAACTTCACGGTACCGCTGTTCATGCTGGCCCATTTGTTCGCGATCTTGAAAATCGTGGGCGGTTAGTGGATGCTCGCACAGTCAGATAGGCGATTCCGTTTAATGGCAGTTCGGTTTCCATCTCGTGGACCGCCTTGCTCGTCGATTGTCGATCCGATTTTCCCACGTCGTTGCATTCCCCGGCTCAAGGCGTCCGCTTTTACTGCTATCCTGTCGGTGGCAAATCATAGAACAGGACGTGCATGATTCGCGTCTGTTGGTTTTGACGCACATCTTTCACGGTGTAATGAATCACTCCGCGACCGGATTCCTTTAATATGCCCACGGCCAGCCGCACGGACGTCAGGACGGCCCGCTGCGGGTCGATTTCACTGAATTGCCATTCCACGCCCATCCAGGGCCCGATGGCCGAACCCTCTGAGATCTCGACATCGGAACGCTCGGTCAAAACACCGAATGGGGTGTGCACTTGGTCGTTTTTCAGATCAATCGCGATGCCGGTAAAATCGGGCAGAGTTTGTCCGCCGTGAAGGATATAAACACCGTCCTCTTTGTGCGAGATGGAAAGCCTCGCCTCACCTTTCTTCAGCACAGTCAATTTCTTCGACAGCTCGAGAAATTCTTGGTACTCGGCGGCAGAGAGTCGCATGCGTGAATCGTAGGGAAGTGGCTCGCCAGGAGGTGCGTTTCGCGTGTGCTCCAGCCACCAATTGGGATTGGCCCGCGCGGCGGCCTGGAGGCGCTCCGCCAATTCATTGGCCCGGAGCGGTGCGGCGAGCGCCATCACGTCCACGCGCAATGGCCCTGAGAAAAGCGCATCGCGGGGTCCTGTAAACGTGATTGGCCCCGCAGATGGAGCATTGGCTGACGTATCCGCGGTCGATTGGTCCATGGCATCCGGCGTGGAGGATGGAGAACCACCGCACCCGCAAATCAGAAACACGATGCTCAATATCAAAGCGATACGCTGGAACATACCGCGTTCTCCTGTAACCAATGGCACCAAGCTTGGATCGACATGAAGTCTCGCGCACGACCCTTTTCGTCATATCCGCCGCGCTCGCTTTTGGGAAGTACTCGGTCAACCTGCGGCGCAGTTGGTCGCCGCGCACACTGCACGGATTCATGCATGCACAGCGTTTTGTGAACTTCCAACCCGGCATCGATGGAAACAGACGCGCACCCGGCGTGAAATGCCGAGAGGGAAATGCAATCGGTGGCGCGGTCCGTCAGCCTGAAGGTCCTGCCACGGCGGCTGGAGTGGCCGCTTTGGCCGGAACGGTGCGATTCTCCGCGTCGATGACTGCCAGCGTCGGAAACTGCGTTTGAAGCCGCTCGATCCCTTCCAGCGACACCGACGTACCGGTCACGTCCAACGCTTGCAGACCTCGCAGGCTTAGCACATCTGGCAAGTCGTCGTCATCGACTAGAGTGTTTTGCACGGCCAGACTCTGCAAACGGTCGAGACCTTTGAGATACTTAAATCCACTACCATCAATGGAAGTTCCCGCCAGCACGAGCATGATCAACTTTTCGTGGTGTCTCAAATGGGCCAATCCCTCATCGGAAATCCGTGTGTTGCCCAACCAGACGGCCTCGAGATCACGGCAGCGGGAGACAACCTTCAAGGTTTCATCGGTGATGCGTGCCCCTGTCAAATTCAAATGCGCCAAATCACGAAGCGGTTTCAAATGCACGGCGTCTTGGTCGGAAAACTCCGTGCCATTCAAGTTGACACCGATGACCGCGTAGAATAGATCGCTTGCCAACCAGGTGTCTTTTCCGATGAGCTTTGCGAGCCACATGAATCGTGCCGGGTCACTGGCGTAGGTTGCCGTACCGCCCTTGTTTCGAATCGCTTCCACCGCGGATCGTTGACGGCGTGCTTGTGAAATCCACATCCCACAAACAACGGCGGCCAGCGTCACCACTGCCAACGCCGTGCGCAGGCTGAAACGCAAACAACGGTGGCTCCTTTGACGGCGCACAATCGGTTCCGAATTCGGCATGTTCCTGCTCCCTTTCGCCGCAGGCTGTTCGGTCGTGGAGTCTAACGACAAAACGCATGGAGGTCCAATCTCAACGATGGTCCCTCTCACACAACTCCCGCGCCCGGTCGAAGATGGCGTCGAACATTGGTTCGGTCAGCCGGCCCGTGAACGTGTTCTGCTGGCTGGGATGGTAGCTGCCGAGCAACCACTCACCAGAGGGTAGCCGGTGGCAAGCCGCGTGCCCGAAGCGGGGAAGCCGTGAGGTCCACCAGCCACGACGGCGGAATTCTTCCAGCGTGGCCCGCCAGGCCAATCCGCCCAGCGCCAGATAGACTTTCGCTCGCGCAAGTTCCATCGTCGAGTTTAGCCACGGCTGACATGCGGCGATTTCTTCCCGCGTGGGCCGGTTTTGCGGAGGCGCGCAGTGGCAAACCGCCGTGATGGCGCAGCCGAGAAGTTGCAGCCCATCGTCGCCGTGCGTGGCTTGCGGTTGGCTCGCGAAACCAGCGCGGTGCAGCGCGCGATACAACCAATCGCCACTGCGGTCGCCGGTGAACATCCGCCCGGTGCGGTTGGCTCCGTGCGCCGCCGGTGCTAGACCGATGATCAACAGCCGCGCCGGCAATCCGCCAAAGTTGGGTACGGGCCGCCCCCAATACTCCCAGTCCTGGTAGGCTCGGCGTTTGACGCGGGCCAATTCGGAGCAATGTTCCCGTAGTCTCGGGCACTGCGCGCAGTTCACGATTTGCCTGTTGAGTGTGTCGCCGGCGGTAGGCATGGGGAGAGTCGGCTCGTGTGGGCGCTTTGTTTCCGCCATCATAAAAGAACACTAGCCAGTTGAAAAAAACCTCGTGGCATTTTCAACCTCGCCCCAGTATCGCACAAAGGCGACGCGTCGTGGGGACGCGCCGCCTTTGGCTGGTCATGGTGTAAATAGGCGTAAGCTATTTGTCGGTTTGGCGCGTGAATTCCAGAATCACTTCGTGATCCTCCTTGCCTCCAGCGAACATGGTCCACTCATGCTTGAGCTTGCCATTCTCGCCCATGGTCATCCGCAGGCTATGCATGTGCGGATCCTTCTCGAGGCGAATATTGGTCCCGCCGTCACATTCGAAATGCATCACGTTCTTCTTGTCGCTGGCTTGCAATCGCATGCGAGGCTGATTTCCCAGGGCACAGAAGTGGGTCATCACGATGCCGTCGCCGTCGCCATGATAGAGTGAAATCATTTCGTGCGGCGTGCCCGCGAACAACTTCTCGACCAGCACCGTGCCGGCGGAGGTGAGGCTATATTCCACGGTGGCTTTGCCATGTTCCTGTCCCGGAGGCGGGCTATCCGCCTGCCATTTCCCCACCAGCTTTTTTAGGGCCGCGAACTTCGCCGGCGGCTTTACCATGGGGATCTCATATTCCGCGTGCTCCTCGGCGGCTGGCAGTTCCGGTGCCACATTCGCCACCAATAGACCCGTGAGCACCATGCATGTCACGTACTTCATGACCTTTCTCCTTCATTTACCGGTGAATTGAGGAGCAAATTATTAACCATGTGGTTAATCGTATGGAATGTCGATTCCTCCGTCAAGCACGGCGCCGTGAATTACAACGTGGACCAGCCGCGCTGCTCGTGAGACCGCACGATCGCTTCGATGACCCGCATATTGGACACGGCATCGGCGAACGGCGTGGGGACTGGCAAGTCTTCGAGAATGGCCCGCGCGAAGAGGTCTCCCTGCACCGTGTATTGGTCGCTGACTCCGCACAAGATTTCGCGAATGCCTTTTTGCGATTGATGCCACAGGCGGCAAGGCTTGTCGGGCGGCGCGTTGGCGGGAATCTCGATTTCCACCCGACCCGTGGTGCCGATGATGTTGGCCCGCTGATAGGGGGCAAACTGCGTGCTACAGGTGAACGTGCCGGTACCGCGCGAAAACTCCAACACGCCCGAGGCGATGCGATCCACGCCCAACTGGGGATCGATTTCCAAATGTCCCAGCACGCGGGCTGGTTCCTCGCCAAACATCCAGCGGGACCAGGAAATGGGATAGCAGCCGATATCCATCAGACCGCCGCCGCCGATTTCCGGCTGGTTGCGGATGTTTTGCGGGTTGTCGTTGAAGTACGAGAAGAAGCTTTGGATCGTCCGCAGTTCGCCGACTCCGCCATCCTCCACGATCCGCTTGGCCGTGGTCCACTGCGGGTGATGGCGATACATGAAGGCTTCCATCAGCTTGAGCTGAGGAAACCGCTCTCCCGCCGCCTGCAACGTTTCCGCCTCCTCCACGGAAAGGCCGATCGGCTTTTCGCAGAGCACATGCTTGCCCGCCTCCAGTCCTCGCACGGACCAGGGCACGTGCAGATGGTTGGGCAGGGGGATGTAAACGGCATCCACTTCCGGATTGGCGAGCAGTTCTTCGTACGAGCCGTGCGCGTGACGAATTCCGAGTCGAGCGGCGGCTTCCCGCGCTTTAGATTCGTCCCGCGAGGCGATCGCCACCACTTCCGCGTGCTTGCAGCGCTGCATGGCGGGAATCACTTTCTCGGTGGCGATCTTCGCCACGCCCAACACTCCAAACCGCGCTTTGGCCATGATGGCTGCTCCCTGGTATATATACTGCCGTCGTATTATTCCCGCCGGAATGGCCTCAGCCTAACGGTGGCGTTTCGTGTCGGCAAGGATGCGGGCCGGGCACTCGCCCGCTCGCGGCGTGTCGAAAATTTCCAGAAAAGTGATTGACTCGACTACATGATGTAGGTACCATGCCTACATCGATTGGCAAAGGAGGACGCATGCCCCGAAAACAACCGCTCCCGCTCTCGGACGCCCAGCGGGAAATCATGGAAATCGTCTGGGACCGTGGCGAGGTTGCCGCCAGCGAAGTGCGGGACATTCTTTCGCGGCGGCGCGACGTCGCGCGGAACACCGTGCAGACGTTGCTGACGAGGATGGAGGAGAAGGGCTGGCTCAGGCACCGCGTGGTAGGCCGCACCTTCTTCTATTCCGCCGCCGTGCCACGTGAACAGACGCGGCGTACCGCCGTGAGGGAACTGCTGCATTCCGTGTTTGAAGGTTCCGCCGAAGAGTTGATGACGGCACTGCTGGAAGATGTCCGCCTCTCCGACGAAGAGGCGCGGCGGATCCGGGAAATGATCGATCAAGCCACCAAGCGCAAAGGGAAACGGCCATGAGCGAAATGCTGGCCCGGTTGCAACCGAGTGAAACGCTGCTCGCCTGGACAGCGCACACCTTGCTGTATGCCACGATATGGCTCGCGGTGGCATTGGTCCTCGCCCGCCTGATGCGACGCAACGCGGCCTTGCGGCATGCTCTGCTGCTTGCCGGGTTGTGTGGTGCCTTAGCCGCGCCGGCGGTGGCTTGGTGGGGCTCACGGGGATTACCCACCTGGTGGTCGCCGAGTTGGCCCACCCAGAACATTTCGACGCCGGCCAAGGAAAGCCCTGCGACGATTCCCGACGTGGAACAGCGCGGCCCAAGTCTGGATGAATTGCCGCTGCCATCGCCGCCGGAACTGGTGGATGTTGACTCGCCTCCAGTACCCATGCCAAGTGAAACCACAGGCGAACATTTTGTGGCGACAGATGTAAATATCGGCGCCTTGACTTCTCCAATCGCGGCGGAAGAAGCTCTGCCACCACCGGTCTACGATGTTTCGGCAACGATCCTCAATGAAAACAGACTCGAAAGCTCAGCCGAGGACATTATTCCCGAAGTGGAAGGCGCTACGGCGCCAGAGATGCCGGACACCTTGCCCATCGAAAACCGGGCCACCGCGAGCGATTGGTTCCGTGCATTCCTAGGCATGAATATGTGCGCATGGCTGGCCGGCACGGCCTATCAATTGGTCCGTTTGGGCTTGGCGTGGTGCGGCATGGTCCATATGCGGAGACGGCTGCGGCCATTGACGCCGGAACGTATGACGCCCCTCTTGCATGATTTGCGGGCCCAGCTCGGAGGAAAGCCGCTGCCGGAGATCCGCGTCTCCGTGCGGGCGTTGACCCCTTTTTCCTGCGGTATCCTGCGGCCCCTGGTGGTGCTTCCCGCCTGGATGGAAAACCGCGTGGACCGGGCCATGTTGCGGGATGTGTTGATTCACGAGCTGGCACACTTGGAGCGGCGGGACCCTGCCGTGGTGCTTTCACAGCGTCTGGCCCAGGCCCTCTACTGGCCGCATCCTTTGCTCTACCGCCTGAACCGCGTCCTAGACGAGGCTCGCGAAGACCTCTGCGACAACCATGTCCTCGCCCAGCGCGAGGCGACCGATTACAGCCGGACGCTCCTGGAATTGACGCCCCGGCTTCCCGTGCATTCCGCCACGGTTTTGGCGACCGGCCTGGTCACGCCGCGGCGCAAACTGGAACAGCGGATTTCCGCCCTACTCGATGAGAGGAGAAACGTCATGACACGACTGCCGGCTTCCTGGGCATGCTCCATGGGCTTGGGCTTTTTGGCCCTCACGCTGGGACTAGGAGGAGTCCGCTTGTGGACCGCCTCCGCCCAGGAGATTTCGAGTGATACTGCCGCGTCGGAGAGCGTCTCAGAAGACGCGGTCGGCGACGAAATCTCGGCCGATGACTCCACTGACGAAATTTTCGCGGATACCTTAGCTTCCGAAACCACCGATGTCGGCGAAGCAACTTCCGAATCGAATGAGGACCTCTTCTCGGATAGTTCCGGTGAATCCACGGCTGATGTGGCAAGTTCCGCTAGCGCGAGCGCCGATGCTTCGTCCGATTCCCGGGCCGATTACATCTTCGGGGATGTCGGCGTGGTGGAGCACGACAGCAACGGGAAACCCGTGCTAGCCGATTTGGAGGACGCTAATCCTGCGGAATCTTCCGCGACACGACATGTTCGGCAGCGGACGACCTGGCACGGCGCGATTCACCGCTCGGATCGCCGTGGAAGGGACCTGCGGATCGCACTCGACGACTACCGTGGATTAAAGATGGGTGACGTTGTGAAATTGTATTGCGTCGCGGGGCGAGGCACGCCGGGATTCCATGGCCGATTTCGGGTTCGCGTCCGCCATGGAAACGACTTTGTCTCAGTAGCCCGAGAAAAACAACCTAAACACCAGCCCTCAGAACTGCACGGCAAGGACGAAGTCTTTTTGTTGTTGGACAGCTTCCGTCGCGAAGCTTCTTCAACGGCGGCCACGCGGCAAGTTCCCGTGGCCGGTCGCGTCGGGGAGACGGTTCGGATACCGCCCCCCAGTTCGCAGCGGCCCAGTTTGGCAGATTTTCCAGGTGACACCGTGGTCGCTGGTGCCGTGGAAACACGTCCCGACCTTCCCCAACCGGGAATCGCCGTGGCGGATTCGGTACCGGCTGAGTCTCTCCCGGGAGAAGTGGTCGCGCCGTCCGCTCCCGCTGTCCCACCCGTTGCCACACCGCCAGCCGGTTTGCCGGAACTGGCTGCTGTGCCTCCGCAAGCCGTGGCTCAGTCTGTTCCTCGTCCGCGGACTCCAAGCACGCCCACGCCCAGCGCTGCACCGCAACGACCGCAGGATCCGAGCCTATATCCGCCTCCGGCTGAGATTTACGACGTGATTGATCCCGCTACTTCCACGCCGGCCATCGAGCCGCCCCAGAACGTTCCCTCCCCGACGGACCCGCTCGTCAGTCCTGTCGTGCCCAACGTTGCCAATCCCTTGAACGTGGCGCTCCCTAAGGCGGCGACACCTAGCATGGAAGCCCTGCAATGGGCTCGCGCACTCTCGGAAGCGCGGCTGAAATTACGCACGGTGGAGGCTGAATTTGGCAAGGCGCGCGAGGCACAAAAACATCAGCCTGGTGCCATCCCCGAACTGGAAATGCATAGGTTGGCGACCAAACGCGAGGTCTACCGACTGGAATATAGCCTGTTGAAGACACTGCTCAAACAATCCGTGATCAGCGCGCAACGCAACTTCGAATTTACTTCGGCGCAATTCAAAACCGGAGAGTTGACGGTGCGTGACCTGCATACCGCGGAAGATCACATGAAGATGTTGGAAACCGTCTTGGACAAGTTTTGAGACCCACGGCACTCCAGCGGCTACGCCGTTTCCCCGCATGGTGGCAGATTATCTGTCGGGGAGCGGCGCCCGCTCGCTGGGCGACTGATCGAGACGCAAAACCTGAGTCAGCGGGCGTTCGACAGGCGGGGTCGGAACATGGAAGAGGCATTTCCTTCCCGGCCCGTTCGCTCGCTGAGCAACAGGCAGCCCGCCCTTGTGGAACTCAGACGTGATTCGGTTTATCTTGGCAGTCCGTCAAGGCTCGCCCTGTTCCGATCCGTCACTCTGCATTTCACCCGGGATGTTCCATGCGGCTCACGCTGACCCTGCTCGCGTTCTTGGTTTTCTCTCCTGCCTCGTGGTCGCAGGCCGAGGAGGCCGAATTCTACGATCCGGTGGAGCGGCAGATCGAAGGCTGGACCATCGCCTTGGATCCACGCTTGACCGCAGTCGAGCATCAGGAAGTCGCCGAGCGGGCCCTCAAGGCCCTGGCTAATCATTTGCAGCGGGTGATCTACATCGTGCCCGAGGACCGTCTCGCGCAATTACGCGAACTGCGGATTTGGGTTGAACTCGACAATGCCGAGCTCAAATCGATGCAGTACCATCCCAACCGGGGATGGCTGCTGGCGCACGGACATGATCCGCGTTTGGTCAAGCATGTGCATGTCCCCCACGCGCGGGACCTGTACCAGCGGCGGACTTGGGCCAAGCATCCCTACGTGATCCTGCATGAATTGGCCCACGCCTATCATGACCAGGTGTTGAGCTTCGACAATCCCGAGATCATCGAGACCTTCGACGCCGCGAAAGACGAGGGGATTTATGAGAAGGTGCTGCTCTTCACCGGCAAGACCGTGCAGCACTATGCCCTAACCGACCACAAGGAGTACTTCGCCGAATCGACCGAGGCGTATTTGGGGGTCAACGACTTCTATCCCTTCGTGCGGGCGGAACTCCAGCGGCATGACCCGCGCATGTACTCCTTGATGGAAAAGGTCTGGGGACCGGTCGAGTGACGCGCTAGGAGCCGCCTTCGAACCGTCTCCCACTTTTGTCGCTTGACCGCCGGTGCTACTTGCCGGACTTGCCTAGACGATTCGGAATTTCAGGGTCTTGACGGTCCCGCGGGCAAGGTGTTAACCGACTGGAACAGTACCGTCAAAATTGGGCCGCGCTGCCGAATTCGGGCTGTGCTGTCTAAATAAGGTCACTCTGTCAAAATCGGCCTGAACCGCTCGACCGGAAGTGGAACTTGCCTCGCATCTCGCCTCCGCGCGCGGGCCCCCAGAGCTAAACGCCTCGACGCGGCAACCAGGTGCAGGGTCTAGCCGAAGATGGCCCGGATCTCTCATTTTGTGTTTTATACTTTCAGAGAGTGTCCAAGTTGCTCTCCCGCGATTGGCTTTGAGTCCTCGATAGAAAGGGCCGGCGAGACCCCGACCATGCAGACCTTGGTATCCCCGACTTTTGACGCACATAATCCGGTCAGCAGCCTCATGGATGAGGTGATTGCCAAGGCGCATCCGGAAGATCCCATCTTGAAGGTGGCCCAAAAGATGGCGGAGCATCAGTTGCGGCATATCATGGTGGTCGACCGCCGAAACACCTTGTTGGGCGTGATTTCGCAGCGGGATATCGTGCGGCAACTGCTCATTTCGGAGCGCCAACGCTCTCAGATGATGGAGGACGAGGATTCCGAAGCGGGTCCCTTGGTGGAGGAACTGCTCACCGGCAGCGAACCGATCACGATTGATCCTCGCGAACCGCTTTCCAAGGCGGCGGCGCTATTGATCGCCAAGCAGGTCGGCTGCCTGCCGGTCGTGGGATCCAACGGACAACTGCAAGGCGTCCTGCTCATGATTCGTTTGTTGCAGGCGCTTACCGAAACGGATTCGGCGGAGGTGGATGAGGACTTTACCTTTTTCTCTCCCGGACAGACCAAGTCCCGTTCTTCGCCGGCGTTCATCCGCCGCGGCACGCTGGATCTGATTGTCCCTCTTGCCTATACCGAGGAAACAGCGCGTCTCCCCGGCAGCGTGGTGCTGGGATATGACGAGGACACCAAGCGCATTCTCGTGAAGTTCGTGCACGCGGACGAGCGCATCGAAGGCGCGATTCGCATTAAGCGGTCCAAGGACCGCCTGGTGATTCCGGCCCGTGATTTCCTCAAGCATTTCCAATTGGACGAGAGATCCCCACCCTTCACGATCTCCAAGCTGACGAATGGTCAGTACCTCATCTTGACGCCAAAAGATTCGCGCGTGCAAGCACTCCCCAACGGGGAATTTTGAACCCCGGGGGGATAGTGAAATCTTGGGGGTCGGTGCCTACCCCTCCGAGGAGACGAACAGTTTTTCGGCGGCGTCGAGGCCGATTGTCCGCTGCGTGCCGTTGACGGCGATGGTCATCACGCCCCCTTCGGGTCGTTGGGAAACGACCACGCCGGCGGCGCCCAAGCCGAGACCCGCCTCGTCCAAGTACCTCAGAAACTCTGGCGACTGGTCCAAGACGCGGGACAGGGAAAATCGGTGTCCCGCGTGGCAGTCGGCCAGCCGGTGCCCCTCGTGCTCCTGAATCGATCCGTCGGCACGGGGGATCGGGTCTCCGTGCGGATCGAACTCGGGATGGTCCAGCCAGGCATCAATGCGGTCGATGAGCCGGTCGCTGACGGCGTGCTCCAAATGCTCCGCCTCTTCATGGACCTCGTCCCAGGTCAGTTGCAGCGTGCGGGACAAAAACAGCTCGATCAGCCGGTGGCGGCGAATGACCCGTAATGCGAGGCGTTCCCCGGCGGCGGTCAGATGCACGCCCTCGTACTTGGTGTAAGTGGCCAGTCCGCCGTCGTTGAGCGTTTTTAGCATGCTCGTGACGGTGCCGGGCGAGACGCCCAACGTCTCGGCGACCTGTCCTGTCGCGGCCGGCTGATCGTCGTGGGCTTGGCAGATCTGAAAGATTGCTTTCACGTAGTTCTCGACCGTAAGGCTGGGCACGAGAATATTCCTTCACTGGAAACGGTGTGGGTTCGACGCGGGCTATCGGAGTTAATCTACCGGTGGCGATTTCTTGTCCGGTTCACCTTTGGGTGAATTTGCCAGGAATGACCAATCTTTGGGTGGAACATGAGGCAATGAACTTCGCGGGTTCGTACGAGCTTGTAAATAGTACCAACACACGAGCGCCAGCAGCGTCGCTCCAAGGGCGAAGAATATCGTGGAGGAAATCCCGTTGGCCATGGGCTGGTCCGGGGGAGCGTGGCTGGGACTCCAATCCAAGGACCGAGCCAAGACCAACGGAGCCACACGGATATCGTCCACCGCTTGATAGGCCCATTTCTTAAAAAAGAAGCCATGGAGCGAAACGCCTTCGCTTATTTCGTGGCCTCGGGGAAACTCCTCGGGCAAGTCCAGCAGATAAGCCACCACGGGCGAGCCCGCGACGTCCACCCAAACTTGGAAATAATGCGTGATACCGAGTTCGTTCTCTGGAGCCGAAACGCGGGAAGCACGTCGGGCCTGGCCCGAGACATGAACCACTGCGCCACGGTAATCGTTAGGCTGTTTCAAAAGCTGAAGTGTATCGTCCAGGGGCAGCCCTAATGTGCTGAGTTGGTCATCGTCGGTTTCCCGCAGAATTGCCAACAGGCGAAACCAACCCTCCGCCTCGACGGGACGAAAGACCGTGTTGTCGCGAATCGCCGCGAACAAGTTTTCTTGGTCGGCATTCCAAAGTGCCCGCGCGGCCTCCCGTTTACGTTCCCAGGAATCCGGCGCGGCTGGAACCACTTCTCCTCCCACTGCTGGAATATCGCCGGTTTGGCTGCCACCAACTTGGCCGGAAGATGGGGAAGCGGCAACCACGAGCGGAATCTCCATGCGTGCCGGTCCGCCGCCACGCCTCAGAAAATGGTCCGTGCAGATGACGAGCAGCCCCACGGTCGCCACGACCGTTAGGACCCGCCTGCGGCGCCGCGCGAACGTTTCGCCGGGCTGGGCCCCGAATTGGAGCGGCGGAGGGCTGGGCGATGTGGTGCCCGCTTCCCCGGTTTTGGCTGATCTGGAATAGCGGAAGTTCAACATGGGACACGATTTCTCGCCGCATGTTCAAATCGACATGCATCACGAACAAGGTTGGCACCGCCACGCGAAATCCGCCTGCGAGCGGACTTCACGCGGCTTCCGCCGCATAGCCGACGAATTCGCCGAGTCGCTTGCCAGAAACTCCGGCTGGCTTTACGCTTAAAGATAGGGCTGAAACTCACGGGCAACCTTTCTCCGTGCCGCCATGGGAGGGGAAATCGGGCGCCGGGGAAGATGCGTGGGTCCCGGTCCTCGATTTTTGCCCGCGGTCCCGCTGCCAGATGGGCCGCACGGCACGGAACTCCCTTCTCAAGTTTCTTCGCGGTTTCGCGCGGGATCAAGGTGGCATGAGGCGAATGGCCCGTTTCACCCCGACTTTTTGGCTATTCGCGGTGGCGGTCCACGCCATGGCCGTGCCCCATGCGGCTCAAGGCATCGAGCCGGCCCAAGAATTCGTGGATGGCCTGCGGCGGCGTCAACTGCATGACGTGGCTCTCGATTATCTCCAGCGGTTGCGCGAGTCTCGCCGAAGTGGTGAGGAATTCCTGCAAAAACTGGACTATGAAGAGGGCGTGACCTGGGCGGAAAGCGCCATTCTGGCCCAAGACCCAGAGTTGCGCTCGCGACATTTGCGTAGCGCGGTGGAGAGCTTTCGGAGATTCGCCACTCAATCGGCTCAGCATCCGCTGTTCGGCGAAGCCCTCGTGCAGCAAGGCCGGCTGGAATTGCTCTTGGGAGAGGAAGCCGCGTCCAAGGCGGACTTGGCATCCCAAGCCGACAACCACGAAACGCTGCTCGCGGAAGCCCGCGAATGGTTTGGCCAGGCGGAAAGCACGTACAATTCCGCTCGCAAGTATTTTACGGAGCAACTCGAAAAACTGCCCCGCAATCGACGGCCAAATCGAGAAGCCCAGGCAAAACGGGCCCGGCTGCGCGAAGGGGCCGTGCTCTCCTGGCTGCAAACAGCTCAAGCCGTATTTCGACAAGCTCAAACTTATGCCGAAGGTGACGCGCAGGCACGCCAGCATTTCGAACGGGCCCGGGATCTCTTCGACGGAATTCACGAGAAGAACAGCAAGAACGTGGCCGGCATGACCGCCCGCCTGCGTCAGGGCTGGTGTTATCAAGCCTTGGGCGACCTGCAACGGGCGTTGGGGTGCGTGAATGACGTTTGGGATTCGTTGGCCACCGGTGCCGGTTCACGCGACTTGTTCGCCGAAGCCACGGAACTGTTTCTGGAAATTGCCCTGGCGGATGAAGCGGATCGTCTCGCCGAAGCACTGGATCGTGGGACACAGTTCTTGGATACCGTTGGACAACCCGACATGGCATCCCCGACCGAGCGGGCCATCCTGTATTGGACCGCCGTCGTTCATCAACGCTTGGCGGCACAGCAAAAAAACCGAGGCAGCCTGCAACGCAAGCATCTGGCCGAAGCCCGCCGCTTGGCCCGCGAAGTCGCCAGTACGCCCGGCAAGTTTCAGGAAGCAGCGGTCAAGCTCGTGGAAAGCGCGGGCGGTGCCGCCAACACCGAAGAGGAGACGGCCGACACATTCACCGGAGCGCTTGCCGCTGCCGCCAAAGCCAAGGATGCATGGCACGCCGCCGTGTTGGCGGAACGTGAAGCCCTCTCGGCGGGACGGCGGGAGGAGGCGAAACGGCAATCTCGCCTGCGCGTCCAACTTGGCGAAGCTGCCATCGGCGCCTATCGCCAGGCGAGATTGCCGTTTCGC
>JANQPP010000173.1 GCA_028289405.1 Pirellulales bacterium
GGTCGGCGATGGACATGCGGCGAGCGTAATCCGGATGACAACCGGGCACGAATATGGAAACTTCTTGCCCCATGGCAGCGAGTGCTTCGATCATGCTGGTCGCCTCGGGCGACGCGCCGACCTGTCGCATCTTGGCCGCGCACGCCGCGCGGCGGGGCTGGAAGGTCCGCACCGCCCGTGACATCGCTCAAGCCTGGAATCTGCTCCTCGAGCAGCCCTTCGACGCCGTGGTGCTGGAATGCCGCGGCCCCCGCTTCGATGGCCTGAAGCTGACGCGAATCCTGCGGGGGATGAGTGGCCCGAATCAGCACACGTGGATCGTGGGCGTCACCGCCCTCCACCCGAGGATCCTCGGCGAAGCCGACTGCCTCCGGGCCGGCATGGACCGGTTTCTGCTCAAGCCGGTCCTGCGGGAAGAGTTTTTTCAGGCACTCCCGGAGAGGTCCACGGTATGAGCCGCTGCGCCGAAATCCGTGCTCAGATCACGATCCGTTCGATCTCATCCAGGCTAACGGCATCGCCCGTGCGATCGTAGAGTTTCGTGGTACGAATGGACTCATGGCCTGCGATGCGTTGGGCGTGCTCCACGAAGCCGCCATGCTGGAGGTAGTTGGTGATGCCGGTGGCCCGAAAGGTGTGGCAGCAGACGGGGGTGGCGATACTGGCCCGGCGGGCCCGCCGCGGGATCATCCGCCACACGTCGACGCGGTGCATCCGCCGATCGGTCAATTTCCCCCGCCTGGATACCGCGCGAAATAGCGGCGACTTGGCCTCCCCCTCGATACCGGTCGCCCGCAAATACGCGTCGAGATAGGCTTCGGCATTGTGGTGCGCCGGCACCTCGTGGTGCTTTCCCCCTTTTTCGTGAAACCGCAGCCACATCCGCCGCCCCTGCGGAAAATAATCCTCCACCCGCATCCCCACGCAGGCCGAGACGCGGGCGAAGCTGTAGACGAGCACGCCGAGCAAAGCCCGGTCCCGCAATCCGGAGATCGTGTGGGTTTCGATCGAGTCCAGCAACTGCCGGGCCTCCGCCGCCGTGAGCACGGGTGTCTTTCCCTGCTTGACCACGTGGCGGGGTCCCCGTACAGCCGCCGCGGGATTGGCCGGGAGCACCTGCCCGGTCACCAGGTAGTCGCCCAGCCGCCGCAGCGTGGCCAGATGCAGCTTGACGGTGGGCGCGCTGCGCAGCCGCGTCAACTCTTCGATGTAGGCCGCCACCACCAGCGGGGACAGCTCCGAGAGCCTTACGTCCCGCCGTTGGCACCAGCGGCAGAAACGGGCCACGGCCCGGGCGTAGGCAGCGCGAGTGCCCGGGTTGCGGATCTCCGCCGTGAAGAACTCCAGGAACCGCCGTCGAGCCCGCGGACCCGCCTCCTCGATGAGGGCCGGTAATCGCAGCGACGGAGCCAAAGTTGAGAGGTCTTCAGAATGTCGGGTCTCGTCTTCCATGCCAGGTGATGCATCCAAAAATCTGCCCCACGTTGGCACGAACACGGCGTTACGAAAAGGACATTTTGTTACGCTACCGCTTGGCCTATCGACGCCTGGTGCCATTGCACCAACAACTGCCGATCTTGACAGGCAACCCCCGAGCCAGACCAAGCACATTTTTCTTGACACAACGGTTGTCAGCTCTGGCGCTCATCCGCTCCAGTAATGCAACAACTGCCTGGCATGACAAGTTGTTGGCCGTGATGCCGGCGCGACACGCAAAGGGCACTCCACACCGGACGCGGCGGGTATCACTGGAAAATCTCCGGGCACGAGGAGCCGTCAGGAGTCCACTTCCGGCCGAGACCCGGCGCCCGCGTCGTCGCTGGCCTTGGCCGGCAGTGCTTCCTGGCGCCGCACCAGCGCCGGTCCGCCGCGGCGGAACTTGCGCATGCAGGCATACAGATCCAGCTTCTTAAAGCCCCGCCTCCGCCGGGCTTGGTTGACCTTCTCCCCGATGACCCGCAGTTGGCGGTAGACCGGCGCGTAGGGTTGGAAAGGAAGCCGTTGGAATTCCCGCTCCATCCGGCTCCGGTCCCGGTAGGCGTCCCAACAGCAGACGGAGAGCAGATGCACCTCCACTCGGCGGCGGGTGCCGTCGTCCAAACGCACGTGGGTCTTCCGCTGCTCGGAGTCGTGGAAAATCGTGTAGCCGAAAACATGCAGCGCCTTACGGGTAATCTTGGGCACGGGCACCCGCTCTCGTCGCTTGCGGCCCCGCCGATCCTTGACCGTACGATAAGCGTGGTCGCGGTAGAATGCCTCGTGCCGCCCCTGGGTGAGCATGATCACGAAGATGCGTCCGTACAGCAGGATGTGGGCAGCCGCGTTGGCTCCGCGATAACGGCGTTCCCGCCGCCACTTTTTGCCGCCGATGCCGTAGACGGCCATCAGTTTCCGCACCACTTGGTGCGGATCCTTGCCGTCGGGCACGCGCCCGCGGAAGTAATAGACGTACCCGCCTTGAATGAGCCGCACGATCTGCGACAAGAAGCCGTCGATGGATGCCGCCTCGTAACGGTAGTCCGGATCCAAGCCCCTTCCTCATTCCATAGCCAACAAAGATGTGGGGTTCGTTCGGGCCAACCCCACGCAAAGCCCCGCAGCGCGTGCCGCGCGAAAACCTCCGGTCGAAACCTCGTGTCGCTCGGTCCGCCTCGCCGCGCCCAGTGGGCCTCCCGCCCCCGGCGCCAATGGAGACGAGCCGTGCTCGCCCGGTCCCCGTTCGACCTTCTGCGTCGGTCCCCTGGGTATTCGATTGTGGAGGCCGGATGCCCAGCATCCGTCCACAGCCAACGAAGTCCAAACCCCCAGATTCCTTACGGAATCGGTTGGTCGTGGATTTCCAATTCCCAGCTAACCGCCGTACGTGGTTCCCACCACCGGTCGCCACCGCGCACCGGTCGCGTCCACCGTCATCGCGTCGCCACGGGAAGAGCCACTCTCGTGGTTGTACTCTTCGCGTGGCCACGGCTTCTTTGGTCTCTCGACGGTCGGCCGCCGCCGGGCGCCCCCTCCTGGAGGGCCACCCGGCTGGGCCTACCTTTGGCATGGCGTTCGCGGTTTCACGTCGCAATCCTCCGCGACAACCGCCTCGGTCCTTTCGTCGTTGCCATGAGCCCCCCTTTCAACAGAGAGGACCCGCCAGGTACCACCCGGCGGCAAACGGGTCACGACGGCCAGCCGTGCAGGTTAGGGCCTGCGCCGGGTTGCGTCCGTGTGGACGTTCCCCTGAAAAGCCCTCCTGTCCGGAGTTTCCCCCGGAACACCGCTCCCGCTCTCGCGGGACTTCTACGGAAAGTCCGTGTTGCCACGGACCCTCGGACCACGCTCCCGGACAAGAGCTCGCGCCGCCTCACGGCACCGCCACGTGCGTGGCGGCTGGGGGGTCATTCCCAGGCGCGGCTCCCGCCTTCCCCGATTAGTCGTCAGCATGTCGAACGTTGGCAGTCACGTCGCTAGGGGCTCCGCGCCCCAGAAGGAATGTCGCACACATAATGCCACGTCAGGGCAGGCAGCCGGTTCTCACCGGCTGCCCGTCTCACTCGGCATGACCCGTTAGCTTTCGGCTCCCCGAATACCCAAGCGGGAGCTTACCGCACATCCCCAAGCCTTCGTTCGCGGTTCGGCTGCAATCCGGTCCTCACCAAGTGCATGGCTGGGACCCCCGTCTCTGACGCGCTGGCGGCTCCCGAAGGGCCGCCTGGCGCGCCGCCAATCCATAAGGCACCAACGTCTTACTCGGTCGCGATTTCTCGCTTCAGTTCGGTTGAGCTATTCGGCGAAACCCTGGTTTCCCAGGCCTTCCCGCCGCCACACCGCCCGCGGGCGGTCCCCAGCTTTTCACTGGGGCCAGGTGGCCGCGGCACGCCGGCTTACGCCGGGTGGCCTCCCCCACCGAGCCAGGTTGACCAGGGTATCTTGGCGGCTTCCGCCGCCTTGACGCACGGCCACGGTTTCCCGCGCCCGCTCACCCCGGAAAGGTGGCCAACGGCCATCCCCCCGCCGCTACCGGCGGTCCCCCTGGGCGGAGTGTTTGGAGCTTCCTTGCTCCTCACCCGAAGCGCGTGGCATCGGTCTTGCCCCGCGCTCGCCGGTCCCTTACGTTTCAGGACCGGCCTTTGCTGACGACGACTCCCGAGCAGTCCATGGTTTTGTAACCGCTCCGAAGCGTTTCTCGGTCGCCCGTATTTCGTTTCACTCCATTTCTTGGGATGGGGTCGAAGACCGAGTTGGGCGGATACTGCTTGTAACCGCTTGCCCCTTGTCAGCACCCCTCGCGAACAGCCGGCACGTCTCCGTGCACTGCCCGCCAAGCGGAAGGCTCGCGGACGGATGACCAATCCGTCCTCCCTTTGCCCCTGGCTGGTGAGGCCAGGGGTTTCCCGGGGAGCCCCTCCGCGAACGCCATCGCCCCGAAGCTTTCGCCACGAACAACGATGCAGTTCTCCAGGCACCTCCAACGCCCAGACGCGGAAACGCCTAGCATCCTCGCGTGCCAGCGTCCAGGGGAATCGCGGAGCAGCAGCTCTTTGGGGCCTGCTTCTCAAAAATCATCGATGGTATGCGCGGCCGTTGGGCTGGACGTGCAAAGAGCGGCAGAGTTCGACGCCGAGTCACTTAAAAAGCTCCTTCGAGCCGGCACCCCAAGCCAAAGTAATGAGGAGAGATCGCGGGACACGCCGAATTGCCCGTAATTGTCACCCGGAAGCACACCGCTTCCGAAAGAGGAATTCGACCTAAACATGATTGGAACGAAAATGCCCAGCTACAAATCATTTCCTTCGGCAACCATCTTCAATCGGAACAGTCGAAACAAGTGGTCTACTATATCGATTCGAAGATTGTCCTTGTTGCCGTTATGGAATACCAGGTTCTTCATCCTCTTCCTCTGCCGCCGCGACAAGCATCGGCGTGAGCCACTTGTAGACAAACTTCCTGTTGCTTTCGCTCATCTTCCCCGTCCAGTAGCCATGCCAATGGCCTCGGCGTAGGTGCGGACGTACACGCCGACCTGTCGGCTCAACCTCGCCCAAATCTCGCAATTTTGCAGCGGCGGAAGAGCCAACGTCCCAAAATGTTGGCCCGGACGCAGGAAAGAACCGAATGTCTTCCTTCGTCTTCTTCGCCTTTGGTCGAGATGGGGATACGCGTGGTTGGCGGTGGTTGTCGAGCTCAGGCATGTCAGAACACAGATAAAGCAACACTGAGATAAGCGGCTTCAGTTGCTCGGAAAACACACCAGCAGCTTGGTCCCGCACGGCTTTTGGTGACATTTTGTCAAAAGTAAGGTTCGCCGCCTCGGCCTGTACGGCCGCTTCGTCAAACACTCGCTCAAGAGCCTCGCTGACCGTCCAAGGGCCGATGTGCACGGGGACAGGATTAAGCCCGACCTCGGAATGAACCAGGAAACGTAACTCCGTGCGTTCCGTGTTGGCGTCCCATTCCAAGTGTGCCCAGAAGCCGTGCATGTTTTCACCGAGGTACGATAGCCCACGGGTCTCAACGTAGACGCACCACTCAGGAAGTCTGAAAAACACTTCAGAAGGCAGCGGCCCCGAGACCTTGCTATCCGCAAGTGCCGCAAACAGCTTTCGGTCGAGTCGATAGATTCCCTGCGAATATCGCCATGTACCGATTGCCGCGAGTCGGCCAACGTCCGCTGCAAGCTCAGGGCCTAGCACTGGCACCTTGTTCTCTTCACACACAATGGCGTACCAACCCGACATCGGTAAGAAGCACCAGTCGGGCCAAGCGGGCAAATCTCGCCCACGTCTTGAGCGAAATTCGTCAACAAACCTTGCCAGATTCGGGTAGAGCTTGGTTGCAGCGATGAGATGCGTTACTGGGTCGGCGGCATCCATACCGTTAGATTGGCACAATTCTTACTCGAAAGTCACACATGCCGCAGGCTCGTTGCATGCTCTCCCGACGCACCTGAAGTTGGTACATCCCGCACGCGACAAGAGCCGTGACGGCGATCTCGCGAGCTTACTCTGGTCGGTTTTGAGCTCCGACGACCTGACCAAAATCGCTAGCTCTGAGTTCGATTGGCTCAGGCAAAATCGTAAGGATGACTCAGTGCTCCGCGTTTTTCGGAAATACGATGGCTACCGATGGCTCACGCCGTGGCACACATCCGGGCCGAACCGGACATTCCCGACGAGAATCTGAACCCTGGCACCTAGCTTTCACCGTCCAAATACGCCCTCCCGTGCCGAGTCCAGCTCGAGTAAAGCCGGTTGCTGGGATGACTTTCCTGTCGCGTTGTGGCATTCTCCCTTGATGGAAATCGGACCGTCCCAAGAACAACTTCTTCGGCAGGCCGCGACCGCTTTAAGTAGCCTGGGCAGCCAGAACGATTCTAGTGTTGCCCGCAAGCTCGCCCATGACCTGGAACAGTTTCTCGCTACCGCAAAGGTAGTAGATATCCACGGTCAGCGACTGAAACTCCGGGCAATCGAGATTCCCAGAGGTCCCATCGTCGAGATGATGGAAGCCGAGCTTGACCGGCCGCTGACGCACGAACATCGGCACCATCTGGCAGAAAAACCTGTCACTTGCGGAGACCTGCTAGAGCTTTTCCACGAGGGCGAATGGGTTCTTGGCCGCTACGAGTGGACCACGAATCTCGACGAGCTTCCGACCTGGGAAGCTGGCGAACTCGTCTTGTGGCTCGATGGAAGTCAGCTGCTTCGTTGGCCGAAGTAACCTCCCGCAGCGCTCAAACCCAAACGTGCGTTTTGCCTTTTGGTCCACGTTCCTGTCCACGCAAAGGAGCAACGGGCCCGCCCGCGTGACATCTGATTGTACCACGCACGAAAAGGGCCGCCTCCATGCTGCTGCTCGCGGGCCTGGCCATCCTTGGCCAGGCTGTTCCCGCGAGGCTCCCCCTTTTCCCGCGTGAGGACCTCCATGTGTTCACGGCGGGCCGGATGAGCTGGTTCGCTGTTTAGCACAACCTGCACATGGAGACATGCACGATGAACGACTACATCGACGTTTACACAAGGGGGCAAGCCATAGAAGATGGCGCGCTCGTCCGACTCCAAGACTTCATCGAAATGACTGGCTTTTGCGTTCAGGAAAGGCGATTTCGTCTCGGTGAACTGCTCATTACCCAGAACGCAACAACATCGTTATCAGGATTCGTGGCAGTCAGGGCGATTTCCCGTCACGCAGACGGAGATTGGGGAGTGCTGTGCGACGAAGACCGACTTGCAAACGAACAGGCTCTCACGAACGGCGGGCGGCTCTTCTCAGCGTATCACACCGACTCGGGAGTGAAATTCTGGGTCATCACCGAAGCTGACCGAGCGGCCACCACCGTCCTCTTGCCAGAAGACTATTAGCAAACTCACCCGGCCGGCTCGCTCCGGTCGGGTTCTCTTCTACACGCATAAAAAGGAACAGACCATGAAAACATCACCCCAGACAAGAGCATTCGTCGTTGACCGCGAGCAGGGTGTCATTAGGGATACGAACGACTCCACGTTGGAAGCAGTAATTCTCCAAACACAAGTTGGGCTCCTTCGAAACGAGGCTGGAAGGATTATCGGCTGCGAAGTGCTCCACTACTGCGAAGCTGCCGGCGGGTTCAGGTTCGTGCTGGATGAGACCACCTACGCCCTTACCCTTGTTGACTAAGGCGGATGGGGACGAGTTGCTCTATGAGTGTGACCATGCGTTCTCGACCGAGTCACCATGCCATAGTGTGCAACCAGCTTCGTATCGACTTGCTCCGGGTCCTTCTCTTTCCCTCGCGGCGGCGCGACCTTCCGCGATAGAACCATGGAATTGGCCAGTGATGCCGGTCGGTTGCGCCGAATTGCATGCTGCAATCGCCGGCCGAATCGCGGTTTCGGTCAGTCGGAACGGCCGGCCCGGAACACCTTCCGCTCCGGACGCAGGGCCGCCGGCGGGCGGCTGGCCGAAGGCTGAAAACCGCGCCGTAGCGCGGCGGTAAACCAGCCGTCGGCATGGCGGCTCGCCGGGCCCGCCTGCCGCTGCTCCTCGCTCACGCGGATCGCCCGCCGGATCTCCTCCACGCCGTAGGTGGCGGCCAAGCTGAGCGCCGTGCCCCGCGACACGCCCTGGCGCGTGGGGGCCGCCACGATCTGGGCGGTCTGCTCCGCCGCCGGGTCGGTTTTGGCCGGCGGGCTTCCTGCCACTTCCAGCGTGATCTCCCACATGCCCCGGCGGACCGGCCGGGAGCTGGCCGCAGGAAGCCGGCCTGCTCCAACTCATCCGCCGCCGGGCCCAGATGCCGTTTGCGGACCTTGTCCAACTCTACTCCGGGGCTCACGCCGATGTGCTGGTAGGCCAGCCGGGCCACGTCGAGCGTGAGCCGCCTGCGCCGGGGCGGATCGAAGTGCTTGTCGAGGTATCGGTACAGCCGGCGGGCCGCCGGGCTCAGGCCACGGGCCAATCCGTAGTCCAATCGTTTGAGATAGCCGGAATCGAAGCTCTCGAACAACACGCTCCCCCAGCGGAAGACGGAGCTTCGCTCGCGGAAAGCAGCGCCGGTCCCGACGGCTCGGCTGTCCCGGAATTCGAACGATTCGAGAATGCCGAAGGCCCCTTGGTCCCGCCATTGCTTGTCCCGGTTGTCCCGCCACAGGTTCTGATAGCTGAGCCGCACCCCCACGAGCCGCTGCATCCCTTTCGCCAGCCGGGCGTAGGCCCAGTCCGACTTGGGCCAGTCCATCAGCTCGAACAGGGCGGAACGGGAGAACCACACCTCCGGATGGGCAAAGCCGTTGTAGTTGTGGCTGTACTTCAGCAGGCCCAGATAGATCTCCTCATCCTTCTCGGTGGGCAGCCCGAATTCCGGGTCCCCTTTCACCGTAAGCGTGCGGCGGACCGTTTGGCCCAGCCGCCGGTCGAACTGCTCGATCTCGTACCGCAGCAGGCTCCGCCCCTGGTTCCGCTCGGAGAGCGTGGAGAAGGGGAACTCGCACAGATTCATCTCGTCGCGGCCGTCCCGCAGGTTGGCCAGCCGCCGCGTCAGTTCCGTGGGATTTGAAGAACTTGAATGCTTCATCCTTGAAACAACCTACCAGTTGTTCTTGTGTACGTACTGGTACCCAGTACGGCTGGCAAAACGCCATTGATCTTGCCGACTTGGCCCGCGGAACCGGCCTCCTTTGGCGTCGTTTCCGGTCTGGTGTGGCGTAGGCGGCGGTCTGGTACGACGTGCCCCGCCGGCTTCATCTGGCGTGGGAAGCGGTCTCATGCAGCGTAGTCTCCTTTCGCAAGTGTTGAAGTGATGTGAAGTGGCCTTGCTCTGGCTGGGAAGGGCCGTTGACCGCGCCGCAAACGCCTTGCGTCCGTGCGGCATGCACTTGGCGCGTAACATCCCGTACCGCGGAGGCCGTTTTCGCTCCCTAATATCCGGGCAAAACCGGTCTCGTGTGGCGTGTCCCCCGGCGGTCAACTTCAATTCACTTAAAGTGCATAGCAGTCAGGCGACTCTGCCGCACGCGCAATCTTCGCCCGGCCCAAAGGGTGTTGACGATCGGTTCCTTCCCATGCCAGCGTAGGGCGAAACGAGGGAGGAGGATGGCGACCACGCTCTGCCTGATCAACCAGAAGGGGGGCTGCGGCAAAAGCTCGACCTGCTTTCACCTGGCGGGGGCCTTCGCCGCCGGCGGCATGCAAGTGCTGCTGATCGACCTGGATCCGCAGGGCTCGCTCAGCCAGGGCTTTCTGGGATCCGCCACCGTGGAGAACCTGCCTCCTCAGGAGACGGTCGCCGCGCTGTTCAACGAAGGTGGTGGTTTCCCGGACCCTTCCACGATCCTTCGGCCCACGCCGCTCTCCAGCATCACCCTCTGTCCGGCCAATCAGCACTTGGCTCTTTTCAACACGCCGGCCCCCGAGCACACGGGCCTGTCGCAGTACGCGCTGCGAGAATTTCTACGCGAAGTGTCGGGCCGTTTTGACATGATCCTCGTCGACTGTCCCCCCAATCCCTACCGCTGCAACTGGGTGGCCATGGTGGGGAGCGATCACGTGATCATCCCCGTGCCGCCCGAGGATTTTGGCACGCAGGGGCTCCGCGCCGTGCATCAAGCGATCGAAGCGGCCCGCCGGCTTCGCCCCGAACTCCGCCGGCTGGGCCACTTGGTGACCCGCTGTGATCGACGCCTTTTGATTCATCGTCACTACGAACAGCGCTTGCGAACCCTCTACCGCCACCTTGTGCTAGATACGGTGATCCCCGAGGTCTCTGCCTTCAAGGTGGCCCTGGCCGAACGGCGACCGGTGGAATTCCACGACCCCCAGTCGGTGGCAGCGGAGCGGACTCGCAGGCTGGCGGACGAAATCCTGCACCGTGTGCAGGGATCCCACGCCCGACGGAGGGTTGCCTGACATGACCAACAGCCGCCAGGCTCTGCAAGCAGTGACAGCCCACGTGGACGAGTCGATGGGTATGCGGGCCGATGGTCCGTCTCCCCGGCTGGCTCCTGTGCCGCTGGCCCGCGACATGGGCCGCCAGCCGCGGCGGGACTACGGGCAAGTCGAGGTGGCCCGTGTCATTCCCGATCCAAGTCAGCCTCGCACCGAATTCGCTGAGCAGGAACTTCAACGGCTGGCCGCCAATCTCCGCTCGAAGGGGCAGCTGCATCCGATCCGCGTGCGATGGGACGAGTCGGCGAACAAATGGGTGATCATCACCGGCGAGCGCCGCTGGCGGGCGGCCCAGCTAGCCGGCTGGGAATGGATCGATTGCCATGTTCACCAAGGGGAGCCCAGCCCGGCGGAGATCCTCGAGCAGCAGCTGATCGAGAACCTGCTCCGCGAAGACCTGCGACCCCTGGAGGAAGCGCGGGGCTACGACGCCTTGATGAAGCTGCAAGGCTGGAACGGCAAGCAGGCCGCCGCGGCCTTGCATGTCAGCCCCTCGAAGGTCAGCCGCGCGCTGGCGCTGTTGGACCTGCCCGAAGCGATCCAGCGGCGAATTGAGGCAGGAGATATTCCCCGCGTCTCCGCCTACGAGATCGCCAAGCTCAAAGATGGCGTCGCCCAAGAGAATCTGGCGGCCCAAGCCGCCCAGCGCAACTTGACGCAGCGGCAAACGGCCAGCGCCGCGCGCCAGCGACATGGGCGATCGGCACCGGGAAGCCGCGGCATGCGGCAAACGTTTCTGGCTGAAAACGGCCTCACGGTCACTGTCACGGCCCGCCGCAAAGCGACCTATCCACGACATCGAGGAAGCGCTGCGGGAAGCCTTTGACGAGGTGCGGCACCGCATCGAGAACGGTGTGCAGATTTTTTGAAGGTCGGGATCAGGGCCCAATGGTCGACGGCGCGAACGCTTCACGCGGCGTCCGTATTGGCATCCGGCGGAAGCAGGCGTCCCCCATCGACGGCCACCAGGTTTAACTGCCGCCACGCCGCCTCGGGCATTCCCAGCCTCACGAGATCACATATGGCTTCCGCGTCAGCCACGTCGAGCGTGGCCCAGCAGCAAACCCGCGTTCCCCCCGCGCGTCGGCAGCGCCGCGCGAGAAACACGGCCGTGTGTTCATTCTCCACGGTCAGTAGTTCCAGGCCCCGCCGCGACACGATGCCCAAGTAGGAATTGGCCATGCCTTGCCCATAGCATGATTCCGCGCCGCGCTGCAATCCGCACGACATCTCCGTCAGGCAACCCGTCATCGCCACACTGCTACATTCTTCAGGGGCCGTCCCGGCCCGCCGCTTCGCCTTGATCCACGTCCTCGGAGTGGGTCTTCGCTGCGCCCAGCTCAAACAGGTGCAGCAGGCCATCCGCGTAGGCCGTCAGGTGCCTTCCATCGGGCGAGAAGCGAATCATCTCCGGTTCATGGCCCAGTATCCGCTCGCCCGCGACGGCTACCCGTTCCCGCGTCTCCAGGCTGGCCAGCATGATCTCTCCCGACTCG
>JANQPP010000192.1 GCA_028289405.1 Pirellulales bacterium
CTCGCAACAGCACATTCAATTCCATGCGGCTGATGGTCCCAAAACTGGCTGCCTGGCCAAGGGCATGCACTCCAGCATCCGTCCGGCTGCAACCGGCGACTCGGATTCGCTGGGACGTGGCCTCGGCAATCGAATTTTCCAATTCTTCTTGGACCGTGCGGCATCCCGGCTGAACTTGCCAGCCATGAAAATGGGTGCCGTCGTAGCACAACGTGAGACAAATCCTACGCTCACGTTCGGGGGAGACTTCGTCGTGCGGCACGGAAATAACGGAGGGGCCAATCCCCGAAATACGTTGAAATTTAAAAGCCAACGGACAAAACCTGACATTTGTTTCTTCCGTCGGCGTTTCACAACCGACGGAAGCTCAAGTTCGCGGATGCCGCGATGTTTTGTCCCCAGGCTCTACGAGGATGTCGGTGACGCCCGCCGAGCGAGCAACTCGGCGATTTGCACCGCGTTCGTGGCCGCTCCCTTGCGCAGATTGTCGCTCACGCACCAAAAGGCCAATCCATGGGGATGGGACAGATCTTCACGAATGCGGCCCACGAACACTTCATCGGAACCGTCGCAATCCCGGGGCATGGGGTAACGATTCTCCCCCAAATCATCAATGACCGTAATTCCCGGAAAAGCGGCGAACAATTCTCGGGCCCCATCCACCGAGAGCTTGCGGTCGGTTTCCACCAAGATGCTTTCGCTATGGCAATTGGAGACCGGCACGCGGACACAGGTAGGGCAGACTTGTATGTCGTCATCCTCCAGGATTTTCCGCGTCTCGTGAACCATTTTCATCTCTTCGGAAGTGTAACCGGCATGTTTTTCCGAGCCGATTTGCGGAATCAGATTGAACGCGATGGGATGAGCGAAAGTCTCACAAGCGAAGTTCATGTCTCCATCGAGTTGAGCTCGGCTGCCTTGTTCCAAGTCGCGTTGTCCGGCTACCCCGGCGCCGCTCGTTGCCTGGTAGGTGCTCACGATGACGCGCCGCACACGTGCCGCGTCGTGCAATGGTTTAAGTGCCAGAACAAGCTGCGTGGTGGAACAATTCGGGCTGGCGATGATGCCTTGATGCTGCTCTACCGCTTGAGGATTGATCTCCGGCACGACGAGGGGAACCTTGGGATCCATTCGCCAATAGCCGCTTTCATCGACGACCACCGCGCCACGTTCCACCGCCCAAGGCGCGAAATCACGCGCCACTTCATCCGGCGTACTTCCGATGGCTAGGTCAACGCCTTGAAATACGTCCGGCTCCAGGGCTTCGACCTCGATTTCACGGCCTGCAAAGTCGATTTTTTGTCCGGCGGAACGGGCGGAGGCCACAAGTTTGACTTGCCGTGCGGGAAAGTCGCGCGCCACCAGCAAGTCGCGAATGATCTTCCCTACGGCACCGGTGGCCCCTACCACCGCGATGGAATCGAACACATTTGTTCTCCGTTTTACGAACCTTTAAGGCCAACGGACAAAACCTTCGCTGAATTTCGTCCATCGGCGTTCCACGGCCTCTGGACGCCCATTTTCGCGGATGCTGAGATGTTTTTTCCTCAGGGTCTTAGCGAGCAGCGGTGGTCGTCGTCAAAGTGGCTGCGTCTGCATGTAGATATGCTACTTGGCCAGTAGTTTAATCTCGTTGCCAAGGACATACCACACCCGCGACGGGTTCGTGCTCTCGATGAAATTCGAACGCAGGCAACCGTGCGCCATCAAACGCTCGTGGAATGCATGCGGGCCGAGCGGTTTTGGCCCCCCTGCCCTCCCCTTCCCTTACTCGTTCGTCGCGTGTGGGGCTTGGCGGCTGGCTTGGCGTTATCGGACGCGAACTGAGCCGGCAATTGTTGGCCATCCCCCCTGCCCTGCCCCGGCAACACGCGTCGCACGAATTCCGGTGTCACGAACGCCATGTTGCCGATGAGCATGGCGAATCCGAAGGTCATCATGCCCAGGCAAATCCCGATGCCCACGTGAACCAGCACCGCGACGGCGAGCACGAAAGGCCGCGTAGCGCGTGGCCACACGAGGGCGATGTAAAAAAGTTCCCAAAATACGGTGAGATGCGTCAGAAAGGCGACGAAAGTGGGCGAATGCACCAACCAAGTCAAATCAACGGTTTGATATTCGAGATTCGCGATCGCGCCCCATAAGGCGGTCCCGTTCCACCAGGTCTGCCCCTGCAGCTTCGCCATGCCGGCGAACAAGTACACGATACACATGTGAATTTGTAGCAAGCGAATCGCCACGGTGGTCCCCACTCGCGGCCGGGTAGTATCGGCTTGATGTCCGTTGCGACGTTTAGTACGCCAAGCGTCGACGGAGAATGCGGCCCCCGACGGTCCGATGGCCACGTAGAGCGCGAGCAGCGTATTGATTTGATCGAGCCCGAAAAGGGCGCCCGGGACGCGATGCACGTAAGAAATGGCGATTAATAGCGCCACAACGGAAGTTACGCGGGTCCAGAGACCGACCATGAGCAACAGGAAAACGGCGAGACTTGCCACATGAATCAACATGAGCATGGCCGGGGATTGAACGACCCAGAAGTGGCTCCAGGCCCAGCCATCGCCTTGAATCAAAGCGGCGGTATCAAGATCCAACCACGCCGCGCGGGGACCGAAGAAGTCCTGGAAATCGAGCGTCCACACGAGATGCGTGTAAAACAGCATCCAGCCGGTACAAATACGAATGACGCCTAACGTCGCTGGATCGGATGGCTGAAACCAAAATTTGGTCCAGCCTTGCCACTGTGCCCTGATCCAGGTGCCGACCATGCTGTCGCGCATATTACAACTCCTCGCGCGTGAACTCGCCCAACGATTTTTCTTCGTACAACCGCGAATCGTCCAAGCGAGTGCCTTCCAAGACTTGTTGCGGAAGCGGGATCAAATGCCGTCGCAAATAGATGGCCACTTTGTCCGCGTCATGCTGAGCCGCCAGATGCCGAGCATACGATTTCACGCAGGCATCCCGGATATGGCTGGGGCCGTCCGGCGCCTCCGCGAACGTGTCTAGTGTGTTGACAAATTCGGCCAACATGAAATGCCGGTGATAGAGCAATCTTGGCCAATGCGTGTCGCGATTGGGGAAAATACCCTCGTGTTCCGTGCCGTCGGAACTGGTCGCCACATACCGCACCAAATGGGATGGTCCTGGCTCCGGAGCAAAGAAACGATAGCCGTTGTCGAGGGACAGCGCGCGAATGTAAGGATGCATCGCGCGTTCCAGCAGGCCAGATAATGCCGAATCATAAGGCGCCATCCCCCAAGGCCCTAGAAACACGGCAGCGACGTGCAAGCAGATGAGGATGCTCAGTATGATTTGCCATCGCGGACGCATGATGCTCTCCGGAAATTCCCGGCATGGGGAGGGATGAAATGTGGGAACGTGTATCTCATCGACTGGCGCGTGCGGACCGTGCTAGTGAATCCGAGAGTCGGTTTGGGGAATACACCAAAAGAAAAACCCTCGTGCCGACAGCGCCGGTCACGAGGGTTGTAATCGTTTTCAGGTCAGGCTAAAAGCCGGCACCGGTTCCAATTACCGGTCAAGTTGCGCGACCTCCGCATCCAGCGATCCGTTCGCAAAGTCGAACGCCAAGTGATGATCTTGGCCGCCTTCCAAGGTAACGGTTCGCTCTTGGACTTGGGTACGCCCTTCGTGATTCCACTCCACGCGTACGGTGTAGCCCGGCCAAGCTTCACCCGAATTCAGCACGCCCGAGTCGTAGGTCCGTTCGGTGCCGGTCGTCTTCGTGGCTTGTCCGGCGAGGAACACGCGCGCGTCCTCGGGAACTTCCAATGTGAGCCGGGTGTTGACCGGTTCGTTCGCTGCCACGTTGTCCGGAGAAGCCGTATTCGAGAAATCGAATTCCACGTTCGCCCGTTCGCCGCCTTGGAGACGCACGACTTTCGTGTCTTCCAGGGTCTCTCCGTCATGTTGCATGACGGCCCGGATTTCATACTTGTAGACGAATCCGGACTGCAGGCCGCGGGACACGAATTGGCGGTTTTGTCCGCCACTTTGCGTGGGACGCCCGTTGACGAAAACCTGCGTACCACGCGGCACGCGGACATCCAGCAGCGCCGTGTTCGGCTCTAAATCGGAACGACTTGCGGGACGGCGGAAACGGATATTGCCGCCCAGTGGGTTGTTCGGATCCGGAGCGGGTGAGTCAAAATTCAACCCATCCCCGTTCTCTCCGGAACCATCCAACGCCTCATTTCCAGGAACCGGTGGCGGGGCTTCATCGTCCACGCGATAAGAATCCGCGGGAACCGGGCCGGTCGTACCGTCTGGCTCGACAACGGTCCAACCGCCGTGGGAGCCACCGTGCGATCCGCCGTAGTTGTAGACGTAACCCCTCGATCCACCACTGGAACCGCCCCAGCCGACATAACCGCCGGAAGAACCACCCCAGCTACCGTGATAATGGCGTCCCCAAGAACCGCCGCTGGAGCCGCCCCAGCTACCCCACGAACCGTAGGAACCGCCGCTGGATTGATAACGCACGGCGCGGCGAACGGAACGGCGCAACCGCTTGTAATAGCGCCAGCCGCCAGAGGAACCCCAGCTTCCGTAGTAGGCCTTGCCCCACGATCCCCCGGACGAACCGCCCCAGGAACCGCCACTGCTTCCGCCCCAGCCACCGCTGGAATGGAATCCAAAGGCTTCCGCGCGCGATGCACCGAATACAGTCGCTCCAATCATGACGGCTCCACCGAGGAGCAATCCTTTCCACATCCGTTTGACCATGAGTTTTTGTCCCCCCAATAGTTTTTACCGTAATAAAAGGAAAACTTCGTCCTTCTACCTGAACATACCAATCTTAGTCTGCAATACAAGGAATCATAGGTCGAGATTCCGGCTTGGGGGAAATTGAGGATTCACTATCGCGATTCCGCTTCGGGAATGTTTGGCGCACTTTACCATCCGGAGCCTCCCTCACGGATCCAAAAGCAGGGCTCACGCCAAAAAAGGCCCCCCTTGGCAGGCACGGTGCGGATACATAGACTTGTGTACTCGAATATTCGAGTCCGAATATTCTTCCCACACCACTCCTCCCTCCGCCCAATGACGTATCGTTCGCTGGCTGCGAACGAGTGGGTGTAGTTTGCGCATCTGATCTCGTGCGCAACACTTATCAGAATCTGGAGGAGTCTCGAAACGGTAATACAGGCTTGTAGCCTCGCTACGGAACGAGGTTGACATCGCCCGTACGAGCTTTTCGCAACATCTCGTGGTGTCGCGGGCGGATCGCGTCGAGTGATTTGGAAGCGAAAGGCCGGGAGTGAAAAAAAGTCTTGTACCGCCCCCGGACCGACCAGTTTGCTAATTGGCTGGTACACGGTATGGATTTACAGCAAAGCATTCGAGGAAACAACGCGACAACCGTAAGAATACTCAAGCAAGAACAGTCCGAATGGTCTTGTTGACCTTGGGCAGAAATTTGTGACAGACCTAAGCGGCAAATAATGCGCCGTTGGCGGGCTGAAAAGAAAGGATCAGACACATGTCGTTGAACCGATTCAATCTTCCCGAAGAAGCCTTTCGAGTCGTTTCTGCTGCCCCCAGCTTGACGTTGGCCAGAAGCGTTTATGAGTTGGCGGACTTGGCGGTGTGCGAAGCGGAGCATGGATGGCATGAGGTCAGCTACGACGTGCCGGGCAAGGGGCCGGTTGTCGAGGCCCGCGTTTGCCGCGTTCGCAACGGTATTGCCGCCAACTATTTGGAGCCGTACATGCGGCGGCGTGACCCGGATTGCATGTGCATCGGTGACGAACGCCCCACCAACAAGGTGCGATTTCGTGACCGTTTCGGATCGTCATTCCACGAAACTCGCGAGGAAACCTTCGCGTGGCTGAGCAAGCAGCCTCTGGCAATGTTTCCTTTCGTGGCGGGTGAGAACGACGAAGGTATCGACGCGGTTGCCATCTGTCCGGCCAACGCGGGATTTTTCGCGATGGGTCTCGCGCTACTGCAGGGCATGCTGGATCATGAAACCATCCGTGAGGACTTTAATCCGCGAGCCATCATTTATGTCGCGCCGCCGTTTCGCCATACGCACTTCAACGGCAAACAGGTCGTGGTGCACCATCGCACGGAGACTCTGCACGAGCTTTACAGTTACAACCTCTATCCTGGTCCCAGTGCCAAAAAGGGCGTCTATGGTATGCTCATCGCCCGTGGAGAAGAAGAAGGCTGGGTGACAGCCCACTGCTCCACCGTGCGCGTCGTCACGCCCTATGACAATCACCAGAATATCATGCACGAAGGGGCGAGCGGCGGCGGAAAAAGCGAGATGCTCGAACATGTCCACCGCGAAGAAGACGGGCGGCTCTTGCTGGGCGAAAACGTGATCACCGGAGAACGGCGACATGTCGTCTTGCCGAGAACTTGCGAACTGCGTCCCGTCACGGACGACATGGCTCTTTGCCCGCCGTCACTCCGCCGTGAAAATTCTGGCAAGTTGTCACTCATCGACGCGGAAGATGCTTGGTTTGTGCGCGTCAATCACATCAATGAATATGGCGTGGACCCCCATCTTGAACGTTTAACCCTCAATCCGCCCGAACCGCTACTGTTTTTGAACATTGATGCCGTACCAGGCAGCCGGGCCTTGATCTGGGAGCATATCCACGACGAACCGGGCCAGCCGTGCCCGAATCCACGCGTGGTGATTCCAAGACGAATCGTGCCGGGCATCGTCAATGAACCGGTCGAAGTAGACATACGGAGCTTTGGCGTGCGGACTCCGCCGTGTACGAGCGAACGGCCAACTTACGGCATCTTCGGCCTGTTCCATGTGCTGCCGCCGGCGCTGGCTTGGCTCTGGAGATTGGTCGCGCCTCGTGGCCACGGCAACCCCAGCATCGTGGACACCGAAGGCATGACAAGCGAGGGGGTGGGATCGTACTGGCCATTCGCCACCGGTCGCCGCGTGGATCAGGCGAACCTGCTGCTGCGACAGATTATCGACACTCCAAATACGCTGTTCATCCTGTGCCCCAACCAGCATATTGGCGCGTGGCGCGTGAGTTTCATGCCCCAGTGGCTGACCCGTGAATTTCTGGCCCGCCGAGGAAACGCACCGTTTCGCGACGGGCAACTAGAACCGTCGCGATGCCCCTTGCTAGGCTATTCGCCTCGCCATATGCAAGTCGAGGGGACCGTAATCGGGCATTGGTTCTTGCGAGTCGAAACGCAGCCAGAAGTCGGCGAGTCCGCTTACGATGCTGGTGCCGAAATGCTCTTCGAGTTCTTCTCGAAGCAATTGTCCAAATTCGATGATCCGGATTTGCTTCCCGAGGGACGCCGCATCATTGAGGCTTGTCTGGATAAGGCGCCAATCGAGGCCTACGCGGATTTGATGTCCGGCGAATGCCACGTCTAGCGGAGGGCTTTTCGGCTTCGGCGATCCATATCGGTATCCCACGGCCGTCGGCTGTCCACCTGCGTTACATTTCCTCGCGATGCAGTCAATGCGTTCGTCGGAATGGAAACCATCAACGTCGGCCACGTCGCGGATAGGCTTCCATCCACAAGCCGTCGATGGACAACTCTCCGGTAGCTCCTAGCAGACCAACGTGAATGATTGCCTCGCGTGCCTTTAATGGGACTTCCACGCGCTGCACGACCTGCTCCCAATCGAAGGTTCCTAGCCATGGGCCGATCGAAGACATGCCGAGCGGGGCGCGGCGGCGGTCATAGAAGGCAATCGTAAAGGACGGGACGTCATGACGCGTAATTCCTGGGCGTGCTCCCCGGCAGCGGACCCAAATTCTTATGCCTAGGGCTTCCACCTCGCGTCCATCAACGGCCATGCCCTGCAAAGCCTGGCTGGGCAAGCCAGCCCGCTGATTGGAAAAAGTTGCTACATATTTGCCTGCGGGAGCCCTTGAGTCCTCAACCAAGGATAGTTGGCGCTGATAATGCCAACCCGTGGCCTTGCGGCTTTCCAGCAGAAACGATTCGAAGCTGCCGTTGGCGATCATGGGCCGCGAGGCGTCGGGTAGAACCTCTCGCTTGTCCTCCGCGGTTCCCGTCATGGGAACAAACAAGGTCGGCAAGAGAGCTTCTTCCTTGAGCCGTCCCTCTTCTTTGCGGTACAGGTACAACGTTTGTTGGTATCGTTCCCCCACGGGAACCACCATTCGGCCCCCTTCTTTCAATTGCTCCACCAGGGGCCGGGGAACATTTTCCGGAGAGCACGTCACGATGATTTTGTCGAACGGCGCGTGTTCGGGCCAACCGGCGAAACCATCGCCGATGCGCGGAAACACATTCTTGTAGCGCAGCCGCTCCAACGTCCGCCGGGCGGAACGGCCCAGCGACGGAACGATCTCGATCGTGTAAACCTCTCGCACCAATCCACCCAGGATCGCGGCCTGGTATCCACTGCCAGTGCCGATCTCTAATACGCGGTCCGTCGGCGCGGGATCGAGTGCCTGGGTCATGAACGCAACGACGAAGGGGGGAGAAATGGTTTGGCCCTCTCCAATCGGCAACGCCATATCTTCGTACGCCTGATCACGCAGATGTTTCGGTACGAATTCGTGACGTGGCGTGTTGCGCAGGACTTCAATCACACGCTGATTCGTGATCCCTTCGGCCACGACTTTTTCCGCCACCATGCGGTGTCTAGCAGCGACAAAATGCGGTGGTTCGGCGGCTGGCAAGCGGTGCATGCCGGCCACCATGGTGAACCATACCGAAACTCTGGCAATGCGGCGGAGATGGAACATGAACCGAGTCACGTGTGCGAAATACTTGGTGGCGACGCGATACCTTCTATTCTACTCCCCCTGCCCTGCCCCGGCAGGATCGTGCGAACTGCCTTACGGTGCGGGGCTTCCAGTCTGGGCAGGCATGAATTCGCGCGGTATTCTGAACACGGTAATCCATGCCTAGGCGTCGAACAACTGATGAGCCCCTTCTTCGAAAGACATCCCATATGAAATCCAATCCTGTCAAGGCGGCTTTACGCTCCGGTGAGCCGGTGTTTGGCACATGGATCACGCTCGGCAACCTATTTGCCACGCGCGTGCTGGCACGCAGCGGCTTTGACTGGCTCACGGTGGATTTGGAGCATTTGGCGATTGACTGGTCGCAGGCGGCGACCTTGTTCGCGTCCATCGCGGATGCCGGCTGCGTACCCTTGGCACGAGTGCCGCAGGGGAGCCACGACTATATCAAGCGCGTCCTGGATGCGGGAGCTTGGGGGATTGTCGTGCCCATGGTGGATACGGTAGAGCAGGCACGGGCCGCGGCCGCGGCGGCCAAATACCCGCCCCAAGGAAACCGCAGCCTGGGCGGAGGCATGCACTCGCTGAACTTCGATGCCTCACCGGGAGACTACTACAAGCGAGCCAATGATGAGATCTTGGTGATCCTGCAAACAGAGAGCCCCACCGGTGTAAAGAACGCTGAAGAGATATACTCCGTGCCCGGCGTGGATGCCATTTTCGTGGGACCGGTCGATTTGCGGGCGAACATGCGGGCACCCGATGGCACGGAAGCCACGGACGAGGAATTCGAGAGTCTGTTGCAAAAGGTCGTCGATGCAGGCAAACAATGCAGCACTCCCACGGGAATGCATGTGATGGACGCCGAAACGGCCCAGCGGCGTGCCCAACAAGGCATGCAATTCATCGCCGTGGGGAGCGATTTGCGGCTGATGGCCCACCGCGCACGCGAAATTCTGCAGGGAATTTATCCGGGCAGGGCCTTTCGCGAAGTCGCGCGGTATTGACCCCCCTGCCCTGCCCTTTCGCGCGAGGCGCTGATTTATCTCCGTGGGGCATTTCGCAAAACTGCCCTCTTCGCAATCGCCTGGTTTGGGATCAACATGGCAGAACCATTGCAGCACGAATCCTTTACGAAACCCGTCGATGAATCGCGGGAGGCAATGGAAGAGAAGCCGATCCCTCGTGTGATTCTCAAGCGGCGCCGCACGCACGCCCATGCGGGCCATCCTTGGATCCGTTCTTCCGCCATCGGACACATGGAAGGGGACGCGCAAGACGGCGATGCCGTGGACGTGTTCACTTCCCGCCAAGAGTGGCTCGGTCGTGGCATACTGAATACGCGCAGCCGCATTTCGGTTCGCGTTTATTCTTGGTCCCCTGCCCTGCCCTTGAACGAAAAGTTTTTTGCCGGGCGGTTGTCCTCCGCGATACGCCTGCGTGAACTGCTGGGCACCATGTCGCCCACGGGCGCGACGCGGCTGGTCAACAGCGAAGGAGACGGCCTGAGCGGTTTGATCGTCGATCGCTATGCGAACCGGCTGGTGATCCATGCCACTTCCTTGGCGATGGCCGCGCGGAAAGAGATGCTCGTGCGGCAACTTACCGAGATCATTCGACCATCAGCCATCCTGTGGCGTGTCGACCCGCGCACGGCGAAGCTAGAAGGGCTCGAGGCGGAGGAGGAAAGCGTGTTGGGAGAGCCCTTGGCGGCGCCAGTGTTTATCGAGGAGCACGGTATCCGCTATGGGGTGGATATCGCCCACGGACAGAAAACTGGTTTCTATCTGGACCAGCGGGAAAACCGCGCCGCGGCGGCGAAATATTTGGCGGGCCGGCGCGTGTTGGACGCGTTTTCTTATACTGGGGCGTTTAGCCTATGTGCCTCCCGGTTGGGATCGGCCCGGGAAGTCCTAGCACTGGACACAAGCCGGCAGATGGTGGAAACGGCACGAGCCAACGCGGCCTTGAATGAACTCAACAATGTACGTTTCGAAGCGGAGAACTGCTTCGATGCGTTGCCGGCGCTGGCGGCACGCCAGGAGAAGTTCGACGCGGTGATACTGGATCCTCCCAAGATGGCCTCCAATGCCCAGCAACTGGAAAGCGCGTGGCGGGCCTATTTTCGCCTCAACGAGTCGGCGGTCAACGTGCTCCGTCCCGATGGAATCCTCGTCACATGCAGTTGCACGGGCAGGGTTCATCGCGACGATTTTCGCGGAGTATTGGCACGCGTCTCGCAAAAGACGAAGCGGGCTATCCAAATCGTCGAGGACCGTGGAGCCGCGAGCGACCACCCCGTACTGGCCACAGTGCCTGAAGGGGATTACCTCAAGTGTCTGATCTGCCGCGTGCCGTGAGCGGTGGCGACGATCAGGCGGTGATACCTTTGGTCAGCGCCATGAAGGCGGTTTCCAAGTTGATCTCTTCTTCCTTGAACAGGGTGATGGGAAACCCGCGCTCCAAGAGCATGCTCGAAAGCTGGCTGTAATCGTCCGTGCCGTTTTGCAGCGTGGTAAACAGCATGCCGTCTCGCACATCCGTCTCCTCTACAAGTGGACTGTCATCCAGCAATTTGGCGGCTTGATCCAAGTCTCCCTTCACGCCGATTTGCAGGACGGTCCGCTGCCGGACCTGCTTCATGACCTCCGCCACGTCGGCATTCACCAGTAGCTCTCCGCGTTCGATGATGCCGATCTTGTTGCAGATGTCCGCCAACTCCGGCAGGATGTGGCTGGAGACCATGATCGTCTTGCCCATCTTGCGGAGCTCCTTGAGTAGCCCGCGAATCTCGATCCGGGCGCGAGGGTCGAGGCCGCTGGCCGGTTCGTCCAGCAGCAGGACTTGCGGGTCGTGTAGCAGCACGCGGGCCAAGCCCAAACGTTGCGTCATGCCGCGAGAAAGGCTCGTCACGAAGGCCTCTCGCTTGTACCCCAAGTCAACCAGGTCGAGAACTTCATCACACACCTTACGGCGCGCGGGCCCCTTAATGCGGTAAGCCGCCGCGAAAAACTCCAGGTACTCGATGACCTTCATGTCATCGTAAACCCCGAAGAAATCGGGCATGTAACCGATCGCGCGGCGAATCTCCTTGGGGTGTTTGTAGATGGAGTAACCGCACACGGAGGCCACGCCCCAGGACGGGTTAAGCAGCGTGGCCAAGATCCGCATGGTCGTGGTCTTTCCCGCGCCATTGGGGCCGATGAAGCCAAAGACATCCCCCTTTTCCAACTTCAAATCCAAGGATTTGATCGCGAAGAGATCGTCGTATTTTTTGGTGAGATCGCTCGTTTCGATCAAGGCTGAATCGCTCTCCCTTATTCCTCGAATGGCTGGCGTACTCTCAACTGCTATTCCTATTCCGCCGAGCCATTCGCTTTCATCTCGGAACGCTTCGCCACGGAAAAGACACAGCGATACACGCTCCAGTATTGATCACCCGGCTGTGAAAACGGCTGGCCGTCTCGCAGCACGATATTCGCTTTTTCAGTTTGTGGCCCAAAGCCATAAAACACGGCCTGATCCAACCGGACCAGTGGGCTCAAATCCAAATAATCTTGATAACGATGAGCGAAGCCGGTGTAGGTCTCACCGCCGGCCGCTTCGTGGAACATCATCACGTTCAACAGCTTTCCGATATCCCTTTTCTGAACGTCGTATGCTTGCGACTGTTGTGCCTGATAATCCATCACACGGCCGGTGAGATATGTTTCCAATTCACGGAATTCGGTTTCCCTGGAAACTCTCACCCGCTGGCCCGCTTCAATGTCCCCCAAAGTATAGGCCGCTCCGCGATAGATCATTACGCATTCGGAAAGGGATACGGGAAAAGGATTTCGGAAAGAACCTTCCAGCAGTCTGGTCATATTTTCATGCAATTCGGAGCCGATGTTCGCGGGAAAAGAACGATTCCAGCGAGATACGAAACTCTTCGTCGACCAGACTTCGATAGGAACTTCTTCCATTCGACCTTGTTGTGGCAAAATGTCGTAGCTGCGGTAGGCCACCGCGGGGTCCGCGATGGTTGCCATGCCACCGTAACCGCTACCGGGAAGGCCGAACCATGATGTTAAAGCGGCGGGGCTCCCCAGCCCTGCCCCGCCAGTGATTTTTGCTGACGGCTGGGCCGTTAGGCCATAGGTTTCCGGCCGAGGGCTGAAAATGCTGAACCAGGTCGTCCCACGCAGTTCACCCGACTCCGCATCCAAATCGACGACATCGACTTGGTTCATTCTCAATTGGTTGCCCTTGAAGTGATAGGCCAAAAAATAGGCGAGCACGCTGAACAGCACGACGAACGTGGGAAAAGTGATCCACGTAAATTCCGTGCGTTTGAAGACCTTCTTCACCAGAAGGTAATCGATCGGCCCGATCAGCAGGAGGTAGATCGTGACCAGCAAGGCCACGAAGGAAAACGAGACGGGCCGCACATCCGTGTACTGGTCGAGGATCGCCCGCAGTTGGCCCGTAAGGTCCGTGAAGCCGGCCTGGGCCTGATTCGACGCGGCGGCGGAAGTCGTTAATTCCGCCTCATCCGCGATGGGGATGTTCCCCAGCAATTTACGAAGCAAACGTGTACGCCCAGGCCAATCGGGAAAAGGCCCACGGTCCAAATCGAATGCGAAGAAGACGACTTCTCCGAATCCATACGGAGCGCGAATGATTAATGGGAGATCTTTCGGATTGTTTCCCTCGAATGCTTCGATACGGCCACGGTTTTCCTTGATCAGAGGGACCTCCACGCCGCGCGCACGAAGGTCTCCCCAATCGAGGGAGACCTTGGAGTCGGCATAGTCCTCCAGGACTGTGGTACGCCGTCCCAAGGAGATGGACCGTTCGTACTTGCCGGGGAGAAACCGCGTGAAGGGCGCGTCCGGCCTTAGAATTTCATCCGCCTGACTTCCGACGCAGAGCACGAGCTTGCCTCCGAGCCGCACCCATTCTTGGAGCGCGTCCATTCGCTGATTATCCGCCAGCGAGCGGTACAAGCTGGGATCGCTCGTGCTCACCACGAGGGCATCCACGCTTTCATATCCGTACCAACGCGTGGGGAGCGATTCCAATTTGGCCGCGTCGTTCAGGTACGCCGCCTCCGTGGTAAAAAAAGACGCCTGAAAAGATGGCTGCTGAACAACACGGAAGCGAATCGGCGGGCCTAACCCAACGACCAGGGTCTGCGTCGAGAGCAGGGCGGAGGGTATCGTGTCGATGTTATCAAAACCATCCACCAAGGGCCGCAATATCTTGTCGGCGACCCGCCGATTCCCTTCGAAAAGGGATATCTGCAAATCCGCGTCGACTCGGCCAAATTTGACGTAGCCCTCGGCCACCGTTTTTTCGCCAGCGGGCAACAACAACGGCCGCCTGCCGAATACATCTCCTCCCGGAAGACCACTATGAAATCGACACGGCGCGCCATCCCCGTCCACGGTCTGCAAGATCATGCGGCCTTGGACATTGTTCGAGCCGCCTTGGAAAGTAACCCGGACGGGCGTCCATTGTCCCAATTTGTATTTTCCGTCGAACCCGATGTCCACGCGGGCAATTCGTGGTGCCTCGGATTCCTGGCCCAAGCATGCTGTGCCCTGCGACAGGGGGACGACGTAAAGCATGCAAACGAGGGCTGTCCAAAAACAGCGGCTCCATGAATGATTTCGGAATCGCAATTCTGGCATTCGACCTGCCCCGCAAAATTTCATGGTTTCTCCGCGTCGTCACAGGTGCAGGAGAAGTTGCCGCAGCCAGGACAGCCCTGCCCGTACTTTTCCTGAAAAGCGTCCGTCAAATCGATCTCGGCCACATTGGCGATGGTTGCCAGCCAGGCCAAAACGTCCGCGAATTCGCCGGCTTGATCTTGAGGGTTGCCTTTGCGCAAAGATTCCGCAAGCTCGCCAATTTCCTCCATCAGCCACATGAAGGTTCCCTCGGTGCCGCGGGCTTGATCCTTGGGAAGATACATGTCCCGAATGAGCATTTGCATTCTGTGCAACGTCAGTGGCTTTTTTCCATCCAGATCGAGATTTGCAATGGGGCCGCTGTCGGTCATGGGTGATGCGTTAGCAAAAGACGGAATCCACACGCGGGAACAATCGTTAGGTCGACCGCCGACATCCAATGACCGAAATACTTAACACGGAAGAACATGCGGAGCCGTAAGCATCGCGGAGCTTCAACTCCATCCGCGGGGGGACACGGTACCCGCGATCATGTTTTTCAGCGTATCGCGCCGACCTAGTTACCGCAAGGAAACGCCGATTAGCAAAATGTCTTGAAAGCACTTTTCATTCACGGAGAATTCGGCTGCGCGTGGCGATAAATCAAGGAGCCAAGAAACTCGACGGAATCGGCAACAAATTACGACGTATGTGTCTATTCCGGATCAACATCAATGGTTCGGCAAACGCGCAGGCCAAACCAAGGGGCGCGGGACTTCCGTGATACGCCAAATGTTTTTGGAGTTTTTGCCCGCGCACCGCCTAGGCCTCGATAACCGCAAATAGCGTACAGGCTATCTTTTCCCGTTCTTGCAGTAGAGTTTGGACCAATCATCCTGTCGAGATGGCCGAATTCTCCGACATTTCCCAGCCCGTCGAAGAAGCCGCTGATGTCTGGTTTCTTGGAACGCACAGGGGACATGCCCAAGTTGCGGTCCAGCACGCAAAAGGGTGCCATCACGCCATCGTCTTCAATCTTCCAATATCCATTGGAGATGTTGACATTGATGAGTGCTACCCACTCATGTTCGGCGAGCAGCCGATACCCCGATCTTTCGGTGAGGTCTGTGTGTGGCCGCAGCGCGCCGTTCGCTTCCGGATCGACATAGTAGCACCACTCGCTGGAAGGGATGCCGTCACGCCGAGAGAGTTCGTTGCAGAAGCGGATCGCATCCTGAGCGTCGATTTCGGCCACCGGGTGATTCGCGAAGGCCGCTGATCCCTCTTCGCTCGTCATCACGTCATTCCACTGCGCCTGCGTGACTTCGGTGGCGCTGACGGCCAGGCGACGCGTGGCGCTGGGGAGTCCGGCATCCGTTCCCGGATGGTCGCCGTCCGCCGGGTTGTCGATCGGGAGATCCACGACGATCATGGTTTGTCCGAAACGATCTACGTGCCAATTGCGGCCGCTGCCCACGGCGAGTGGCTGCCCCGTTTCCTGAAAAAACTCGGCCGGGTCGACGTCCTGTCCCCATTGCAACAGCAACCACTCCGCGGCGGAATGCACGGAGCCCTGCGGCGACTCCCGCCACAAATTCCGCGCCACGGCGAGCGCTTGTTGGCGGTCCAGATCCTCGACGTCGTTGGGAAGGATCGTGCCCAAGGCGAGCAGCAGCAAGCGTTGTCGCCCAGGTGCCTTCGCACCATAGAGCTGTTTCACGAGAGGGCCGGCCGCCACTGGCGCTTTGGCCAGGTGTTCCGTGAAGTCGCGGAGGGCGGGCATGCAATCCGGCTCCGAACGTTGCTCCCACCATTCCCAAATTTTGTCATACTCGCCAAACAGTGCGAGCAGCGTGAGAAAGTTGGCCGTGGCCTCCGCTGTTTCTGTTCTGGGTAGGCGGTTTTTGATTTCCCGAATCACCGCATCTTGGGGCGGACCCTGGATCCGTGCCAGGTTCTTGATTTCGGCCGGCAGCAGGTAAGGGACGCTATCCAGGTAAGCTGCCGCGTCCTGTTCCGTCAGTCCCACGTAGGCCGACAA
>JANQPP010000200.1 GCA_028289405.1 Pirellulales bacterium
ACGCCCAAGCCGCGATGGACCAGGCGGCTTTGTCGCGCGCGGAAGCCGTACAGGATGAGCAGCGCCCCGATCAGCGCCAGCAGCATCACCAGCGACGCCAGCGGATTGAAGCGCAGCGCGGTAAACACGGCGGCCGAGATGGCCACGCCGGTCAGCAGCCAGCACAGCGAAAACCGTGGCGGCGGTGCCGGATTCGCTCCATCAACAGCCATGTCACCGCAAGCCCCGCAGCGAAAAAGGCGGCGGTCCGGAAATGGACAGCCGGCTCAGTTCCAGGCCCAAGCTTCGGTCGCCGAGAGATGCTGGCCGCGCAGTTCGGCCAGTTCGGGAGCGACTTCCTGCCGCTGAAGCACGGACCACGGATCGAGATCCACGCCGCCCGAAGCGCTCACTTCCCAATTCTTTCCCTTGCGGACCAGAGAGCCCTGGCTGGGCACTGCCCGGGGGACGGGATAGGCGTGGGTCGGCAACGTGGCCGCGTCCTGTAGTACCGTGAAATGATAACCGGCTCGCGCGGGAAGCTGCTCCTTCACCAGCAGCGCGGCGACGACGGACAGGTCGATGCAGTTCCGCAGTTCGCCGAATACGTTGTCCACGGCGGCCAGCTCCTCGAACTTACCGGTCATGTTGTCGGCCCACTGCCGTGCCAGCGGATGGGCCTCGCGGGAGCGGACCCGTTTGCCGCCGGAGAAGACGTCCTCCTCGGTGAGCGTCTTCACGCCTTGCCCACGAATTTCAAAGGCCAGTCCTTCCTCATCCCGCAGGATGGCATCGTAATCCACCGCCATCCACCAACGGGGCATCATGTTCCGCAGCCGGGTATTTCGGGTGAGGTCCATGAAGCTAGGCATGCCAGAGACGAGCGGTTCCTCGAAGTCCATGGCGAGCCGCTTCATGCGATAGTCCGCGCTGACGATTACCTGAGCGAAGCGGGAATGTTCGGGCAGCCCTTGCACCAGAACATTTTGCAATCCGAGAGAGCGTTCGACACCGGGCAACGTATGGGAACCGGCACCGCGCTGGTCCCGCAGGAAGGATTTCAGCCGCCGCAGCCCTTCCTCGGTCGGCTCGATCGAACAGGTGATCCCCGTCTCGGCGGACGATTCCGCCGTCCGCAGCGCGACGAGCAGATTGTCCAAATGCAGCACGGGCCGCCCCGTGGAGATTCCCACCACTTCGCCCTGCGGGCCGACATGCCACGCTTCGGCGGGGCCGGCGAGCACGATGTCTTGTTGATCTGGATCGACGAACAGATGCGTGACCCGCTGCAAGCCGGCCAGATAACGGATCTCGTCAGGGAGCGGTTTGCCCGTTGCTCGATGCCGGGCAATCGCCGCTTCCAATCGCCGCAGAGAAACTTTGCGCAGACCCGATGAAGCCAAAGCATCCGGCACCGGATCAAGTGCCGCGGCTCGCAACTTCCGCAACTGGCCCAGGGCATCCACGTCCAGATCATGGACGACGCCTCGTGCATCAATGGCGACACCACCCACCGCCGACTGCACGACTTGTGCTTGGCCAGGACGCGCGGCACAGAGGCAAAGTACGCCCAACATTCCGCCCAGCCAAATCCTCATGGCATTACGTGCCCTGTTCCCGCGGTGAGCTGTCATCGCGTACCTGCCTTTAGTTGGAAGAGAGATGTTCCGAAATAGATCCGCTGCCGCCACGATTCTTGGAAAAGATAATCCCTTCTCTGGGCGGTCAAAAATTATATGGTGATCGCACGCACTCAGCCGGTAAGCCGATCCGCTGGTTCAAAGTTCGCGATGGCTCGACGCCCTCCCCGGATAATTTCCGGCATTTTGCGTGACGCTATTAGCCTAATCCGCCCAGACTGCGGTTGCAAGCAATCCCGGGCGATTCTCCGAGACGAGCAGAGCAGCAGAGATTCTAACTGGTTTTGTGGCGTGGGCTGCCCCTCAAAGTTTCTCCCAAGCAGGCTCAAATCTAACGAACAAAACCTGCGACGGCTTTCGTCCATCGGAGTTTCTCGACCGAATTTCGCGGATGCTGCGATGTTTTGTCCCAAGCGTTTAGCCAGCCTTGAATCGCCGTGCGTGTGGCGTGGGCGCAGGCAACGATTTTCGGCTCATTTCTCAGTAAAGCACTTGACTCTTCCTCAAGGGGAGACCTGAAAATCGTGGTTATTGGAGGCGCGAAAATGAAACTCGTTCCCATCGGACCATTCTCGAAGATGACGCGGTTGTCCGTGAAGGCACTGCGTTTGTACGACCAAAATGGCCTTCTGGTTCCGGCTCAGGTCGACCCATCGACCGGATACCGTTACTACCGGCTGGACCAGGCACGGCGCGCGGAAGTGATACGCATTCTCCGCTCGGTCGACATGCCTCTCGAGGAAATAAAGGTGGTCCTGGAGGCAGGCGACAACGAGCAAATCAGCCGGCAGCTTCTCGTACACAAGGAACGCTTGGCGGCGCGACTGGCCGGGCAGCAACGCATGCTCACCTATCTCGAATCCATCATCCAGGACAAGAAGAAACTCACGCCGTACGACGTGCATGTCACGGAGACGGAAAACCAATGCATTGCGACCGTGAAGAAACACACGGCCCTCAACCGAATCAGGGAGGACGTCTCGTCCGGCTTTCGGTCGCTCGTTTCCGGACTGAACCGAGCCGGTGCTTGCACGTCCGGCCCACCGATGATTTTGTACCACAATGCCATCGACGCGGAATCGGAAGGCGACATCGAAATTTGTGTCCCGGTCAGCGCCCCATTTCCAGGCGACTCCGAAGTCTTGGGCCGGGTGCTGGAAGGCGGAACCATGGCGGCCACGCAGCACCAAGGGCCCTATGAGGAACTCAGTTTGGTCTACCACATCTTGACCGCTTGGGTCACGGAAAACGGCTACGTGGTCGCTGGAGCACCTCGTGAGATTTACGTGAATGATCCTCGGGCGGTCGTTCCCGAGGAGCTTCTCACGCGCATCGAGTTTCCCATTTGCAACGCGACGAATTAACAGCCTGGGGCAATACTTCGCGGCGTCGGCGAAGTTTGGCTTCCACTGGCCATGAAACGTCGAGGGACGAAAGGAAACCAAAGATTATGTCCATTCGCATGAAGGACACCGAGATGATGTTCCCTCAAGGCAAATGGAGACGCCGAATGACAAAACTAGCTCTTGCACTTCTTCTAGGAATTTTTGTCTTATTTATCGTTGCCTGGCTTCTCGCGGCATCCGCATTCACCGGGAAAGACCATAGTGAATATGACTTGCCACGCCCTTTGGCAACGGGCACGCGGACCCGTGAGAGCATCAAGCACATGACGGCCGCCCAAGCCATCGCGGAGGGACTTGCCAACCCGCCACCGGCAAAAGGACAAGCGTTGTTGCGGATGATGCGGCAATATCTGGATGAGCGAGGTGAATCCGCGCGAATTCGTTCCAAAGTTCTTCCGGTGAATGCGGCAGGCGTGAAAGCTGAATGGGTGGTCGCGCCGAATGCCGAGCCGTCGCGGAGACTCCTATACATTCATGGAGGAGGATACGTGGCAGGCAGCCCCCGGAGCCATCGGCCGATTGCGAGCCGGTTCTCTGAAATTTCCCGTTCAGTAGTACTGTCTATCGACTATCGCCTGATGCCAGAACACTCGCGCATGGCCGGAATCGACGACTGTCGCACCGCCTACAAGTGGATTTTGGATCACGGGCCTGGCGGGAAACTTGCCGCGGATACCTTGGTCGTCGCGGGAGATTCATCCGGCGGAAATCTGGCATTGGCCACGGCGGCTTGGGCACGCGATACCGGACTTCGACCGGCGGATGCCGTTGTCGCCTTGTGTCCCCAGACCGACGCAACGCTGTCGAGCCCGAGCCTGACGAAGAATGCCGAGACCGACGTGATGCAAGGCAAGAGCTTTGGACCGGTTGTTAGAGCACCCAAAGTATTCTCTCTCTGGTTCACGTTCCTCACGCATCGGATGAATCCCAGCAGTCCACTGATGTCGCCTCTGATGGGCGACCTCTCGAACTTGCCGCCGACCCTGTTGCAGGCTTCCGAGGCCGAGATGTTTTTGGATGACTCGGTCCGGTATGCCAACAAAGCGAACTCACAAGGTTCGCATGCCGTCGTGCAGACGTGGCCGTTTGTCATGCACGTATGGCATGCCTTTGAAGTTCCAGAAGCGGACGAAGCCTTTGAGAAAATCAAAGAATTTCTCGAAACGCACGGACACTGATGCGAGTGAGCTACCGAAGATTTTACCCGTTAGCCCCTACTCGTGGCGGAGGGCTTCGATGGGGTCCATCAGCGCGGCGCGGCGGGCCGGGTAGAGGCCGAACACCACGCCCGCCGCTAGAGAGATGGAGAAGGCCACGATGATCGACCACCAGGCCACGCGTGGCTCAAGCTGTTGGATATTCGACGGCAGGGAAGACATCAGGTCGGGCATGAAGACTTCCACCAGACTCCGCCCCCAGCGGACCGCTGGCTCGCAGAGGAACCCGAGAAACACGCCCAACAGCCCGCCCGTGGCGGAAAGGACTACCGTTTCGGTGAGGAACTGGTAGATGATGTCCCGCTGCTTGGCTCCCAGGGCGCGGCGGACACCGATCTCGCGCGTCCGTTCGGTGACCGTGGCCAGCATGATATTCATGATGCCAATGCCGCCCACCAAGAGCGCGATGCCAGCGATGAGTACCAACAATAAATTGAACATGATCTGTGTGACGCGGGCCTGCTGGAGCAATTCCTGCGGGACGATCACGGAATAGTCAGGCGTGTCATGGAATTTTTCCAAGAGGGCGTTGACTACGCCCGCCGTGCTGGCGACTTGATCCACGCTGCCGACCGTGAGCGTGACTTGGCTCAGCTCGACCGACTCGGCCTCAAAGCTGCCGCTGCGGGCCGTGATCACCTGATCGCCGATGCGCTGCCGCAGCGTGGTGAGGGGGATGTACACGTCCAGGTTGTAGTCCTTGCCGGAAAAACTGCCGCCGATGTTGCCAGAAGCCTGCCGTTCGCTGGTCTCACCGATGACCACATAAAAATCAGAATCAATCTGGATGGACCGCCCGATGGGGTCCTCGTAGGGGAAAAGCTCTCGGGCCGTCTGATGCGCGAGGACGGCCACGTTCTCCACGTTCGCCAGGTGGGCCGACTTGAGGAACTCGCCTCGAAACATCTGGAGATTGTTCATGCCCTGATATTCGGGCGTGCAGCCGACGAGTTGGATGTCGGTCACCTTGTCCCCGAAGCGGACTTCCTTGCGGATCTCCCGCAGGGCGATCGCCTGCTGGACCGAGGGAATGGTTTGCATTCTTTGGAAATCGTCTCGTTTGAGGCCGTATTCCAGAATGCGGGCATTGGTCCGCGAGGTTCCAGCGGGAGGCTTGATGCTGCGGACGATAATGTTCGTCGCGCCCAGTTCCTTGATCTGCTGCTGGGCCTGATAGCTGACCCCCTCGCCCATGGCGACGAGCCAAATCACGGCGGTGACGCCGATGAGAATGCCCAGGATCGCGAGCGCGGAGCGGAGCTTGTGCAACAGCAGGCTCTTCACGCCCAATTTGATGGTACGGACCAGTTTGCTCGACAAGACAGGCACTCCCGCCCCAGCATGTTCCGACCGCTAGATGTGGCGTGCATCGAAACGGGGCGATATCGCTTTACAAGGATGGACTATCCGGCGGCGTGATCACCACCGATTCGGTTTACTGGGCGGGCGGACCGCCACCTCCTCCAAAGCCTCCTTGCTCGCGCATCTTGCGGAAGCGTTCCATCGCGGCGTCCCACTCGCTCTTATCGATTCCGCCGTCCTTGTTGGAATCCAAAAACTGCATGGCTGGCTGGAGACGCTCGGGCAATTCATCTTTGGTAATTTTGCCGTCACTATTCTTGTCGTTGTCAGCAAAATTCATTCTAGGAGGGCCGCCCTTGCCCCTGCCGCCGCGGCGCTCGCCGGACTTACCGCCAGTCGGCGCCGCCGCACCGGGCCCACCTTCTGGTCCACCGCCACGTCCTTCGCGGTTCCCGCGCCCTTCACGCCCACCGCGGCCTTGGGTTCGATCGGGATTGGGGCCAGCGGCATCGCTACCTGCCGAGGATTTTTCTTCCTCGGCGCCGTTGCTGCCGAATTTTTCGGACGCGGAGCCTTCTTCCTCGGCCGCCTCTCCTTGCCCGCTCTCGCTTTGCCAGTAGCGGGACTCGAAATCGCGAGGGTCGAGAATGACTTGCTCTCCCTCCGTGAGGCCGTCCTTGATGTGCACCATGGTGGTGCTGCTCTGGCCGACGCCCACGACGCGGCGCTCCGGCTTTCCTCCGGATGGCAAGACCCAGCAAATGAACTTGCCACGATGTTCCATCACCGCGCTGACTGGCACGGTGAGGACATTGTTCAATTCCGCGATGAGGATCTCGACTTCCGCCGTCATGCCCGGCTTGATCCCGGAAACCTCCCCATCCAACTGCACGATCGTGGCGTACTCCTTGACATTCGTGCTGAAGAAGCTGCCCGGTTCCGGTTGCGTGGCCACGGAGACGACCTTGCCTTGAAGCTGTTGCCCTTGAATCAAGATCACGGCCCGCATGCCCGCTCGAATGCTATCCACTTTCGACTCATGCACGACGACTTTGACTTGCATCTTGGAGAGGTCGGGGAGCTTGATCAGGGTCTGCATGTCCCGCACGCTGGCCCCTTCCTCGATAGCCACGGACTGCTGTCCGAAACGACGGGAGCCCATGTCATTGGCGTAGACCACCATGCCGCCCTGCGGCGCGGTGACCAGGCAGTTTTCAAGCTGCGATTCCAAACGTCGGGGCTTGGCCTCTTCCAGTTGCAAGGCGGCTTCTTCCGAGCGGAGATTCGCCTTGGCGGTCGCGACTTGGCTCTCCAGGTCCTCCATCATCTTCCGCTTCGTGTATTCTTCCAACACTTTGAGAGCGGTTTCGGCGGCGTCCAAGTCGAAATTGGCTCGCTGCACCGCCTGTTTCTTCGATTCCCGCTCCAAAGCGGTAATGAACCCTTTGCGGGCCATCCGGTTGGCATGCTGCGATTCATTTTCGGCGGCTTTCAGATTTTGTCGTGCAACCGTGACGTCCGCCTCCTTGAGCTGCTTCTCTTGGACATACGTACCATTGATGTATTCCTCCACGGCGATTTCCGCCGTGGACACGTCTTTGTCGGCTTGGATTTTTGTGGCCAAGGCCCGTTCGTAGGCGATCTTTTGCTGATTCACCTGGTCTTCGAGCGAAGAATCATCTAGGCGGACGATCTCATCCCCCTTCTCGACCATCGTACCATCGGCAATGATCCACAAAATGGTCGAACCGCCCGCCACGCGGCATTTGATATCCACATTGGAGGAACTCTCCACATTCCCATTCTCGGTAACCGTAACCAGGAGATTGCTACGGGAAACCGTGTGCGTGGTAATGCTTGCCGGTGTGGCTTCGAAGGGATTGGCCCAGCGTGTGGTCGCCAAACCGGCGGCTCCCAGCCCACCGAGCACAACCAATCCGGCCATCCATCTCGTCGCGTGAAACTTCTGTTTCCGGGGGGGCGGAGCGGAGCCTACTTTGGATTCACCGGAGGAAGGGACATCGTGGACGGATTCTTCGGCAATCGCCATATCAGGTTTCCCTCGCTGGCTGTCGCGGATTCAGGCACTCACTATCTTAGTTACCCGACTCCGCATGTGCTGGCTACATCGCATTTCCCCGGTGGTCCTCGGCCCATGGAGCTCCGTCTACCGATACGCCGTCGATGTTTTCTCGGTTCGAGAACCACATCGCTGCTCGCGAAATCCGGAGCCGAGCCAAATTTCGCGACTCACCCAGATTCTTCTAACCACGTGCCCGCGCTAAGGTTTCGTGCCCAGGACGGGAGTTTGCCATTCCGTTCGGGAAATGCCGGACGACCGTTAGGCCATTATGGAGCGAAATCGGACCCAAGTACACAGAAAAGATGGAGGGTCGGCTGCCCAAAAGGCTCGTTTGAGTTCTCTCCTTTCTCAGGGGCGGCGGAACACAGCCTGCGTTGGCGACACGAAATTATTGCGCTGGCGGCGTCGGGACGAAGTTTTGATAGCTGGTGCCGAGACGCGGCAACTCGGCGGCGGCACGGTCCACGACGAGCACCCAATCGTTGTTTCTTCCCGATGACGGGGCTTCGAACGTCAGCTTGCCCGGATTGGGGAAGGTGCCAAGAAGTTGGGCCGAATTTTGACGTGGATTGAACCAATACGCGGTCGCCTGGCCGCCATGCAAATCGCTCGTCTTGATCTCAATGGAACCGCCCTCCGGCAAATAGACGAGGATGGAACTTCCGTCCGTCAACCGGGCACACCGCGCTTCGCTCTCGGCGGGATGGAACACCAGCGACTGGTCGGGCACCAATTTCCAGAAGAGCCGGGCTTCAAACAGACCCCGCATGGTTTTCATCTGCAAGGCGCCGGCATGGTGCAGTGCTTCCGGCCAGGGAGTGCGGGCGATCGAGATCGGTTCCCGACCGGGCAGCCACATTTGCCAGATGTTGTGGTTGCCGTAGGTATGCCCGCAGGCGCCAGCCAGCATCGATTCGTAGGCGGGCCGACGCACATCGTATTCGTCGAACCAGGGCAGATACGCGCCCGGCTCATTCCGCCGATTCCAAACCGGTCCTTTCAGGGGATGGTCTTCATAGCACGGTTCGCCATCCAGCGTGGGCTTGAGCGGTTCCCGGGCCAGGTTCTCCGTCATGAATGCGTGGTTGGGCTTCGCGGGCCGTTCGTGCCCCGACTGGATCATGTTGAAGTCGAGCCACTCGTCTTGATGAAATTCCGTGGCGGAGTTCCTGCGGCCGGACGGGTGCAGCGTCATCAGGTTACGGCCGCCATCGCCGGCTTCGATACCCCGAGCCATGGCCCGGTTGATCTCCAGATGGATCGGCTTTTCGATGGGCCGGTCGCCGCCCAGGATCCAGATGATCGGCTTGTCCCGATAGCGGGCCCCCAGCCAGCGGCCAAACGCTTCCGCGTTCTCGGGCGTGAACACCTCCGGGCCGACGCCCCATTTCAGATTCCACTTGTCCCCCCAGGTGGGCAGCATACCGATGTACAGGCCGAGCGATTCCGCCTTGTCCACGACGTAATCGACGTGGTCCCAGTAATCATTGTTCGGCCCTTCTTTCACGGCGGGCCGGGCTGGATCGTTTTCGATTAAGGGGCGATGCCCGTAGGAATTGGGTTCACGCAAACCTTCCAGCTCCGCCAGCGCGACCGCCTGGATGACCGTGAATCCCTTAGCCGCGCGGTCCTCCAAATACAGGTCCGCTTCTTCCCGGTCCGTGCGGTGGAACAGTTCCCAAGCCGTATCCCCCAAATAGAAGAAAGGCGTGCCATCGGCGTGAACCAGATAACGCTGGTTGTCGCTCACTCGGAGCTGCGCTTGGGCGGGCACGGCCCACGAAAACGATAGGGCAAAGACAATCGCATGGAAAAGGCATAAACTATGGAAATGACAGGGCATGGGAATCTTTCTTTGCATGAAGAATGGTGCAGCATGGTGTGCCGCCATTCTACAACCGGGTCGACATGAATTCATCCAAGCAGATTTCGCCGGCGGAAAAAGCCTGGCGGCGGCTGGCGCTTTATCACGTGCCGCTGACGGTGACCCTACAGGTAGTTATGACCTTCACCAGTAGCCCGATTGTCAGATGGCCGGTTCTCGCGGTAGTCGTGGGGCAAATCGCCTTGCTAGCGGTGTGGTTCACCTTCGGGGACGGAGGAACGGCATTTCGTTTATTCGTCTATTTGATGCTCAGTCTCGTCGCCGCACTCCTGGGCTTCAGCGCGTTCGGTTTCAGTCTCGATCTGTTCGTCATCCCTCTGGTCCTGTCCTTTGGCATTCTATTCCTGACTTGGGGACCGCTTTCCATGTCTTGGAGCCGGGGCTGGCGATTGGCCGCGGATACCCCTTCCGATCGGGAAGGAGCCCCTTGGGAGATTTCCACGCGGCTGCTGCTGGCGCTCACACTGCTAGTGGCCCTGCTGATGACGCTGCACGGTCTTGTGACTTCGATGGGAGTTCCCGAGGAAGACGGCTCTTACGGCTTTCCGGATAGCGGGTACTTGTTCTTGTTGGGCCCCGTTCTATGGGTCGTGACCCCGCTGGGCTTCAGCCTCTGCGTGACCTCGGCGGTCTGGTCCTGCCTGGCCACACGGGGCTTTCTGTCTCACTTATGCGCGACGTCGTTGATCGTCGCGCTGTTCGCGGGCATTCCTCTGACGCTCCGTTTGGGGAGCACGGCACACCTCCAATGGGCGAGTCGCCTCGCGGTCATGATGCTCACCGTCATCCTCTCGCTGCTCTTCCTGCGCATGCGTGGCGTAAGGGCCATCCATGTTCCGACCCGTTTCGCTCCGCCATGAAACCGCCCGTGCACGGTTTTTAACCGTAGAGCGAATTCCTCGGCGAGCCGCCAATTCACATGGCGTGGGTCAGAGCCACGATCGCCGCGATGGCGGCGCCCAGGCAGGCGACCAGTACGGCCTTCATCGCCCAGCCCTTTACCATGGCTTTTTTCCGGGCCTGATAACCCACGCAAACGGCTCCGCTCAAGATGACCAAGGCCATCAAGTCCCAAGCCGCTTCCTGGAACACGATCCCCCGGTACACCACATCGACCAATAGCGCATAGACCACAAATGCGTAAGCCCAGCGGTAGCCAGCGTTCTCCACGGCCAACGTCCGCTCATCCCGGTTGACGATCGCGTGCGTGTTCATGATTCATCCTCCAGAAAAAAAAGTTCCTCGACTTGTTTGTTGAGCTGTCGGGCCAGAATCAGCGCGACCAAGGTGGAAGGATTGTATTGGCCCGTTTCGATGGAACTGATGGTTTGCCGCGTCACTCCCGCCAGCGCGGCGAGCTGCTCTTGCGAAAGATCTCGTTCCGCGCGAGCGACTTTCAACCGGTTGCGTAGGCGAAATTTTGGCATGACGTTTCTCTCTTGCAGTTAATCTTATCCGTCACGCCAGAGATGTCAAGCATGCTTTGCGTTTTGCATGCAAAAGCATTCAATATGAAAGTCTTGCTTGGCGAAATTGGCATGGGAAGATGCCTTGCCGAGGGGCACCGTGGGCAGCACCTTCGACCTGGAGCAGATTACCGGGAAAGATCGGCATGACGCCGTTTAGGAGGTTTTTCGACGATTTGTTTCAATCCAACCACTCACCCGGCAGGAAGGTCTCGCTGCTGGCCGAGTTGCTCCACGAAATCCGCGGCGACCTCCGAGCCGTCGGGGCCTTGGAATCTACGCTGTATCGCGCGGAGTGTTTCAGGCGAGATCGACTTGATGACGTGGTCCACGCTTTGAGCCAACCGGGTTCCCGAAAGGCGGGACGGCAATAGCCAGTCTCCTGCACCCATGCTTTTCACCCGTCGCGCGTTGTCCCGTTGGTCGTAGGCAGCCGGCACAATCAGTTGCGGGATCCCACTGGCGAGGGCCTGAGCCACCGTGCCTACGCCGCCATGATGCACCAGCGCCGCGCAGCGAGGTAGCAACCTTTCGAAGGGAGCGTACGCGAAATGCCGTATGCTCTGGGGCAGCGGGTGGGGAAGTTGTTCCGCGAACTTGGCCAGCAGCAAACCGCGCCGGCTGATTGATTGGCATGCCTCCACGGCGGCGGCGAAGAAGTGACGGGCATGTCGCATCCCGGTGCCGGCGGTGAACACCACCGGCGGCTCTTCCCCGTCGAGGAATGCGGCCAGGTCCCGGGGAAAATCCGCTTCATGATCTTGCCGACTCCCCAACGGGAAGCCGGCGGTGCGGGTTTGTGGTGGCCAGTCCGCTTGGACCGACGCGTACCAAGCGGGGAACATGGCCAGTGCTCGATCCGGAGAATGCCACCACTGAAATAGCCGCTTCACGGGCGGCAGACCAAGCTCCGCTCTGAGGCAATTCAGCGGCACGCCGGCAACCCGCTGCCCCAAGGCGTGCATGCTTCCCAAGTAGAGGCGGTTGGCCGCTGGCGCGAGCCACGGTGGCAACATCGGTCCCCACGGTTTTTCCGGACCCTCCGTCCGGCTGGGAACCAGCCAAGGCTGCAAGATCAGCGAAACTCCTGGTAATTGGAAACGGTCTTGCACAACACGGGCAGCGAGAATGCCGGGCGAGATCAGCAGCAATGTTTCACCTGGCCGGACCTGGCCGGCAATCGTCTCGTAGTGCCGGCGGAGCATGGGCATGCCCCATTTCGCCGCGACAAGGCCACCTTTGAGGGGATGCCAGAAATCAGGATGTCCCAGCAAGGCGTCGTACTCTACGGTGGAGACCAAGGGCGCGAAGCCGAAGCCCCTCGCTTCCGCTTCTTGGGCATAAGGCTCCTGTGTCGCGAGCGACACTTCATGTCCGCGCTGGCGAAGCACCGAACCGATCGCCACAAAAGGGCGCACATCACCATCTGTGCCCAAGCTGGCCATCAGCACATGCATGGCAAATTCGGCATGGGATTCGAATATCGTATCAAAACTCTCGCGGCACTTTTTGCTACATCAAGAAGTGTGGTAGCCCCCCGCGACACCGTCAATCACGAATTCGAGCAGCGAATATGTGCTGACGCGCCTTCAAAACCCGTCACTGACAACTACCGAATACATAGGAGCCGCTACAGAAAACCGAAGCCCGTATCAGAGCCCCAACCCGCCAAAAAGGCGGAGCAGATCGGACCACTTCGCGGGAAACAGCACGATCAGTACCAAGAGCGGGGCGAGAACCAGGGCCCGAGCGGCGCCCGTGGCGAAGGCTCCCTCGGAACAGTCGCGGATGTATTCCAGTGAGCTACGGATTCTATGCACGGCATTGGCCGCCAGCCTGCCAGGTTCCAGCATTTTCTCACGAAGTATCCGGACGACATCGCGGCGAAAGCGTTGAGCTTCCCGCCGCACCCGGAAGCCGGCCAGCCAAACCCCTCCTAGCAAAGCCACGACCAGAGCCACGAACTGATTCGGCAAATGGAAGTCGTCGAAAATGTTGGATCTCGCGGCCAGCAACAGGGCGCCAACCACGAACGGCCACCAGACCGCCTCGGTCGCCTTCTGCGTATCGTGCGCGACCAGCCCGACGATTGCATGGGCATCGCGGGGATGATCCGCCGCGTCGTCCATGGCAAGATCCGCGATCCGCCGCGCGCAACGTTGCAACAGCAGCACGCATCCCAAGGCTAGGAAAGTAAAAGAGAGCGTGGCGAAATGGTCGGCCAGCCAAGTCGCCCAACCCGCCCAGAGGCCGCGCGCCGGCGGAATGGGCCTACGGAACAAAACGAATCCCAACCAATAAGCCAGGCCCAAGAGAATGAATGGAAGCAGGATGGAACGTTGCACATCCGGCCAGCCGATAGCCAATTGAGGGTTAGTCGCGATCGCGTTTTGTTGCGCGCGAGCTTTCCAATCGCAGGCGTGCTCTCTCTCTACACTGTAGGTGCGGGCTACGCCTGCCCAGGCCAGCATGGCGGTGGCGATTTGTAGAATCACACTGGGCCAGATGCTGATACCCTCATCCCAAGAAAACGGTTCTCCGTGGAGTTGGCCTTGATCATAGGCGATCGCCAGGGACAAGCAGGCCAAGAGCAACACTCCGAGCAGGAAGCCCGTGCCAGCGATGACTTGTTTTCGTTCCTGCCGCCATGAGTTGGTCGCCTCGTTTTCTTCCGCCGGCATGGGCCGCAGTAGCCGGCTCCAATGACGAATCGCAGTGGAAGCGTGTTTGAATGGCGAGAAGGCACGTTTGCGAATGCTCTCGGAAATAAGCAGGGCCACGAGAGCGATCATCACCACCGCCAGCGCCATGAAGAACCACCACCAAAGGCTCGTTTGAAATGACTGCTCGTATCCGCCCGGAGGGTGGACATGCCGGCTGGCGGGATTGAAATGCCGTGACTGTTGCAGTTGATACGGTCCGCCCCGTCCAATTTCGAACGTCAGCGGCTCCAAACCTTCCGACATGGTGGCCGCGGAAATCTTCCAGGGATCTTGCAGCCAGCGTTCATCCACTTTCGGTGGTTTGAGCGACTTGTCCCCTAGAGCGAGAAGCGTGGCGACATACGTCGAGGTTTGATAAGAATCCCGAAAACGCATGACATCCAGCTGTAGCCGGGGATTGAGTTCCAACCCATAGTGGGAGGCGATGATCATGTTCCGCGTGAAGGGGATTTCCTCCACGGCTCCCAGCCGGGCATCGAGGTCGGTCGTGAAGAAAACGCAGTCTGGAAAATGGGGCCGCAGCGCCCGTAGCACCAGCAGCTTGTCATAGATGTCGCTTCCCACGACGCCGATGGCCGTGATCTGCCCGTCCCCTTCGCGGCGGAGACGCGCATGCAATTCTAGGATTTGCCGCTCCAGCCGGCGCAGATAATCCCGCTGCGATCGGCCTTGCGGCAGTTCATTGGCGGGCGTCGTAGCCACGGCCTCTCCCCGGTAGGCTGATCCGCTGGCGGCGCCCTTATTCTCCAAGCGATTGGTGGACTTTCGGTCGGGAAGATGGCCGTCGATCCCCGCCAAATAAGTAAACGTATGCAGCAATTCGCCCGCCGGGCGAGCCTGATTCAAATTGTCTTCCACGGCTTGAGCGAACATCTCCGGCAGCATGCGGCCATAAAGCGTGTCTCGCTCGGTAACCAGCACGATATGGCGATTGGTATGCCGCACGTCAGGCCACGCCTGGCGATGCACCAATTCCCGAGCCAGCAGTTGCGTCAGCATGCCGTCGTCACCAATGGCGTGAACCAATTTGGCTCCCACTTTTTCTTGGAATGCGCTCGCGAGTTCCGCCGCGCCCATTTCCAACTCGGGGACCGCCTCGAAACGGACCGTGGCGCGGGGAGAATAGAAGGCCACGTCTGGCAAACTGGCGAACGGCGCGATAGTTCGGACTGGCTTCTCGCTACCCTTTTGTTGCATTTCCGCGAGCGTGAACACGCGCCGCATGTCCAGGGCCGAATCGCGGAGCGCGGGCGTAGCCGGCATCTTCAGTTCACTCGCCATTTTGTACAGCAAGTCCGAACTGTGCGGACCCACGAACGCTAGGCGAAGGCGGACACGCCCGGTTTCCGGCGTAGCTCCCGATGTCAGGTACTGGATGGCCTCCGAGGACGGATCCGCGTCGAACTCTCCCCACAACAATTCCCGGAGGATTTGGTCAAGCGCCGTCATGGGGCGGCTGCCCAGAATGGACTGATTGAGCCAAAATACCAGCACCCGATCTGACAGCTTGGCTTCCTGGTCATGGAACGCACGGCGTCGAAACAACTTGACAGGTACCAAAAGCGACATGTCTTTGGAATTTCGTGTCGCGGGCGCCAGTGAGGCGCGGAAACTAACCTGTGCGTAGGTCATGCGGCGGGGATAGACCATCTCATATCCCTTCGCGCCTAGCGCGGCGAACACCCCGTACGTGGTGCGCATCCTTTCTTCCTGGTCTTCCGCCCAAGGGCCTCCACGCAGCAGGATGGGCATGACGCAGAAATCGACTGTCCTGCGGTCTTTCTCCGCCTGTTCCGAAAACTCACGGAGAAGGTTTTCGAAGATTTGGTAAAAGGGACCAGGATAGGCGTGCTTCGAATTCGTGTATTCCTTTCCCTTGGATTGAGCCTCCTCGATCCTGGCGAAAGGGTCTTCCCACATGCGGGCATGGATGCTGATGAGCTGGTCTGCCGCGGGCAAATCGACACGCGTCGGCGGTGCCGTGGGCCGGGGAGAATCCAGCCGCGTCGTGGCATTCAGCCACGTGATAATGATGGCGCTCCCGCCCAGAAGCAGGGCGAGCAAGTTCGTCGGCGCTGGGATGAAAGTCCGAGAGTGGTCGGACATCGGAGGACCTCCACGGCATGGACCATCCGTGGATCGGACGTATCTCTACAATACCATATTTCGTACGGCCTTGGCGGCCGCAACGTATCCACGGGCCGCGTTTTGACTACGGTCACAATGTTTCGAATCGCGTGAGGAGCATCAGCGATCCATCACTGACGCACACATCAAGAACGGTTATTACAGGTCCAGTTTTATGTTTCTTGCAGCATCTTCATCAGGTTGGGCAGGCCGTGGCCTTGGACAAAGGGATCACGGCCAATCGTGGTGCAATGCTCCAGCAGGATCTCCTTCACGTTGTCCGGCAGGCCGATGAATTCCCGCCGTGCCGAAAGAAAGGCGGCAAGCACTCCGGAAACATGCGGGCAGGCCATGCTCGTACCGCTGAAGGCCACGTACCAGTCTTCGAGATCTTGCCCCATGGTCTGGAAGGAATGCCGGGCGGACCAGATCCGCTCCCCCGGCGCGACCACGTCCGGCTTGCCGCGGCCATCGGCGGTGGGTCCACGTGAGGAGAAATAGGACACACCGTAAGTGGTATGCCGCCCGCGGTGGACGGAGCCCACGGCGATGGCCTCTTCCAAGTTGGCTGGATCCGCGATGGAGAGGTCGCGGTTGGTATCCAGGACTCCCAAACTCGTGTTGATCTGGGCGAAGCCCTCATTCCCGGCGGCGATACATACCAAAACGCCTTGCCTCCAAAGGCGGTAGAGTTCTCGACAGAGCGGCGAATGTCCACAACCGTAGGTGGCCGGATCGAAGGATCCGCCCAAGCTGAGATTCACGCCGTGAACCACCAGGCCGTCCGCCGACTCGTTCACCTCGGCGATGTGGTCTAAGGCTTTGATGATATAGGAATCCTGGCCGTAGCCGTCGTCCTCCAGGACTTTGTAAATGTGCAACTTGGCATCGGGGGCGATCCCCGTGATTTTTACCGGTTGCGAAGTTCCGCCTGGCCGGGGTTCACGCAATTCCTGGGGAGATTCGCCCGCGATGATGCCCGCCACGTGTGTCCCATGGCCATGGCCATCCGGGGCGCCGTTCCGTGGAGGCCCCACGTGAGTGCAGTCCCATTGATTCACGATGTTTTGCCGGGGCTGAAAATGGGGGTGGTCAGCCCGGATGCCCGTGTCCAACACGGCCCAGCCGATCTCCTTGCCGGCCGCGCCAAAGCTTTGTCTCGCGGCCGGCGCTTTCACTTGGGCCGCCGATTCGTGCACGAGCGCCCGCTTCGGCAAGTTGCGCCACACATGCCGTATCGGCAGGCCCGGACAACGCACGGCCAATTGCTCCAGTTCCGCGCGGGTCAGCCGGGCGGCCACGAACCGTCGCAACACATCAATGCCGGCGTTGCTCTCCGCCTGGGGGCCTACCAGGCTCCGCAACTCCGCCACGACCGCTTCCCGCCGCTGGTTGACGTCTTGCGAACCGCCTTCCACGGCGCTCAGTTCGACGAGGATGGGATGCCGGGCTTGCGGCACCGTGTTGGACTCGGCGACCAGATCCCGAGCTAACACGAAACTTCCGATGGGTTGGCCGAAATCGGCTCCTAGCGTGTCGCTCACGGTTTGCCGCACTTCGGGGACACGGAGGTAACCACGCGATGAATGGGGATTCCTCCAGCCATCGCGATTGACACCGATCCCCACGACGTCCTGGATCGGCTGGCCGCCGAAGTCATTGTCAATCGCGGGATCGAGGGCGATCGGATCAAGGCGGTCAGCCACGTTGAGCCACTTTCCCACGCAAGCCGGCGTTTCCAAGGTACCCGGCGGCCATTGCCGTAACCGGTCTTGGATCTCCCGCACGCCGAGCGGGGTGCCGATCGTGATCAGAGCGCGGACATCACACTGACTGGGCGAGAGCTCACGCAAGACATCGTAAGCGATCACGCTGCCCAGACTGTGGCCAATGATCACGAACGGTCCGCCTCCCACGCGGAGCCGGGCCAGTAAGCTCTCTCGCATGCGGCGGCGAGCTTCTGGCACGAACATGTAGTCGTGCGCGTCGGGAAAGAACTGTCGCGCGAACCGTCGGGCCAGCCATTGCCGCGCCGGGCGCGGCAGGGGAATCGCCTCCACGCCATAACCCGCTTCTCGCGGGGCGGGCTCTTGGGCCGCCTCGGCTTGCATTTGCTGGGCCAGACGCTCGAACATTTGACGGGCTTCCAGCGATGCCTCCGGCGGGAGCATTGCGGCCACGTCGAGCGGCCGCGCCGCCCCCGCTTCGTGAAAGGCAACGCCGAGTTCCCCTCCCCAGCGTTCCTCGACATCCGGCGTTTCCGCCGTGGGGTAGCGATCCCGATCGACCCAATACGCCATGCGGCTCCGCTCGCCGATATCCTGTCCAAACAGGGCGGTGTCCCATTGCCTTTTCAGTTGTGCTTCCGGCGGATGATTCCCGACTCCATGGATGTAGATTAACGTGCCGCGACGGAGAGTGTCGCGGACGAAAGGATTGGCGGACTCATTGAACGGCGTGTGCGAAAACGTGTTCCAGGAGCTTTCTCCGCCTGAAGGTGGCGCGGAGGCTCCGGTGCCCAAGGGCTGTTCCGTATTGCTCACCGATCTCAGAACTTCCGGCTGTGACATGTAGCTCGGGGGGGAAGCTGGCGAAGTCGGCGGCGCATAGGCGGGCGCCGGCATGACGGTCTGCCCGGTTGTTGCCGCTCCACCCCGCAACAACTCCTGACGCAACTGCTCTTGCTCGGGAGGCAAGGGAGACTGCTGAACCTTGGCCAAGATGCGGCTGATACGTACGCCTTCGTTCGCGATCCAGTCGATCCAATGGTCCGGCTGTCCTGGCTTCCAAGGCTGGCCGTCCCGCGTGAGCGGCTGCCCCTGCTTGTCCCGGCGGGGAACGCCCGAATGATGCAAGGCGACGACTTCCCATTGGTCATTGAATACGGGGGACCCCGAGGAACCGGGCGAGGTGTCGGACTGATAATGGACGAAATCGTCGAGGATATCCTGCAAGGCATTTTCCCGCAGTGCGACCTGTTTTGGTTCGCCGTTGGGATGCTGCACGATATTCATGAATTCGCCGACGAGAATCGTTCCCTGTTCGGCGGTCAGCGGCAGCCAGCCCGTCTCCGTACGCGGCAGCCCTTGCAGGGATTGCTCTTCCACCGCCACCAGCGTGAAATCCAGCGCGATGTCGGTTATGAAGAATTGATCGGGCCGCAATTTGAAAGCCGTGCGCTGTAATTCATCCGTTGTGACTTCTGCACGGTAATCTAGCAGGACCACGCAGGAGGCCGCTTGGTGGGCCGTTTCCAAGACATGGTTATTGGTCAACAGCAGCCGGGGCGAGACGAAAAAACCCGTGCCAAACCGCCGCAAATCTTGCAGCGCGATGCAGCCCACGGCCCGCGCGGCGCGGGCACCATCGTAGAGAAAATCGACACTGAGAAAATCACTCTTGCCCATGATCCGCTCCACGCCCAAGAGCGGTTGCACGCGCGGAACATCGAGGCTAGGCGGAACACTCACGGCCAAGGCTTCGAAACTGGTCCGGCCAGCGCGGACAGCCTCGGCAAGCGGTTCACTCACGCCCAGCCGTTTGAGCCGGAGGTTGAGCCGCTCGGCTTCGTTGGCCTCCGAAAGATTGCCCCGCTTCAACGCGGCCTGTACCGAGGACCGCGCGGAACTCCGGGCATTGAAACGCTGCTCGGTTTGCTGCCAGACTTGTTGCTTGTCCATTACCCGGCCTCCGACCGCCATTGGTTGATGAGAGCCAACACGTTCTGGGTAATCCGCACGCCGAAATTGGAAGTCGAAACGTGGCCCTGGTGGATTCCCACGCCCACGAATCGGTCGCCCGCGCCTCCCGAGCCTGAAAAGTATTCGTAGATGGGAGAGCCGCTGTGGCCACCATAGGTATCAATGCGGTAGAGCAAGCCGCCCGCGCCGGGTTGGATCTTGTCCGCGTGCCCCCACATCGTTCCTCGCGGCTTGTCGACGGGAAAGCCGACGATATTGGCCGTGAGGCCCTGCAATTGGCTGTCGCCGTACGCCGCGACTTCGAAGGGCGAGATGGGCACGGACCAACTGCTGGAGAGAATCACGGCAGCGAAGTCCGCGGTTCGGTCACCGGTATTGAGGTAGACATTGTTGCAGCGGAACCTCGTCGCCGTCTGTTGGGCGAGCACGACGCTGCCGGCTCCGTAGGTCCGCACGATCATCCGCTGGATCCAATTGCGTTCCTGAAGCCGGTAAACATTGTGGCCCACGGTGAGGATCAGTTTAGGCGATATGAACCAGCCGGTGCCGAAACGGGTTTCGCCATGGTGAGTCAAAAATTCCAGCTCGCAGATGGAGTGGAATGGAGGCCGATTCGGATCGAGAACTTGCTGACGGTCATCCCCTCCGGGAGGAAAGATCTTTTCCACGCCATATCTTTGGGGGGGCGGCTGAATGCCGCCTGGCCCCGCTCCCCCTCCATGGGCTGCCCGATAACTTTCGCGGAATTCCGGCATGACCTTTTGCAAGTCCGGAGTAGCACCTCCCGTGGAGGCGGATGCCCCCCAAGCCGATTCCGTGAAGGATGATTCGTGAGAAACGCTGTGGAAACTGGACATGGGCCGGTCATCCTCCTTGGTTACGGTTGGTGGTGACGTCGATAAATCACGTGGGGGCGCAGAGTTCTCTTTTAAGTCTTTCCCGGACTTTCGCGCGGGAGACTTGGGTTTTGAGGCGCCTGGCTTCTTGGGCTTGGAAGCCTTCTTGTTGGTGGTTTTTTTACGCACGCCGGTTTTTTTGGGCATGGCCTCTCTCGCAGTCTCTAACTTGGGTGGAACGTCACGCGAGAGGGGCATCATGCCCAAACTTGCCAACAGAGCTATCCGCGAAGGCGGGAGCGGATCGCCCGTTTGCTGGACGCCAATCCTAGCGTGGATTTTGACGATACCACCGTTTTTAACAAAAAACTGTCAAAATTCCAGCTTTTGTGCTTGCACCCCTGACATTCATGTTGTCACAGGTACCACGAATCGCGGGCGTGACGAGAAAAATCCTGCTATCCTTTCAGCATCACCTGGCAGATTTTGAGGTCCGTTCGAGACTTTTTAGGCGAAGCGTTCCAATGACCGCCCAAAGGGGGCGCGCGTTGACCACGTACCTGCGGGACCTGGGCTCTCGCACATTGGCTATTAAATTATGTGGGAGAAATCATGACGAGGAAAACCATTTTTGCCATGTTCGCGGTTTGGCTAGCGTGTGATGCGGCACCCGTTTTAGCCCAACAAGTGGTCCAATTTCAGCCGCCGCCGGGCCCGCGCCTCACCCAACGTGGCAGAATCCGCATTCGAAATACACCCTATAGGTCGATTTACCGGGAGCGCTGGGGGAATGGCCTCACGCCGCAAGGCGCCGCCGTGCTGAATAATTTCATCGCCATGGCGGGACAGGTTTTGCCGATGGTATTGCCCACGGCAGGCGGCCCTGTCCCTTCCGGCGGGGAAGCTGGAGAGAGGGCCGAGCCCGACTACCTTTCCAAGGAAACGCACGACCAGCGGATGGCCGAACTACGTGATCTAAATAGCCAAGCTTGTGAATTGCTGAAATGCCTTGGTTTGTCGGACGATGAGGTCAACGAATTGTGTACGCAGCCCGCCGTGAATGAACCGCCAGTCGCTGGTGCCCAAGCTGGCGCGGGGAATGCCGGAGCGGGTTTCGATTCGGTGCCTAATCGCTCGAATGGTTAGATCCTTCACCGCGAATTCGCCCTGTGGCGGTTGCGCCGCTCATTCCACTTGGCGCTGAAAAGATCCGTTCTCGTCGTTCGTAAGACGAATAAGGAGAGTGGATATTCTGCCTGCCGCGCGGCAGGAGTACCGACACACGGAATGGGCGGGAGGAACGTGATGCGACGGATCGGACCCTTGGTCGGCTTGATGGGATTTTGCGGCCTGGCGCTGGCCGTCAGCCCGGTTTGGGCCTGGCATCCCTTCCATAAAAAATGTTGCGACCCCACCAAGATCGTGGTGCATGTCTGCCCCCAAAAGGCGGCGCCGGCAAAGGAAACCAAGTTCCAATCCCAGGGGAATGAATCGGGCGGCCGCGTGGCCAACAACTACGCCTATACGCCGCTGGTCCCCTCGATGCCGGCCATGATGAGCGTGCCCTGGATGATGGCGGCCCCTTCGTACGTGACGCCCGCCAACTATCAGGCGGGCTTTGCGTCCCGAAGCAATCAAGAAGAATCCTCGACGCGGCAAATCTCCAATGACATTCAAGAATTGAGCGAAGAGGTCGACCAACTCCTGGAAATCGCCAAAAAGCACCAGGCGGCTCTGGGCGCGATCGCCGAGAAGGTTAATCGACATGATCAGGACTTGCGGGAAATCCGGAACAGATTGCAGATGCCCGCCGAGGGCGCCTCCGGTCGCGCTCGCGTTCCCGCGCACGATTCGCTCGACATCCCTCCGGCTCCGCCAACCGAATTGGGGAATTGACAGCGAGGTAGTTCCCGGCTTTTCGGATTTGGCAAACTCGTGACAGCAAGGATGCTTTGTCATGCGACGCTTGTGGATTACCTTCTTCTGCTTGCTGGCCCTGCCGCGCTTCGCCTCGGCACAGGATCCGGGGTGTGGCATCAAACCGCTTCCCCCCTGCCAATCGTGCCCGCGGCCTTGCCAGACCTGTCCGCCGCCGGTGAAGGAACGGCATATCTGGGTCAAAGTCCCCTGCCCCGAGCAGCAGCCGACCGGAGTCGAGGAATCGGCCCAACGTCCCCCTGCCGCGCCCCAGGGCGTCTTCGTGGCTCCTCCCCGTTCAGGCGTGACCGAAGAGGGGAACCGCTCGTACGGTTTGCGGGGCTTCGCTCTGCACTTTCCCGCGATGTCGCTGCGGCTGCCGACGTTGGAACTCCCCACGCTGGCCCGCTATCGCAGCAATGCCCGCATGCGGCTTGACGAAGCCACTGCCCCCTTCGTGCCCCAGGCCGCCGGATACACGACGGGGTACGGAACTGGCATGGCAGGCATGGCCGCCCGTGGCGCTGGGGAATCGGGGCAGCGGCCAAGTGACGATGGTGAAGAGAGCGGTCAGCGCGACGGGCAAGACGAGGAATTGGCGAAATTGAAACAGCGGGTCGCGGAGATGAAAGCGCTGCTCCAGCAGCAACAGCAAATCATTGAGCAGCTCCACCAGCGTCAACCGGCGAGGCCTTGTCCGCCGCCGGAACAGATCCCCTGCCCCCGTCCCTATCCGCAAACCGGCGACGTCCGTTGCCAGGGGGATCAATGCCAGCTCGCGCAAACCGGGCCGGTGAATCTCACGCCGATACCGAAGGTCAACCCCTTGGCGCCGGCATCTCATGTCGCCCCGCCGACACGTCAAACGCCACCGGAGAGGACGGTCTCCTCCGGCGGTCTGGTGTGGCGTGCCCGCCGCCCCGCCCAAGATACCCGCTGGCGATAGCGGTCATTGAGAGATGACGTCATGACAGCGGCGAGCATGTGACGCAAGCGTTACGCATGGTCCGTCGGTCGTCACCTCCTAATAAATCACCGTGAATCCGGCCGTGGGGCTGAGTACGCCGGATCGTTTTGATGCGTCGTTTCGTTATCGCCGCATGAAAGTGTCGCTGTTGTACGGCCCCTAATCACTGGCACGCCGTTTCATAACGAGCGCCAAATCTACTTGCATTGCTTGCGGTTGCGAGAATCATCGCACGGCTACAATTCTTACCATGCCACGGGAACCGTTCTCCGTGCGGACATGGCATCCGCTCTCCTCCAAAGTCGCGGATACCTCGGCAGGTTCAAGCCGGAGCTTTTCGTAGCTGCTTGTCCGAAGTTGCCACGAATCGCCATCTCGTTCGTGAACCAAGTCCGTCACGCCCACGCTAAACCGGCCATACTCAATAAAGCACGTGAGAATACGATTCGCATCGCTTTGAACGGGAATGAATCGAGCGTCTCCCATGGGTCCGTCACCCGCGTAGTTTCGAAACGTGGCGACAAACACGCCCCCCGACTTCAGAGCGGACGCCACATCACGCAGGAGAACTTGGACGTCTTCCTTGCTTGGCAAATGGGTAAGTGTATCGCCCATGCAGACGATGCCCGACGCGGGTTGGCTCAAGTGGCGGCGAAACGAGAGCATATCAGAATGAATCGTCCGAACATTCAGCTCCCCGGACCGTTGGTCAAGCTCCGCGAGAAGCGGCTTACAGCAATCGACGGCCAAAACGGATGCCCCATTTCTTGCCAGAACAATCGAGAATTGGCCCGAGCCACATCCGAGATCGACCACGACGTCTCCTTTCGCGGGCGCCAAACCGGCATTGTCCAGTTCCTCTTCGGCGGCGGAGCAGGCTGCGTCGAATCCGCCGAGCATCCATGTGTAGATCGGCCCGAGATGGTCGTCATAATGTTCTTGGGTGCTTGCCATCGCCTCTCCCATCGAATGCCTTCAAATGCCCCGCGGGCTGAAAACTCGTTCCCGGCGGCTAATTCTAGCAATAGTAATATGTCTCTAATACGACACGGTGAATCCTACGGTGGGGGCTTCGGAGCCGGGGAGAACGTCCCACGAAACTTTCGGGGAGCCCTCGTACCGCGTGTTCACGTGGTGCGCAGCCACGGCTGTGATAGCCCAACCCATGACGGATTGGGAGAGGTAATGCGCGTCGAGGTGCGTGCGGGCCCAGGCGGGAAACGTCGAGCCAATGAAGAGCCCAGTTTTGAGGCAAGGATTTTCGGCCACGTGCGCGGCGCTGAGCAGGGCCGTCGCGCCGATCATGGTGTGTCCGCTGACCGCGTTATTGTCCTCGAAGGGCCGCCAGCGGGAACCAACGCCTTCATCGGGACGCGACGCGCCGAGCGCGTGTTGCAGAACCCAGGTCTGCGGGCCGGCAATGGCCACCGTGCGGAGACAGCGTTCCCCCCATTCACTCACGGTGGATCCCTGGCCCGGCTGCCCCCGGGCCTCATCCCAAACATAGGCGGCGACGAAGACGGGGATCACGTACTGACCTTCGCCCAGGTGGTCGATGGCTCGTGCCAAATCATCCGCGTCCGCGTTTCGCGCCTGACGTTGGTACCAAGTCTGAAAATCCTCATCGAGTTCGGTATTCGCCAGGACCGCGCCGGTGCCCAGCGTGGCCGACATTCCCACGCCCACGTGGGGCGACCGGTAGTACGTGGCGTAATCGCCGGCGAGGGAATGGGCTAAGTGATCCGCCTTGTCCCGCCAAGGACCGGACGTCGAGCAAGCGACAAGGCATGGTGTAATGAGTAACCAGGGGATCACTCTGGCGCAGGTCCGTCGATTCCGGTTCGGGGCAGTGTCACGCATGCCGGGCCGAGTGTCATGTGTTCACGGGAGATGACACGGCACGGAGTCCGCCACCGGTGACATTCTCGCCTGGGTATGCGAGTTCCACCGCTCGTTGAAAGCAAGCTGCTCGGAGAATCGCGCGCCCCGCTGGCTGGGTCCACCGGCGGCATCTGAGATCTTCAACGCGAGAAAGCTGCAACGGGTCCTGCCATGAGAATTTATCGACCACCGCGCTTGGTGTGGATGATGCGAATTTTCCGGGTCATCGCGATCCGGAGATCAATGGCCACCGCATCATGGCGTTAAAGTCCATGAAAACCACCGATACCTCCAAGCCATACTCAGCGATGTTCCGGATTTTCGAAGTCGAACCGGCAGCCTGCCTCCCACTTCGACCTCTGGTTGCCGTGGGCGGGGATACCGCCGGCATCTTTCAGAATTCGCGCCAAGTGGAGCAGGTTCCAGGTCATGAAGGTCGTGTTGCGGTTGGTGAAGTCGTTTTCCGGACCGCCGGAGCCTTCATCCAAATAGGAAGGGCCTGGCCCGGCTTCCCCCAACCACCCGGCATCCGCCTGGGGCGGGATCAGATATCCGATGTGTTGCAGCGAGTACAGGATGTTCATGGCGCAATGTTTGGCGCCGTCTTCGTTGCCGGTAATCAGGCATCCTCCCACCTTGCCGTAGTAAGCATACTGGCCATCGTCGTTGAGCTCGGCGGAATTGGAATAGAGCCGTTCCACGAGCTGCGTGCAGACGGAGGACTTTTCTCCCAGCCAAATGGGACTGCCGATCACCAAAATGTCCGCCTGCTGTACCTTTTCGTAGAGCTGTGGCCAATCGTCGCGGTCCCAGCCATGCTCGGTCATGTCCGGCTGCACGCCGAAGGCGAGCTCAAAATCGACGGGCCGCAACAATTCGACGCTGACGTTATTTTTCTCCATGATCTCCCGGGAGATTTGCATCAACCCTTCGGTGTGGGACCGCTGTGGAGATTTCTTGAGCGTGCAGTTGAAAAACAATGCCCGCAGGTCGGAAAAGTCCCACTGGCTGGAGGAGCAGAGTTCTTCTTGCTGGGCGTTCAGCGTCATGGCCGTCTCCTGATGGTGAGGATTTTGAAATTGCGAAGGCGTCGAGAGAGTATTTGTTCGTTGGGAAGTTCAGCGCGGAACCTGATTCTCCACGCTGTTGAGGCTCCAATCATATGGAAGGAACTCGACCTGGGGTGAGTCGCCTTGTTCGAGGGCCTTGGCCACGGCGGTCGAATATCGTGTCACGTACTTTAAGACCGAACCGGCGGCTTGACGAAAGTCTCCGCCGTACCAGTCGAACAGCCGAGTCAATTTCACTGTCGAGCCGTCTTTTGACATTTGGAACCACGTTTCATGATCGTGAGCATAGGTAGCTTGCCGTTCAAGCTGTTCGTCCAGACGCGCCGCCTGGTACGCTTCGCTGACCAAAGGAGGGCATCCGACTGCCGCGCAAACCAATGCGAAATGAATCCGCGGCTCCGCGAAATTCGGGCGAATTTGCTCATGCTCGATCTGGGACAGACTCCATGTATGGGAGCCGACCCGCCACCGCCGGTCCTCCCAACGTTTAGCGGACGGGATATCCTTGATCGACTGAAGTGGATAATTCTCACTGATCAACTTGAGTGTGAAGGCGTTGTAAGCGTTGATCAGCAGGGCCAGTTTCTCGTCACGCCCTAAGTCGTCAAACGGTGCCTCAGCGATTTCGGAGAGGTACGCATCGAGATTCGCGGAATCGCGTTTCAAGGCGGCGTAGTCCACCCAGCCCCCTTCCCGCACATGCTCCGCGAGCACTTCGTCGAACACGCCATGATCGAACGTCGGCCCGTCCGGCTTGGGTTCGTATTTCTCCGTTATCGATACTTGTGGCGGACCCAGGGGGATCACGGTTTTGATGAGACTGGCGATCGCGTCCGACTTCCACTGCAAGGCAACCGCCGACACAAGCATGACTAGCGCAATTGCCGCATAGCCCAGCGAGCCTCTCGGCTGGTGTTCCTCCTCGGTTACCTCTTCGTGTTGCGAGGTCTGCTCCTTGACTTGCGTTTTCTCGTTCAACTTCTGTTTGGCCAGGCGAGTGATGTATACGGTGACCACAATTGTGGCCAATAGGCCGATGCCCAGCAGTACCCATTCGCCCAGTGACTTGCCTTCGTTGCCGCCGGTGGCGGCGGTCCCCGCCACGTGTCCCAGATAGACATACATGAAGGTACCGGGTGCCATCGCGATCCAGCTTGCCAGCACATAAGGCGTGAACCGGATGTCCGTGAGGCCATACAAATAATTCTGCACGTTGAAGGGAATCGCTGGAGAGAGCCGCATCAGGGCCACGATCTTCCAGCCCCCTTCGCTGATCGCCTCATCCACCGCGCCGAATTTCGGATTGGAGCGGGCCATCCGTTCCACTTTTTTTCGGGCCAGATAGCGAGCGATTAAGAATGCCAAGGCCGCGCCGGTCACGGAGGAAATCGACACCGCCAAAAAACCGACCCACAGCCCGAACACGGCCCCGCCCGCCAACGTCACTAGCGAACCGGGAATCAAGCAGACCGTGGCCACGACGTACACCAAACCAAACACGACCGCTCCGCTGGGCCCCAGCCCGGAGATCCATTGCTTGAATCCCTGCTGCAATTGGCCTAGCGGCAAGGTCCGCATGAAGAGTAGCACGGCCAGCAGCATCACCGCGACCGAAGTCCACTTAATGGCCGCGGCATGTTTTTGGATGAAGCGTTGCATAAGATCCTCAGGCTTTTAGTGTGGTGATCCCAAGTGATGCCTTGCACCGCCCAGGAACAAGTTATCGCTTCTCGGCGAAACCAGGAACCGGCTGTAAGATGCTGGCCCGCCATTCCTCGGGGGCCACCAAACGGCCCGTACTGTTTGAGACGCGAACAGAGGCGGATGCTTACACGTAAATCGAGTGAAATGCGGGAAGAATCCCCAGTGCACAATAACCAGCGCTGACCTTCCGAAGCATCATGGCCCAACGCCATCGGCATTCAGTAGGACGAATGCCAAGCAAGCCCGCGAAGTTCTCGTCCGTGAGGGGGTGGTCAATCCGCCGGGGCCCGAAAAGGGGCGGACAGTCTGGCCAATACCGCCATCGCGTCAGAGTGATCGGAGCGAGAAGAATGTCGGCCCAAGGACTGTGCCACCGCGCGGGCAGAGGGGCATTCTGCCTGGCTCCGCTGCATGCGCTCCAACTTCTCCGAACATTTCGGGCAAGCGACCAGATGGGCTTCCAATTGCTCTTTTTGCTTCACCGGGAGTGATCCGGCCACATAGTCGCCGAAGAGGGATTCGCAGTCGGAACACCACAAGCCCGCGTAAAACGCGCCTTGCCCCTGATGTGCCTCGGGAACCAGGAAGGGGAGCAACAGCGCCGCCCCTATCAGTAATAGCGGAGCGGCGGCTAGTGCTACCCGCCGGGCCAGTTGCTGCCGGCGGGCACCGCGCAAATCCGCCACCATTTTATCCAATGTCCCAGCGGGACAAGGTTGCCATTGGTTCAGGCCGTCATTTTCCAGCGAATTCATTGCATTATCCCCTTGCGCCCATGGCAAGGCTGGACGCGATCATCCACGCTTCATTTATCATTATCGTTCCACTGGCGGCGGGAGTCTGTAACAGGACTCACAAAGCACCGCCGGCCTCGGTATTTTGTATCAGGCTGGGGAGGCTTGCCGAGCCGAATCGTTCCACGGAAATGATAAGTTCAAGGACACTCCTCGGGCACCATCTTGGAACGGGGCGTCGATGGGCTAACCTTGCCCACGGCGCGGTTAAGACCGGCCAAGTCCCGGATCACGATTTTGCGGCGGGCCACTTGTAACAGCCCCTCGTTTTGTAATTCTCCCAACAGGAGCGTCACCGTTTCCCGCGTGCTGCCGATGATGTTCGCCAGGTCTTGGTGGGAAAGCTGAATCCGGATCCAGAGTCCCTCGGGCGTGGCGGTGCCGTATTGCTCCGCCAATTCGAGCAAGAGATGGACGAGCCGGTCCCGGTTGGAGCGAAATAGCAGGTATTTTAGCCGACGCTCGATCCGCTTTCTCCGCAGCCCGATGAGCTTGGTGATCCCCAGCGTGACTTGCGGATGCGACTCCAACAGCCGCTCGATGTCCTGCCGGGGCAAGAGCATCACCTCGGATTTTTCAATCGCCTCGGCGTACTCTTCCCGCTCTCCGCCAGTGAACACCGACAGTTCGCCGAACAGTTCCCCCGGCTCGATGAAGGCCAGAATCGCCTGCTTGCCATCTTCCGTGAAGCTGCAAATCTTGGCTCGCCCACTCACCAACAGCAGCACGGAGGCCGCCTCATCGGCGGGCAGATAGATGGGCGAACGCCGCGTGAAGACCCGCATTCGGGCTTGGATTTCCAGACGGCGCAGCTCTTCCGGCTCGAGCTGCTCGAAGACGCTGCAATTCTTCAGAAACCAAAATTTTTCCGACATACGCGGCGTCTCAAGGAAGGCTAGTCGAGACACGTTTCCCGATCATAACAACTCCCCATACGCGTGAGAATATGCGAAGGTTCCCTCGGTTCAGGTGAAAATCCCAGTCGGGGTAATCAGATACGGCGAGCGCTCGCTATGCGGCGCGCACCCGCGAGTCGCCGGGAATCTGGAAGAATCACGCGGCATGTGTAAGATGAAAGGGGTGAAAGGGAGTATGTCCCTTCACCGACGAATTCCCGCTTCGCCAGAGGCTGCGTGGTGGGCGATCACGTCATTGATAACCAGACCGAGGACTACTTTATTTTCGCTCCAGAGGAACGTCCATGCGCCGGCGACTTTTGAAATCGAAGATCCATCGTGCCACGGTGACCGACGCGCGGCTGGATTACGATGGCAGCGTCACCGTGGACGAAGACCTGCTCCGCGCCGCGGATATCGTGCCGCATGAAGAGGTGCATATCTACAACATCACCAATGGCTCCCGCCTCGCGACGTATGCCATGCTGGGCCAGGCCGGTTCGGGCGAGATTTGCATCAATGGCGCCGCCGCCCATCAGGTTTCCCCCGGTGACCTGGTGATTCTCGCGTGTTACGCCAGCTATGAGGAAGAGGAATTGGCCGAGCACCAGCCACGGATCATTCTCGTGGACGAAGAGAACCGCATCCGCCCGCTGTCGGCGGTCCCTGCGAGCGAAGAAGAGATTTGAACGCTGTGCGGAGCTTAAAAACGATCCGGCATTTGAAAAGGCGTATTGTTTGGTAGTCGGCCTGCTATATGCCCATACTTCGCGAACTCACGGACGACTATAATCGCGCCATGGCTTTGGTGAATCTCCTTCGTGATCGCGCGACGGGAGGCTCACCTTCTGAGGCCGATTTCGCCGACTTGCGGCGTTATTTTGTCAATCATGAAGATTTGTCACAACTGCTTCCGCGTTGGTTCGCCGCCCAACGGTCATTGAATCAATTCTGGAATTTCATCGGTGACGAATTCCCCTCGTATCGCGAGCGGCGCAAATATTTGTGGAATGAGTTTCATCCTCTTCTTACCCGCTTGGAAACGGCGACTGTTTCACCAGCCGAGGAAGACATAGAGGATGGGCTGAAGGCTTTTAGTTCTGAAGGAGTGAACCGCGCTTGGAAACAAATGGTCCAACGAGTTGGCAACGATCCTGAAGGCGCCATCACAGCCTCTCGGAATCTTTTGGAAACGGTTTTGAAGCATATTCTCGACAGCAGGAACATTACATACGACACCGTCAGTATCGAACTTCCTGATCTTTATAAGGCCGTGCAAAAGGAACTCGGACTCGCACCGGAACAACATCAAGAGCAGATTTTCAAACAAATTCTTGGTGGCTGCTCTGGAGTTGTTAACGGCCTCGGAGCGATGCGGAATCGGCTGGGTGATGCTCATGGCGTTGGAATGCGTACCGTGAGGCCCGCTCCACGGCACGCGCGTCTTGCTGTAAATCTTGCTGGTAGCATGGCTCTTTTTCTTGCCGAAACTCACCACGCAAAGCCCGCCGACTGATCGAGCAACGAGCTAGTGCTTGCTTCCGACTGGTCGCCAGGCTTCCGTCGACCTCGTGACGAGTCCGGCACGGAACTCGGGTTCGCGTTTTACGTCTCCAACATCGCAATCACGGCCCTGCCGGTCATAACAATCATAGGCATGGCATGAACGCGTAACCGTGCCAGGCGTAATCGGCACCTTGCAGTGCTCATGCCCTATCTTTGAATGGGCGCGATCTCCGCGCTTGACGCTTGAGCAAAAGAAGAAGTGTCCGGTATTCAATCGCTTATCCGGGAGAACCCTCATGAAAATCGTATCCGTGGCCATATTGATCGTGGCACTGTTCGTGGCTTCCGTGACGATGACCATAGTCTCGGTGTTGAGTGACCTGGGCCAGCCACGCGACGACATCCGAATGGAAGATTTAATGGCGGGTCAGCTCCTCCCCCTGCTCACGGGACCGACGCTGTGGAGCCGTTATGTCAGTTTTCCATCCGTCACTGCGTTGACCGACGCGTATACCATGGTGCTCGTCGGCGGGCTGGTCGCGGCCACGGTTTACCTCCTCCGAATCCGGTGGCGTATGCCCCTGGGCTTGGTAAGTGCTGCTGTGCTGCTGTTGGGCGCCGTGCCTTACGCACAAGGACTGTTCGTATTACAGACAATTCAAGCGGCACCACGCGAATGCGGTACGTGGATCGCCGTGATGGTGCTGGGGGTGTTCCACGCCAGCCAGGCGGCCACGTTGCTGGCAGTGGCAGATTTGACCGGCTGGCATCAAAGAGCTCTTGCCAGTTTGAAACACGTCTGGAGCCGAGCAAGCTTCCATTTCCAAGGAGCGCGGTTTTCAACGGACTTTCAGAGCCACCTGGCATAGCAAGTGTGGCTCGCCGAATCGCGCATCCAGCGTTCATAATGCGACCGTGAACCTCCGCTGACGGCGAACTGTCCTCAGTGACGCCGCACGTAAATCGCGATCAGCTCGCCTCGCACGCGTTCATTCCGCATGCCTGGGAAATCAACCACCACTGTCGTCAACGTCGGCTACCGTTCCACGAACTACTGGGTGGTCAGCGCGGGCCGGTCACGGCTGCTGGTGGATATCGGCTGGCCCGGCTCGCTGGCCGCGATGAAGGCCAACCTGAGAAAGATGGACGTGCCGCTGGGCGAGCTGCGATATGCCTGCGCCACGCACTATCACATCGACCATGCCGGACTCGGCGAGGAACTGAAATGGGAAGGGGTCCCGCTGCTGGTGCTCGATGTGCAGACCGAGTCGATTCCCCTGATGAAGACGTGGACCAAGCCGGCCGACCGCTACGTCGAGATCACGCCCGACGGCAACGTGACCATCTCCTGCGACGAGAGCCGGGAATTCTTAAATCGCATCGGGATCCCCGGCCAAATCCTGCACACTCCCGGCCACACGGACCATTGCGTCTCCCTGCTGCTCGATGATGGTTCGGCCTTCACCGGCGATCTCACGCCGGAGGAGCAGGCGTTCGACAATCCACAAGCGTTGGCCTCCTGGTCGCTCCTCCGCGAGGCGGGCGCGACCAAGCTTTATCCGGCGCATGGCCCGGTCAGGCCGCTGGCCACAAGATGACTGGCGTAAATAAATTCCGGCGGTGGCGACCACGCATTCCGCCCTCTCTTCCGGCAAAATCCGCGCGACCGGAACCATCCTCACTGCCGTCTCTGGAAGAAACTGACGGTGAGATGCGCTACGTTCCCGGCGAGTGCTATGGTTTCGCAGGATAAGAGCCGACCCAATTTCAAAATCTCCGAGGGACTTCATGGATTCCACGAGCACGCGCGTGATGGCCGCCGTTTCGGGGCACTGGCTCCTGGGAGCCCTGCCGCTGGCGGGTACGCGGATTCAAGAAGCCCTCAACGATCCTAGCACGGACTTCTTGCGACTCAACGACGTGGAAGTCCACGCCCATCGGAAACGCCGATGTGTGGCCAAGCTGCCCACGGTGGCTCTGCCGAAGAGCGGCATCGAGGTCGTGATGGTCCCTTCGGACAAGCACGAAGCTCCCCAGAAACGCTGGAACAATCGAGCTGAATCGGCGGCCTACAGCGCCTTCACGCTGGTGGGCGAGTATTGCCTGTGGGGGAATCTGCATCTGTCGAGCAAGCCTGGCGATTCCCGCCAGACGCTCATGCATCGGCTTTACCAATTCTTCGCGCTGACCGACGTCTCGCTCTCGCACGGTGACGGGCCGGCTCCGCTGCGGGTACCGCTGGCCTTTGCCAACCGGAACCTAGTCACCTGTTTCGAAGCGGGCGAATCCCTGGAACTCGAGATTCCTGGAGCGGAAGCGGCCTCATCGTCGCGGGCCCGACCGGGGACCGTCGAGAACACTCAACTGGTCGGCATGCTCGAAAACGTGCGGGGATTATTGGGAGAAATCCGCCAGAAAAAGGTGGACGCGCCTCCAGGCGAGCCGGTCCGCTGAAGCCCGTTTTTCCTTCCCATGGGCGGAGGGTTCTTGTCCTCCCCGGATTATTCGCAAAGCCCTCGCTCATCTCCGTCTTTGTTGGTGGCGTTCGCGCGGGCCTTGCGGGTTGATCCAGTAGGAGGATCGGCCCAAGCTCCCTTTCATCGCGCTAACCGCGATAAGACGGCGATGGTTCGAAAAAATCCCCCATAAAACCCCATTCCTCCCATTTGTGTAAAGTTTCCTAAACTAAAATGAGACTTATCACCGAGTGGGTGACGTCCTTCGCCAACGAATGCTTCGCCGAATGGACATCTCCAATATGAACGAGCAACAGGGGAACTACCAAGATGAAACAATACACCTTTAAAACGCTTCTGGTTTGTGCCACCGTCCTCGCCACAGCCACGGCGAATGCCGCCGTGATCAATTTTGAGAGCGGGTTCGTAGACCTTCAGCCGGTGGGAACGGTCAATACGCCCGGAAATCAAACGACCTTTTCCGTCACTGGCGGTGGACCGGCAATCATCGCCCAGGTGGGCAACCCAACGACCGCCTTCGTGCCGAACGATAACGTGATTCCGGCGGCTCAAGTGGGAAATTTCTTCCTGACGGATGAGCGGGCTGGCCCCAACCTGATGTTGGATTATTTCATGTCGTTCGCCAATCCGATCGCGAACCTGGCGCTCGATCTGCTCGATTTCCGTGGTGATGGCGGGCCCAACACGGACACGGCCACATTGACCGTCTATTCGGACGCCAATTTCACCAACGCGGTCGGCTCCGATTCCTTCACCCTACCGGGAAACATTATCAACCCGGACGGAAACATCATCAACCTTTCCGTTCTTTTTCCGTCCGCGCCGATCCGCTCCGCCTCGCTGACCTTCGCGTTGGGCGACGTGGGGACCGGCATCGATAACATCACCTTCCAGAACGCGGTCCCCGAACCGACGAGTCTGGCGGTGTGGGCCGTGCTCGGATTGGTGGGCGCGGGCGTCTATCGACGTCAACGCCGAAAGGCCCAGTAGGGACAAGACCATAAGGCCAAGCCCAATCGGGTCAAGCGGAGAAGGAACTTCCGCAGCCGCAGGATTTGACGGCATTGGGGTTGTCGAACGTGAAGCCACGTTTTTCCAGCCCGTCGTAGAAATCGACCGTGGTGCCATCCAGGTAGAGTGCGCTCTTCTTGTCCACCACGACCGTGACGCCGTTGACCTCGAATTTCGAATCGGCTTGCTCGTCAAACTTCTGGTCGAAGCCCAGGGCATAAGAGAAACCGCTGCATCCGCCACCGGATACGCCGACACGGAGCACGGTGCCGTCTTCGAGCTTTTGCTCTTCCATGATCCGTTTGACTTCCGAAGCCGCTTTCTCGGTTATGTTGACAGCCATGGACTCTCCAACTTCTCGAATTTGAGGATTTACACAACGATGATTGTGTAAATTATAGAATCCCACCTGATATGGGAATAGGTATTCGGCCAAAAAAACCGCCAGTCTCCACTTCGGAGGCTGGCGGTTTCGTTTTTTGAGCGGATTGGCGAGGGCTACTTGTTGCGGCGGCGGCGCAGCCAGGCGCACCCGCCCAGGGTCAGTCCAATCAAACCCCAAGTGGCGATTGCGGTGGGTTCCGGCACGGGAGAGCCCAGAGTTTCGACTTTGATCTTCTTGATCTTAAAGTTGTCGTTGTTGCCGTCTGCTTCGAAGCCAAAAGTGGTGGCAATCGTATCGTTGAACCAAACGTTCCCATTGGGGATGTCAACTTCGTTCAGAACCTGGCTGCCGTTGACCCAGAAATCGAAATCATCGTTGTTGTCCACCGAGCTGAACCGAACGAAGACCAGCCGCACCGCCTCGCTGAAGGTGAAGCTCAACAGATCGTCGACAATATTTCCATCAATAGCATTTCCGTCCCCGTTGTGGCTGTCATCGACGCCTAGGCCGTTGGAATCCGGTTCGACGTTGCCCTGGCGGGCGTCAACCGTCAGATCCAACCCGCCCTGCGAAAAGAACAACTGCGGCTGGCCAGCACCATCGGTGGTAAACGTAAATAAGTAGGCTTCCGCCGTGGCGGCACCCATGAACATAAACGCAACCGCTGCGTACAACATGTTCCTGATCATCGAAGCGCTCCTCTGATGTGCGAACGATCTGTTGAGTCTGAAAGGCCGGATTGTAGTCGAGCGGAGTGGGTATTACGAGGGGTTAATTCGGAATTTTCCGGATATGCCGCAATTGGCGGTCCAGGAGAGAATCCCAGCCGAACGGACAGGCGACCCTAGATGCTGAAATCAGGCGACGAAGTCGTTTCTGATCATCTATTTGCGGCGGTCGCAGCCGTGCCGCTCCGCCCAATGTCAGGCCAAGCAGGCCCCACCCAGTGAAGGAACTGGGCTCGGGGACCACGCTTGTCCACTCGCCAACCGTGAACAGACTTTGCTGTACTGCTTGGAAAAATATCTCCGCCGACTGCACCACGGCGCCCGTGCTGGACGTGGGCAATTGGAATTGAAAATGCACGTCGTGAAACGTGATCGGATTCGGATCGAGGCCCACTCCATTCACATCACAAGAGATTTCGTCCGGGCTGACGGTCCCGCCGCTATCGAGCACGTCAATCGGATTGCCGAACTCATCGGAAAATAGGGGAGTGGATTCAGCACGAAATCGAAATTGCTATTCACCGCGCTGGACCCGATCCCCCCAAGCCATTGCCTGTTGGGTTTCTATGTTCTAACGATTGCAGGAAGTCGGTGTCGGTCAAGTCGTCGCTGGGACGACGAGCGGGTATTGGGCACG
>JANQPP010000020.1 GCA_028289405.1 Pirellulales bacterium
TGGAGTCCTGTTGCCTCGGCGGGACTCCCGAGAATGATCCGCGTGACGCGCACGCCGGTCTCGCCACGGGCACGCTCGTCGACCGCCAACTCACGCGCGGAAATGCCGAGGTAGCCATACTCGACTTCACGCCCTTCGCGTAGGTCCCGGAGCGCGCGGCGAAAGAAAGCATCGACAGGGATAGCATAGCCTGCTGCTTGATCATAACCGGCAATCGCGGCGACCGAGGTGGTGAGGCCAACCATTTTACCATCCAAATTGACGAGCGCGCCGCCGCTCGTGCCCCAATTCAATTTGGCGTCGGTCTGAATCAGCGTTCCCCAACGATGAAGTGAAACCTCCGAACCAAAATCCTCGTCCGCTTTGCCAGCCGGAGGCAACTTCCTTTGGAGGTTGGCCACGATGCCATGACTGGCGCTGGCCTGGCCATCCCGGGCAATGGCGTGAGGATTCCCCAAGGCGATAACGAACGATCCCTTTTTCAGCGTGTCCGCATCGCCTAGCGTGATGGGCTGCAAGCCCTCCGCTTGGACGCGGAGCACGGCCAAATCGGTACGGGCATCCGCCGCGACAATTTCCGCGCGGTACGTTTGCCGGTCTACCGTGGTGGCCCAATATTCGCTGTTCTTGGTGCCCCGCAGCACATGATAATTGGTGAGCAACAGGCCATCTGCACTAAGAATCACGCCCGTGCCAAAATCGAGCGGTATAAAGTTTTCATCTCCTGGACTCGGCTGCACCTGAAGTTCTGTCGGTGCACCTCGCCGAACACCGGGAGGTTCCCGCTGGACCCGCGTCAGAGCCACGACCGACCGCTCCGCCCGCGCGATGGCCTTCGTAACCGTCTGCTCCCAGCTTTCCACCAATTCCCGTGAAGAGGAAGCGGGCGGCTGAGCGACTAGCGTCCCGCATGCGACTAGCCATGACAATGCGGTTCCCGTGATAGTAGAGAGCCCGTTACTACGGAGATCCACGGCGCGTTGGAAGGTGTCGTGGATCGGCATGGCACTGCCTCGTTCGCGGACATCGCCAAGGAATCAGATTACGAATTGCCCGGCGCGCCGGCCGAGGCTTCTTCCGCGCCGGCGGCCAGCACTTTGTCGCGGATCTCCTCAGCAACTTTCGGGTTCTCCTTGAGAAAGGCCCGCGCCTTTTCTCGACCCTGGCCAAGATGGGTCTCGCCATAACGGAACCAAGCACCGGAACGGGCGACAAACTTGCGGGCCAAACCCAAATCGAGCAGATCCCCTTCATAGCTGATGCCGTCGGTGTGCAGCATATCGAATTCGGCGACACGGAACGGCGGAGCGACCTTATTCTTCACAACCTTGGCTCGAACCCGCTGCCCCACGACATCTTCGCCTTCCTTCAACTGCCCGATGCGGCGGACATCGATGCGGCACGAAGCGTAGAATTTCAAGGCACGTCCACCGGGAGTCGTCTCCGGACTGCCAAACATCACGCCGATCTTCTCGCGGATCTGATTGATGAAGATCACCGCGGTTTTACTCTTGGCAATTGCCCCCGTGAGTTTTCGCATCGACTGGCTCATGAGTCGGGCTTGCAAACCAACGTGCGAATCCCCGATCTCCCCTTCCAATTCCTTTTGCGGCACTAGGGCGGCCACGGAGTCGACTACGATCACATCCACGGCATTCGACTTGATGAGCATCTCCGTGATATGCATCGCCTCTTCGCCACTGGTCGGCTGGCTCACCAAAAGCGTCTCGAGATTCACGCCTAGTTTCTTGGCCCAACTGGGATCGAGGGCATGTTCCGCGTCGATGAATGCGGCAATTCCCTCATTTTCTTGGGCCCGTGCGACCACGTGCAGGGCCAGTGTCGTCTTGCCGCTCGATTCCGGCCCGAAGATTTCCACGATGCGGCCCTTGGGAATCCCGGTCCCTCCAAGCGCCAAATCGAGGGAGAGGCTGCCCGTGGAGATGCCTTCCCGCACGAGCGGCGTGTCCGAACCCAGGGGCATGATTGCCCCTTCGCCATACTGCTTTTCGATTTGTTGCAGCGTATTTCGAAGTGCGGGATCGTTAACAACACCCTGCGATTTCTCAGCAGGTGGCGATTGCTTGCGAGAAGCACGGGACTTGGTACCGGTGTCCGGCGTATCGGCGGAAGATGCGGCGTTGCGTGCCATTCGACCATTCGCTTTCGAGGTGGAAACCATCGTACTACCTCAAGTTATTGCAGAGTTCGCGGGCGGGCCGCAAGCGGTCTTGCCAGGCGGGCCAGCCTTTTAGCGGGTTCAGTGAACACTTGAATAGTATATCGGTGTACACCATACCTGCAAGAGAGTTTTTCCGAGGAACTGGAAAAAAATTGCCCATCGATCAGGGATTGCCGTAGGCCGAAAGGCTCAAGGCGCGCATGGAAGCTTCCTCTCAAGTGTCGAGGAATAGTCCCTCTAGGTTGGCCAGCCCCAGCGGCTCGCGGGTGGCGAAGGGTTCGCCGTAACGAGTACCGATAGACCAGCCCCAGTAGGCCGCTTGATCGCGAAGGCGGTCGAGAAACGTGGGGGGCGAAGTAGGCCGGCCCTGAATGAATTGGCTGTGAAAGCATTCCACCGCCGCCTGCTTTTGTTCCCAAAACTCGGAGATGTCGAGGACGAAGGCGGGCGGGGTCACGAGCCTCAAATGCACGCAGAAATAGTACCAAATCCGCTCGGGATGGTGGGGCTCGTGCGGCATGTCGGTCTTGGTGAGCTTGGCCCAAAACCGGGCCGCCTCGACAAGCTGCGTGGCGGCCACGTGGTCGGGATGAGCGTCTTCCCAGTAGGGGGCGAAGAGCCAGCGGGGACGGTGCTCACGGATCACCGAGGCGACTTTTTGCCGCGCCTCGAGCGTGGGCTGCAAGCTGCGGTTGGGGAGGCTGGCGTTGCCCCGCCAATCGATGCCGAGAATTTGGGTGGCGGCGTCGGTTTCTGCTTGGCGAATTTCGGGCGAGCCGTACGGCGTGGGCTCCCCGTTGGTGAGATCCAAGATGCCCACGCGGCGGCCCGCTGCTTTGAGTTTGAGAATGGCGCCAGCCATGCCGAGTTCAGCGTCATCAGGATGGGGCGCGATCACTAGGACATCCAGCATGCGTCTCTCCCACGGTCGAAATGCCAGCTTGAGGAACGGCGAAGTGTTTTCCCTCGCAAATTTGCCCCACAGTCCATTCACGCTGACTATTGTCGTGAACCATTGCCGAACGCCAAGTGCCTTGCACAATCCCGTCTCATGCCAGAGCCGCACGGGCACCGTGTGGGGGAAACTCTTCCATGAAAAACTACAGATACATAAGAACCGCTCTGGACGTGATCCGGGGAATTTGCCACACTCCCCGGCGCGTCGGTTTCCGCATCAAAAAAGGCCGTGTGTCGCCATGCCACCAGCCACACAGGGAGGTGCCCGGAAGAAGCGATGGCTTGCCGCCATCGTATTAGGGCTCTGCGCCCCGGGATGCTCTACCTGGCGAGCCCCTCCCAGCGACTTTCCAGGTAAACCCGCCTACATGGCGGAATCAGCCCCCGCCGAGTTGCGTCCCCATCGGGAATCGGTGGGCATCGATGACCGGGCCCGCCAAATCGAACGCAATTTGGGCGTGGAATAACAGCCTTCATGAAAGGCTGCTCAGCCGCCGACTGGCGTGGGCTAACGCGGCAATTTGCTTCGCTCCGCGTTTATGAGCAGGCGTCCGTTCACGCGCGAATCCGCCCGTCTCTTGTGGGCATGATTTGCTATTCCATGATGTGCACTGGGCCGGTTCGCACCAAAAATCTGGGCCAAAGGAACGCCACGCATATTTGCACGAATTTAATTTGACATTTTATCTGGATGGCAATAGCTTGGCCGCGCAGACGTCTAGCCGTCCTGAACTCCCAATTGAGCAAACAGGAGTTTGCCATGCCGCGCAATGCACTGTGTTATCTCCGGTTGGTATGTGTATTCATGCTCCTTTGCTCCTGGGCAAATGCGACGGAGATGGTGTTTCCCGGTGAAGAATGGGAACGGGCCACGCCCGAATCGCAGTCGGTGGCGTCTGATCTATTGAGAGACGCGGTGGCCTTTTTAGGTACGGCTCTGCCCAATGGGACTGGCACGGACGCGCTCTTCATCGAACGAAATGGGCGTGTCATCTGGGAAGGTTCTGGTGTGGATCAAGAACTGTCCGTCGCATCCATGACGAAGTCGTTTACGACAACCGCTCTAGGGTTGGTGATCGACGATGGGGAGATCCGTTTGGACACGCCGGTTGGCAATCTTCTTCCCAACTTCGCGAGATCCTATCCAGATGTGACGATTCGACACTTGGCCACGATGACGAGCAATCATGGAATGGCTTGGGGACCTGCCGGTTCCCAATTCCAATACTACAACCCAACATTTGATGCGATTAGCGAGGTCGTTACCAAAATCACGGGTCAATCCATGGACGAAATTTTCGGTTCTCGAATCGCTGAACCAACAGGTATCACGGAATTTTCGTGGGGGGTGAGTGGCGCAAGCGTGGATGGAGTTCAGACAAATCAAGGTGGATCGGGAATATCCATTTCCGCGGAGGATGCGGCGAGATTTGGCCACCTCTTTTTGAACGAAGGAAACTGGGACGGCCAGCAGTTGATCAGTTCGGATTGGGTTAGCCAGGCGACAGCATTGCAGGTGGGCGTGGATGTGCCGCTGAATCCAGCTTCGGATACTCCATGGGGTCCAGGCGTGTACGGTTTCGGTTGGTGGCTGAATAACGTCCAGCCCAACGGAGAAGAGTTTCTCCCAGGCGCTCCTCCGGGCACCTATGTAGCAGCGGGAGCGAATAACAACTATGTCTTCGTGGTACCAGAATGGGACGTGGTCATCGCGCGAACGTCAGGAGGCGGTGAATCCTTTGTGGACCTCGGGGATTGGGGTGAATTTCTCCGCCTCGTGGGCCTCGCCGTGGATGTAGTGAGTCCCGCAGACGCCAATCTAGATGGCACGGTGGACTTGGCGGACTTCGAAGTCCTCAAGTCGAATTTTGGCATTTCGGGCCGCGCCGTGCGGGGAAGAGCGACCGGTGACTTTGATGGTGACGAAGTCGTGGGACTTTCCGATTTTCAAATCTTGAAGAACGACTTCGGCCTGACCAACGCCGCCAATGTCCCCGAACCCACGACAAGCTTGCTCCTTCTCTTCGCGGTCGGAGTGCTTCTTCTCCGGACGCACTTTAATCGCCGGCACCGTTGATCCAACAGACTTCAGACTGCTGAAACGGGATTTTGGAGGGTCGGTGTAAAGGAGCCCGTCGCCTTGCTCGTGGCGTATGCATTCACCAGCGATAAGAGTTTGGCGCGGTCTATAGGCTTTTGGGCATAGTCATCGCAGCCGGCGTCGAGGCACTTGCCGCGATCGGAGCTCATGGCATGCGCCGTGAGCGCGATGATGGGCCCGACATACCCCTTGGCCCGCAGCTCGCGGGTGGCGGCGTAGCCATCCAACACCGGCATCTGCATATCCATGAGAATCACATCGAAGGGGTGGTCCTCGTCTTGAGCGGCTAGGGCCGCGTCGAGAGCGACCTGGCCGTTTTCCGCGACGGTCACCTCCGCTCCGGCTTTCTTGAGAATAAACGAAATAAGCCGTTGGTTATCGGGGCCGTCCTCCGCCAAGAGAACTCGGCAATCGAGAGGAGTATTTTTGACGTCGGTTTTCTTGGGCGGCTCCTGGCCGTTGGGACTATCCGAGACGTTCGTTAGGTCAGCTAAGTCAAAGTTTCCAGTGGCCACTGTCAAGCGGAAAGTGCTGCCCTTTCCCGGCTGGCTTTCCACGGTAATATCCCCGCCCAGCATGGCCGCGAGGCGTTTGCTGATGCTCAGCCCCAGGCCAGTGCCGCCAAACCGGCGGGTTGTGGACGTGTCGGCTTGCGTGAAGGGCTGAAACACCTTCGCCACTTGTTCGGGCGTCATGCCAATGCCAGTGTCGATAACCTCGAATTGAATCCGGGGCTGTTTCGGATCGTCCATGTCGAGCCTCGAGACCAGCCGTATGTGTCCGATCTCCGTGAATTTGATGGCGTTGCCAATGAGGTTGATGAGCACCTGTCGCAACCGCGTGGGATCGGTTTGAATCCACCGCGGCATGATTCCCTGGGATTCAAGTTCGAGCGTAAGATTCTTTTCACGGGCTCGGAAACGCATGAGCGAAGCCACGTCCGCGACGATTTGTAGCGGGGAACACCGGATACACTCGACTTCCAGCTTGTTTGCTTCGATCTTGGAAAGGTCGAGGATATCGTTGATCAGGGCTAGCAAATGTTCGCCGTTGCGGCGGATCGTTTTCACCGCTTCGATGTTTTCCGGCAAGGCGAGGTTTTCAGCTAGGACTTCCGCGTAGCCCAGGATGGCGGTCATGGGCGTGCGGATTTCGTGGCTCATATTGGCCAGGAATTCGCCTTTGGACTTGGTGGCGCTCTCGGCCTTTTCTAGCGCGACTTGGAGATCGCTTTCCTTTTGCTTGATGTCGGAGATGTCCCGCACAATGCCCGTGAACACTCTGGACTGGCCAGCTTCTCGCGTCGAGCGGACTTCGCTGACCGACAAGTGAGCAGGAAAGGCGAATCCATCCTTGCGTCGCGCGACTACCTCCCGAGATAGGCCAATAACGCGAGCCAGCCCCGTTCTCATGTACGCGGCTATATAGCCGTTATGTTCTTCGCGATACGGGGAAGGCATCAGCAGGTTGACATTCTTGCCGAGTACTTCGCTGGCTTCGTAACCGAACATTCGTTCCGCCGCTTGGTTGAATGAAATAATCGAGGCCCATTCATCGATCGTGATCATGCCGTCCGCGGCGGTCTTGAGGATCGCGGCCAACTGGGAACGCTCGGCGTCCCGGGCTTGCTCCACGCTGGCCATTTTCCGCCCCAATGTGTGGCCATACCAGGTGACAACCGCCACCAGGACGCACACCATGCCGCCAACGAATAGTTCGAATTGGCGAAGGTATCCGGCATGGGCCATGTCCGCTCGCAACTGCCGCGATTGAATAGCTTGCATGTCGCGGGAGACGGCGGCGATGTGGACAAGCGCTTGAGCGAAAAAATGCTCCATTGCCGCCATCCGCATGCCCGCCAAGTTTCGTTGCCTGTCTTCGAGCAGACGAAAAACTCGCCGGGCTTCCTTTTCCACGCTATCCATATTCCGCGTGATCTGTTCGATTTGTAACAGCAGGGGGCCCGCGATGGCCGGCGGGGCCCGTTCGGACAAGTCCCGCCGCAAGACTTCGGCGGTCTGGCGAAACGCCACCAAGGAATCGTCGAGCCGCGCCGATTCCGCCGCGATATTTCCCGATTCAAACACGTCGTTGCCGGGAGAATTAACGGCCGTGGCCAGCTCCGACATTTCAGTCAACCGGCCCACGCGTTCCGCCCATTGCAGGTTCGTATCCACCGAGCCACGATAGATGGTCAAAATCGTGTGGGTGAGATAAAGCGTTCCCGCGATCGTGATCAAGTCAAATGCGGCCAAAACGAAATACAGGTGGTGCCACCGGAATCTGGAGCACATATCTTGATTCTCGGTGGACAGCGGGCCAGCTCGCATATCGGTGGTTCCAGTCGAACCTCGCATGAAAATTGCACCCAATTGACGTCATATCGGCGGTATAGATAGGCAATGCCATCTTGGAGGGGTAATCAACTCTAGGTCGTCGACATAGAATCCCCCCAGACTGAGTGAATTGCGTATCGGGAATTCGGCAATTCGCGCGTGGTCCGCGAGACTTCCAGCGGACTCTGGGGTTTTGCCATGGAGTAGCGTTGGAAAAAACCGTGAATTATTGCTTTCCAGCGATAACGACGTGTCAAGTTAAATCGTTGCAATCGCTTGACGAACAACGGGCAACATGCTTGAATCAAGGAATTATCCTCATTTGATGCCGTATTTTGGGAAGCGGAGGTACTCTGCATTCATTGACGGCGTGACGCTCAAGAAAAACAGGACGGGAGAAGGGAAAGAATGGGTAAACGTAGAAAGAACGGTTTTACACTCGTAGAATTGTTGGTGGTAATCGCCATCATTGGCGTTTTGGTGGCTCTGTTGCTGCCAGCAGTACAGTCGGCACGAGAATCGGCCCGGCGGATTCAATGCACCAATAACATGAAGCAGATCACGCTGGCGATGCTCGTGTATCACGACGCACACAAGTCTTTCATGCCAGGCAATTTCCATCCCGATCCGATTCCTTCGGGATGGAGCCGGGTTTGTGGAAATTGCCCCTGGGGAAGCTGGGGCTGGCCGGCCTTCATCTTGCCCCAAATGGAAGCCCAGAATCTTTACGATACGCTCGACTTCTCCACGCAATCCTTCGCGGAGGTCGTGATGGATGGTGGTAGCGACCAGGGCCCCGGAGGAGATCCGGTGCATCGCGATGCCTCCAATAGCATGCCAGATGCTTTTATTTGCCCCTCGGCGATCGCCGGAGCGCTCTTGCCTCAGAACGCCAATCGCGAGGCTTACAAAGATTACGCCGTTAATGGCGGTACGGGAAGCTGCTGCCCGGAACGAAATAAGCCGCATGACGGCATCGCCTGGTGGAACAGTGGCGTGTCGATCGCGGACGTCGTCGACGGATCGTCCAACACGTTTTTCATGCTCGAATTCGCCCACAATGCGAATCACAGCTTTACACGGTCTGGTGCTGGGGCGAACCAGTTCTTCTTTGTGCACCACATCTCACAAGGTTATGCGGTCTTCGGCGAACATGGCGTGGGAGATTTCGTCCGCAGTCAAGGCGGCGTCAACGAAGCGGTTCGCAACCGTGGGCCTATTTGGATCCCCAATTTCTTCATTGATGAAGGCGTGCAGATCAATAGCCGTGGTGCATTTTCCGATCATCCTGGCGGTCTAAACGTATCTTACGGAGATGGCCGCGTGGCATTCATGAGCGAAGGCATTGACATTGTGCTGTACGGCTCGCAATTCACGCGCGAAGGAAATGAAGCCTTCGGAACCGTGCAGTAGTCCGGATCGAGGCAGTAGCCCCGATCGCGAGTGTACATAATGCGTGCGGAAGTTTTCTCTCATGCGGCATGCATGTAGATAACTCTATCATGCGTCAGATACCGGGCTTCACCAACAAGTTGAATAATTCCATGGAAACGTAGGAAGATCATGAAGACAATATCTGTCACCGACTTACCGAGTGACATAAGTGCGTGGGGGATCGCCTTGCTGATTTGCCTGGGCGCCACGGGGTGCAATGAAAGTGGCCCGTCCGTCGTGCCAGTCACTGGCAAGGTGACGCGAAATGGCGAGCCGGTGCCGAACATTTGGGTTACCTTCACGCCGAGCAACGGTCGGCCAAGCACTGGAATCGCCGATGCGGAAGGAAATTATCGATTGACCTACAATCGCCAGAAAAAAGGTGCATTGGTTGGTGAACATACCGTATCGGTACTCTTCCGTGCGAGCAGTATGCAAGAAGAACAAGCAATGGCCCGGGGAAAGAAAATTCATCCAGACCAAGATGAAATCGCGCAGAAGTACGGACCTGGTGGTACCGAACAATTGAAGATCACCGTCGGTCCCAGTGCCAGCGAGATTGACCTCGCGCTAGATTGATCGAGCAATTTGCTTCCGAGTACCGCTGCCAGCTTGAGCTTCGAATGTAGTTTGGGTTCGAAGCACCGCAGAATCTCAAGCATCTCCACGGGTAGTTTCTTTTCATTTCGCACGGTAGACTTCGCTTGGCAGTCTGTGTAACCGCGCGTTTTCTCCGCCTAGAAATTCTTAGCTGCCCTTAGTAGGTAAGCGTTGATCGAGATTCCGTCGAGCAAGACAGTGGATTAATCGCTTCAATCCTCATGGCTGGCGCCCAAGCTGTTTTTAGCGGCGTTTTCGGTGGAGTTCTCGCCTTCTTCCGACACGCTCTACCGTGACGAAATATGTGATCGCTTTGCCGCCTCACGTCGATCACGTGTTTACGACGATGATCTTCCTCCCCTGGTTTCTCGTGGCGGGCGGCTTGGTGCGTCCAACGGACTCTCCGCAATTCTCGGTGCATTGCATCACCCTGGAATCGACTTTCGGTTGCGCGACAGGAATCAGCGCAGCCTCCCATGACCACATTCCCCGCGCGGAACCGCACATTATATTTCAATATCGAAATTTCGATTTGTTCGCGGTTTAATTGTGAGTGAGCCATGCACGGTTTATGTCGATATTCCCAATTGCTGTCGCATTGCGGGGTGCCGCTGATGGTGGCCCTAATGAGCCTGCTTTCAACGAGCACTCTCGCGGAAGAATACAAGGGCGATTCTCTTCGCTTACCGGCTAACAATGCCCTGGAACGCTTATCCGAAGGGAATCGCCGCTTTGCCGAAGGGCAAACGCAACATCCACATGAGTCGCTCAACTGGCGTGCAGCCTTGGAGCAAGAACAACACCCGTTTGCGATCGTTTTGGGCTGCGCCGACTCACGGGTGCCTCCGGAGTTGATCTTCGATCAAGGATTCGGCGATCTGTTCGTCATTCGCGTCGCCGGCAATATTGTCGATACCGATGTCATTGGCAGTATCGAATACGGCACCCACCATCTACATGTGCCGCTTATCGTGGTGCTCGGGCACACAAATTGCGGTGCGGTGACCGCCGCGGTCAACCATCTTTCGGAGTCGGACGGCGAACCCGACGAGATCGTTTCCTTGTTGTATCGTATCGAACCTGCTGTCGTTGGGCTCGACGAGCAACTCAATCGGAAAAGCTTGGTCCGGGCGGCGGTTGAAAAGAACGTGCGGCTTTCTGTCCGACGGCTGTCGCATGTACCCGTGTTGATGAAGGGCCTCAAGAAAAACAAGCTGCGCATCGTGGGCGGCATCTACGACATGCACTCCGGCAAGGTGCGTTTTTTGGACGAGCCATGATGTCCGGTTGGAGCGTTCCGCCGAGCCATGGATTCCAGCCATCCCCGGTGAAGGCGCCCGGAGAAGAAAGTTTGTGAGTGAGTAAGATGCTCAGCCGTAAAACCACGTCCGTGCGAAATCGCCCGATGCGGTTTGGATTGAAAACGCTCCTCGGTGTTGTAGCTTGTGTTGCCGCTTATCTGGCCGGGCACCGGGTTGGCTTTCAACAGGGCTACATCAAAGCTGCGGATGAGTACGGTGTTGAAACCTTCCCACCTGCCCGCAACGTCTCGGACTTCGTCATACCGATGGAGGGCATCTCGTCAGGGTCGTGGTAGCGGTTGGACTTCGAGCGCGCGGCGACTTCTGGGGCTGCCTTGGGTGGTATCCTACCCCACCCACTCCAAGCCAACGCGGCAACCGCCGTCGGGCAACCTTTCGGTTGCACGCACGACCCCCCACATGGGGGCTCCCCGGTATTGGACTTCAACTCGGATCCCCAATTCCGGTTCCCAGCCTGGTTCCAAGACTAGCCCGATGCCTTTAAGGCTTTCATCCGTCACATCCGCATGAACCGTGAGTGATACGTTCTTGACGTCGGAAGTAAAGCGTTGGTTGCGGCGGCGATTTTGCATGCTGTCCAAAACGCCATCTTCACTAGGGTCAAAATTTTTGCTCTGGCGAGCCATGATAAAACCTCCGAGTAGTCGAATCGCGGACTGCGAAAGTGTACCTCATGTCTTTTCAAAGCCACGAAATTTTCTGACGATTCGGCTACTTTTTTTGGCTCAACTCAAGGTGCCCGAAATCATAATTTGTAGTTCGATGTCGTCGTGACGGGCCAGTCGTTGCGCCAAAACCTCCGCGAGGAGAATCGAACCTTGTCTCAGGGCAATCAGGATAGGGGGGACCAGTATTCTGAAGCGTAACGGGCTCAAGGTCACTCATTAGTTTTCAGCCGGCGGTTGCTTCCCACGGCGGGTCAGATCGATGTCTCCGGACTGGAACCAGGGGCCTGGGCTGGAGGACGCGGTCATGCAGTACTGGCAGAAAATCCGCGAGGAAACGCTGCCACGTGTCCGCCACTTCCTCGCCCAAGAACGTCGAATTTTCCGAGACCAATTGCAGCTTGAAGAGATAATCCTGGCCGCCGAAAACCAGTCGCGGATAATCGGGTACCTGCCAAAGCCCACCGTCGCTCCAGGCATAGCAAACGGTGAACGGGGATGCTTCCGGCGCCGCGGGTTGAAATCGCAACACTTTGAACACATGTTCTCCCACGCCAGGCTGCTCGACGGAGACCGGCTCCGGCGTGTCGATCAGCCGATTGTTCCGGTTGCCGTAACAAATATCGGGCGAGTGCCGCGTCGTGGGGCCCGGTGGACCGACCAACACGATCACGGACACGAATTCTCCGGTGGTCCGGTTCAAGTAAGCCCGGTTGAGGTAGCCAGTGCTTCTCAACTCATTCAAGACGTAAGTGGAAAGCTCGTTTTCCTCACGCACGATCCATGTACCAAATTCGCGAGGAAATTCCTCCAAGCGTCGCGCGGCGGAGAGACGGTCCGCCGGCTCTCCCCAGCGCCCGGTCATTGCCCCATGAAAAATCGCGGGCACGATTAGGGCGACGGCAAACAATACAAATGCCATACCGAAACGGGTCTTCATTGCATGGATCCTGATGAATAATTGTTCTCTTGCGTCAACTTTTAGAGCGCCGGCCCCAGTACGGTTGCCCCGCCCCATTTTTCTTGGAACTGGTCCAAACGTTCTCGATCCCGCGGCAAGAGCGGACTGCTGCCCACTTCCCATCGTTGGGCCTGCTCAAATGCTTTCCGGGCATCGCTGCTTTTTCCCAAATCCTGATAAATGCTCGCTAAATGGAGATAAAGCTGCGGGTCGTGAGGGGCCTTACGAATCGCTTCCTGTAAAAGCTTCAAGGCTTCTTCGGCGCGCCCCTCCGCCTGCAAGACGAGTGATTTGGTGTCCAGAACGCGATGGTCTCTACGGGAGAACTCCATGGCCTGGTCTGCCAGTTTCGTGGCTTCGCTCAAATTGCCGTCCGCATGCAGCAGAGCCACGGCCAAATTGTTTAGTGCCATAAATTGATCCGGATATTGCTCGAGAATCCGGTAGTACAAGGCGGCGGCACGGGACGCATCTTCATGCATGAGGCGGTAATTGGCCAGAGCAAAAAGCAATTTCGTGGAATCTGGATTGGCCTTTTCGGCGGCGTTGAGCACCGGCTGAATGGCTGCGGAGTTGGCCTCGGAAGGGGCCGCCAGACAAAACGCCGTGGCCAATGCGGTAGCATTGTCAGCCAAATCGACAAATTTTGGGGGCTTCAAACCGAGTTCCACCACTTCATCCAGCAATTGCTCCTCCGCCAGCACGACCAATAGCCTCAAATACGAGGTCCGCTGCGCCACGGAATCGGAATTCGAGGCCAAGTCTTCTTCCACCACCCGTCGAATCAACTCATCCTGGCGTTGGCGGAGCTCTTCGGTATCCGAGAGGGACCATTGAGCCACTCGCAAGCGAAGTTGCAGCAGTGTGATCGGATCGACTTCACGATTTGCCAACCGGTCCACGATCCGTGAGGCCGCGGAGATGAATTGTGGCTGTTCAGCGGCATGCCGCAGCAAAAACTGGGCATATTCCACCATGGCGGGAACAGAGGCATTTCCCGCCGTGCCAATTTCTCGATATTGATCATAGGCGGCCATGAGACGGTCTTCGCGCTCGAACAAGGTCGCCAGCAACAGACGGTCATTGATCGCCGGCAAACTTCCCGACCTTTCCAAGGACTCCAGCGTTTCCAATGCTTCTTGTTGTTCAGAAATCGATCCGCGAGCAGCCAGCAAGCGTGCACGGAGAGACTGGACCGTCGGAGTGGGGCTGCCACGTTCTCCCAGGTGATCCAAGAGTTCCAATGCTTCCCCCGATTTTTCTGACTGGTTGGAAGCGACGAGCGCGAGAATGAGCTTTTCAGTCGCCCAATCCGCATCGGGCTGTTGCCGCAACGCATGCCGGGCGATTTCTTCCGCCAACGCGGGATCGCGACGCAAGAAAAAGTCGGCGAGCGTCGGCAAGGCCGAGAGGTCGAGCGTGCCCGATTCCCAGGCGCGGCGGTATTCGTCAGCGGCAGTTGAAACTTCCGCTTGCGCTTCGGCGAACCTGCCTCGCATCAGAGCGACATCCGCGTCCGCCATCTCGTGCGCCGCGATCAGTTCGTCGAACGCTTCTTCGGCAGCCTGGTCGTCCTCGATGAATTCGGCGATCCATTGAGCCGCGGCCAGACGCTCACGGCTACCCCCGTTGGGTAGCTCCAGTGCTTGGTCCAATAGTGAACGTGCCCGGTTCAAATCGTCGTCTTGGCCGTCTTGCCGATGTTTTACGAAATGCAACCGCGCCAATTGCAATATTCCGTTGGAGTCTTGCGGGAAGCGTTTGGTCCAGGCGGTTCCCCATTGGAGGGCTTCGTCGAGCCGGCCATCTTCTGCCATCAGGGACGTCGCTAGCAGGAATAGCCGGGGCGAGGTGAGGATAGCGCTGCCGAGAGTCTCGATTTCCTGCAGGGCTTCGCTTCGACGCCCCATGGCGAGCAACAACTCCAAAGCTTGTTCCCGCACGGCCAGGCTTTCATCCCCGAGCGAAATCGCGCGTGAAAAGGCACGCAAGGCTTCTTCGAGATTTCCCGTCGAACGTTGCAAATGTCCATCCAGCACATACGCTTTCGGCCAGTCCGGTCGCCGCTCGACGATTTGTTGCTGCAATTCTCGAACTTGCGCACGGACCGCCGAAACGGATGAGCGGTCTCGTTCCAACAACCGCCGCGCCCGATAGTACCTCCACAGCGTACCCTGATCTCCTTCAATTTTGTGCAAATCCTGCTCATATTGAGCCAGATCTTCCCAGGCACGCGTTCGCAAGGCGAAATCCGCCAACCTTCGCAACACGTCGAGATCGGTCTCATCTTGCTGCCGGAGCTCTTGGAGTTTCTCCAACATGGCGGGAAAGTTTCCGACGTCGCGTTCCAAATCGACCAACAAGAGTTGCAGCGCATGCCGCTGGTCAGCCGGCAATTTTGGGAGGGCCTCTTGGATCGTCTGCCGCGCCCGGTCGACTTCGTTCCGTTGCATCCAGATCCAGGCGGCAAGCTGTACGGCCTCGTGTGGCTGGTCCGTGGTCTCGGTGAAACGTTCCAGCGCTTGATCGACGCCCTTCGCGTCGCCGCTCTTTTGGTGCAAGATGGCCAAGGATTTCCAGATCGCCGCGGCGTCCGGCTGGTCGCGGGATGCTTGCTCAAGAATGCTACTCGCCTCGGCGAACTGACCCTGCTGGATGAATTGTTCGGCGGAGAAAATCGCCGTGGCGACCGGATCAGCGCCGTGCTGCTTGGCGTTCTCGACGGCGCGGCGCACGGCATCCAGATTGCGATTTTCCGGCGATAGCGCGGCTTGTGCCCGCAACTCAGCCCGAGCCAGGGACATCCAAGCATCGGGATTCGAGGTGTTCAACCGTACGCCGGTTTTGTACTGAGTCACCGCTTCGGCAAGTCTGCCGGCCAACTCCAAGGCGTGCGCGTATCTCAGCGCCGCTTCGCTCGACCGTTGGCGGAGGTAGAATGCCTTTTCGAAGGCGGTCACCGCGGCATCGTAACGGCGCTCCGACAAGTACCAATTTCCTAGTTGGGACCACGCTTCGAAGTAGAGTGTTTTGCCAGATTCGGATTGAGTCGCTTCGGCTTGCGTGTTCTCCACGGCGCCTCTGAGCACTTCGATGGCGTTACGCTGATCGCCTTGCCGCGCGGCTGCTTTGGCTTCAATGATGGCTGAAGCCAGGCGGATTTGTTGCCGGCTGGCCGTATCCAAGAATTCCGAGAGCCGCCGCAGAGGCCGGAGCTTGTCCAGACCTTCGGTGTAACGCCCCGCTTCGACCAAGGTGTCCGCCAAAGGAAGCACCAAAGCCACTTCCAGTTCTCCAGCCTCCTGCAGGCCGGTGTTCCAGGCGGAGATTGCCTGATCCAAGGCCTCTGCATTTTTGCTCTGCAGGTGTGTCATCCCCAGATGCAAATAGGCGCGGTGGTCTTGAGGCGCGAGCTGGATGGCTTGTTCGAAGTTTTTGCGAGCCTCACCAAGATCTCCCCGCATTCTGGCATCCAAGCCCGCCGCCAGGACAATCTCCAAGCGGTCCTCCGGCGAGGCAGCTTCTCCGCTGGCCGAAAGTGCCGCGGCAAGGTCCGCTTGGATCTGTTGCCGATCACGTTCGGGATCCCCGAATTCGCGATAGAATTGATAGCGTGCCAAAAAGGCCAGCGGATCGCTGCCATTGGATCGTACGGCTTGATCGAGCACCTCTCGGGCCTCCGGGGAAATTTCCCCAGGCTGCAAGGAAGCGGTTTGTTGCAAGAAGCGGGCGAAATCAGCCGCCAAACGCCATTGACGCGAATCGGCTTCTGTTGCGACGGCAAAAGCCTCGCGGATTTCCGCGATCGTCCCGGCTGTCGGCATACGACCTTCCAGCGCCTGCTGGCGGGCTCTCCGCAGCAGCGCCGAGGCACGAATTCGCAACGCTTCCACGCGCGCGAGTTCCCCCGATTCTTTTGGGGCGTCCTTCAACAATTTTTCCGTGATCTCGAGGGCTTGATCGAATTGTCCGGACTCGAGCAGCAATTCGCCTTGGCGCACGCCCAAATCATATCGTTCGGGCCGTGCTTTCCAGGCAGCCTGATAAAGACGGACCGCCCGTCCTTGCCGAGTGGGATCCGTGGCGAGTTGGCCGAACGTTTCCGCGAGCTGAACCCGGGCATCCGCGTCATCGGGCCGCAAACGCAGATAACGTTCCAGATACTCGACGGACGAATCCCAATCCTCGTTCTCCGCGAGCTGATCCGCGCGGCCCAAGAGGGCGGCCGCTTGGCGCGACGTTTGAAAACGATGCCAAAACATGCCAGCGGTGGCGACGACCGCCACCGATACGAAAGCCACGGAGACGAAGGCCCATTGGCCCTGGCGAATTTTCCGCAGGAAGCGTTCGGCAAGCACGGTGACCAGTGCGAACAGAGCCACCGCCAGGGGGATCATGAACCACCCCGCCACATCGTGGGAAAAATGTCGCGCGGCCTCGCCGGAAAACCAGCGATAGACGAACCCGGTTACCGCCAGGCGTACGCTGTTCGCAAATAACGCCACCGGCGGCACCATGCACAGCAGGCCGACGAGTTTCAGTAAGGACCAGCGAAAATACATGGCAAAGGCGACGGCCAAGGCCGTGATGCCGAAGAACATGCGTAGGCCACTACAAGCCCGTTCCACTTCTAGGACAAAATCGTCCAGCAAGATGGTCGTACCCTCGGCCAATGCCGGTTGCCCCAGGCTTTGCAGGATCCACGTGCTCGCGGAGGTCGCCATCCGTTGCAAGGGGATGCTCAACCATGCTTCCACGGTCGCGGGCAGGGGAACCATGAACCACAAGAACGCGAGCGGCCCGCTCAAAGTCTTCAACAAGCGCCAACCGCCAAAAAGCCCCACCGCGCCTGCCGCGGCGATAGGAATCGACCAGCCGTCGATTTCGGGATAGTAAAACCGGGCGCTGAAATACCGCATGACCGCGGCCAACACCAAAAGCGGGATTCCTACCCAAGAAAAGGTCAGCGGTTGCTGGGGGAAGTCCCGAAGGCGTTTCCAACAAAAATATCCCGCCAAGGGAACCACAAGGTATCCGTGGGAGTAGTCGGGATTCGAGTCCCATGTCCGCACGATTTCAACCAGGGTCGTCCAATATGCCCAAATCAAAATCGCCGCACTCGTCGTGAGGAGGGCGAGAACGCGTGGTTCCGGCATGATTGGTGGAGTTACGTCACTGGAATTCGATACGTTTTGATCGTTTGTCACGGGCTGCGATTCCGTCTCTGAATTGTGCCGCAAACTCATCGGACTGATTTACTCCCAAATGCCTTGCGTGGGTCGGTTTGGGAACATGTGCTACTTGGCTAGCTTGCGGCCACGGATGGAGTTCGAGTGCGTCCCACGAGGCCATGCCGCATCCCTGGGCTACTGAATGTCCATTGCCTCGGGATCAAATGCCGCCACATGGAATCTGGGCGCGTTCAAACATACGTTACTTGGAGCCGCCTTAGACCGGTCGGAAACCATTTGTAGGAAATGCCATAATGGCCGATACGCCCTTCCATCACCGGCAAACGGCACGAACAATTACTTGCCGCGGCAGTATCCTGCAATAACGAACACGCATCGAGAATTGGTGGAAGCGATCTTGTACCTATCACCGGTATTGCCGCGATCACCCGCAAAACCAAGCCTCGGCATCCAATACCCTAGGTCCTGGCGGATTCGTTAAACGCGGCTTCCTGGAAATACTCGATTAGTCCCTGTCGCCAAGGAGGCAAGGCAGGGCCTCCCAATTGCTGGTATTTTGTCGTATCCAGCACGCTAAAGCGGGGGCGCGGGGCTCGAGCTCCGTATTCTGCCGTCGTAATGGGTACCACGCTCACATCTCGACCGGCCCGCTGGAAAATCTCGCAGGCGAACTCATACCAGTTTGTGTGACCGATATTCACGACATGATAGGTCCCGGTTGCCCCTGAGTTCAATAGGTAGGCCATGGCCTCGGCCACGTGCGGTACATAGCTGGGCGTGCATACTTGATCTTGGACCACGCGAAGGGTCGAGTGGGTCTCACCGAGACAACGCATCGTATCAACAAAATTACGTCCTTTGCGTGGTTTCGCTTCCGGACGGGCATAGAGCCCACAGGTGCGGATTACCACATGACGCTCGCATTTTCGCGCAGCCAATTCTCCCGCGAGTTTGCTGCGTGCATACTCCCCTCGTGGATTCGGGGCATCTGTTTCTTGAAACGGTCTGGGAGCATCCCTCGGATCGTCACCGAACACATAATCGGTACTAACGTGTAAGAACCTGCATTCCAACCGCTGGCAGACCTCCGCCAGTGCCTCCACGGCATGGGCATTGATCCGCCAGCACCGTTCCGCTTCGTCTTCCGCCCGATCAACCTGAGTGTAAGCCGCCGCATTGATCACGGCATCGGGCCGTAGGTCTAGGACGCGAGGCACGATATCGTGCAAACGTTCGAGATCGAGGTCGGCTCGGCGCCACCCCACGGCGGCTTTGTCGAGTTGCCGGCACAGTTCACCACCGAGTTGCCCGCCCGCGCCGAGAACAAGAATTTTCATCATGGATTACGGCATGTTTTCCGAAGCGGCCACGTCTTCCAAATATCTTCCATAGTCGTTTTTCATCGGTTTGGCGATCGCGAGCAACTCATCCCGTGAGATGAATCCCTTCTGCCAGGCGACCTCCTCGATGCAGGCGATCTTCAAGCCCTGGCGTTCTTCGATGACTTCCACGAAGTTCGACGCCAGGAGTAATGACTGTGGTGTCCCCGTGTCGAGCCAGGCAAACCCACGGCTGAGCTGCACCACGTGGAGTTGCCCGCGCTCCAGGTACACGCGATTGACGTCCGTGATCTCCAGCTCTCCCCGCGCGGAGGGCCGCAATTCGGAAGCGATCTCGACCACATCGTTGTCGTAGAAGTAAATGCCAGGCACGGCGAAGTGCGACTTCGGCTTCGCCGGTTTTTCCTCAATGGCCGTGGCTTTGCCTGCCTGGTCGAAGCTGACGACGCCATACCGCTGCGGATCCTTGACCGGATAGGCGAAAATCGTGGCCCCGGGGCGCGAGCCGGCGGCCTCATTCAACATTTTTTGTAGCCCTTGCCCGTAGAAAATATTGTCTCCGAGCACCAGGGCCACACCGTCCTGTCCCACGAATTCTCGCCCGATCAAAAACGCTTGGGCCAAACCTCCCGGACGAGGCTGGGTCGCATATTGCAATTGAATGCCGAGCTGGCTGCCGTCCCCCAATAATTGTTCGAAATTCCCGATATCGCGGGGAGTGGAGATCAGCAAGATGTCGCGAATTCCCGCCAACATCAACGTGGAAAGTGGATAATAGATCAGCGGCTTGTCGTAGACCGGCACCAACTGCTTGCTGAACACCTGGGTAATCGGATGCAGCCGGGTTCCCGAACCGCCCGCAAGAATGATACCTTTTTGGATTCGTTCCGAATTCGCCATGACGGTTTGGGTAGCTCCGAGTTAGGGAAGGCAAAAAGGAGAGCCGGGAACCTCTTCATAGCGGATTTCGTCGACTGGGGACTGCTTTCCCCAGCCAGCGTAAAGGCGATTCGGCGCGTTGAACACCCATCCAGATGCCTCGGAAATGTTCCGGTAAGCGTGGACCACACCTGGTGGAATGATCACTGCTTGGGGATTACTGGCACCGACCGTATGCACAGCGCGGTTTCCCCGTGTGCCCGATCCAGGCCGGGCATCCCAAAGGTGCAATTCGAAATCACCCGGCCCCAAGAAAGCAAAAAAATCGGCCTGATCTACATGATCGTGCGGGCCGCGGACCACTCCAGGAAGTGTCTCGCTGACGTATGCCATCGCGGGCCGGTTTTCCGCGGGAAGTTCATCTTCACGAAACAGTTCCACCAGCCAACCGCGTGGGTCATGGTGTGCCTGCAATGGTTTGCAGATCACGCCGTCGATCGGCCCTTCGCGATACTCCATGGGTTTGGCCGACTCCGAAGACTGGCTCTTGGCCGGTGAACGTTGCCGGTGGCCATGGTCCAGCCCTAAACGTTGCCGCTGGTATTTGCCGCTGGTGATGCCTTCTACCCACTCCTGGTTTTCTAGATACCAACCCACCGTTTCTTCAATCCCGCGTTCGAAGGGGATTTCCGGCTGCCACTTCAATTCGCGAGACAATTTGCCAAAGTCGATTGCGTATCTCCGGTCGTGGCCAGGCCGATCGGTAACCAGTCGAATCAACGAGGTGCAGGGGGCATGCGGCAAGTCCGGGCGAAGCTTGTCCACGACCTGGCAAATCGTTTCGACGACCTCTCGGTTCGTGCGTTCCGCGTCACCGCCGATGTTATAAACCTCGCCGACTCGTCCATGCTTGAGCACCAGGCGAATGGCTCGGCAATGGTCACGGACGTGCAACCAGTCCCGTACATTGGAACCGTCACCATACAGTGGAAGTTCCTTGCCTTCGAGGGCGTTGAGAATCATCAGAGGAATTAGCTTTTCCGGAAATTGAAAGGGCCCGTAGTTGTTCGAGCAGTTCGTGGTCAGCACCTGGAAGCCATAGGTATGATGGTAGGCACGGACAAAATGGTCGGACGCTGCCTTGGACGCCGCGTACGGCGAATTGGGCGCGTAGGGGGTTGTTTCCACGAATTTCCCGGTTGGCCCCAACGAACCGTAGACTTCGTCCGTGGAGACATGCAGAAAGCGGAAAGAATCGCGCCGCTCCGGAGCCAGACCATCCCAATAGGCCAGGCTGGCCTCAAGCAGCGTGGCGGTTCCCACCACATTGGTTTGTAAGAAGTCGAGTGGCGAATCGATGGAACGATCGACATGAGATTCCGCGGCAAAATGTATAATGCCCCGGGGCTGGTGTTGATTCAGCAATCGCTTGATCAATTCGCGATCGCAGATATCCCCCTGCACAAAAATGTGGCGTGGATCTTCCCAAACCGACGCGAGGGAATCCAAATTGCCGGCGTAGGTCAACCGATCCAAATTTATGATGGAAAAAGAACTCTCCGCGAGCGTATCACGGACGAAGTTTCCTCCAATGAAACCCGCGCCGCCGGTAACTAACAGGGAATCCATGAAATTATTTGCTCCCACTCTCGACGTTTCTTTGCCGGTTCTGGTTGTTGCGTAACGTCACGCTGGCACACTGGATATGCTGTATCCCATTTGACACCAAAAACTTCCGTCCGTTTTAAGCCCAAATTTGCCGTGCGGTAGCCGCATGCAGGCAAGTGGGTAATCCAAGAAACTTGAGGGGTCTGTTGATCAAGCCTGCCAATGAGATTATTTTGATAGTCGAGGGGCATGTACTCGTAAAGGGAGTCAGGGCAAAAAGCATTCACAATTAATCGATCGGGCTGGTAATCATGGCAGAAGTGTCGCGCCGTATGGTCCTCGTCGCCGACAAGGACAAGGCGACTGCCGAGTCGTTACGTAAGCATTGCGAGAAATGGGGATACGACGCTACCTGCGTGGCGGATTTGAGCCAGTTGACGCTGGCTCTACGTCCCGGTTCGGGGCAAGTTCTCATTCTCGGGTGGGGTCCCTGTTGGTGCGAGGCGAAGCGGGCCATCGGTGATCTGCTGAAACACTGCCCTGACCTGGGCGTGATCGTCATGGCCGCGCAAGGATCAATTCAGGACGCCGTGCAAGCGATCAAGGAAGGCGTCCTTGATTATCTCCCCAGGCCGATTGATTTGGCCTGCCTGCGCGAAACACTGGAGAACATCCCCTTCGTGAACTCGGCAGCCGGGCGCATGGTCTTGTCGGCTTCCCTTTCACCCACGGCCTTTTCATCCACCCGTTCCCAGCCAACCGACGACATGACGGCCATGGAACGGCTACAAAAACAGGCGATCGAGCAGGCACTTCTACAGTCGGACGGTCACGTGGCCAAAGCTGGCGCCGTACTTGGCATCAGCCAAGCCACGATGTACCGAAAAATGAAGCGCTTCGGAATTCCTCTGCCGCGTAGCAGAAAGGCGTCATAAACTGGACGCCTTGTGAAATTCGGCGATTCGCCCGCCAAGCTTTCGGCGAGCATGCCACGTCATTCAGCATCGATCCCTTGCTGTATGTCCTGGCGGTCGGGCGGGTATCACCTTAGGGGACGGAAGTCGCATCCCGAAGACAAATCCATGCTCATGGCAAAGTTGAGCATGGTCGCTCCGCAGGAATTCGTACAACTGGCTAGGTGGCCGCATTCCCAACCAGCGCTGGCTCAATTGACGCATGGCCTCATCATAACGCCGCTGCGAGCCACTGTGTGCGTAGTACCGGCCCTCAAAACGCCGCAAATCCCCGTTGAACATCGGGCTGATGTGCCACAACTCATGAAACAGGGTTGTGAGTTTTTCCTCGAAGGTTTGGTTGAGGAAACGCGGTAGATAAAACTTCAGCAAGTACAGACACTCGTGGCCGGACTCGTTCAAAATTTTTTGAGTGGTCCACTGTCGCCCCCGCCGGCGGCGATAGATCTGGCCATTCTCGAAACGCATGGGCGTCACGGATGCTTGCAGTCCGAAGCGAGAACCATTGCGCACTTGCGCAAAGCCGATGGCCATGCGATCGGTGTCGACATGCGATAGTTCGCCGATGCGACCGGAGATGTCGTCGACCAGAAGCCGCATGTGGGCCGTAAAATCGAAGCCAAGTTTTCCGTGCTGCTTCGCCTTCGAGGAGACCACACCACCGGGCAATGCGGGTGGCATGATGGAGTCCGTGTGCTCCATGGTTCCGGCTCGATGACCATCCTTGGCGGGTCGGGGCTTACTTTTTCTCTTCCTCGGAGCCCTCTTTCGCATCGCCATCTTCCTGCTCCGTGGAAGCGGCTTCGTCAACGACGGCTGCTTGCTCCGATTCTGGTGGATTCTCCATCGATTCCTGCGAGGAGGCGGCCTCCGATGGCGAATTTTCATCCTCGAACATAGGTGCCGGCGCATGCTCGGCAACCCGATCCCGAATTCCGACGAATTCGATAATCGCCCGCGTGCCAGCATCTCCCAGACGAGGTTTCGCCAACCGAAGTACGCGAGTATATCCGCCTTCGCGATCGGCGAAGCGCGGAGCCACTTCGTCGAATAGGATGCTCACCGCTTCTTTACTTCCGAGCAGCCGCAACGTGCGGCGACGTGCCGCCACGACCGGTGCGATGGCCGCGTTCCAATGCTGCCACTGTTCGCTTCGGCGCCAGGCGATCCACGCCTCGGTATTGCGGTCGGCATCGGTTTCGTACTGCGAAGCTGCCTCTTCGGCGGGCAAGGACCGCTTGGCAATGGTAATACAGCGTTCGACCAGCGACCTGACTTCCTTGGCCTTTTGCAGCGTCGTAACGACGCGCCCCTTCACCTTGGGCTGATTGTCGTCATCCTCCGCGTCGCGCTCGGTGAGAAACAGGCTGCTTGCCAAGTTACGGAGCATTGCCTTACGGTGGCTTGGCGAACGTCCCAGTTTTCTTCCTCGCTTACGATGTCGCATGGTCGGCAGCCATTTCTTTCAAGATAACCATTCCAATAGGTAAACCGGCAATTCACGAAGCCCGCGTAAGTGAACGGTCTTTGCGTCGATTTGTCGAGTTAAAGCCTTGCCGCTGGCGCGGGCACTCGCATCCCCAGACGCAGCCCCAGGTCGGTCAACTTCTCACGGACTTCATTCAGTGTGGTTTCGCCAAAATTCCGGACTTCCAGCAACTGGTCTTCGGACCGCGTCACCAATTCGCGAACTGAGTTGATCCCTTCCGACTCCAAGCAGTTGGTTGCCCGAACCGAGAGTTGCAGATCGCTAACACTCATGTTGAGCTTGGATTCGAGCGCGGGATCCGCACCTCCGCCGCCTCCTCGCGGCGGAGAATGAACTCGGGCCCCCAACTCGCTGTATTGAATGAAGGGGTTGAGGTGCTTGCGGAGAATTTTGGCGGCTTCGACTAACGCCAGCTCGGGTGTTACCGAACCGTCCGTCCAGATCTCCAAGATCAGCCGGTCGTAGTTCGTCCGCTGCCCCACGCGGGTTTCCTCGATCTCGTAGCGGACCCGAATCACGGGACTGAAAATCGCGTCGATGGGGATGATCCCGATCTCGTGCGTCGTGCGGCTTTCGTCATTGGCGGGCAGGTACCCTCGACCGGTTTCCACGACCATTTCGACCACGAAAGGAACATCCTCGGTCAGTGTGGCAATGACGAGGTCGGGATTGAGAATTTCCACATTGTCATCGGTGGTGACGTCCGCCCCCGTCACGACGCCCCTCGTGGACTTGTCGATGCGGATGACCTTAGTCGTTTCCGAATGGCTTTTTACCACGAGGGATTTGATGTTGAGGACAATATCGGTCATGTCCTCTACGACGCCCGGCAGCGTTGTGAATTCATGCTGCGCGCCATGAACCTTGATTTGCGTGACCGCGCTTCCTTCCAGGCTGGAGAGCAAAATTCGACGCAAACTATTGCCGATGGTTACTCCAAAACCGCGCTCAAAAGGTTCGGCGATGAATTTTCCATAGGTGCCCGTCAAGGATTCTTTGTGGCAATTGATCGCGCTGGGCAATTCAAGTCCGCGCCAACGAATATGCATGGTTTCCTCCGCCAATCGAAAGCTTTGGGGAGCCAGACGAATAAAAAGCCTGGCTATTCAGAACAATCGGCAATTCAAGCTGATGAGGGATCTGGCTTCCTGTTGGGTGGCTGATCCGAGAACGAAATAAGTTGCGATGTCTATGTCGTGGCAAACCTGCTGCGAATCATGGAGCAATCCCAGACTGAATACGAATTGAAGGGGCTCCAGGCCGGGAATTTTATCTTGGAAGCGCTCAAGCACGGCGAGTGTTCGTCAGTTCTAGACTCTCCGCTTTTTGGGGGGGCGGCAGCCATTGTGAGGCAATGGGGTGACGTCCTCGATCGATTTAATCGTCATGCCGGAAGTCTGAAGCGCCGTAATCGCGCTTTCACGACCGCTACCCGGCCCCTTCACACGGACGTCCAGCTCCTTCACGCCAAACTTGATCGCCTTTTCAGCGCACTGCTGAGCCGCGCACTGGCCGGCGAATGGAGTGCTCTTGCGACTCCCTTTGAAGCCGCTCGTTCCGGCGCTTGCCCAACAAAGTGTGTCGCCTTTCGTGTCTGTGATGGTGACCGTGGTGTTGTTGAACGTCGCCTTAATATGCGCGACTCCAACAGTCACATTCCTACGAATTTTCTTCTTTTTACTTGTGGCCACGTGTAGCTACTTGCCTTCCAGACGAACAAAACTCAGAAAAATTCGATCCAAATTCGCGACGCGCGGAGCGTTCTTCACATTCGGTTAACGCAGATCCTTGACGCCCTTCTTACCCGCAACGGTTTTCTTGGGCCCCTTTCTCGATCGAGCGTTTGTGCGAGTGCGTTGACCACGAACGGGAAGACCACGGCGATGCCTCAAACCGCGATAGCAGGCGATATCTTTGAGACGGGATATGTTCTGCGCGGTTTGCCGGCGAAGCTGACCCTCAACCACGTAATCTTTATCTAGTAGCGCGGCTATCCGGGCGACTTCGTCCTCCGGAAGATCACGGGCACGAATTTTCGGGTCGATTCCTGCTCGATGGCAAAGCTCCCGCGCGGTCTTCGGGCCAACGCCATATAAGTAAGTCAACGCCACGGCGGTGGGGCGGTCGTTAGGGATATCAACCCCTAAGATACGAGGCATATCACGAACTTTCGAAATTCCGAGAATGACGTCAGGCTGGCTGATCCCGACGTAAGATGACAAAAACCGAGGTGAGCAGATCAGCCCTGGCGTTGTTTGTGCCGAGGGTTGGTGCAAAGGACGTAAACCACGCCCTGTCGGCGAACCACCTTGCAATTTTCACAGATTCGCTTCACGCTGGCTCGCACTTTCATGGGTGATTCCCGCTCCTTCCACGGCCCAGTTATTCGTAAACTGCTAATTTATCTACATTCGACCAACCTTGGCAACCCCATCAGGAATGTTCCGCAACCAGTCCCAGCAGTTTGTCAGAGGAGCTGGCTGGCAGTTCGGGGCTTTAGGAGGAATGGGGAAATAAATTACAGGGGAACATTGCCCGCTGTCGCTGAAATCTCATCATGCTAGAAACTGATTTCTCAAGAATCCGGGCCGCCACGGAAATTCAATACGTCGAACATTATGATGTCCTCCCTTCGACCCAAGATCGTGCTCGGGACCTCGCGGGACAGAATATCGCGGTGCCACTGTTGATCATCGCCGACGAACAATCCCACGGGCGCGGACGCGGTGGCCATCAATGGTGGACTGGAAAAGGGAGCCTCGCTTTCAGTCTGCTAGTGGACCGTGCCGGATGGAATCCGGAATTGGGCGCTTCTCCTTGGTGGTCGCTGGCGACCGCTGTGGCGATTGTCGAAACGATCACCCCGCTGGTTCGCCCGCGAGTGGTAGGGCTGCATTGGCCCAACGATGTCTTTGTGGAGGACAAGAAAATCTCGGGGGTGCTCATCGACGCCTTGGGAGATGGCCGGCGGATCGTGGGCATCGGCTTGAATGTCAACAACTCGTTGACTTCCGCCCCTCCACCAGTATGCGATACGGCGACTTCGCTCATGGACCTCACGGGCGAAACGTTCAACCGCGTGGAGTTGTTGATTACTCTCTTGAATTCGCTACGAGAAAATTGGCATCGCGCGGTGGAGTCCGCCTCTCACGCCAAACGGTACAATTCGCTCTGTTTGCAGATCGGAAAACCCTTATCCGTGGAGACCGGCGACGACACCGTGCATGGCACCTGCGCGGGCATCGCGGAAGATGGTTCGCTTCTTTTGGACACGGAGACGGGGCGCCGGGCCATCCATTCTGGCACGCTTCGGCACGATCATCCGCACTGGTAGGCAGCGTGGCTTGCTTCCGTCGCGGTCACCCGGGGGGCGAGATAGTAGACCTGGGGAGGTGCCGCCGCTGGCTCCTCGAATTACGTGCGGTACCCACTGGGGATCGCCTCAGGGCGGCAACACAGATTTCCTGCCGATGGTGGTGAAGTTGTCTGGCTCGAACCGAGGAAAATCCCCAGCTTCGCATCCGGTCCAGCCATTGGGGAATTTTCTCGGCCTGATCCCAATCCGCGAGCTTCAAGTTGAGCAGTATTCCACGAATCCGCGCATTCCGCGCGGCGGCAATCGATTCCATCGCCCGTAATGCTACCGGTGGAGCCACGTTCATGTCCGCGAATAGCCAGCGGGCACGACGCACTTCCCGATGGGGAACTTCGTGTGCCCGCATACGCAGGTGTCGAAACTGGCCATGGGAGGCAATCCTTTCGTCCACCAGTGCCGGGTCAACTCCCACAACGTGCAGGCCACGATCCAGCAGATATTGCGCGGCGCCGCCTGGCGCGCACCCCAATTCCAGGCACGGGTCTCCCTCACGCAGCGGCAATGCGGCCCACGCCACGGCCTCTTCCAATTTGAAATAAGCTCGGGAGATGACCCCTTCATCCAAAACGCGCGGCGATTTCCACAGTCCGCCTGGCCAGCAGGAAGTGACCGTTTTCGCGCGATGGTAGCCGAACCACCACGTGCGTTCATTGAGGAGAATGCAATTCAACACCAAATCGCCAATACGAGTGGGCCGAGCTTGAGCGAAGTCACCGTCTCCAAGCCTGGCCCTTAACGAGTTTCGGAGAAGCTCCTCCGCGAGGGCAGCCTCTGGCGTTGGGCCAGGTTCGTACCCGCGATAACCGGGCGGGTGCGCGTCGCGTTGCCAGACATGGAGCCGGTCGAAGGAACCGAGCGAAACGAAATCCGCCCCCCGCTTCGCTAATTCCTCGGGAGCGGTTCCTTCTATTTTTCCTAGGGAGAATCCAACGGAACGCGCGAAGACCAGGCCCGGATCAAAATCCTCAGGATAACGCCGCCCTGGCGGCACTTTGTAGGTGATGAAGCCGGGCTGGGAGAAAGCGAAGCGGAATTCAGAAAACCGCCGCGACATCTCCGCTTTGAGCGCCCGCTCCGCGCCCACTTGAGTGGTCATGAAAATGAATCGCGGAGCTGGGAGCTGGAATGGATTGGCGGAGGACACGCCTCCGAAATCGGTCATTTGCCCCCCACGATACGGACTTGCGCGGTCGAACCCTCGGCTGTTCGGACTTCGCATCGCAAATCATCCTGCCGCCCCTTGGGCCGGACCGCGACGGTGATCCAATGCCGGCCTGAGGTGACATCGGCTTGAATAGGTGGATCGACCGGCAACTCCTTCTTATCTAGCCACAGAGAGATTCCGCTCGGGTCGCTGAAATCGAGTTGGATTTGGCCCGGCTGAGCCACGTCGATTCCAAATTGCAGCACGATGAGTGGTTGGGCCGGATAGCCATGATAAAATTTTGGCAAATCTCCCAGCGGCAATTCGCCGGAGACTCGGCTGTAGGTGGCGAGCCACGGGGTTTCCGTGTCCTCCTGAAACACGGCCCGAGCTCCCCGCAGACGCAGGGACTCCCGAATGGACCCTTGTGGATCGAGAACCCGCCACCGGCGGACCACGGGATCTTGTCCCACGGCGAACTCGCCCAATTCCCCCAATTCGGAAAGAAACCGCACGAGATGCACAAGTTCGTCGCGCGTGACCGATTTCAGTAAGCCGGACGGCATGAGCGAAGGCCCATCGTGCCGCTCGTCGATCGAATCGGTGCGCAAGGTTATTTCCTGGTCCTCGGCGTCACGTAATGTCAACAAGTCGGTGGTTTCTCGCACCACGATGCCGGTCAGCACGCGTCCGTCTTCGGTCACGATGGCCTGGGAATGATAGTTTTCCTTGATCTTCTTGTTGGGCTCCAAAAGCGATTCCAGCAGATAGTCGTCCTGGGCACTGGCGCCGATGCTGGAAAGATCGGGCCCGACCTGTCCGCCCGCTCCGCCGATGGCGTGACACTGCTGGCAGAGCAGATCACGACGGCGGTAGACGGCCTCTCCCCGCTGGGCATGGCCATGTTCCCTGACCCGTTGCAGGATTTCGGCGATCTCCCTTTTGTTCAAATTTTGCTCTTGCTCATTCCCTCCAGATGTCCTTTCCAACGTTTCGATTAAAGAGGAACCGGCAGGGGCGATGCGCCGCACGGATCGTAACAGCCGCCGCGCGGTATCCGCCGGCAATGCGCGTCCGCGCAATGCCTCCGCCAATGCTTGGGCACCCTCACGTTCGCGCACGATTGCCGCGGCGAGTGTGCCCGGTTCCGCGGCGGTTTGGCCCTGCCAAAAATCGACCGCATGCTGGACAGCAGCCTCCACGTCCAATGTTGCCAACGCGATGATTGCCCGCTCGCGCAATTTGGGTTCCGTGGCCGTCGAGGCATAGGCTTCTAGCGTCGCGCGGTCTTCCAGGGCGGCCAGCGCTTCGAGCGCGGAGCCACGCGTTGGGGCTGGCAACGTACCATCGCTAGCCACGTCTTGCAGTGGACCGAGTAAGCCGGAGATGTCTGCCAAGCCGGCCAATACCGCCGCTGGTCCACGCAATACGGCTGGAGCTTCCGAAAGCATCTCTCGGAGAACTGGTTCGGCTTCCTCGGGGTAGACACGGCGTACGCGGGCTGCCTCAACCAACTGCCCTAGCCACGCGGCACGTTGCTCCACGGTAGCGTGATCGCTCTTGTGAATGTGCTCCAGGATGCGGTGCAATTGCCGTGAATCTCCCGCCTGAGTGATCGCCGCGATGGCTGCGTCTTGGCGATTCGCGGCCACTTGTCCCTCTTCCAGGAGCGACACCAACAGCGGCACCGCTTCCGCGTTCTCCACGGCAGTCAAAGCATGCACCAAATGGGGGACATTTTCCAAGAGTGGGTTCCCTCCCGCGAGAACCTCCGGCAGCCATTCGTCCTGCAGATCGCGAACGGTCAGCCAGAGGGCATAGTCGAGGTAACCATCCAGCGGTTGGTCCAAGGCAAGCAGCGCGATACGGGCTGCTTCCGCGCTCCGTTCGCCGCGCAGAGCGTGCAGGGCTTCCAGCCGCACGCGGGGATGAGAATCTCTCACGGCGTTTTCAAAAACTGAAAGGGGATCCGGCAACTGGCCGCTCCATGCCGCCGCGACCCGCACAGCCGCCGCGCGAGCGCGGTGATCTTCGGACTGAAGCAACTCTTGCAGCAGAGATGGCTCCACTCTCCGTAATGCCTGATAGGTCCACAACGCCTCCAATTTCAGATGCGTCGCGTCCGTGTCGCTACGGTCGATGTCAGCACGCCACTGCCGCAGTTTGGGGAGGACTTCCTCTCCGCGTTCCCACAAGAGCCGCTTGGCCATTTGTCGGGTCCACGATTCGGGTGAGCGTAGATATTCGAGCAATTCCTCAGTCGAAGCGCCGATGAGCCGCGGACGAGGAACCAAAGGACGGTCCTTGGCGGTGACCCGCCAGATGCGGCCATGCACGTGGTCCCGGCGCGGATCGCGAAAATCGACTTCGCCATGCTGGATGATGGGGTTGTACCAATCCGCGATGTAAATCGCTCCGTCCGGTCCCATCTTGATATCGACGGGACGAAAGGCGACATGATCGGTCTTGATCAGTTCCTCTCCTTCACGGGAAACATATCCCGAGCCGGATTCTTCGAGAAGGAAGCGACATACGCGATGGGCACGAAAATCGTTGGTCAGCATGTTGCCCTGCCACTCCGACGGCAGATGCCGGCCATCGACGATCTCCAAACCGCAGTGTTTGGGACTACCTGGATTCAGCCCCTGCAACAAGCGACTCGCCCCGGGTGCGGTCACGAACGTGGCTCCGGGAAACAAATAGTTGATACCTTCGCCGTAAGCGCCGTCCGTGGCGAAGGATTGCCCCCAACGGTCGAGATGGAATCCCCAGGGATTTACAAACCCTCGGGCATAGACTTCCAAATCGAGAGTGCGGGGCTGAAACTTCCAAACCCCGCCGCCATCCAGCCGCCGTACACCATAGGGCGTCTCAATGTGGCTATGGATGTAGATGGATTGATTGAAATAAAGGTGTCCGGCAGGTCCCCAGCGGAACGTGTGCAGAATGTGGTGCGTGTCTTCAGTGCCAAAACCGGAAAGGACGATCCTCCGCTGGTCGGCGCGGCCATCGCCGTCGGTGTCCCGCATGTGTAACAGTTCCGTGCTGTTGGCGACATAGGCTCCGCCATCGCCCGGAATCACGCCGGTGGGAATCAACAGACCGTCAGCAAAGACTTCCGTGCGTTCCGCCGTGCCATCGCCGTCGTCATCGGTAACGACCAAGATTTTGTCGTTCGCCACCTGCCCCGGTTCAATGTGCGGGTAAACCTCGCTGCTGGCGATCCACAACCGCCCCTGGGCATCGAAATTCATCTGGATCGGTTTGGCGATTAGCGGATCGGCCACGAACAGATTCACTTCGAACCCGTCCGCCACGATGAATGATCGCCGCTCGATCTCGGGGTCGGGATCCGGAATGTCTCGCAGATCGCGCTGCGCGTGTGCGGCATTGGCGAACAGCAAGAAGTGCAATGCCACGCAGGTGATAAGAGAGGCGTAGCTTCGAAGCGATCGTGGAGGCATGGTCATCTCAAAAATCGAGTGAATCAAGGTTCAACAAGGGGTGAATGGGCGGGCCTCATGGATTGGTTCCGCATGCATGATGCGATGGTCCATTCGCCCTACTCATCAGCACGCCGCTTGAGCACATAGCGGTGGGTCTCGGGCTGAGCCAGCTCGGCGATCACCGCTTCCTCCGCTTCCACCAGGGGATCGAAGCGTGGAATTTCCGCCGCGTTTTGGCCTTGCTCATGCTTGCGAAACAGAAACAGATAGGTGTTGTTCTGAGGCCGCCAGCGATAAAAATAGAGTCGGTTCTTCTTGACGATCGTCGCCCGCAACGTTTCGGCCTGCTCAAAATCGGGACCGCGGGTGATCGCCACACCCTGTGCCCAATCCTCCGCCGTGCCGGTCGCGACCTCGGCTCCGTCGATCGTCAGAGCAAATTGCCCCGGCGGCAGATCTTTCACGGATAGCCAGCGTTCTTCTCGTGCTGGTGTATCGTGATTCCCGAGAGGCAAGTGGTTGCTCCGGACATTGAAGGCAACTTCCCGTTCATTCCGCTGGATATTGCTGATCATGGCGCCGCTGGATTCCACGGCTTCACCACCTTCCAGCGATACCTGCCAAGCGGGACCAGCCAGTCCGAGACCTTTCAGGAAAACCTTGGCCGCCGCCTGATAACCTCGGTCCGTCAAATGAATGCCGTTGTGGGTCAAAGGTGTGTTGCTGGACTCCGCGCGGAGTGTCTCGAAGACATCCACGACAGGAAGTTCACGCTCGCGGGCCAACTCGCGAATCCTTTCGGCATATAGCGCTCGGTTGGCGTTTTGCTGGTCCGGCTTCGGCAAGGGAGCCCCCAAATCTTCTTGTTTGAGAGGCGTCACCAGAATCACTTGGGCTTCCCGGTCTTGCAGGTCCTGCACCAGATTCGCGAGGCCCTTTTCGAATGCGTCGAGTCCGTCCGCTCCGGCGTGCGAGTCATTCGCGCCAAATCCCACGAACACGATGTCGGGCTCCACGGCGTCCAACTGTTTCAGCATTTGCTCATAACCGAAGCCGGCGGAAGGCTGATCCGGCGGCTGCCACCTGGAAGAGCCGGTGGCGGGAGCGCCGAAGCCCGCGCGGGAACGCCCAAACACGTTATCCCCACTCCAGCCCAGATTGCGAAAGGTTAAGCCAAGTTGTGGGAGGCGAGACGTGAGCGCCGCTTCCAAATGGCCGTACGTCTGCGCCCGCTCAAAAAGGGCGTCCCCCAAGAAGACCACGCGGCCGTTTTCGGGAAACTCCACCGGTGGTCCGGCAGAAACATCCAGTCCAATGAGGCTCGCCATGAAGAAAGTCGTCGCCCTCCAGGTCAGGCGTGCAGGCATGCTGAAAGTCATGGGGTATTTCGCGGCAGGAAAAATGAACGCGGGAAAGCGTTGTGCGGAGACGTGGCACAAACCGACAGCAGGTTCAAGTTTAACGCCCCAACGGGCCGCGTGCCAATCAAACGCGAATGGCAGGTTGGAACAAGCCGTTTCGTCGAAAAGACCCGACGCAGGCTGTGGAGAGCCGTTTTAGTGGACAACGCTTCCGATCAGTTGCCCGTATTCCAAGCGGTTCGCTACCACGTTCAAAAAGCGGCCGGACTCAACCTGTGCAGGGCTGATCACCGGAGCGTAACGGCAAGAAGTCCCCACGGCGTGCCCCTCTTCGTCCACGGATTCCACCAAGACTTGCAGTCGCCGGCCTAGCAGTTTTTGACAATAGGTTTCCCGCAGCCGCTGTTCGACTTCCGCGAGAGCTTGCGCCCGCCGCTGCCGAATCGCGGGAGGGATTTGATCCGGCATGGTGGCCGCCGGTGTACCCTGCCGGGCACTGAAGGGGAAGATGTGAATCTTCGAGAACCCGACTTGTTCCGCGGCGCGGCAGGTATCATCAAAATCCTGCTCGGTTTCGCCCGGAAAACCGACAATGATGTCTGTCGTCAGCGCCGGCAGATCGAGCCGCTCGCGCACCAAAGTGCAGCGATCGACAAAGCGTTTGCTCCCCCAGCGCCGACGCATCCGCCGGAGTACCGCGTCACTGCCGCTTTGCATGGAGATATGCAGATGCGGGCAGACGCGATTGGGATTCGCCACCATGACGTCGATCAATTCCCGCGTGACCTCGGTGGCTTCGATGCTGGAGAGCCGTAGACGAAACTCCCCGGGCAATTGGGAAAGATGATCCACGAGATGGGACAAGCGAAGCCACTGTGATTTCGGACGTCCGCGATTGGTCTCCACGCCGTAGTGGCCCAAATGAATCCCGGTCAGCACGATTTCGCGGTAACCGCCGTCCACTAGCCGACGCACTTCTTCCGCGATGTCGTCCAGGGGCCGGCTGTGCGGATGAGGGCGGACGGAGGGGATGATGCAGAAGCTGCACCGCAGCAGGCAGCCATCTTGCACTTTGACGTAGGCTCGCTGCCGCTGCCCGAAACTGCTCAAGCCGGTGGGCATATCGACCACGCCGAACCGCGACAACGCATCGGGAAGTTCCCGCTTGTCGGTGACGACCTCCACCACGCCCGGCAATTGAGCCACTTCCTCCGGTGCCCGCGTGGCATAGCACCCCATCACGACGATCCGCGTGCCAGGATTTTTCCGAGCCATGCGGCGGATCACGGCGCGGCTCTTGGCGTCTCCTTCGTTGGTGACCGTGCAGGTATTCACCACGCACAGGTCGGCCGATTCTTCGTGGTCCGCTTCTCGATAGCCGGAGCCGCACAGCGCCTGGCGAACGAGCTCCGTCTCGTACTGGTTGACCTTGCACCCCAGCGTGTGGGTTTTCACGGTAGGGGTCATAATGACAAAGCACTCCGCGCGCCGGTAATCCGGAATTTGCCAGGAAGGCAGGCTGGGTAGCCGAATGGCGAAAGGGCCTGGAAACTTCCAGTCAGGCGACCTCGGGCTCGATACTTGAATACATCGAACCCTGGCACTCTTTCACCAATCCGTCCTTGCCGAAGGCCAGGATTTGGTCGCGTTTCAGTTCCGCGTGCTCCCGGGTGGTCGTCAACACGACTGCCTTGCCACGGGTATCGACCTCTTGGGCGATACGATAGCCGCGCTCCAGCGAATGCCCAAACAGGCGACGTAGCATCAGCATCACGTAAGCATGCGTATGATGGTCGTCATCCCATAGCACGACATGGTAGCGCGGCTGTCGGCGGGGCTTGTTTTCGCGCCTGGGACGCGCGACACGCTCTGTCTCCGCGACGGCTTCTAGCAATCCCACATTATTTTCGTCCATGTCCAATTGCTCGACTTCGGATTGCGATAGGCGGTAGCTTTCACCGGGGCTATATTGTAGCCGACATCTTACGTTAACAAAAATCCGCAAACCCGGCAAAAACCCGCCGGTTTTTCTGGAGACCCGCATGGCCAAGTCCGCACGAGTCGAAGAGACGCTCAGCTACATCGAGCAGCATCGCTCGCGATTCGAGGAAGAGTGGAGCGAATTGCTGCGGCTGCCCAGCGTCAGCGCGGATCCCGCATATGAAAAAGATGTCCACGCCGCCGCCGAGTGGCTTTTGGAAAAATTCAAGCGGATTGGCCTCGAAGCGGAATTCCTACCTCACGAGAGACACCCCATCGTCTTCGCGGAGTCGCCCCGGATTCCGGGCGCTCCCACCGTACTGGTGTACGGGCATTACGACGTACAGCCGCCCGACCCGCTGGACCAGTGGATCACGCCCCCTTTCGAGCCGACGCGGCGGAACGGCAATATGTACGCTCGCGGGGCCACGGACGACAAAGGACAAATGCTCACGCAAGTCTTCAGCACGGAGGCGTGGCTGGCGACGGGGCAATCTTTACCGATCAACGTGAAATACCTGATTGAAGGGGAAGAAGAGGTCGGCAGCGAACACCTGGACGCGGCCGTGGAAAAATTCCGTGACCGGCTTGCCTGCGATTGCGTCGTCATTAGCGATACCTGCCAATTCGCGCCCGGCCAACCGGCGATCACCTATGGCCTGCGGGGCATCGCGTATTACGAACTGCAAGTGACTGGGCCAAACCAGGATTTGCATTCGGGAAGCTTCGGCGGAGCGGTCGCCAATCCCGCCTGGGTGGTCATGCGTTTGCTTGCTGATCTGGCGGACGACCAGGGTCGCATCACGATACCGGGGTTCTACGACGACGTGGAGCCACTGCGGGACGAAGAACGCGCACAATTTCAGAACTTGGGCTTCGATGACCGCCAGTTTTGTGAGCAGTTGGGCGTGCCCGACGTGCATGGCGAAGCAGGCTACACGACCCTGGAACGCCGCTGGGCTCGGCCATCTTATGATGTGAATGGCATGTGGGGCGGATACCAGGGGGAAGGGGCCAAGACCGTGATTCCTGCGACCGCCGGCGCCAAATTCAGCTTTCGCCTTGTGCCGCATCAGGACCCCACCAAAATCACCGTCGCTTTGCGGGAACATTTGGAAAAACAGTGTCCGCCAGGCGTGCGGCTGGAACTTCGCGAATGGCACGGCGCTCCCGGCTTCGTGCTCCCCTTGGACAGCCCTTACATGTCAGCAGCGAAGCGCGCGATCGCGCACGGCTTTGACAAGGAACCGGTGCTGATTCGTGAAGGGGGCTCCATTCCCGTCGTGACCACGCTCTGCGAAACGCTGGGCGCGGACGCGTTGCTTTTGGGCTGGGGATTGCACGATGACAACCCGCACAGTCCCAACGAAAAATTCTCGCTGCATGATTTTTATCGGGGAATCCGCACGAGCGCCGTACTGTGGCGGGAAATGGCCTCCGGCAATTCCGCCTAAATGGCCCGATCGGCACGCAGCCGTTGAAGAGTCTCCCCATCGCCTTCGAGACTCGACAGGAACAATCCCCTCGGTTTCTCAACGACGACTCCTACAAAAGAAAGCCCGATGCTCGATCGAAAATTCATCGTGGAAAACGCGGACGCCGTGCAAAAGAATTGCACGGCACGCGGTGTGGACGTGGACGTGGCCCGCTTCATCAACCTGTACGACCGGTGGAAGCAGAAACAGACCGAAGTGGATGAGTTGAACCGCCAGGCCAACGCGGTCAGCAAGACCATCGGCCAAGCCAAAACGCCCGAAGACCGGGAAGCCCGCAAAGCGGAAGGGCGCCGGTTGCGGGAAGAGGGCGGGGAACGCTCCCGTGAACTGGATGCCTTGGCGGAGGAAATGGACGAACTGCATCGGCAGTTTCCCAACATGACCCATCCGGACGCTCCACACGGCGCGGATGACACGGCCAACCGCGTGCTCCGTTACGGAAAAACGGAGCCTCGCCAGTTCGATTTTCAACCGCTGGATCATGTGGAACTTGGCGAGCGGCTCGACCTCTTCGACTTCGAAGCCGGAGCCAAAGTGGCGGGCCATGGCTTTTATTTTCTGAAGAACGATGCCGTGCTGCTCGATCTGGCCCTGCAACGATACGCGCTCGACATGCTCCGCAAGGAGGACTTCGTCCCCGTGGTCACGCCCGACTTGGCGCGTAACGAAGTGCTGCACGGCACCGGCTACATGCCACGTGGCCCGGAAACGCAAATCTACAGTATTGAAAACTCCGACTTGAGCCTGATCGCCACCGCCGAAATCACACTCGGCGGACTGCACGCCCAGGAAATTCTCCCCGAGGAACAATTGCCGCTATTCTATTGTGGCATCAGCCACTGTTATCGCACCGAAGCGGGCGCCCACGGCAAAGCCACGCGGGGACTGTATCGCGTGCATCAATTCACCAAGGTCGAAATGTTCGCCTTTACGCGGCCCGAGGAGAGTGACACGACGCTGGAACGGTTGTGTGCCTTGGAATGCGCACTATTTGACGGGTTGGAGGTTCCCTATCAAGTCGTCGATACGGCCACTGGCGATCTGGGCGGACCGGCCTATCGCAAATATGACCTGGAAGCCTGGATGCCGGGGCGCGGCGACGCCGGAGAATACGGGGAGGTGACCAGCACCTCCAATTGCACGGACTTTCAAGCGCGGCGTTTGGGCATCCGTTTTCGGCCCAAGGAGGGCAAGGGGACGCAACTGGTCCACACGCTCAACGGCACGGCCATCGCCGTGAGCCGGGCACTGATTGCCGTGCTGGAAAACGGGCAGCAAGCGGACGGCAGCATCACGATCCCAGTCGCCCTGGTGCCCTACTTCGGTCAGGATCAGATCGCGCCCCCGGCGAAATAGATCGCCATCATGAGGATCCGCGATCCACGCGCCGTCTCCGTCACGCCGGAGGAAGTGATCCTCCTCCGGCGTGACGAATCGGGCATGAATTTTCGATCAGGATGACGCACTCTCGGCGGGCGGCCCACCCTCATTCTCGCCGCTAATCACCACCGGCTTGTACCCGCCCTTGGACTGGAAGTAGAGGATCAATCCGATATAGCAGACGAGCATGAACGTAGGAAATAGCGCGGTCCAGGCGAGGGCTTGCCGCTTGGCCGTCTTCTGCATTTCCATGATTGCCAGCTTCTCTTCAGAATCGTCAGGCAGCGCGTCAACTTTTTGCTTATCAAGCGGACGATATTTGCCCAGAATGCCGCTCTCCTCTTCCTCCGCATATTCGCTTTGAAGCTCCGGTCGTTCCTCAAGTTGATTGTGAATGACCTTATCCTGAATGGAGCCCATCAAGGTCGTGCCGAGCAGACCGACGGAAAGCATGCCCACGCCGGAGATGCCGTTGAGCGTCAAGGCGCCGCCTTTGGGATATTGTTCGGAAACCACGCCGAGCATCGTGGGCCAGAAGAAGGTCTTACCAATGGCGTAGACCGTGGCGACCACGAACACCAAGAAAAAGGACTCTGCCTGGGACATGCCCAGCAGCCCCAAGATAGCGAACGCGGCGCTGGCTGCCAGCAATCCCAGCGGCGAAATCTTATGCACGATCGGTCCCGCGAAGAACCGTAGGATGAACATAATGATCGAGGTATACGTGAGCACGTAGCCGCCATATGTTGTTCCGATCACGCTGTTCATGATATCGGTCATCCAGCTATCGGTGCCGAGCTCCGTGATCGCCAGGGGAACCATGATGATGACCAGGAACAAAAACAGCGGGCGGAAAAACTGTCCCACCATTTCTTCGTAGGTAACCCCGGCCTCGACACGTTCATTGGGAGGAAATTTTTGCCCCACGAGCAGCACGCCGTAAATAATGGTGGGGATGAACACGAGGGCAAATTTCCACTGCCACAACAGACCGGGCAGGGAAGCGCCGTCGATATTGTTCATGAGGTTGCCAATGAGGCTGCCCACGACCAAGCCGCCGGGCCAGCCGGCGTGCAAAATATTGAGGTAATGTGTTTTCTGGTTGGGATATAAGGTGGCGGTGACGGGATTGATGACCGCCTCCACCGTCCCGTTCGCCAGCGCGAAAATGACCGTGGCCCAGTACAGCATTGTGTAATCGGTGGCCCAAATAGTCATCACGGCCGAGAGGACATGGAATACAAACGCCGCCACCATCGCCGTCCCGTAGCCGATGCGGTCCACGATCAGGCTGAAGAGCATGATGGAGATCACGAACGGGTAGAGACCCGCCCCAAGAATATTCCCCTTTTGAGTTTCGGACATCTCGAATTGGATGGCCCATTCCTCGATCAGTTGCGAGCGAATCGCGAAACCGACCGCCGTGGCCACCAGAGCCAGAAAACAACCCAAGAAAAGCCGGCCCTTGTTCATGCCGCGTGTGCCTCCGACGAAATAGTGATGTGGGGAAGATAAAGGGTGGGGGATGAACTCCCACCGATACCGCAGAATGGGGGAATTCGCGAAAACTGGCTACGAGTATACCGCGTTGGACCGTCAAGTAAACTAACCAACTTTTTCGTTTCGCGGTTCGGCCAGGCAGTTGGCCTCGCCATGTTCCCGCGCCATTGCTACAACTCCTACCTCTTATGGCCAAAAGGGGCGTCTCTCAATCCAGGAGGACTCCCGAATTCGCCTTGGAGCCGGACCGCGGAAAACTTCGTGAACGCGTGGACAGCCGGGTGTGTCGATACGAATAAGTAGCTGCGAGGTTAAATCAAAGAAGCGTGAAGTGGATTAATTTCGCCAAGAATACGAAAACGTGTCCGAAGAGTACTAGCCGACGTTGTTCGGGGCTGCAAACGGGTCGTGAGAACGTCTGGTGGAGAGTGAGGCAACGATGACTGTTGACTGGTATTACCGCATCATGGGTGTGGTTTCAGGCCCCGTGGACTTTTCGCGACTGCGGACCCTGGCGCTGGATGGCGAAATCGAGAGGGACACGTTCGTGCGGCATGGCGATGGCGAGTGGGTCACCGCGGACCAAGTGTCCGGCGTCTTCCATATCGAAGATTTCCAAGTACCGGAGCCGCAAGCCGCTGAGCGACCGGTGCATCGCTGCCCACATTGCGGGTCGATCCTCGATGCGAATGCGGTCCCACCCGGCGATGCTCTGGCGAGTGCCTGACGCGCTCATGTCGCTTCTCGAAGGCCGCTCGCCACGAATCAACTCGTTTTTCTTGTGCGGCAGCCGGCGTCACAACCCTCTCGATGCGCGTAATTCTCGCATCCGCGCTGTAGAATACCAGTCACGTCCCCCCACTGCGTCGAGAGCCATGGATCATGGCGTACGCTGGTGATGAAATAGGACTGAATTTTCCGCCGCGAGTTCGGCAACGCGGGGCACATCACCGAGTAGCCGAGCGCTTACCGAATAGAACGGTCCGAACGCCCTGGTCCACCCGTTCCGCGCGAGGAACCGATGAAACTCTCGATCTACACGTTCATCAAGGACGGCATCTACTACGATTTCCACACCGTGGCGATGCTGAAACATCATCTTCCGCTGGCCGATGAGATCATTGTCAACGAAGGGTATTCGACCGACGGCACCTACGAGGCCATTCGTGACCTTGATCCCAAGATCGAGATCTTTCGTGAGCGCTGGGACCGCTCGGACCCCAAAACATGGCATGTGAAATTCAAGAATCGGGCGCGGGAAAAATGCACCGGAGATTGGTGTATTCTCCTGGATAGCGACGAATTCATCCCCGAATGGGAGTTCGACCGCCTGCGGGAATGCCTGGAGCAAACCGAGTACGACATTTTGCCGATCCGCTACAAGCACTTCTACGCCAACTACAAGGTGTATCAGAGCGTGTTGGGGAAAACTCCGGAGCTCAATTTGCGGATTCACCGCAACCTGCCGGAGGTGGTGGTGTGGGGTGACGGAGCCAATGTCCGCACGGAGTGGGACACCATCGACAAGTATCGACAGGCGCCCGCCTTCGACTGCCATCACTTCGGCGAAGTCCGGGATCCCGCGCGGCTACGGCAAAAATGGCGCACGCAGGCGCGGCAACATGATGAAAAGAACGCGCGGTGGGACCGCGTGCCGGGCAAAATCTTCGACCTGCTGCCGCACAAATGGGACGATCCCGACCTGTTGCCGCGAATGGATGTCTACGAAGGTCCCTACATACAAGCCGTCCGCGAAGATCCCGACGAGTTTGTCCGCGACGAATTCCAAATTTATGAACTGCTCAAAAAGCAGCGTTCCGGACAGCCGGCTTCCTCCGAGTAACGCCGGACGCCCCTTCAAGCATCACAGCCAAAGCTGGAGCCGCCCGTCGAACATGTCGGGAAGCGCTTTGCGGACCAGGTATTCGATCCGCCGGTCGTGGTAGCGGGTGCTGAAATGGGAGGCGATGATCAGCCGGTTTTGGAACCGCTCCCGCCGCTCGACCAGATCGTCCAGATGCATGTGCCCAAACTTGTGGATTTTGGCTTTGCGATGGCTGGGGGCGACAAATGTTAGCTCCGTGATCAGCACGTCCGCCTCGTACATGGCGGGGCACTGGTCGAGACCTTCCGGCGCGCTGTCTCCCAAGTAGGCCAAGCGGGGCAGACGCCGCTCCTCCGTGACCTCGGTCCCCCCCAATCGCAGGTCCCGGATCTTTTCTCCCGGTAATTCCCGAAACTCGGGCTTCAACTTTCGCCGCCTTTCCCAAACAATGAAGCCCAAGGAAGGGACTGTGTGTTTGGTGCTGCTCACTGTCACCACGCGTTCGCGGGAAAGTTCGATTTCATCCCCGGGATGCGTGGGAATCAGCTCGCAGGGCATGCGTCCCCGGTCGAGCCGGGTAAATAATCGCAAGATCCGCAGCATTGGCTCCACGGCGACTTCCGGAAGATAGATGCGGGGCGGCTCCATTTTCATCATCCGCCGCCGCGCGACGTAGACCGGCAAGGCCACGATATGATCTAGATGGGCATGCGAGACAAACCACGTATCGGTTCCCATGAAGGACCACGGCTGTGCGCCCAGGTCGAATCCCAATTTGAATTCGGGAATCCGCCAGTAAGTTTGCACGGCGGCCCGCGAGTAGCCCTCAATCGTAAAATCGCCGAATTCGATGGTCTTGACAGGAAGATTCTCTACCATGAAACCGCTGATTGTCGGAAAGCGTGAGGCAAACTCGTCAGTCTAGGAGCATCGCCAAACAGGGAAAAGGGGATGCTTGCCGTGCGAGGCATTCGCTGCTCGAACAAGCCGCCGGCATTTTTCACTCAATCGCCAAGGCCCGGGGCCAATAACCGATGACATCCGTGCAACTCATCCGCCAGAGCTTGTCATTTCATCGCCGCATTCATTTCGCGGTTGCTTGCGGTGTGGCGACCGCCACCGCGATTCTGGCAGGAGCCCTGCTGGTGGGGGACTCCGTGAGAGGGAGCCTGCGGCACCTCACTCTCGATCGTCTGGGAAGCATCGAGGAAGTCCTCGTCGTCGACCGCTTCTTCCGTGAGGCCCTGGCGGAGGAACTCGCCCAACAGGAGGAGGTCAAGACACACTACCCGCACATTCTCCCCGCCATTCTCCTGAGCGGGACGGTGGAAAAACCGGACAGCCAATCCCCCACCCGCGCCAGCCAGGTCACGTTGTTGGGCACAAGCCCACGTTTCTGGGAATTGGGGGACGGTGGCCCGACAAGCCCCCTTGAGTTGGACGAAGTGGCGCTGAACGAACCCTTGGCGGAAGAGTTGGGCGTGGAAATCGGGGAAGAGATTTTGGTCCGGGTCCCATTGCTCACGCAAATCCCTGGAGACAGCCCGCTGGGGCGCAAGACGGAAAACGTGCAAAGCCGCCGATTTCGCGTGGCCTCCATCCTTCCCGCCACAGGTTTGGGGCGTTTCGGACTCCGTCCCAATCAACAGCTTCCGCGAAACGCATTCTTCCACTTGCCGGACCTGCAACAAGTGATCGACAAAGCGGGAAAGGCGAATGCCTTGCTCGCCTCCACGGCAATTGATTCCACCACGGTCCCTTCACCGGAGGAGCGGATTCTGCCGCAGGCGCTGCAGCCCACGCTCGAAGACTACGGCCTGCTTGTGCGTGCTGGCCAAGAAGGGCAGGTGCAAATCACGTCCGAACGGATGTTGTTTGACTCGCGAAGCGAGCAGGAAGTCTTCCAAGCCACGAAAACCTGGCAACCATTTACCGTGCTGACCTATCTGGCCAATGCCATCGAAGCCGGTGGACGGGAGATCCCCTATTCCACGGTCGTGGCGGTCGATTTCGAGAGGGCCTCGCAAGGCGCGAATTTCGTATCGATCGATGGTGCGCCGCTCACCCCACTGGAAAAGGATCAAATCGTACTCAATGCCTGGGCGGCGGAAGACTTGGGCGTCAAGCCGGGCGACAGTATCTCCCTCAAGTACTTTCCTCCGGAGAGCACGCACGGTGAGGTCCAGGAAATCACTTCTCCGATTACTTTCCGACTGAAGGCCATCGCCGCCATGGAGGGCCTAGCAGCCGATCCTTCCTGGACTCCGGAAGTCCCCGGCGTGACCGACCAAGCGTCGATCGACGATTGGGATCCCCCCTTTCCGTTCGACTATGCCCGCGTCCGTGGGAAGGACGAGCAATACTGGGACGAATACCGCGCCACGCCCAAGGCGTTCGTCTCCTTGGAAACAGGCCGGCAACTCTGGGGCAGTCGGTTCGGCCAAACCACGGCGATCCGCTTCGACGGCACGCAGGGCCTCACCCCCGAAACGCTGTCCGGGCAGATCTCTTTGTCCCCGCAACCCTTGGGGTTCACGTTTCAGCCAGTGAAGCAACAGGGCTTGCAAGCCGCCGCCGGCACGACGCCCTTCAATGTGTTGTTCCTCGGATTCAGTTTTTTCATCATCGCCGCCGCGTTGATGCTGGTCGTGCTTTTGTTTCGGCTCGGGGCCGAACAGCGCTCTTCGCAAATGGGGCTGCTAGCCGCCATCGGTTGGGGGCCGCGGCAAGTCTGCCGTTTGTTGCTGACGGAAGGGCTCATCGTGGCGGGGCTGGGGGCTCTGTTTGGCGTGTTGGCCGGAGTAGGTTATGCCTGGCTGATGCTGGCCGGCCTACGGACCTGGTGGGTCGATGCCGTCTCCACGCCGTTTTTACATTTGTATGTCACCCCCGTCAGCCTGGCGGGCGGTTGGCTGTTGGGGGTCTTCGCCTCGATCTTGGCGATGCGACTGAGCCTCGTGAGCCTGCAACGTCTCTCCGTGCGCGAATTGCTGCGTGGGGCTTCGCGCTTCTCGTCCGTCCGCTCACCGCAGGGAAGCTGCTTGGCACGTCTCGCGGCTGCCGTACTGGCCATCTTGGCCGTGGCCGGTGGATTTTTCGCCTCGCGTTTGGGTGGCGAGGCTCGCACCGGTATGTTTTTCGGCTCCGGCGCCAGCCTGCTCGCGGCGGGACTCCTCTACTATTGGGGCAGGCTTAGGGATTCGATCCGGGAAATATTGGCTTCGAGTTCCGTGTTGCCCCTCTGGCGGCTGGCGCGGCAGAATGCCGCGCGGAACCCACTACGGAGCCTGCTGACCGTCGGCGCCGTGGCGTCAGCCTGTTTCCTGATCATCGCCATCAGCGCGTTTCACTTGGATCCGACCGAGGAAGGCGTCGGCGGCTATACGTTGGTAGCCGAAAGTGATCAACCGATCTTCGCTAATCTGAATTCGGCGGATGGACGCGCGGAACTCTCCTTCGACCGACGCTCCGAACAGCAAATGGCGGACGTGCGGGTCATGCCGTTTCGCCTCCAGCCCGGCGACGATGCCAGTTGCCTGAACCTCTACCAGCCCACGCAGCCGACATTGCTTGGCGTCACGCCGGCTTTCGTGGAAGCGGAAAGCGACTCTCGATTCGGCTGGGGCGCCACGGCGGCATCGACCGCCGCCGAGTCCGCCAATCCCTGGTTGCTGCTCGACCAGGAATTGCCGCCAGCAGAAGATGGTGCCCCGGTGATCCCCATGATCCTGGATGCGAATACCGCGCAATACAGCCTGCATCTTTGGGGTGGCGTGGGGGACACCTTTGAAATCCGCGATGAATATGGCGAACCTCTGCGTCTCCAAGTCGTGGGACTGCTCAAAAACAGCATCTTCCAGGGGCGGCTGCTCGTCGGCGAGGGAGACTTGGAGAAATACTTCCCCTCCGTGAGTGGCTACCGTTTCTTCTTGGCCCGCACGCCGACCGAGCAAACTCAAGCCGTGCTGGAGACCTTGGAGTCTCGCTTGGGAGACTACGGCTTCGATGCGGAATCGGCTGCTGCCCGCCTGCGGGGGTTTTTGGCCGTGCAAAACACCTACTTGCAAACCTTTCAAAGCCTGGGCGCCTTGGGCCTGCTCTTGGGAACCTTTGGCGTCGCCGCGGTACAGTTGCGGAGCATCTTCGAACGGCGGGGCGAACTGGCCCTCATGCGGGCGGCCGGATTTCGCCGTCGCCGGCTGGCAACCATGGTGCTGCTGGAAAACCTCGCGCTGCTGGGGGGCGGTTTGTTGGTCGGTACCGCAGCGGCCGTGCTGGCCATCCTGCCGCATATCACCTCCGGCGTGGCCGAGCTTCCCTGGCTGTGGTTCACGGGAACCTTGCTGGCCATCGTGCTCGTCGGCCTGGCCGTGGGCCTTGTAGCCGTGCGGGCCATCCTGGCCGTGCCTTTGCTGCCGGCGCTTCGAGCCGAATGACCTCGTTTCATACGTCCAGCCGGCTCTGAGTGTGCTGTAACCTTTTGTGGCGGCTATAATAAGATTTGAAGCGGTCGAGCTCGGCATGATTGGCGACAGGTGTCAGAGGAAAGGGAGGCAGGCGGATGAACGGCATTGGCATGCTCCTGGCCGCGGTGGCGCTGGCGGCCGCGCCCAAGACGGCACTCGTCGAAGTGGCCGAACTGGCCAGCGGCTCCGTTCTCCAGATTGAGCGGCTCAATCCCGAGGACACCCTCCGCGAAACGTATGCGCTCCGCATGCCTTCCGGTCTGGAGGTCACGCTGCCGGGCCGGAGCGTAGCGCGAACGCGGGACGTGCCCGAGAACCGGCTGGAATATGTGCGCCGAGCCCCTCGCGCGGCCGATACCGTGGCGGGACAATTGCAACTGGCCGCGTGGTGCGAACAGCACAACCTACCTCGCGAGCGGAAGCAGCATCTTCGCCGCGTGCTAGAACTTGATCCCGACCATGAGGAGACGCGTCGCGTTTTGGGCTACCGCCTCGTCCAGGGGGAATGGCTCACGCGGGACGAGGAGATGGCACAAAAGGGATATTTCCGTCATGGTGGTCGCTGGATGACACAACAGGAGATCGACCTGGAGAAAGCCAAACGGGGCGATGAATTGGCCGTGAAGAAATGGCGCGGGCAACTCAAACGCTGGCGGCGAAAGGTCTATGACACGAGCTATGGCGACGCCCGGGCCACGCTGTTGAGTATCGACGACACCTATGCCATCCCCGCGCTAGCCGAACTCCTCAAGGAAGATCCCGACCCGGCGCTGCGGCTCTTGTACATTGAAACGCTAGGCTACCTCGGCACGGAAGAGGCTTTGCGAGTCCTAGTGGACCGTTCGCTGCGGGACGGCAACGAGGAGGTCCGGCTGAGCTGCGTGGATGAAATCAAGGCCCACAAATTCTCGGCGGCGGCCCGGCACTATGCTGGCGCGCTCACCAGCAACAGCCGCACGCGAGTCCGCCGCGCCGCGGTGGCGCTCGCCGAACTCAAGGATCCCCGCGCGGTCCCCGACTTGATCTCCGCGCTAATCACTACGCATACCAAAAAGACGGTCACCGGCAATCCGGGTAGTCTGGACATCGGCTTCTCCAGTCTTACCGGCGGCGGCATGTCGGTAGGGGGCGGCGGCGTCCGTATCAAGAAGTCGACGTCCCACAACCAAGAAGTGCTGGATGCTTTGGTGGTGATCACGGGCGTCAACTTCGGGTTTCATGTCGACCAATGGCGGCACTGGTACCAGCTTGAGTACGGCCCGCAAGACGTGGACGTCCGCCGCGACGAGTAGCAGCACGGCTTGTCATTTGCGATCCGCTTTTCGCCACAGCGCCGATCAAATCTCCCTCGTTTCCAAGCCGCGCGTTGAACGCGTCTCGAAAATCTCAATAATGGCGAGCGTCAATGTTCGTGGAGGGAACGCGCCAGCCATACCGCCTGCCTGGCCCAACATTCTCCGCGAACCCCTTCTGATTCCAGCACAGGGAGTTCGCCGCTCATGTCCGCCTCGTTTGTTCGAGCCATCCTGCTTGCCGCCTGGTGTCCATTATTCGCGTTCCAAGCGCAAGCCGAAGAGGATTTGGTCTCCCGCACCGTGACCATCAACACGCTAGGGTTTTACACCACGTGGGACGGCCAGCCCGCCGGCGTCATGACGCCAGTGGACATCTCCGTGGCCCAGCATGCGAGAGACCGGATGCGGATCGCCTTCGTGGAGGATGAAATCGATGGTTTTGGCGAAATGTGGCGGGCCGCCGCTTGGGTTTCCAATGTCGTGGCGGCGGATCTCAGCGGCACGAATCCTTCCAACTTGCAAATCACTTTCGAACGCAGCGGACGGGTCGACGGTCCGAGCGCGGGCGGGCTGATGACCGTGGGCGTATTGGCAGCCCTGCGGGGTGATCCTCTGCGAAACGACACCGCGATGACCGGCACCATCAATCCGGACGGGACGATTGGCCCGGTCGGCGGCATTCCACAAAAGATCGAAGGAGCCGCGGCGGCAGGTATGAAGCAAGTCCTCGTCCCCTACGGCCAAAGGACCGGCTTCGACCAGAAGAAGAAGGCGGATGTGGATCTCATCGAACATGGCCAGCGCTTGGGCGTGAAGGTGCAGATGGTGGGAGACATTTTCCAAGCGTATGAACTGCTCACGGGCGCGAAGCTGCCCCGCCAACCGCCCGCCGCGACGCCGCAGTTGGATAGCGACACCTACCAGCATTTGCGGCTCAAGGTCGATGAATGGCTGTTTCGTTACCGGGAATTCAAGGCAACCTACAACAAAGTACCCGAGCGCTTTCGCTCGGACTACTGTGTCGCGCTCATGGAGATCGCCGACAGCACCGCCGGCGGCATCGACCGCTTAACCAAGGAAGGGCAAGTCGCGGCGGCTTTCCGGGAAGCCCTGCGGTCGGCGATTTTGGCCGGGTTGGCCGCGGAGATTGGCAACACGATCTGGGTCGATCAGGTCCGTGGCCGGGAAACCGCCAAGAAATACGCCCGGACCTTCGCGCGGATCAACGAGAAGGTCCGCATCGCCGTGGACCGGCTCAAGCAATTCGAGCCCAAGAACATGGGCGAAGCCGGGATCCTGATCTACGGATTCAGCGCGCTGTGCGAAGCCCTGTCTTATCGCGCCGCGGCGGAAGCCCTGCTCGATGGGCAGTTCGATATCGTGGTCACGGATGAAAATGCCGACCCGGAAGAGGAGACGATTCTCTCCGCCGCCTATGCCATGCAAATCGCTTCCCTCGATTGCGATCATATCCGCGATCTGTTGGAGATCGCCGGAGATCTTGAAGGCCGGCCCGCGCCGGACCAAAAAGCGTTAGAGGATACCGCCGAATTTCTGCGACGTGGCGCCGAGGCGAACCTCAACCAATTCGAAAAAGTCGTCGTCAACGAGCGGGCACGAAACAACCGGGTGAGCTACGATGTCATGCGGTACCGGGTCATGCAGGATGACGAGTCTTATCTGATCGCGCGCTTGGGGGAACGCGTGGCCCGGCCCACGTTGCGGCAGATGCTCGCCGATGACCCGGCGCTCCCCTATGCGGAATTGGGAGCGGCAATTCGCACGTATAGCTTATCGTCATTGCTATTGGCCTCGCACTATTCACTCGGCGTCCAGCAAAGCGATGAGGGTGAAATCGTCGGCGTGGAACGGGAAGGGTCCTTGCAGTTCATGCTGGACTTCGCGCTCGATCAGGCACGGCGCAACATTCAATTACTCAAAGAGCACGACGTGGATCCGGCCTCGGCCGTGTTCGCTTATCGAGCTTCTTCCTTGTTGAGTGGACGAGAACTGCCGGATCGGATCGAAGCTTTGGGCTGGCTGTGGGAAGCTAATACCCAAGCCAGAGTGCTCGCGCATCTTGGAGGTTTTGCCGGCGAGCAATGAATATTCGTCGAACCATGGCGAATACCTCCTGAGCACGGGATCGATTTGATAGCGGATGCCCATGACCATTGGCCAGGAGATCATTTTTGAGATTCGGCGACGGGGCGCCCTGGGATTCTATTTTGACTACGCCGGCTACCGTGAGTTGCGGCGAGTCGATTCGCTGGAGGAGTTACAAGCGTTCTTGGCCCAGCGGGGCATCCAACAGCCCATCCGTGAGACCAGCCCCGACCACGTGCTGAAGGTGTTGGAGGAACAACAAAGGGCCACGCCAATCAATGAATTGAAGGCGATCGCCAAAAGCCCTTATACCTGGACTTGGCTAGACCCGACGGGCATCTTGCCGAGCATCTTCTTTCCAGCTTGGCTGGTATCGGAATGGCAACGGCGGAAATCCCGAGCTTGAGTCGATTCCGCCGAACGTCCTGCCCAGATGCCCCGATCGGCGGAGCGTTTCCTGGGCAAAAACAGGCAGTTTCCAGCTTATTGGAAAAAACCCCCAATTTGTCCAGACGGAATGCGAAAATTCTATTGGCATTTCCGGGGTAGAATACGATAAACTAACGGGCAATGTGGTCCGGGGTGACCGGCACCTCGGCGGAGCGCCAGGCGGCGGCTTCCATTTTTGACCGGCATGAGCGGAGGAGGGTTGAAGTCCATGGATACATTATCCCAACAAGTGCGGCGGGCGCAGCGGCGGCTTTGGTGGCAGGCTTTCTTCGTCCACTTGTCCTGGTCTTGGTTCGCCACACTGCTCTTGGCGGCTCTGGCGATTGGCTGGCAAAAGCTCTGGCCCGTCGAGGGGATCACCGCCGCGCAATGGGCAGCGGGCGCCGTGCTCTCAGCGCTAGGTTTGGGTCTGTTGGGCGCCGTGGCCTGGACGTGGATTCGTCGCCAGGACACCTTGGATGCGGCCATCGAGTTGGACCGCCGCTTTGGCCTGAAGGAGCGGGTTTCCAGCGCCCTTTCCCTCTCTCCCGATCAACACCAGGAAGCGGCCTCGAAAGCCCTGCTGGCCGACGCGGTGCATCGCGTCTCTTCGATTGAGGTCCGCGAGCGATTCGGTTTTCAGTTCCAACGCAAGATGGCTCTACCCTTGGCTCCCGCCGCTTTGGCTTTCGTGCTAGCCATGTTTGTCAACGAACGGGGACAGGAAAATCAACTGACCGCCCGCACGGAGACCGCCCCAGAGGTCAAAACGGCCGCCGAGCAATTGCAAAAGAAACTGGAAAAGAAGCGGGAAAAACTCAAAGCGTTCGATGGGTTGAAAGACCTCGAAGGGGAGCTCGACAAACTAGAGAATGGAACGCGGGAACTGGCCAAGAAAGATTCGAAAGACCGTAAAAAAGCCCTGGTCAAGCTGAATGACTTGGCCAAGGAGATGGAAAAGCGGCGGCAGAACTTGGCTCAAAACAGCCAAAAGCTGCAGGAACAACTGAGCCAGCTCCGCATGATGCAGCAGGGTCCCGCGGAAAAGCTGGCCCAGGCCATGCGAAAGGGCAATTTCAAAGCCGCGCTCAATGAGCTCGAAAAGCTCAAAGAGCAATTGAAAAACGGCTCGATGAGCGAGGAGCAGCAGGCGCAAATGGGCCAACAACTGGCCGCCATGCAGCAGAAGTTGCAAGAAATGGCCCAGGCTCACAAGCAGACCATGGAGAACATGCGGCAGGAGATCAAACGTCTGCGTGATTCCGGGCAGATGGAACAGGCCTCGAAGCTCCAACAGAAGCTGGCAAACCTCGAATCCCAGATGCCGCAGATTGACAAAATGCAGCAACTGGCGGAGAAGTTGGGCCAATGTTCCGAGTGCCTAAGCTCTGGCAATTCCGCCGCCGCCATGGAAGCCCTCAACGCGCTAGGTGAAGACCTGGATTCGCTCATGCAGCAGATGGATGAGATGGAGATGCTGGACGCGGTTTTGGATGACATTTCGATGGCGAAAAACGCCATGAACTGCTCCGCCTGCCAGGGATCGGGCTGCAGCACCTGCCAGGGACTTGGTAACATGTTCGGCTCAGGCATGGGCGGAAATGGCTTGGGAGCCGGTCAAGGGGGCATGGGTGACCGCCCCGAGGAGCGAACCAACACCAGCAGTTACGACTCCCAGGTCTCGCAAAATGTCCGCAAAGGGCGGCACATCGTCGCGGGAGAAGCCGAAGGTCCCAACCTCAAGGGCCAAGTTTTGGAGGGAATCAAGGCGGAGTATGAAGCTAGCGCTAACGAAGCGGCGGATCCTTTGACTGGGCAAAAACTCTCCAAAACACAGCGCCAGCACGCCAAGCAGTACTTCGACCTCTTCCGGGAGGGGAGTCAGTAACGCAGGCACTCCGTTGCATAGGAAGAGGGTCCAAATGGGCTGGCGAACACCACAACTGGCTTGGCCTGCAGTTTCTTGTGTGGGCCAAGCCAGCCTCCTTGCCGTGGGGACATGCGTGGTGACCATCGGCTTGATGGTCATGGCGTCGGGATGTTCCCAGGGACCGGCGCCTGCCCAGGCCCAGGAAGCACCGCATGATCCGGCGGCGGTGGCTCCGGGCGGGCAGTTCACGTTTTTCGTGAATACCCAAGTTGATAACTTCACGTTCGACTTGGATTCGCTTCTGCCCATCGCCACCAAACGCAAAGGCCGCGTGCTCAGTTTTTCCGGAACGCTGCAAAGCGCGGACGAAGCTTGGGTCGTGGCCAGAATTGGCCACCAAGATTACTGGATACCCAGCCGGCTCGTATTGCTCATCAAATCAGAGTCGTAACCCCCCTTTGGCGGCAGGCTCGCACTGGAACAAGAGCTTTTACGTGGCCTGGGCAGGGGGTTCGTGGTCCACGCTGACAGCGCCTACTTCGCGCCCAAGACGGCCCTAGCCGCTCACGCGTTTGGGAAGCGTGAACGTATAGAGGATCACCACGGCACCAGCAGCCAGCAACGACCATGGCGCCCAATCCGGCGGCGCGAATTCGCGAGCTCCTGGCGTCAGACGAGCCGCCGCCTGGGTCATCGCTCCGCTACCTTGCGTCGACATGATCACCTTTTCCAGAATCAGAAATTCGATTCCGGCCAGGAGGAGGCAAATCCCCACGGCAAGGAAAAAAGCACGCCACATGTTGATCACCCTTCAGAGCATGTTCGATGCGGGTTTCCCAGGAGGAGAGATATGGCCCTACGACTACACAATCGCTAGAAAGCCGCACCCGAAAGGGGCTCCACCCGAGACGCTTTCCCAAGGCGGATCGACAGGCCCCATCCCTCGCATCGTTCTACATCGGCCCTGGGCCTGAAACGCCTGCAATGAAGGCACGCTGGAAATTTTGGGTGAAAGAGAACCGCATACAGTGGCAACTATCAAAATGAGCGTGCCGGCTGGAGCGATTGTGACGCTGGAAAGCCATGGCATGGTGACAAGACCATATCTTGACGCAATCGAAATATCGTATTCGAAATCGCCGTTGGCCGGCTTGAGATGCTCATGGTGGAAAAACCGGCATGAGTCAGACTCGATTCAAACGCCCCGCTTTAGGCCAGTGGAACAGCGCATCGATGCTCGAATCACCACCGACGGACCTCATCGCCAGAT
>JANQPP010000034.1 GCA_028289405.1 Pirellulales bacterium
CCAGTGGTGCGTCTCGGCCAGTCCGGGAAAAGCGGGAGTGAGCAGATAGGCACCGCCGGCGGCCACCACGGCGTACAATCCGCCCGAAACCCATCTGGGTAGAGAGCAGGCTTCGCCCAGCATCCACACGCTGGCAAAGGCGAGCGGGACGTGAGGCAGCCAGTGCCAGAATTCTTCGGGCAAAAGTGGTCCGGCTCGGGTCGCGTCGTAGCCACACAGAAAGGCGAGCGGAAAGACCAAGCCCCCCGGGCATGCGGACCACTGCCACTGCCGAGATAATCGACCCACCGCAACCGCGCAGATGACCGCTGCCGCCCAGGGAACCAGCCCGGCGCGGAAAACGATCGACACGATCATCTCCAGACTCGGCATCGTGGATAACCGGCAACCCGCTCCCCTCAAAGGTGATTCTTACGAGGTGAGACGGTGGCCCATCAGGACTCGCTGCTGGACACCTGAGCCGAAATCGTCATCTGGACGTCGTCGTGGATTTGGCCTTCCCCGTAGGTGATGCCAATCTGGGAACGGCTCAGATCGAATTCACTGGTGAGCGACAAGCCGTCCTCGCCTTTGGAGATCTTGGCGGGAAAGGTGATCGTGGCGGTCTTGCCTCGAATCGTGAGATCGCCGGAGATCGTGTAGGTGGAAGGGTCGGATTCGTCCGCCTTGAATTCGCTCGCCACGAACTTGGCCTGAGGATAGGCATTCACCGCGAAGAAATCCAGATTTTTGAGATGGTTCGTCAACTCTTCATTGTCGGACCAGAGTGAGGTCGTGTCGATCACGACTTCCAACTTGCTGGACGCCAGGTCTTCGGGATTGAATTCCAAATTGCCGCTCAGGTTTTCGAAACCGCCCTCGTGTTGGCCATCTTTCTTTTTGCCGACGAATTTGACGTCCGTGTTTTCACCAGACAGGTTGCCATCGGCGAGTGACTCGCCGGGCTCACCAAGCGAAACTTCCGGGGCTTCCGAGACCGCTTCGGGGTCGGGCGCGCCCTCGGGCGGAGCCGGCGGTTCGGCCGCGTTCTGGCAAGCCGAGGCAAACAGGGCCAAGCCGGCCACGATCAAGAATTCAAATTTGTGCATGGTTCAAACTCCAAAAATTTAAGAGACCTCATCGTTCCGACGATTTCAGCGCACCACACAAACTTCTTGGTGGTGAGGATTGAGGTGTTTACCGAGCAGTGTCAGGGCGCGGGGATTCACCTGCATCGGCAAATCCACAGCGGCCTTGAAGTTAGTACAAGGGCGGGACGGCGTAAAGGAGCCGTGGACCGCATTGAATTTTGCGCCAGTCGCACGAACGACTACTTTCCCTCAGGCGGCCAGCGTTGATGGCGATGTCCGCTACCCCGAAATGCCTCCACGATCGCGGAATTATCGGCATCTCCCCAGCCGGTGGCGAGCAGTTCATCCAACAATTCCGCGTGCAACCTGGAAAAAGGGAGCCGGGCGGAACTCAACTCCCCTGCCTTGAGGATCAAGCCGACATCCTTGCGGTGCTGACGCAGCCGGGCCTGCGGAGCGTAATCGCCTAGAATCATGCGCTGCCCCTTGGTTTCCAGGACTTGGCCCGCCGTGGGGCCTTGCCGCAATATTTGTAGGACTTGCCCCAGATCGAGCCGCAGGCTCTCCGCGAAGGCGAGCCCTTCGGCGAGCGCGGCCCGCTGCAACCCCAGCACGAGATTCAGCACGAGCTTCATGCGGCTGCCGGCACCCCAGGGGCCGAGGTGAAAGGACTGTTTGGAGAAAGTGTCGAGCAGATCCTGGCAAGCCGTGAATCCCGCCTCCGTGCCTCCCGCCAGGACGAGCACATCCCGTTGGCGGACTTGCTCGCTTGAGCCGGCGATCGTCGCATCCACATATTGAACGTCTTGTCCGTGAAGTTTGTTTCCAAGTACCGCGACATCCTCCGGATCGCCGGTGGTGGTGTCGACGATCAAGTGGCCAGAAGCCAGCATGGGTTCGGCTTGGGCGATGACCTCCGTCACGACGCTCGCGTCGGGCAGGCTCAACAAGACACGCCGGCAATCGTGAAAGACTTGCTCGGTCGTATCCGCCGCGCTGCCGCCAACCTGTCCGAGTTCCGCTAGCCGTTCACGAACCGGGTCAAAGCCTAGCACGGTGAAACCGGCTTGCAAGAGGCGCTCGGCCAGTGCTTGCCCCACCAGCCCGCAACCCACCAGGCCAATCGTTTCCGGCATCACCGATTCAACCTACACGCCTTGGGGGATGGCCCAATGACCACCTTCGCGGTAACGGCGCGTCAAGGCGGCTTGCGCCTCGTCGTCTCCTTGCACTGCCTGCGTATCTGGATCCAAGTGGATGACGCGGCCCAGTCGCGTGGCCACGTTGCCCAAGTGGCAAAGTGCGGAAGAATGAAAACCAATTTCGATCTCCGCGCTCGGCTGGTGGCCATCGCGAATGGCGGAGACGAAGTCGAGTTGGTGGTTTCCGGTGCTGCTAAGCGGCGGTTGATCACTAGGAATTTCCCGAGGCTGGTTCCGTTCTCCCCAGATTTGCAGCTTGCCTCGCTTGCTGAGGAACATCATGCCCTGGGTGCCGTAATACTCGACGCCGCCGTCCACGTTGCGGGGATAATTGGTGGACCAGAGCCGCATCTCGAAGATCAACTGTCGAGGATGCCCAGCGTTGTCTTTCGGATATTCGAATGCGACCGTTTGCGTGTCGGGAAACTGCTGGTCATCGTCGTGGAAATACTTGCCGCCGAGTGCCGTGACTTTCGCGGGAAGCGATTCGGTGCCCAAGCCCCAGCGGGCATAGTCCAGTTCATGCACGCCATCGTTTCCCAAATCTCCCGTGCCATAGGGATACCACCAATGCCACGTATAATGGTGGCAGGTGGCGCGGAAGGGGATCTTTTCCGCCGGACCGGCCCACATGTCGTAATCGAATCCCGGGGGCGGTGGGCTGGGGGCGGCCTTACCGATATTCTTCCGCCGCTGCACGTTCCAGGCTTTTGCCACGAGCACCTCGCCGATGATTCCCTCGTGCAGCAGGGAGATGGCGTGCTGAATGAAGGGATTGCTGCGAGACTGCGTGCCGTGCTGCACCACCCGATGGTTTCGGCGGGCCGCTTCCACGAGCAATTGCCCCTCGCGAAAATTGTGGGCACACGGTTTTTCCACGTAGACATGTTTCCCTGCATCACAAGCCAAGATGGCCGCCGGCGCGTGCCAATGGTCCGGCGTGGCAATCACAACGGCGTCCACGGCAGCGTCATCCAGAATCCGCCGGGGATCACTCGTGGCATGGTGGCCAGCAACACCGAAGCGGGAGGCGACTTCCGCCAAGCGGCTTTCGTCGGGATCGCAAACCCAGGACAGCCGCACGCCGGGCAGAGCCTGGAACCGTTCCGCCAGATGCTTCCCCCGTCCGCCGCAGCCGATGAGACCCACCGAGATGCCTTCGGAGACCGAACGGGCCGCGCGGGCAGAGGCAAATGAAAACGTCGACCATGCCGGCGCACTGGCCGCCGTGGCCTCTAAAAACCGCCGACGAGTCATCTGGGCCATGGCAATTCCTCCAACTACCTGGCACTTCGCGGCTAAATACGGCCTTCACGCGACAGAGAAGCCAGCGCGGGCCAGTTTGCCCAGGTGAGCTCCTCCGTCGCGCAAAGGAAGCGATAACTATCTGTCTTCTCGCTTGACGTCAGACGACTTCCGTGACACCCGGAGTGGGGATCGGATAATAGCCATCCGTATTGGGGAGGATCGGCGGTTCCGCGTCCCAGGCGTATTTCTTCGGAGAGAGATCGATGTTGGAGTTGATGGCGTCCTCCCAGGAGAGCATCTTGCCGGAATACGTGGCCATGCGGCCAAAGATGGAGGTCATGGTGCTTTTCGCGCCATTCTCCGCTTCGTTGTAAGGCTGCCCGCTGTAGATGCTGGCGTACAGGTCGCTGTGTTCCTGAACGTACGGGCTGATGTCATTCCGGCTGCGGTACCGCCAGTTGTTCTCGCCGCGAATCAAGCCGGCGCCGATATCGACCGATCCCTTGGTGCCATGGGCATGCTCGGAAACGCTATTGAAGCAGCCCGGCATGTGGCGGCACTGGCTGTAACAGCGTGAGCCATCGGCGTATTCGAACTCCACGAAATGGTGGTCGAAGATTTCGCCGTGGTCCTTGCCAGTGCGGACTTGCCGCCCGCCCATGCCATTGGCCTTCACGGGGTAATCCTTTTTCAGCCAATTGATCACATCCAGGTTGTGAATGTGCTGTTCGCAAATATGGTCCCCGCAGAGCCAATTGAAGAAGTACCAGTTCCGCATCTGGTATTCCATCTCCGTCTGGCCGGGCTCCCGCTTGCGAACCCAGGGAGTGTTTCCGTTCCAATAGGCCCGCATGTAGTGAATATCTCCGATGGCTCCATCATGCAGACGGGCGATGGTCTCTTGATAGACCCGCTGGTGATGGCGCTGAAGCCCCACACCGACACCCAGGTTTTTCTTTTTCGCCAGCTTGGCCGTTTCCAAAACCTTTCGTACGCCGGGAGCGTCCACCGCGACCGGCTTCTCCATGAAGACGTGCTTGCCCGCTTCCACGGCGGCGGCGAAGTGCAGGGGGCGAAACCCTGGAGGCGTGGCCAGAATCACCGCGTCGATATCGCAAGCCAGTGCCTGTTTGTAGGCGTCGAAGCCGGAGAAGCACCTCTCCTCTGGAATATCGACGTGGTCCTTGTGGCCTTCTTTTTCCGCGAACTCCAGGACGGACTTCCGCGAATTCATGAGCCGGTCTTCAAAGGCATCTGCCATGGCCACGATTTTGACCTTGCCCGTGCTTTGCAGAGCATCCCGGGCCGCGCCGCTGCCGCGTCCTCCACTGCCGATCACCGCGATCTTGATCGTGTCTTCCACTCCCGCATGCACGTGCCGTGGAGCGGCGACTTGGGCTGCCAAGCTCGCCCCGGCGGCCACGACGGCCGACGTTTGGATGAATTCCCGACGGTTGGTGTCTCGCGAGGATTTTTGGTCCTTTTTTGTCATTGGTCGTCTCCTAAATGATTTGGATGCTGAAGGGTGGCGAATACATTCACGCGGAGGCCTGCTGGATTATTCGCGCGGCTGCGTCCGCTGCGCCTCGTCGATTCCGTAACTTGTGCGTTCTTCCTGGCTGGGAGGGGTTAAGGGGCGGACCACGCGAAGTCCGAGGAATTGCGCGTCCGTAAAATACCAAATACTCTGTGGTAATTGCGGGTCCTGACGCTTCCAGTCATTCGTCGATCCGCGGCGGGCCGCCGAGCGGAGCCACTCCGGATCGTCATCCCAGGAACCCCCGCGCACGGAACGCGGGTAGATCGTGGCCGCTTCCACGAAAGGATCCTCCACCGTCTTTCCGGCGAAGGCGTCGTAGTTTGGTACATACTGGTCGAGCACCCACTCCGCCACGTTCCCATGCATGTCGTGCAGGCCAAACGCGTTGGGCTTGAGCTGGCCTACCTTATGATAGCCGGGCAAATCCTCGTCCGGATCATAAAACCAAGCGTATTCCCGCAACTGATCCACATCATCGCCGAAGTGATAGGCGGTTTGGGAGCCCGCGCGGCAAGCGTATTCCCACTCGGCCTCTGTGGGCAGGCGGTAGTAGCGGCCCGTCCGTGCCGAAACCCACTCGCAATACCTCTTGGCCGCGGTTTGGGTCATGCTAATGGCGGGAAAACCGGATTTGCCCATGCCGAACGTCATGTCCGTGTAAGGCTTGGTGGGCCGGGCGACCGCGTCGGCCAGTTTATCGAACTTGGTCGCCGGTTTGCCGGTCAGTTCCCGACGCTCCGTGTCCAGGCTGAGCATGAAGATTTCGTAGGAATCCCACGTGACTTCATGCTTCCCCATCCAGAACGGGGAAATCTTGACTTCATGCACCGGTCCCTCGTCGTCTTCTCGACCTTCCTCGGTCTCGGGGCTCCCCATTTGAAAGGTGCCCCCGGGGATGGGGACCATGTCGAATTTGACGCTCGTGCCGGCTAGACGTTCGGCGTAAGGTTGCATTTCCTCTTCGGATTGCGCGACGGCCTCGGGCACGGAGACTAGCGGCGGGGAACTGTCCGATTCGCTGGCCAAGCCGTGGAGAGTCAAGCCCCACAGGCACATGCCCAGAACAACAAGTGAGCGCGTAATCAAGGTGTTCTCCGTGGTAACTTTCGCGCCAACAAATGTCAGCATCATGTTTAGAATAGTCTTATGGCCGTGAGTCATGCAGGCAGATGCCGGAGGCCCTTGGATTTCCGGACCCTATTCGACTTCTTTCAATGGATTTTAGGGCTTTATGTTTTCCAGACTCCATTCTCCCACGTCTTCGCCCGGACCGAAGTACATTCACCGCGTAACGTGTTGTTTCGCAATGGTCTCGTGGTGGTGCGTCGGGCTCCAAGCCGCCGAACGATTCGAATTTTCGGAGGTCCATATGGGCATGCCGTTTCGAATCGTATTGTACGCAGCGGAAGAAGAGGCCGCAAATCGTGGGGCCGCTGCCGCCTTCGCCCGTATCGCGGAACTCGATGCGAAGCTGAGCGATTACTCGCCCGATAGTGAATTGACCCGGCTGAACCAGCGTGGACCGGAAACAGGCTTCATCACCGTCAGCGACGATCTGTATCGCGTTTTGCAGGCAGGGCAAGATCTGGCGGCACGCACTGGAGGCGCGTTCGACGTGACTTCCGGCCCCTTAGTGAAAATCTGGCGGCGGGCACGGCGACGGCGGGTACTACCCGCTGCCGAGGATTTAGAGCGGGCGCGTGCCGCAACCGGCTATCGAGACTTGAAATTGGGTTCCAAAGAGCCTCGCGTGGCTTTCCGTAAGGCCGGCCTGAAGATCGACCTCGGAGGGATTGCTGTCGGTTACGCACTGGATGAAGCCAGGCGAGTGCTCCATGGCCATGGCATCGAAGCATGCTTAATCGACGCGAGCGGAGACATCTTGGCCGGAGCCTCGCCTCCAGGCCAGAAGGGCTGGCGTATTTCGCTCGAACTCTTCTCTGATTCTGGTGGCGGGAATTCGAAAACCTACTCGGCCCGGATTCACGATCTCGCCTTGGCGACTTCGGGGGATGCCTACCAACACGCCGTCATTGATGGCAAACGCTACTCGCACATCGTCGATCCCCGCACGGGATGGGCGTTGACAACGCCATGCCAGGTAACGGTCTTCGCGCCACGGGGAATCGCAGCCGATGGATGGTCCACGGCGGTGAGCGTATTAGGGCCCGAAGCTGGGTTCAATTTGATCGACGAAATGTCCGGCTTGGCGGCGATCATGGGCGTGTGGACCGCGGGAGGCGTGCAGGAATTCCACTCGCAACGCTTCGACGAAGTCCTGAGGCTCAACCCTCAAACGGAATGAGGGACAGGAGTAACGACTCTCGAACCGGCTACCTTTCAGTAGGCGCCGCGACCGCTCAGCACGGCCGGAATCGTGCATAAAATCAGCTTCAGGTCGAAAACCATTGACTGTCGGCTGATGTATTCCAGGTCCATGAGGACTTGCTCTTCGAACGACAAATTGCCGCGACCCGCAATTTGCCAAATGCAAGTTAGTCCCGGCTGAACTTCAAGTCGTAGCTTGTCTCGCGACGTATAAAGCTCAACTTCCGAGGGAATAGGTGGCCGAGGGCCAACCAGGGCCATGTCGCCACGAATGACATTCCAGAGCTGAGGGAGTTCGTCGATACTCAAACGGCGAATAATACGGCCGACCCAGGTGATTCGGGGATCATCGGCCATTTTGAATGTGCGGGCATCTTTGTGATGGTTGAGTTCCATCAATTTTTGCTTCAACTGCTCGGCGTTCGGCACCATTGAGCGAAACTTGTACAAGGTGAAGTGACCACCATGCTTGCCGACGCGCGTCTGACAAAAGAAGACGGGGCCCCAGTCGGTGAGCTTGATCGCCACGGCGACCAGAGCCAGCAAAGGAAACAAACCGACGATGGCCATCACGGCCAACAATACGTCGAGGATCCGTTTCGTACGCAAATAGATCACGCTCGGCTGCCGGGCCGGAAACTCGGTACCGAACGAAAGGTCGAAATATCCGCCATCTCCATCCCCTTGGATTTCCAAGGGAGGGATGGCCACGGCGGAACCTGACCCGTTGAAATCGTGAATGGAAGACATCTTGCCCTTACCTCACACTTTCTCTAGCAGTGCTCACCGCCCAGCTCGCTCAAAAAGTTGCCCGCACGCGTACTACATAACAGGGGCGAAAAGTGTGGAGAAAATGCCCCTGGAGTGAAAACCTCGTCACGAGCCAGCTCTTGGAGTGCCCCTGGACCGGTGGACAAGTGTTTTCGGTCATGGCCGCGATCGGAGGTTCGCGACCGTCATTGGAGTTCCGCCTCAAACAAATCTTGGTGTCTCAAGGCCGTCCGCTCTTTTAGGATTTTGCTCAATTTGGCACGAGTCCCATGAGTGAGTTCTCCATGGATCCCGTGCGCCGAGCAGCGCGACCGAACTCTTGGTGGTTTGGCAGGAATTCCAATTAGGGTGAATTATGTACTTGGAAGACCAGTCCCTTCAACCGGTAAACTTGAAAAAATTGTCTTCCCAGAAAAAACACACCCTATCCCCACATAGAATTCATGAATCTCCGAAATATGCGGGTAGCGCCGGGAGCGCGAAGGGAACGTTCTCGTTGGGAATGTTCGGAATACGCGTCCACACGGCTCGGATCCCGCCAGAATTTGAATCCACGAGCTAACCTTATTGCAGGAGTGGATTGATTTTGCATCTCGGAGCGGTAGGGGCCCTACCGAATTGCGCGAGCCCTCCATCCTCACCAGGTGATCGTGATGCCCGGGCTGAAGACCACGTTCGATGTACTCGTAAGCCAGCCGTTGCCACCGGCACGGCAAGTTCTCGTAGCCGCCCTGGATTCTCCCTATTCGCTGATAAAGACTCGCGCCCTCGAGACCTTGATTGGCCTGCGCGACGCGGAGGTGCATCGCGAAATCGTCGCTCGCTTGCATGGATTTGACGCCGATTCAAGGCGCAAGGTGCGCGAAAGTGGCGCGCGAATGACCAAGGCACTTGCCGACGCCCTCCTCTCCGATGACCGTGAAATGGCGGGAAACGCCTGCCAAGCGGCGCTCTGGTTCCGTGATTACGACCTCCTAGATGCATTGGCGGAGTGCCTGGACAACCCGGTTCCGCATCACGCCGCGCTGGCCGCGGATACGATCCTGGCACTTTGCCGCGCTTTGTACGACGAGTTGGCCAGCCCACGAGACTACCATAACCGCCGCGATCCGCAGACGATACGGCAGCATGCCATCAGCACCCTGGAACGTCTGGTCAGCCGGTTGAAATACCATCAGCGACAGGAAGTCGTGGAAGCATTTCTGATCTTGGTCAATCGGGACAATGTGACGCTTCAGCGTATCCTCCGGGATCCGGATGACGAGGCCTACCGTACCACGATTTCCGCCCTAAAACAGTGCACTCACGGGGGCGTGATGCGGCTCCTGCTGTCCTGTCTGGCGGATCCGAACACACCTCTATCCGTATTGATGGCCATCGTGCAGCGCACCGACGCGAAGTTCATTCATAATCTCTTGCGCCAAATCGAGCACGGCTCTTCGGCCCCTGTTTTGTCGAATTTAGCACGCGTCAATTCCATCGCCTGGCTGGTGGAGGACCGCTCGATGCTGGCGGGCATGGATGAAGTCGGGCAATCCGCTGCAATGCGATTGGCGACCGCCACGGCGATCGGCGAGGATACCGTCATCGATGTGGCCAGATATCTGCTCGAAGAGGGCAAGGGAGCCGCGAAAAAGACCGCCGTCACCGCTGTCTGCAAAATTCACTCGCCAGACGCCGACGAGCTTCTCATCCAAGCGGTTTCCTCGGAAGACCCCGAGGTTCAGGCGATTGCCGCGCGCGAACTTCGGCCTAGGGAGATTCCCGACGCGGTACCCATGCTACTTGAGTTGCTCGGCAGCCCCCATGACAAAGCCAAACAGACCGCGTACCGATGCCTGAGTGATCTCAACGCGCGGCGTTACATAGCGATGTTCGATTCCATGGACGAAGAGACGCAACTAAGCATGGGAGAGATCGTGAAAGCGGTCGACTCTCGTGCCGACAAACTGATCTGCCAGGAACTCGATTCCAAGTCACGGAACCGCCGCGGCCGCGCACTACGGATGGTCAAGGTGTTGCGGTTCGCGGAAGATCCGAATGTCGAACAGCGGCTGCTCGCGCTCGCCGAGGACGCGGATCATCTTACCCGCGCGGCGGCCATCGAAGCGTTGGCGGATGCTGATTCCGATCCGGCTGCCCAAGCGTTGAAAAAGGCGGCCGAGGACAGCAGCACCTCCGTACAAGAAGCGGCACGCCGTGGGCTACAATCCGAGCAGCGCGTGGAGGATCCTCTCGCGGCTGAAGCTTTGGAGAGTCCTGCTGAGCGAAATGCCGAGGAGGCGAACACCATATGAATTTCCTGATCATGGTTCCTCCATTGTTGGCCCAATCCCATCGATTGGACGGCATGCGGAGCGGTTTCCAACCAAGTGAAGGTGGTGGCAGCGGCTTGCTGTTGTCCTTGCTGGGGATACTTGCCCTGTTGGCTTTGCTCTGGTTCCTGGCGAAGTATGTGGCGCACATCCCGCGAATCCGTGAATATTTGGCACCGCGCCGGCTGCTGCGCGACCTCTGCGTGGCCCATGACCTCTCTTGGAGCGAACAGCGGTTGCTCTACCAGTTGGCCAAATATCATCGCCTCAACCCGTTGCCGCGAATTTTTTTGGAGCCGGACTACTGGAATGCACAAAGCTGGGAGAAAAAACACCCGGCTCGCGCGATCCGGGTTCGCGAGTTGGGAGCGAAGTTGTTTCCGGAGTTGCTGAAGTCAACCCAGGCAGGCGACTCTCAGGGCGAGGATTCAGTGGCCGCGTAGGGCAGGGACAATTCCGGAATGGCGGCGGTCACGACATCATCCAAGTGGGCGGCAAAGATGAATTCCAGGTCGCTCCGAACCTGATCGGGCAGATCACTGAGGTCCTTTTCGTTTTGGACGGGAAGGATGATCCGTTTCAGGCCCGCTCGGTGGGCCGCGAGCACTTTTTCCTTGATCCCGCCCACCGGGAGCACGAGCCCGCTCAGCGTCATCTCTCCCGTCATCGCCGTGTCTCGTCGCGCGGGGTGGCCGGTGTAAAGGGAAGCCAGTGCCGCGACGATGGTAACTCCCGCCGAGGGGCCGTCCTTGGGAGTGGCTCCCGCCGGCACATGGATATGGACGCCCAATTTGACGGTTTCCTCGTCCAACTCCAACTCTTCCGCCCGTGAAAGGACATAGCTTTGCGCCGCCTTGGCGGATTCCTTCATCACGTCCCCAAGCTGGCCCGTGAGCACGAACTCCGAGCGGCCTTCCAGCCGGACTGCCTCCACGTAGAGCACTTCCCCACCCGACTCGGTCCAGGCCAAGCCAGCGGCGACACCTGGTGCCAGTTCCTTTCGAGCATCCTCTTGAAAAAACTTTTCAGGTCCCAGGAGAGTGGAGAGGTCGTCGGGACTGGCGGTGACGGCGTCTTCTTGGCCCTCCGCGAATCGCCGGGCCACTTTACGGCAGAGGCTGCCGAGCGTGCGCTCCAAATTTCGGACTCCGGCTTCCCGCGTGTAACGCCGAATGATCCGCATCAAGGTCTCTTCGAGGATCGTGAGATCTTCCGGCTTCAAACCTGCGTCCTCAAGCTGCCTCGGGATCAGATATTGCCGAGCGATGTGCTTTTTTTCTTCGTCGCTGTACCCAGCCAGCCGCAAGACCTCCATGCGGTCGAGCAAGGGCCGCGGAATTGAATCCAGCGTGTTGGCCGTGGCGATGAAAAACACGCGCGACAGGTCGAAGGGGAGGTCGAGAAAATTGTCGCGAAACTCGGAATTCTGTGCCGGATCCAAGATTTCCATCAGCGCGGCGGAGGGATCGCCCCGATAGTCGTGGCCCAGCTTGTCCATCTCATCGAGCATCAGCAGCGGGTTTCGCACCCCCGCGCGGCGGATCGCCTGAATGATCCGCCCGGGCATGGCCCCGATATAGGTGCGGCGATGGCCTCGCAATTCGGCTTCATCGTGCATGCCGCCTAGGCTGATTCTTTCGAAAGTCCTCCCCAAGGAGCGGGCGATCGATTTGCCCAGCGAGGTCTTGCCGACCCCAGGCGGTCCCACGAAGCACAGAATAGGGGCCTGGGCCTGGGGATTGAGCCGCATCACGGCCAGGTGGTCGAGAATCCGGTCTTTGACTTCCTTGAGATCATAATGGTCTTCGTCCAGGATCGTTTGGGCACGGCCCAGATCCAAAATGTCTTCGGAAAGCTTGTTCCACGGCAGCTCCAGGACGTATTCCAAATACGTGCGGGTGACCTGAAAATCGGCCGCGTTGGGGGACATGCGTTCCAATCGGGACAGTTCCCGCTCTGCTTCCGTGCGGACTTTCTCCGGCAGGTTGGCTTCATCCATTTGGCGCCGCAGTTCCGCCGCTTCAGCTTCTTCGGGGCTCTGTTCTCCCAACTCCTCTTGAATAGCCTGGAGTTGTTGCCGCAGGACATACTCCCGCTGCTGTCGGCTCATTTCCGATTGCGTTTGGCTGGCGATCTTGTGTCGCAGTTCGGCGACCTGAAGCTCATGCGTGAGAAATTCATGCATCAGCTTCATGGCTTCCCGCCGGCTTTCCGCCAACAACAACCTTTTCTCTTTTTCCAGGTCGAGACTGACCATGGTGGCCAGCAAAAATGCCTGGTGTAGCGGCTCGGTCACTTGCTGCACGGCCTGGGAGAACGATTCCTGGGCCTGGGGTAAGGCGAGTTCCACAATCTTGCCCGCCAGTTCGAGGACCTCTCGCTGGAGGGCTTCAATCTCGGCGTCCGTGTCTTCGGGCTTGGGGAGCCGCTCCACTTTGACGGAAAGGTATGTGTCTCCTTCCACCGGCTCGCCCTGGATCAGCGCGACTTTTTCCAGGCCATGCACGATGACCTGCACGGAGTCGTCGCCACGATCGAGCCGCTTGATCACCGCGAGCGTCCCCACGTGGAACAATTGTTCCAGCGTTGGTTCGTCCGCGTCGGCATCTTCTTGAGCCACGACGACAATCGTTTTGTCCTCGCTGGCCACGGCGGCCTCGACCGCCGCCACCGATTTTTCTCTTCCCACGATGAGAGGCATCAAGAGCTGCGGAAACAGGAGGCTATTTCTCAACGGAAGAACGGGATAGATGCCGGAAGAAGCGGCTTGTTCCGTCATGGTTCAACCAGAAAGCCTAGATGAGACGTCGTGATTCAGCAGGACAGCCGCAGCCGCACGTGCAGCATGCCGTCCCGATATTCGGTGGCCACCGTGGCCTGTTCGATTTCGCACGGCAGATCGAGGGAGCGCTCGAACCGGTTGTAAGAAATCTCCATCGAATAGCAGCGAGAATTTCCTTCGCAGGAAAGATCCTTGCGAACTCCCGAAACGGTCACCCGCCGGCCCTTGATGGCCACCTGCACATCCTCGAGGCGCACTCCCGCCAGATCAAACTTGAGCAGCCAGCCATCGGCGAACTCGTAGATGTCCGCCGCGGGACTCCAATCGGCGTTGTCAGGCCGTTCGGCCAAGACCCCCAATAGCGAACGCATGGATTGTGGAGAAGGCTTTTTCATGGGAATTCCCATTTCCACGCGGCATCCGAACTACCGTATTTACGACCCTGATTGCGGGCGCTCGACCAGCATCATCATGTCCAGACGTCCCGTAGCGGATCGCACGTGGGAATTTTACCAAAATTTGGGGCTAGCGCGGGAAGGGGACAAGTGAGTTGTGTCCCTTCGCGCCGGTCATGCCTGGCGGCTCCCAAAGGCATCGCGCAGCAGCGCCAGACTCTTCGGCACGGCGACATCCGGATCTTCCTTGCCCTCGAATTCCAGCGACACGTATCCATGATAGTTGTGCTTGCGCATGATCTTGGCGATGCGGGGATAATCGAGATCGAGCGAATACCATTCACCGCCGCCATAGTAGGTTTTGGCTTGCACCAATACGGCGCGATCCGCCAGCATCGCCAAGCGATCGTACGGGTCTTCGAGAAAATTGCCGGTATCCAGCGTCACTTGCAGCCAGGGGGAATCGACCGCCTCGACAACTCGCAACACCCCCTCGGCGGTGCGCCCCAAGCCCCAGTGGTTTTCCAGCCCCATGGTGACGCCACATTCCTCGGCCTTGGGAATGCATTTCTCAAAGCCGTCGATCACCCATTTGTAGCCTTCGTCGTCGGTATAGCCGGGAAGGCGGGGCTCGATACCCCGGTTGGCCATCAATTCGTCGAAGTTTTTCGACGTGCCCCAGCGGCCCGTGTTGACGCGAATGGTGGGGATGCCCAGACGATACGCCAGCTCGATGCACTTTTGCGTGTGCTCGACGTTTTTTTGCCGCTTTTCCGCGTCAGGATAAACGAAGCTTTGATGCGTCGAGAAGCCGCACAGGTCAAGGCCGTTCACGAACGCCAATTGCTTGAGCTTTTGCAAATAGGCGTTGTCTTCCTGGGGCATCTGCACATGCAGAATTTCCACGCCATCGAACCCCATGCGGGCCGCCTTCTCGATGCAGGTTTCGATCGGCACGGCATCCCCTCGAAAATGCCAAAACGAGTAAGTCGAAACCGCGATGCGGTTAGGCACATGCGCGGAGGGTTCGGCGGCTCTCGCGGAGGCTGGAAACAAGGTTCCCGCCGTAGCCAGCCCACTAGCGGCCAAAAAACGGCGGCGGTTGGTGACGATGGAGACTTCGGGAATCAGGGGGCGTTTCATGGTTGCCTCGAACTTTTTTTAGGGATTCACATTCGATGAAGGGACACTCGCGGCGCCCGCCACGCGGGGACTCTTCGCGATCTCCTCCGGCTGCTGAGCTACGGAGCCTTGGGCCAAGACACGCCGCGTTTCCTCCAGCAGGAACTTGACATCGGTAAACGGATCATAGCTGATGTCCTGCCAGCGGACATCCCCGTGGGCATCGATCAGAAAAGTGCCATGCAGCGGTACCTGCTCGAAATCGTCGTAGGCTCGGTACGCACGAAACGCGTCCAGGCTGGCATTGGAGAGCAAGGGAATCGTGAATTCCTTGTCGCTGGAATAGTTTTCCACGGTCCTTAAAAGATCATCTTGGCTATCCGTGCTGATCGCCACCAGCGAAACGCCCAACTCCTCGAACTCCGCGACCTCCTCCGCGAAGAGATGCAGTTGTTCCACGCAATGTAAGCAGCCGAAGCCGAGATAGAAAATCAGCAGCACGGGACGGCCCTCGTACTCCTTGAGCGACATCGTGTTCCCCTCAGTGTCTCGCAAGGTCCAGCTTGTCGCCTGCGGGGGATGCCAACGGAACGGCCCCAATTCGGGTAAGTCGATAGGCGGGCCGAGATCTTCGGCAATGGGAGGCACGATCCTCCAGTCTTCGGGGTAGCCGCCAGCTTCGGCAAAATCTCGCAGGCGGGCCAGAGGCGGACTTTCCAGATCCGCGTGGGCGGCGACGGTTCGCAGTTTCTCGAAGCACTGCCGAGCCTCGTCCGGCCTGCCGGCTTGTTCCAGCAGGTCCACGAGCGCGGCCAAGGGCGCGACTTGATTCTTCGCGGATTTCACGGTCTCTCGGGCGATTTCCAACGCCTTTTCTTGGCTGTCCGCCGCGAGAAAGTATTGGGCCTTGCGGACCTTGTTGAGTTCGTCCAACTTCTCTAATTCAACCAAGGCTTGCTCGGAACAGCCATTGGATAACGCCGACAGGACGCGCAGCTCACCCGACGCTTTGTTGAGTGTCTTACGAAGTTGTTCCCGTTTCTTCTTCTCGGCTTTGGCTTTCTGTTCCTCATCGTCGTCCTTGTTCGGCTCCTGATCCGATTCTTGACCGGATGGAGTGGAAGCATCTTCGCCAGTCTCGCTCTCCGAAGCAGCGTCTTCGCCTTCGGAGGAGGCTTTTTCTTCCGCCTCCAACTTAGCAAGTCTACACTCCAAATCGGCGAGCATCTGGCGACCCTGTTCGGCATCACCGAGTTGGAAATGAGCTATGCCCAAAGCATGGATCCGCCGTATCTGCTCTTCCGGGATTTCCGTCGGTGGCAGGTAAGGCGTGTCTCCCAATTCCACGACATCTTGCCACATTTCATAGCGGAGCAACGTTTCCACCAGCCGTCGCCGTCCATACTTCGCGCTGCACATGCCATCGTGGGAAAACGAGTTGTAACGCGGATGCCGGGGAAGCTCGACCATGTTTTTCGCCAAAGCGACCGCCGCCCGTGTTCGGCCCAAATAATTGAGATTCCTGATCAGCCATTCGTTGTTGTGGGCGTAATTGTGAATCTGGTCCGGCAATACCCGGTCCTGAATCATATGGGCATGGTCGACACGGGCCGAAGCCTCCTGCTGCCTAACGGCGTCCGCGTAACGTTCTAGACGCGAGTAAATATGTCCCGGCATGTGCCACATATGCGCGATGGCTGGCGCGGCGGGACCGCATTGTGCCGCCGACGGCAAGGCCATGGCCGGCTTTTCGTGGTCCCACAGATGGATGCGATAATGGTGGGCCGGATGGTTGGGCGCGATTTGGAAGATATCCTGCAGCAAGGACTCGACCGCCTGATGGCTGGAAATCGGCCAGCCATTGTGTGAATTCCGCCAGATTTGTAGTGCCAAAAATGCCTTGGCTTCGACATCGCTAGGGTCGTCTTGGACCAACTGCTCGATGTCCCGAACGTACTTCCGACGGCGTTCCTTGTCCTTCTTCTCCGAAGTCTCGCCGAGAAATCGGGCGAGGGCGTTGATCCAGTCCCGCTCACGTTGGCTGGCGTTGTATTGCCGCGCGACTGCCTCTTTTATGAATTCCCGTGCCCGGTCTTCGTTGTCGATGTTGGCTTGCGCGAGACCCCAGTAGGCCATGGCGCAACCGGGATTCAAACTGGCCACGCGGCGAAACGACCTCTCGGCCTCGAAGTACCAAAACCCATGCAATTGCCCCACGCCTTGGTCGAAAAACCGCTGGGCCAGCGGATCGGTCGTGGAAATCGGGAGGTGGACATCGCCCGTACCTTCCATGAGGTAGGCATTTTGTCTCGGCCCTTCATTAAAGGCCGAGCCGTGCGATGAGTGGCCGGCCAAGGGAGGATTCGCTCCCCCTTCCTCGGCCAAGCAAAGCGGGCTTACGCCGGAAGCGAGAAAACAAATCCACAAGGACAGGAAATGGGTCGCAAGGCAGGTTGCAATTCGCATGTTCATGGGCGGGTATCAAGGAGGGTTAAGAAGGGTTTGCAGCTTGTTGCACCGTATCCCAGTCCATGGGCATGGTCAAGCAAGCCACTCCCCGTGAAAAGACGAAACACCAGCCTTTCAATGCCTCTCGATCGATCGGCTCAAGGTGTGACGGAGCCATGCACGATTTAATCTTGGGCTCACTCGCAGCTATTACGTCTTTTGTCCGCGATAAATGATGGGAAGCTTGGGTGAACAAAGGTGGATGCAGGATGAAAAATTCGCGAAATCGACTAATTTTGCGCAACCCGACAAGGCCACGAGTCCAGATGCCATCCCGTTGTTCCATGCCAGGGTTTGCCTTACGATAAAGACCAATGAAGCCATCACGTACGACCATGAATACTGGGGCGACTTGGGGCCGGTGATGATCTCAAAAAAAGTGGGATTCGTCGGGGCCGGCAACATGGCCACGGCGCTCGCTCGCGGGTTCCTGCAGCGTGGGCTAGTGGCCGCCCAGAACATCTCGGCAAGTGACCCTGCGTCAGCGGCACGGGAACGCTTCGCTCAAGAATTGCCTGGCGCGAAGGTCCATGCCCATAACTCCGATGTCGTGGCGGAGGCGGAAGTGCTGTTTTTGGCGGTCAAGCCGCAAGTCTGCCAACATGTGCTCCGTGAGCTCAAGGAGCATGCCGCGCATCCAGAAAACATCCTGTTCGTGTCGATGATGGCGGGCATCCGGCTCAAGGTATTGCGTGAGACCTTGGGCTCCAATTCGCGCCTGATCCGCATGATGCCCAACGCGCCTTGTCTGGAAGGTGAAGGGGCCATCGGTTACTGCGCCTCGGAGACCGCGAAACCCGAAGACCGGGAACTGATCCAGCGGCTTCTGGAGTCCGTGGGCATCGTGCATGAACTGTCCGAGGAGTTGTTGGATGCCGTCACCGGGCTTTCCGGCTCCGGCCCCGCGTTCGCGTTTCTGATCGCGGAAGCGTTGAGTGACGGCGGAACGCTGATGGGATTGCCGCGCGGGGTGGCCACGCAGTTGGCGGCGCAGACCTTGCGTGGCGCGGCCACGATGATCTTGAACACTCAACAACCGTTCAGTTCCCTGAAGGAGCAGGTGACGAGCCCGGGGGGAACCACGATTCACGGTTTACGAATTTTGGAACAGCATGGCGTACGGGGCGCTTTGATCGAGGCGGTCCAAGCCGCGACGCGGCGATCCAAGGAATTGGCGGGTTGAAGCAGATTGTTCTTCCGCCCGATGGAGATTGCGTATAACGGATGAGGAGCAATGCCATGTCCATTTTCTGCATGGTGGATGACAAGCATGTGCCGCTTTACCGCGTGATCTGGATCAGCAATACGCCACATTTTTGCGGCCATGAAGATTGCGAACGGGAAGGCCAATACGAAATTCGCCTGGATCAAGGAGAATCGGTGTGGGCCAGCCACACGGAGCGGGACGGCATGCTGAAGTCGATTGAGTCGTGGCACGCGGGAACGGATGACGACGTGCCTCCGAGCTGGTCTTGAGCCAAGACCCCGACCGCACGTTTTTTGGGCCTTCCCAAGATTTTTTCGCGGACAAGACATTCGACGGTTTCCTACAATCCACGTAGCCTGGTACAAAACCCTCACCGCGAAAGTTCCCGGCGAAAACTGGAGGTTGGAACGTGTCGACTTTTGAACGCCCTGATTACGCCTGGCGCGAGACTTATTTCGTGCTGTTCAAGTCCGCGCAGCGGCCTTCGTTGGAACGAGTACGGGCGGCCCTGTCGGATCTAGGAGAGCATTTCGAACTTTCCAACTCCATCGCCGACGAAGAGGGGAATCTCGCGTTCATGACGCTCATCGCACCTGATGATTTCTCGGCGCTCGACGTCAGTTATCTTGAGGGGGACGAGGTCCGAGACCAATGCCAGGAATGGGCCGATGAATGGGATAAACAGATGGAGACCGCCGAGGACCACGAGCGGCTAAAGTTCATGCAAGCGTGCGACGCGCGGTTCGATCTGCTGCATTTTGAATATGTGGGCGAACAATCCGAGGAATCGGACGATCTGCTTGATCCCGGGGCGCTGTTGATCGTGCTGAACGCGTTGGCCCGCCTCACGGACGGCATCGGCATCGATCCCCAGGCCGGTGAATTTTATTAGAGAAGAATCACTGGCTCAGCCACAGGCTATTTTCATGTGCAAGGATTGTTCGTCGCGGAGTATTTTTCGCCCGGTCTAAAGTCGGATCGCTTGCATGATCGCCAAAGACATCAAAAGCGGCGCGGTTGTGAATTACCAGGGCGCGCCTTGCCTCATCGAAGGAGTTCAAGTGCAGTCCCCCTCCGCGCGTGGGGCCAGTACGTTTTACAAGTTTCGCGCGAGGAATCTGGTCAGCAAGCAGAAAGTTGACATCACCCTGCGGGGCGGAGAGTCACTCGATGAAGCGGACTTCGAGCGACGGGCGGCCAACTTCATGTACGCGGACGCCACGCACCTGCATCTTCTCGATCAGACCGATTTCAACCAATATTCCTTGCCGCTAGAGGATCACGGCGACGAGGCGCTTTACCTGACCGAATCCCTCCAGGGGATTCTGGCCCTGATTTACAACGATGAATGCGTGGGGCTACAGCTTCCGCCCACGGTCGAGCTCAAAGTGACGCAGTGCGATCCCGGCGTGAAGGGCAACTCGGCGACGGGCCGCACCAAGCCCGCCACGCTGGAAACGGGCCTCGTGGTACAAGTGCCGGAATACTTGGCCGAAGGGGAAGTCATCAAAGTGGACACCCGCACCGCCGCGTTCCTTTCCCGCGCGTAGCCGAGGCGTCATTCATTTTCGGTCTCGGCTTGTCGGTCCTCTGGCGGAATTTCCTTTCCGTGCGGATCGTGAAGTGGCGTGCTCAGCTCACCGGCCAACTCCTCTCGTAGTCGGCCATCAATAAAGTGTTCCGCCCGGGCGGCGGTTCCATGCAGATGGTCCGCCGGTAGGGGGAAATGTTTGGCCACGTAGCTTTCCCATAGCCGGTGCGACCGCACGATGGCGGCGGCCTTCCGGCGGCCCGCATCCGTAAGCCGATACCCCGAGTCTGTCG
>JANQPP010000042.1 GCA_028289405.1 Pirellulales bacterium
AGCGAGTCAAATTCACCGGCAATGGAAAGAGCACATGGAGCGGCGGTCACACGCAGGCGCGCGTCATCTGAATGGACTGCCTCCCGCAGTGCGTCTCGAAACTCTCGCGGAACGATTTCCAGGTTAGAAAACAGGATGTAGACCAAAAGCTCCCACTCCGAACTCGCGTCAATGCAACGCCCGCAGTATTCGGTAGCCAGCGTCTTCAAGGCTTCATCCCCGGAAAGTTCATGGGCCAGGAAGGCGGCAAGAATTCCCTGTTCGTTCGGTTTCCGGTGGAAATAGGGAGACAGCAGGTGGGCAACTTCTTCCTTGCTTGCCGTGGCCAGCAACTTGCCAAGCTCCGCCGTGGATGGCGGGGTCCCCGCCTCGGCCTGCGCCGTGACTTGATCCATCATCGCTCGAAAATCACTTTCACCATAGACACGATTGAACATGGCTGCCCTTTCACGTGGGGTGGATTACCGGAAAACCGTCGTGGGCTTGATGGCTGGATTACTTCCGCGAGCGTCTGATTCTATGCCGACGCACCGTTTCCACGTAACCGTCGAATGCCGACATTGATCGGTGATTTCCCGAATGCTTACCGCTGGCTGGCCGCGAGGATCTCGCGCTGGGACTGAATGAGAATGCGCGTGACGACCGGCGCGGAGTCCGGCAGCAGCCGCACCGTCGGTTCATCCGCTTCCCACACGTACACCACGCGATGGCGCTTCAACGCCCGGTACAATTCCCGCAGATGCCGCCCCTGGACCGTGACCTGGTGATCCGAAAACGCCAAGACAATGCCCTGCGACGGATCGAACTCGGCATCGTAGAGGTGTGTGTAAGCAAAGGCCCGCTCGTTGCCGCTGACCAGCCAAAGATCGAGCATGGCATTGGAGGGGCGAGCCTGGGGGTCGATCCCGTACGCCTTGTACTCGGGCGGACGCAGATCGACTTCATCCAATGGTGATCCCTTGGGACTGCCAGCCGGCAGGCCAAACTTGCTGATCAGGCTTTCATCGACCGGGCTCATCGGGCCAACTCCCTGGCGGGTGCCAGTTCGGGCAGCC
>JANQPP010000047.1 GCA_028289405.1 Pirellulales bacterium
GTGCTGCATCGCCGAATCTCGTGGATTCGCCTGCTTCGCACGCCTCGCGACGAGACGATTCGCGCGCCCTTTGGGCTGAAAGCGAATTTCAAAACACGCCCAAGGAGGGGTTGATAAGCGAGTCGAGAAGTTCGTCGCGGTTGTTGGAAGAGTTGGTGCGGGAGCGGACCGCGGAGGATGAGAGCGCCCTCGACTGGATGCGTTTTTCCGAGATGGAATGGATCGGGCATGGGTTGGGCAGGGAATTGGCCGGCCGAGTTCAGCAAGCGTTGGTCGCGTCTCAGGGGAGCGGCTGCCGCAGGCGTTTCGCTGTCCCGGTTGCGACCGTGAATGTCGGTCGGAGAGAAAACCCAAGGCGGTTCACTCGCTCGACGGAGAGGTCGAGCTGAGCGAGGTTCGCTGCTATTGCCGAAAATGTCGGCGGTCTTTTTTTCCCTCAACGTGAACGGCTGGGTCTGAGCCGGGACGCGCTCAGCCCGAGCGTGCGCGCGAAGGTGGCGATCGTGGTGGCGGAAACGCGATCGTTCGAACGGGCCGCGGCGGTGCTGGAAAAAGTCGGCGAGGTTCCGATCAGCGGTCGGCATGTGGGCCGTGTCGCCCAGCAATGCGGCAGGGATCTTGCCGAGGCGCAGCAGGCGCGTGCGGAGGCACATCGGCAGGGCAAGTTACCGGTGGAAGTCGCCAACCCGCCTCAGTTGGCCGTGGTCGAGTTCGACGGTGGCCGGATTCGCACGCGACTATCTCTATCACGCCAGCGTCGCGATGGGTGAAAGCGAAGACTTCGGCTGGGGGCTTTGCCTCGACTGGGCGACCGCCTGCTGGCAAGGCCGCGTGTGGGAAGTACTGCACGACTTAGGCGAATGGCGTTTCCGCGATTTACTCGTCGTCGAGTTCGAAGATGAACGGCTCGTTCCCTTCGGGCAAAACTTCAACCTCGAGGCCGCTGCTGCCGAAGCTGCTGTATTTGCGGGGAATGAACGATTTTCCCAAAGCCAGTTCTCCCCCGGAAGGAGGCGGGGCTCCTGGGCGTTGCGCCTCGAAGGAAGTGATCCGCACTTGATTCTTGCCGATCATCGCGCCGTCCCCTTCGTCGAACGTGGAGAGGACAAACGTACCATCCGGCTGGATTTTGCCCCGGGCGGGCTGGCCCGAGGCAGGCTGGAAAAGCACGCTGCCGAATTCGAGCGGCTTTCCGCGATACAGAACCTTCCCTTCCACGGGCACCAAGCGCAGGTCCTGGCCGCAGGATAAGATACCCGTCATCAGTCCCAACACGGCGAGTCGTCGGATCGTACGATTCAAAGAATTCGACAGGCGTCCGTCCATGACGGCTTCCCTAAACTTGGGGTAAGTCGCGCCGCGACCAAATGCGATACGTTTCCGAAATCATGAAAAATGTCCGGGGTTGAATTCGCCATCAAGATTCGCTACCGAGGGCTTCGCCGCCGTCGGTGGTGGCGAGTGCCTGGTAGACCTCGAAATTGATCGAGTTGTTGACGAATTGGACGCTGCCGTCCCCCCGCACGAAATGCAGACCGCCTGGATGGAAACTGCCCATTGGCAGATGATTGAAGGGGATGCCGTCCCCTCCTCGGTCGACCTCGATGTTGGGAGGCATCTCCAAAACTTTGAAAGAGTAGCTGGCCAAACCGTCGTTTCCGGCGAAAATCCACGGACGCACATTCCCTGGAGGTTCTTCGTAGACGCCGCCCACGCGGTCAATCTGCACGAATTCCCCGATGGCGAAGGTATTGCTCAGGCCATCCTCCACATCCGCCATCTGCCTCGCGACGTCCCAGCCAAACATGCCGTTATGCGGCATCGGGCCGAATGTGCGGTCCGTAAACTGCACGCCCCGTTTCATGGCACCGCCCACACCTTGGTAGGTGGTGATGGCCCCTTCTTGATATGAAAACTGGGCGGGGATCCCCGGCCCGCCGTAGACCACTGGATGCGGCCAATCCGGGCAGATGTACGCGGAGATGACCGTCCAACGCGGTGTGTTTTGAATGTCCCGTCCACTGATCGGAAGCTGGTCATGAATGTTGCCCTGCTCCAAGAACGGCAGCATATGGGCAAATAGCCCCACTTCCGTGCGTCCGGAGACTTCCGAGGAAGCCCCCGGGGACGCCATGGGAAAGAACCCGCGATGCTGGGAGCTGTAATTTTGCAGGGCCAGCCCCATCTGACGCAATTGATTGGCACATTGCACGCGGCGCGCCGTGCCTCGCGCGGATTGGACCGCCGGCAGCAAGAGGGCCACCAATACACCAATAATGGCGATTACGACCAGCAGTTCGACGAGCGTGAATCCACGTCGCCAGACTTGAAGCGTTCTTCTCATCCTGCACTCCTTCGGCGGAAAGTCGCATGCGAGCGAATGGGTTGGGATGTGACACCAACAGCGCGGCCGATGGCGGGCTGTTCGGGTCAGTTGTCGCGGACGACGAAGCGCTCGGGATGCAATTCTTGAAGGATGTTCGTCAGCCTACGTCCATCAGTCCGTTGAAAAACGCCTTCGTGGCGTTTTTCAACCCTCGCCGCCGGGTTAGCCAAGACTGGCGCAGCCAAGCTGCTCCCGGCTCGCAAAATAGCGACTTACGTCGCCATTTTGAGTATCACTTCCTGTGATGCGGCAGGCTGGTGAGTAAATCAACAGCCTGCTATACGGCAATGATTCCTGGTTTTGGAAAACCTCTGTCTCAATCAGTTTTTCTACTAATCCATCAATGTCGGCGGCTGACCGCTAGGAGAAAACCGCCCATCGCGGCGAACAGCAACCAGCAAGCTGGCTCCGGGACGGCGACGCTTCCAAAGTTATCTTTCAAAATTTGGAAATCGGCCAGATCCACGTCGCCATCGCTGTCAAAATCCCCCTCGGCTAGCATGGTGCCGGTGCCGAAGTTGTCCTTGAGCGCCGTGAAGTCTGCTAGGTCCACTCTGCCGTCTCCGTTAGCGTCTCCCAATAGTCCAGGAGATACAATATCAAAAGCGGCATATTCCACTGTGCCCAAGAATACTTCGCCGGCAGCGGTCAAATATTCGAATTCCAAGTCTTGTTCGCCTTGTGGGTCGAATACGCTTCCCAAGGAGAGCACCGTGTTTCGCGGAAAGGCCGTCGAATCGGTGAGGTTCAGTTCGCTCAGATGCTCCGCCGTGGGATTGGCTTCGCTCCATGCCTCCCCCGCCACGCCCGAGCTTTGATAACTCTCCCAATCTCCAGGCGTCAGAGACCCGGAATCCGAGAGAATGCTGTAGCCCGTGATTTCGGGCGCGCCGATGAAACGCGATAGATTGCGAATCGCGGCGTCTCCCGTTTCTGGATCCACGACGAGCACCAAATCGTTGATCGCGCCCACGAATTCCACGGCACCTTTCACGACGCTGCCGTCCGCCGTGACGTACTCGAAATCGACCCTCTCGTCCTGGGTTTTGGTGGCCCCACCGTTGTAGGGGCTGCCCAGATTCATGGTATCGCCCACGGCCAAAGTGCGGCTACCGGTCAAGTTGAGTTCGGCCAGGTGCGCCGGCGTGGGGTTCGCCTCACTCCAGCCTTCGGCCTGCCCATTGGAGGCCACGCTCGACCACCCGCTAGGAGACAGCAATGCCTGTGGGGATTCCAAGGTATACCCCGTGAGCTCGATGGGATCTCCCAGCACATTTGCGATGGTGGTGTCACCGCTTTGCCGATCCACCGTCAACGTCAACACGTTATCCACGGCCAAGGAAGCCGTGCCGGCGGACTGGTCATAAACCACACCGAACCGCATTCCGCGAGGCAACTCCGCCCCTGGCGCGGACTCCACGCTTTCAAAGACTCCTTCAAGAGTGCCCGCTTCCAACAGAGTCCATTGTTGCCCCAATTCAGGAGTCACGCCCACCGTTTCCACGCGAAGTGTCCCCGACAACCGGGCCGTTTGGCCCACATTCAGTGGAGCATGGCTATTCCCCGTCAAGGCGGCGACCAGCGTACCACTTTGGTCGTAGTCATCCTGGATCTGGGCTTGCGCTTGACCGCCTTCGACGCGGAGCGTGCCGGCGTTGTTCAAATTGAAGTCGACAGAAAAGGCTGCGTCTCCGCTTAAATTCAGCGAGCCGCCCGGTCCGATGGAAGCATCACCCAAGACGCCTAGGGAACCTCCTCCGCCGATTTCCAGCCGGCCGTTGTTGACGTTCAACCCGGACACATTGGGGACTTGGGACTGAACCGCAGCGGTCCCGCCGTTATTGATCCGGGCGCTATCGCCGAAGTCCGCCGTGGGTACGAAAGCGCCGAAAGAACTGGTCCAATGATCGTCGACGTTCCAGTCCGCCGGACCGGGGACATCCCAATCGGAGACGCCTTGCGCGAAGCCCCACGAGCAGCAGGACCAGGCCAGAATTAACATGCTGGCGAAACGGGTTAGGGCGTTCACGGTGTTTTCTCCCTGAGGTAAAGATTGGCGAAGAGGCAGAGAGAATATCAGGCACGGTGTGACCGGCGGCGGAGGCCGTGCAACACCGCGAGAAAGCCCAAGGCCAGAAGAATCCAGGCCGAGGGTTCCGGCACGGCTGCCGCTCCGTTGGCCGCTTGAAACGCGTCGCGGAAGGCGGAGAAATCACGCAGGTCGACCCGCCCGTCAAAATTCATGTCTCCCTCGGCAAAGGTCGTCCCGTCCAGGAAGTTGTTCCGCATGACATCGAAGTCGGCCAGATCAATTGCCCCGTCTTGATTGAAATCACCCGGTGTCGGAGGGGGGGCGTCGGACATCACGTCGGCGAACGACTCTCCTACCCGAATGCGGTCGAAGTTGTAGTTATCTCCGTCCTCCAAAAATGCCACGCGAACGAGGAATTCCTGCAAGTTATCGATACCCGTATCCGCGGTGGACACGATGGCATCCGCATCGGATGGATTCAGAGTGGTCGGATTCACCCACAATTCGACCGTGTCATAATTATCTCCCGCCGAGCCATTTTTACTGGCCCGCGCGACCATGAAATTGGTCACGTCATTCTCCGCGCCAATCTCTGCCCAAGCCGTCGGCGGAACGGAAGAAGCCGTACTGGCACGGGAGAAGAAGTCGGGAGCGCCGAGGGGACCACCCGGGCGTTCGCCCACACTGATGACCGGGTTCGCGTTTTCCGAGTTGAACCCCCATTGAATGAAGTCGTCATCCCCTTGCACCATGGAGGACGACTCGAACAAGAAACTGTAGTAGATCGTGCCCTGCGGATTGGCTTGTAGCGGACGGTTGCCCAGCACTGGAGCGCCGGAAATCCCGGCCGTTGCCAGTGAGGCGGCCCGTGCTCCTCCATCAATGAAGACCTCGCCCGCGTTATAGACGAGGCCGGCATCAAGGATCGTGACCTCCGCCTGGCTTTCTTCCAAGATATTCCAGCCTCCGGACCACCCAGTTCCGCCGTTGGCTTCGTGTAGAAGCGCGCCTGGATCGTAATCCTCGAAATCTTCAAAGGCCAATAGAGCTGCCCGTGATTGGGATGATGGAACGCAAACCAAACCACATACGGTGACGGCCAAAGCGACGAGGTGATTCATGCGCATCTTACGTTTCTCCAAGGTTGACGGTCCCACGGGGCATGTATGCGTAGCCGTTACTGGTCCACACCATTTCTTTACGGGTTGCGAACGAAAACCGCATATCAGCGGGCTGAGTATAACGCTCTGTCGTAGGATTCGCAAAAAATTCCCCAGCAAAATCAGGGACGGTAGACCGTGTCGCTACTAGGGAGTCGAACCAGCCGAAATCGCAGCCGTTCGATCTCGCAAACCACATGGCAAGCGACGCGCGCCGCCATACCAAAGTTGAACAGCCAGCATGGTTGGTCGGAAGCAGCGTCTTCCCGCCCAAAATCGGCGCGGGAGCGAGAAGAAGTCGGTCGCCATCAAGGGCGATCCTCAGCCAAGGCGCTATCAACGCGAGACTGGTAAAGGAGGGACGGCAACGAGAGGGGGAGGAAATCGGGGCTCATCAGTAGGAGCCCGCCGTCATGCCGCAGACGGCGGGCTTCCCACCGAATGGCGTGGAATAGCGATCCACGCCACTTCCCTCACAAGTAAAGACGTATGAAATAGGGAATTGTTCCCACAAAATCTGATTTACTGCCGAAATCTTCACGAATTTTCATGTCTTTTTGCATGAACCGCCAACCGGAGCACGAACTTGTCAAGCTATGATCGCATGAGCGAAGGCGAACCAAAAAATAACAGTTGGTCGGCGAGCAGCGATGTATCCGACACGGATCGCAACAAGTTTGGATAAGCGTTTGGCTTCGTCAGAAGAAGTCATGGCAGCGTATCTCAGCGGGTTTCCGGGACTTTTTCTTCCCAATGCCCCGATTCTGAAGCAAATGTTGAGAGAGCAGCGACTAGGCAAAATAGCATGAGAATGCCGCTTCCAACGGTTTTTTTCGTTGGACATGAAAGTGCCGCCGATAACACTTGCAACGCATATGCCTGCGGTAATGTTTATGGGGGGTTATTTCATGAAGCCGAAGATCACGATTATCACCGTTGTGTCGGTTGTCCTGGCATCACTGCAGGCACTCCAGGCGCAATCACAAAATGGGATGGGCTCTTGGCGGAACCATCCTGTTTCCGGAAGCGAGAGCAAATCCGTTTTTCCCATGGGAATTCAGGCCCGCCTGACGGGCATGACGCCCCCCGCTAAGTTGGCGGAAGCGGGAGGAAAACCTGGGCAGCACCAGCCCTTGAATCCCGGAACGCCGCATGTGACACCCGCCGGCTCTTTGCCCGCCGCGGCGCGGCCCGAAAACTGGCCCGGCGCGGTGGCGCCTGCCGTGTACGAAACGTCTTCACCGGACGATCCAGGGAACGTCATCCCGGTCGCCTATGAGACGGACGCATCCGCTCCTTCCGGAGTGCGAAGAATCCGCTCCGCTATTGGCACGGCGAAAAAAACCGTAAAGCAAGCCGCCGCCGGACAGCTTTCCTACCGGTTCTCGGAGAATCCGGCTGCCGCGGCTCGACCGGGTACCACGGACATGGCCGGCTTTTGGGACCACACGGTCGAATCGGGTTCAAACGCACCGGCGCCGCCGGCTCCGGGAAGCACGGTATCCGCTTCGCTGAAACAGCCCGCCAGTTTGGCAGCGGACCTCCCCGTGGATTCGCAAGTGCAGCCGGTAAGTCATCAACAACAGCAACCATCCTATCGCTGGTCGCTGCCTGAATTTCAAGCTCCTTCGACATCGCCGGCGATCCCGAGCCACGGCGAGGCGGTTCAGACCACGTATGCCCCGTCAACCACCGTGAAGTCGTCGGTGCGCGTGAAGAGCGGCGGTTGCGGCTGTGGATCTTGCGGCACCAAATCAAGCGGTTGTGAGTGCAAGGAGAGTTGCCCAAAAGACTGGCGACATAGCACGGGCTTCTTTTTTGAAGGGCTCTTCTTGCGGCCACGTGACGTGGAAGTTGCCTTCGCGGTTCCCGCGGACGCCGCCGGTACGATTCCCGCCGTGCAAATCGGCCCCACGGCAGTCGTGGATCCGGACGGCGAGTTGGCCTTCCGTGCCGGTTTCACGCTCGCGGGGGATGAGTCCAGCAGCTTGGTGGTCGCCTACACGAAATTCGAAAGCAGCACGTTCAACAGCGTCAGTACCACGACGGACACGATTCGCTCCCTGGTGGCGCATCCCAGCAGCACCAGCGCGGGAACCGTTTTCCTAAGAGGCGAAGCCGCGTACAGCGTCGATTTCGAAACGATCGACTTGGACTATCGCGGTATTCTGCTCTCTGGTCCGCAGTTCGCCTTAAACTACTCCATCGGTGCCCGCTACGGGCGCTTGGAGGAAGAATTTCGCTCCACGCTCTCGAACCTGATTACTGAAACAGTGAATACCGATGTCAGCTTCGAAGGGTTCGGCCCCCGGTTGGGCCTCGACTTCGAGAAACATTCCCGCAACAGCGGTCTGATGATGTACGGGCGTGCTGGGGCCAGTTTCCTCGGTGGCGACATGGGCGCTACATACTTCCAGGGCCAGAGCGTCGATCCGGTGATCGTCGATACCGGTTGGGAAGGCGAACGCATTGTCACCAATCTGGAATTGGAACTCGGCGGCGGCTGGGTGATGAAGGGTGGACATGCCCGTATCACCCTGGGATACGTCGTCAGCGGCTGGTTCAACATGGTTCGGCCCGATGAGTTCATCGAAGCGGTCCAAGACAACAGCTTCGAGGATCTGGGCGAAACCATCACTTTCGACGGAGTGGTTGCCCGGGCTGAATGGAAATTCTAGAGGGTGTCACCAGCGGCGATTATGCCCACAGTGCCATCCACCGCGAGTTTCATCAGCCAGGATTCCACAGCATGAAAACAGGACTCGCCTAGAATTCGACCCACTTTCAGCCCTGCTCCACACGATATGCGCTGGCGTCTCCCCAAGCGAGAGGCGTCAGCGTTTTTTCGTTGGTAAACATCTCAAAACACGGACATCGTCTCGCGTGGAATTGCAATTGGAGATGTCCCGCATAAACCGAACGTGAGCTTCTACTCGGATGAGCGACGTTCTAAAATCGTGGCGATTCGCTGCCGCGACTCTGGGGACAAACCCGGGGAGACTTTGAGTTCAGATTCCAAGTTTTCCGCTCGAAGCTGGGCCGCGTCACGCAGGATCGAAAGGTGGCGCTTAAACCGCCGGCATACGTAGCAAGTGACAAAATGCATCCGCAAGGCCCAACGCTGGGCAAAAGCGAGCTGTCCATCCATGGATTTCGAAATCAGACGCTCCGACTCGTCACAGCGCAACGTCAGGATCAGCTTTAGGCCGGAAAAAAAGCGGATAACGTGTTTCATTTTCCCTCTCGGGCAAACCAGCGGTCTTCCAGGCATTGGCGGAGCAGGGCCCGAGCGCGAAAGATCCTTACCGAAAGATTAGACGCGGAAATGCCCAAAATCTGACAAACTTCTTCCGTGGTGAGGCCGTCCATTTCCCTCATCACAAATGCCCCCGCCAGGGTCGTGGGGAGTTTTTCCCGGCAGTCATCAAAGACACGCCAAAATTCCCGTTGTTCGAAATGCCAGGCCGGATCCCCGCGCCAACGTTTGCGGACCTGGTGGCCGCGCGGGGCCGATTCCGCTGAGCCGTCGGGCAAATCCGTCGCCAGTTCGGAAAAGCCCTTTCGCGCTGCGTCGCGGTAATAATCGTAAATCTTGCGGCGGAGGATCGCCGTCAACCAAGTGCGGAGTGACGAATTTCCGGAAAAGCCGTCCAAGTTGGCTAGAGCTGCCGCGAATGCGTCCTGAACGAGGTCCTCCGCGGCTGCCCGGTCACGAATCCGGGAAAAGGCGAAAGCGAACAGCGCGTCGCCATGCTCGTCCAGCCAACACTCGGGACGAAATGCCCCCGAACCGTCTGGAGAATTCACACGCTGTTCTCCAATCTTGGTGGCTTGCTCTTCTTTCATGAATGGGAATCCAGCCGCGGAAAAATACCCAACATTCGGGAGTATTGCTATCTTAATCCGTTCGTTTGCCACCGCGAGCCGGGCCGACTTGGCGGAACAAGATTACCGTCGCGCCAGAGAGATTGAATCTCAGCTCAAGACGGCGCAAAGCGGATCGTGATTAGGTGGTCTCGAATTTCCAAGTGGCGGCGTCTTCGCCGTCCAGGCGGAGTGTCAAACATTTGGCGCTGCCTCCGGACTTGAGGAATTCATCCAAAGGCGTGGCCCACGGTTCGCATCCATGTTCCCGCAGTTGGTGGTGAAGCGATTCACAGCCGGTGTTGGTCACGACATGGCGGCCCACCACCACCGCATTGCAACCGAACCGCCGGGCATCCGGTTCCTCCACGGCAATGAGTCGTGGTATCGCTTCTTGGAGGGCCCGTCGCGCGTACTCATCGAACGCGCGAGGGTAGTACAAAGCGGTTTCTCGATCGATGGGGCAAAAACATGTGTCGAGGTGATAGAAATAGGGATCCACCAGTTCCAGCGGCAGGACTCGGCAGCCCAAGGTCTCGGCGATTCGTTGATGGCCACTCGCGTCGCTGCGGAGACGGTATCCGGCGAAAAGTGTCTCTCCGCAAAAAAGCGCATCCCCGGCACCTTCGAAGGAGATTCCTTCGGGCGGAGGCACGACTTCGAAACCATGCTGCATGAACCACTCAGAGAAGACGGGTTCTTCGCGTTGCCGTTGCGGGTGGAGGAATTTCGATAGAACGACCTTGTTTCGAAAAACCAATCCCGCATTGGCCGTGAACACCAGGTCAGGTAGTTCCTTCACGGGAAGAACTTCTTCAATGCTGGCGCCCACCCGCACCAAGACTTCACGCAATGCCTGCCACTGCCGCGTGGCTTCGGCGTGGTCGCTGGGACGGCTGCGGCTCATCCAGGCATTGATCTCATATTCAATGCCAAAGTACGTGGGCGGACACATCAAGATGCGCGGCGGTTGGTCCAACGGCCTAACCTCCGGTGGACGACTGGCCCGACTCGAGCGCCGTCAACTCTTCCACCAGCGAACGCAGGAAGGGTTGCACATCCGTGACGATACCGATGGTTTGAATCGAACCCCGGTCGGTCAGCTTAATTGCCGTGGAAGGATTGATGTCCACGCACACAACCTTGACCCAGCCCGGCAAAAGATTGCCCACCGCGATGGAATGTAACGTCGTGGCCACCATGAGGCAAAATGTGACCCCTTTGGCCATCTGGCGCATGCGGCGCTGCGCTTCAAGGACGTCGGTCACGACTTCCGGCAGAGGGCCATCATCCCGAATGCTCCCAGCCAGCAGAAACGGCACGTCATTCTTGACGCATTCGTACATGACGCCGCTTTGCAAGAGACCTTGTTCCACAGCCTGGGGAATGCTGCCGGCACGGCGCAGGCGGTTGATCGCCCGCAAGTGATGTTCGTGGCCCGCTTCCGCGATGTTGCCCTCGTCCAGATGCACGCCGAGGCTCGTCCCGAACAGCGCGTGCTCGATGTCGTGAGTCGCCAGGGCATTCCCCGCGAAGAGAACATTCACGAATCCTTCGCGAATGAGATGCTCTAGGTACGGCCCGCTGCCGGTATGCACGATGGCAGGGCCGCCCACGAACAAGGTTTTCTCTCCCGCTTCCCGGTTTCGGAACAGCTCTTGGGCCACCTCGCGGACCATGACCCCTTTGGGCTTTTCGGTAGAGACCCCACTGCTCATGAATTCAAACGCATGCCGTTCCACGTGGCGTTCTTCGGGAAAGACCCGCACGCCGGCATGCCCCACCACGATCAGGTCGTCCTTATGAACTTCCGTCATGGGAAGGCAACGCGCGGTAGGACCGGCGGTATCCACCGTGACGCCACAATCCATTTCCTGGTCCTGCACGGGGATCCACCGGCCTTCCCAGCGGATCTCCGTCCGCTGATTCGTCGTACTATAAAACCCTTCAGGAAACGTGCCCGGGATATCGGCGGGCTGGAGCTGACAGTCGTGCTGGGAGGTGGGGACTGCCCCGTGATCGCAAACCTGTGCGAGGATCTCTTCCAAGGTGGCTTCGTCCGGTGCGCGGACTTCCACCACGGCATGGCTGGGATCGGTTCGGGCATGGCCAATATCGATATGCTTGATGCTGAACTGCCCGCCGAAGGACGTGATCACATCCAGAATCTTCGGCAGGATGAGGCTATCAACGATGTGGCCTCGGATTTCAATCTCTTCCACGGAGTGCGAGTTTTCCGTGGCCAAGGAAGTTGGTTGGCGTTTCATCGCATCATCCTTTGCGTCAAATGGCGAGATAAGGCCCGAGAAACTCCGGGCAGGCTTCATTATCCATTCTACGCTTCCGTGGCACGCGCGGCAGAATCTCGCAAAAAGACGGAAGCCGATCGCGCGCTTCGCACTGACCAAGCGAGAAGTTCTTCAGAGGATTTTGGGTGTGCCAGGCCGCATCGCTTGCAAAGGATCCCGGTTGGCATCCAACCAGGGAACGAGAACATTTCCTCAGGAAAGTATCCATACGCCCGGTTACGGCGATGGTATCGATTGTTTCTGAAAATCGAATGAGAAACGCTTAAATCGCTTCTACATGACGTGAGGAAATCATGGACGTACGAACCTACCGTCGGTCCACGAATGAGGTCATGTGGTGGCATTCATAGCGGCTCTCGCCGTCGGCTTGATGAATGCCGCCAAAATTAGACCCGCGACAAACCAAGCGGAGACATCGTAGAAAGCCTGGTAAAGTTTCCAAATCCAGGCAATCTTCCACCACACAATGTCTCCCACGTCGATCAGCACCGCCGCCGTAATCCCCGCCAACGTGGTGAAACGCAGCCGCTCCGTATAAGTGGGCAGTGCCGGCAACAGTTGGCGGAGCAACAGCGCGATGAGGCACACCACCACGAAATTCAACACGAAGCCCCAAATCATGATGGCGGAATCCATCGTCGGTCCGCCATCCTTGTCCACGATATGCACCATGGCAATGGGACCGGCTTCGAATAACTTTTCGAGTGTCTCTTTATCGTGGTGCATGGCCGGAACGTGGTAGACACCGTTTTCGGGAAAATGTTCCCGCAGGGCCTGCGCGGCGGCAGAGTCATCCGAACTGGTCTGCCACGAGGTTTGTGGCAACCCGATGGCTCCCCAGTACAAAAAGCCCCACACGTAGAGCACGACGGTGGCGACCGCGATTCCGATCCAGGTTGACTTCACCGGACATGCTCCCGAAAGCGGTGATGAAAAGGCATTGCGCGGAGGCGCTCGATCAAAACAGCGGTTTACGCCCCAGCTTCCGGCGAATGACGGCCCATTGTCCGGCATGCATCATCCAATGCATGCTTTGCCCGGCGAACATGCCGCCGACCGTGGGAGCAAAACGTTGTAGCGATTCGGGAGCCGGCTTCTCCAATTCCTCGTCGCTGAGTTTGTCCAAGGCGGCCAGCATGCCCTTCCGTTGGGAATCCCAAAGCTGCATGAGGTCTTCCTTGGAATCGAAGGCATTCGGGTCATCCACCGTGGCCGTGTCCTTGTTGTATTTTTCCGCGAAGCCTGCGGGCAGCGGCGGCATCACGCCGGGGCACGCCTGTTCGATCAAGTAGTTCTGAGACGCGATGAGGTGCCCCAGTTGCCATTTGATGTGGTTCGCGTTCGGCACCGGACGGACCAGCATTTCTTCGTCACTAAGGTCTTCTACATACGATTTCACGGCAAAATCTGGCGTAATCAGACTGCCTCGAATGTGCGCTGCAATGCCCATGAATTGAGTTCCTTTTCGTTGACGTTTTTCTGATCAAGTTGAAGAACAAGCGCCAATAGCCAGTGTCTATTCATCCGACGGGCTTTAGCCTTGCACGTACTTCGAAAAAATATCCAAACACCCATTCCAGCCCATGGCGTGCGATTCGCGAGCCTCGGCATGAGGAAAGTTCTTGTGCGTCAGTATCAGTTCGGTGTCGTCGCCGCGGGCCAAGAATTCCACGGTAACCAAAGTTTCTCCCACTTCCATCCCCGGTGGTTCCCAGGACCACGTATAGACTAGTTTGTGAGGTGGTGATACCTCTCGAAACTCTCCAAAACAGACGTGCGTCTTCCCCGTTTCAGGATCATGCATTCCCAGGCGATACTTGCCTCCCTGCCGCAAATCGACTTCGGTGATCGCGGTTTGTAGCGATTCCTTGGCCCGCCACCAATGTTGCAAATGCTCGGGATTCATCCAAGCGTCGAAGGTTTTTTCTTGCGATGCCCGAATCACTCGCCGCAGGGTCAACGTTTCCTCGGCGTGGGAAGGCGAAGGCTGCATGAATGAAATCTCCCTTTCGGCAAGAACTGAAAATGACGAATTGTGATCGAAGAGTGGCTTCTAACGTTTATGGGCAACTTCCGGGGAAAAAGACAGGAGAATTATTTCCCTGGACGAGGTGGCTTGGACTGATCGTTTTTCGCCAAGGTTTCTTCCACGTAAGCGGCGAACTGGTCCAGTTTTTTCTCCCAGAATAGGCGATAACGTTCCACGAAGTCCGCTGCCTCCTTCAACGGGGTCGGATCCAAATGGCACCATCTCACCCGTCCCTCACGTTCCTGCCGCAACAGTCCCGCCCGCTCCAGCACTCGCAAATGCTTGGAGATGGCCGGCGCCGATAGGTCGAACGGCTGGCGCAAATCGGCCACCGTGGCCCGGCCTTGGGCCAGGCGGGACAAGATCGCGCGACGAGTCGGGTCGGAAAGCGCGAAAAATGTTTCATCCAGACGCTCGGCACGAGAATTAACCATGTGGTTAAATAATATCAAGTCAGCGTGCCTCGTCAAGCCTGCTCCGCCGGCCATGATATGCTGAGGATGGCGGCGCGGATTTGCCGAATGCGTTCGCCCCTAGCGGACGATCCCGGAACATCTCCGTCCCTTCACGCGGAGGTTGATCTGTTTGGTCAGCGACTCCACCAGCGGACGGGCGGCCTGTTGGGATTGGCCTTGCCAGCAGGCCGTCCTCCACAAAGGCCCGCCGCCGCGCCTCTTCGAATCGACCGGCCGCCATCAGCTTGGCCCCGTCTGTTTGGAATCCCCCATGGACGTTTCAGCCGACCCGTACGCACGTCGCACAATTCGCATAAATCTCTCTTTTGTCATCCGGAGTGCCTCGGTACACTCCGCCATTCCATGCTGCGGACAAAGGCGCTGCAGCCCGCGTCTCGATTTCCGGAGGGATCGCACATGCACCCAACCACACGCCGCTCGGATTCTCCCCGACTCACCGTGGCCATGATCGTGCGGGATGCCGAACATCATTTGGAACCAACGCTACGCTGCGCCGGGGAAGTCGCGGATGAACTTCTGGTCGTGGATACTGGGTCTCTCGATTACTCTCGGGATCTGGCCGGCCGATACACGGACCGGGTATTGGGCTACCGCTGGCACGATGATTTCTCGGCTGCACGCAATTTCACGGCGGATCAGGCCACGGGAGATTGGATCTTCTGGCTCGACGCGGGCGAAACGCTCTCCTCCGAAATGGCGGGGCAGTTGCGCCGTTTCGTGGATCACGAAGCGGCCACGGACACGGCATACCGGCTGTACGTCCACCTGCCTCCCCGGGAAGGCGACAGTTCTCTCGAAAGGGCCGCTCGGGTACGGCTACATCCTCGTACACCGGAAGCTCGTTTTGTGGGGCGTGTGCGTGAAGAATTGGATACATCGTCTCGGAATCCATCGTGGAAATTTGAGGACCTGCCCTGGCCTATCCGTCGCGGCGAACGCGAGCATGAGCCGGACGTCCAAAGAACCCGCGCGGAACGCAATCTGCATTTGGCTTCGTTGGCCTTGGCAGAGGAATCCAATTCCGCAAAGTGGTTGAACGTGCAGGGCGAAGCCTATCAACAACTCGAGGATTTCGATCGCGCTCGCCAGGCGTATCGCCAAGTCTGTTCACTCTCTCGCCGCCCGTCCCCGGATCACTTGGAAGCGTACTACGGCCTGCTCACCTGTTTCCCGGAAAATGAAGCGGCCCCCATCGAGGAACAGCTATCGATTTGCTTGGAGGCGGTGGAGATGTTTCCGCAAGACGCGCAATTGTTATGCGCGATGGGAAATCTCCTCCAAGCCCAAGGACGCATCGATCTGGCTCTGCGGGCATTCCAGGCTGCATATGAAGTGGGAAGCTTTCAGCCCGAGCTATGGCATTTGGCGGACTTGTTTGAAGTGGCGGCCGCCTGTGCCTCGGTCTGTCACCAACTTTTGAAACGAGATGACAAGGCTTACGAAATGCTGCGTCAAGCGATGCAACGTTATCCCCGCTCATCCCGGCTCTGCCGCCGGATGGTCGAGGTTTGTATTTCCCGGCAACGTGTCGAGGAAGCGTTGGAACACGCTAGCCACTTGCCGAACGTTGAGCATCGTGAGGCTTTGCAGGCGGCGATTCGGGGTGCTTGTCTCGGGGCGGCGCGCAACTGGGTGCCTGCCGCGGCCAATCTACGTACGGCCTTTGAGGCCGGTTGCCGCGATCCTCTCTGTCTCCGGTGGCTCACTCTCACATATTTGGCCCTGGAAGACTTCGCCTCGGCGGAGCGTGCCGCTGAATTATGGCAGGAACAGCAACCAGGCAATCCGGAGGTTTTCAAATACCTGCATTTCTTGAAGCACGAGCGGACAAAAGCGCCCCAGCCGCCTACGGAACAAAAGCGGAAGGTACGCTTCGATTCCGGGCAACCAGCCATCAATCCGGTCGCGGCATCGCAGACTTCCCCTCAAAACGTTACCAATCCCCTGCTTTCTCAAAACGCCCTGCATCGCTAGCAGGCTACCGACCGCCAACTGCGGTCAACGCGTCTCTTCCACATCTTTCTCGGGCGGTGAAAGCAGGTTCGCGAACGTAAACGAGTCGTTCGCTGGAACTCCATTGAAAATGTCGATAAACCGACGTACCGCTTCGTCGACAGTCGGCATGCTCGCGTCATCGATCCACCACATGAGATGCGATATCGTGCCGGCTGGCCTTGTCCATTCCATGCCGCGACGAAGCAACTCCCGATGGTCCGTTTGAAATACAAACTCACGTAGAGAATCAACGTCGCGCCAGGCGGACATATTGAAAAAAAGCAGCGGATTTTGAAACGGAGCTGGCCGGCCCACGGGATCGTAAGTATCCGTGTAGCGCCACACAAAACCAGGGCTCATCTCGGCAAGCTCGTTGATCTCATCAATCCTAGGAACGAATTCACGCATCCGTGGATCCGTTAATGGCCAACGAAACAATGCCACGTTGCATTGTGCGAGAACCGTGCCTCGTGCGGTCCGGGAGGGCTGGTGAATCTGACTTGGCGAGGACCATCTTCTCATGCGCGGAGTTCATCAATCGAGGGGCATTAAATTCCCCAAATTGCCTAGATACCCAATTTCGTGATTGCCGCCTCATTCGAGTAGGTAATTCACCCCTCACTACGCCCGTATATCTGACCGATCCTGCAAAGTTTTCTCACGATAGCTTGATTCCGCTGCACGCTGCAAGTAGTCTGGGAAGACTGTATGGTTTAGACATTTTTTTCGCCCAAGGGATTAGAATGGCTGGGGCGCGACATCTCCGGAGAGGCAGACACATGAGCAAACGCGTACGTCAACCCAAGTTGCCACGTGGGATAGGGAAGGTCAACGGCACATTAATGTGGAACCGTTCCGCACGCCTTGAAACTCTGGAAGCACGCCGCGTGCTCGTAGCACCGGTTGCCATCAACGACGCTTTTGGCGCCGTGGGTGACGCGACCTTGCAGGTTGCCGCGCCGGGCGTGCTGGCCAACGATACGGACGCCGATGACGACGCCCTCACCGCCATTTTGGGGACTGGCCCTCGCAACGGGCAGCTCACCCTGAATTCGGATGGTTCTTTTCTCTATACGCCCAACCTCGGCTTCCTCGGCCTCGACACGTTCACCTACCGGGCGAACGATGGCACGCTGAATTCCGATACGGTCACGGTGACCATCACCGTCGTGGATGGCACGCCCATCTCACTCGACGATGAATACGACGTGGAGGAAGACAACCTGCTCATCGTGGACGCTCGGAATGGCGTTCTGGCCAACGACAATGATATCTCGGGGGACACCCTGACCGCTGAGCTCGTGACCACCACCACGAACGGCACGCTGACGCTGAACACGGACGGCTCGTTTGAATACCAGCCTAACGAAAACTTCAACGGCACCGATCTCTTCACCTATCGCGCGCTCGACGCCACGAGTGCTTCGAATATCTCCACCGTGAGGATCAATGTCGGCCCGGTCTCCGATGATCCGGTGGCCATTGATGATTCATACGTGGTCTTCGAGAACCAGCCACTGGTGGTCAATCGGGAAGATGGCGTACTCTCCAATGATATTGAAGTCGATGCGGCACAAATCCAAGCCGTGGTCGTGGATCTGCCCGTCACTGGGAATTTGGAACTGAATCCCAACGGCTCATTTACTTACACTCCGCAAGCCGATTTCAACGGCACGGAAACCTTCACCTACCGCATCAGTCAGGGAGGGGGTGGCCCATCCTCTAACCTGGCCACGGTAACCCTAAACATTACGCCCGCGATCATCACGGTCGACGATTTTTATTCCACGACCGAGGATGTTGTCCTCAATGTGGACACGGTCAACGGCCTATTCTCCAACGACGATCTCCCGCTCACGGACAATACGATTACTCCCGTCGTGACCTCCGGGCCTTTTGGCGGGCGAGTGGAAGTTCGCGCGGACGGTTCCTTCACTTACACACCCCGTGCGAACTTCAATGGCACGGACACCTTTACTTATGTAGCTCGTGTCGGTGGGATTCAAACCCTGGTCACGGATGTCGGCCTACCCAACGGCATCGCCTTGGATCAGGCGGGCGGCAAGATGTATTTCACCGACGCGGCCAGCCGCACCGTCCGGCGTTCCAATCTGGACGGGTCGAACCAGGAAATCCTGGTTTCTGGTCTCAATGTGCCCAGCGGGATCGCCGTGGATGTTGCCAATGGCAAGGTCTATTGGACCGACGAGGGCAGCCGCCGAATCAGTCGGGCCAATCTGAACGGCACCAACGTGGAGAATGTCATCACCACGGGCCTGATCAGCCCTCGCGCATTGACCATCGACGCCGGCGCGGGGCGGATTTATTGGACCGATGCCGGAGCGGACCGCATTCAAAGCGCGAATCTCGATGGATCCGGCATCGCGACCGTGATCAACGTCGGGCTCGGCGCTCCCAGCGGGCTGGCGGTCGATTCCGCCGGCGGCAAAATCTATTGGACCGATAGTGCCCTCAATCAGATCACCCGGGCCAATCTGAATGGTACCAACGTGGAACTCTTGCGGTTCGACGCGTTCAACCCACAGGGGCTGGCAATCGATACTACGGCTGGAAAAATCTATTGGGCGGAAGCGGGATCGCGGATGATCCGCCGTTCGGACCTGGACGGCATGAACCCCGAGACGATTGTCGAGGAGGACCTGCTCAACCCCAAGGCGATCGCCATCGATTCCGCTGGTGGGCGGTTGTATTGGTCCGACCTCGATCGGGACCATATCCGCCGCTCCAATCTAGGCATTGTCACCGATGCCTTTGATTCCGAACCGGCCACGGTCACGATCAACGTCGTGGCTCAGAATGACGCGCCGTTTGCGTTCGATGACGCGTACCCCGTGACGGGCACGCAACAGATCGTCATTCCCGCTTCGCAGGGTGTGCTGGCCAACGATGTCGATCCCGACGGTTTGGGGCTAAACGCCACGATCGTGCAAGGCGCGACGCGCGGTACCGTTTTCCTCGGAACGGATGGTTCGTTCCGCTACACGCCACGCACGAACTTCTTCGGCACGGACAGTTTCACCTACCGCGCCACGGACCCTTCCGGAACCTCCAATGTGGCCACCGTCACATTGACCAGCCGGCCCATCTTGCGAATGGAGAACGTGGAGATCGCCTCCAGCAGTTCCGGACCCGTTCAGGGCTCCTTCGACGTCTTCGTGGATTGGGCTTCCGTGGGCGCGATCGGCGTCACTGGATACGAAGTGCAATTACAGGTCTTCGAGTCGAATTCCGGCATCACCTTTACCAGCGCCTCGCCTTCCTCGAATGTCCATTTGCCTTTGATTGCCGGTTCCCAACCGGTCGTGCCGGGAACGGGAGCCGCCTTGCAGGTCACCGATTTCGTGCAGCAAGGGAGCGTCCCGCTTTCCAACAATCGAGGACTTTTCCGGGCGAACTTCACCGTCGATCCTGGCGTCTCCGGTACGTTCCATGTGGTGTTTGATGCTTCGTTCACGAACATCTCCGATGCCTCCGCGCGGCCCGTCGTGTTGGGCGGTTTGGTCGCGGGAACTATACAAATCGGTGTGGGACCGGACCTCGTACCCACGGTGATCGATGTCCTTGTGGGCGACGAATCGGTCAACGGCTGGAGCGTGTCCTTCCTGGACGAATTGCAGGACCGCCAACTTGGTACCGGTGGGTTCTCCATTCCCGTCGGCTCGCAGGCACAATTGCTGCCCGTGCCGTGGGAAGGTTTGACCACGGTGAAAGTGCGGTTCAGCGAGGACGTCCTCGTCAACCAGGATGACATGAGGCTCCGCGGAGTCAACGTGGAGGACTACGATGTCGCCGGTTTCACCTACGATCCGGTGACCTTCACCGCTACTTGGCAACTCGCGGATCCGATCGAAGCGGACAAATTGCTGCTGATCCTCAATTCGGACGGCGATGATCCCATCCGTACCACGTCTGGTCGTCGATTGGACGGCGAATGGGAAGATGGATTCAGCGTCTATCCTTCCGGAAACGGTGCCGGAGGCGGGGATTTCCAATTCCGCTTCAACGTCCTACCGGGGGATGCCGACGCTAACCGCCGTACGAATATTTTCGACACGGTGCTCACGCGGGATTTGCAGTTCACCACCACCAATGACATCCGTTACTCACCCTTTAACGACGTCAATGGCGACGGACTGATCAACATTTCCGACACGGTGCTGGTGAGCAATAACCAATTCGGCGTGTTACCCAATGGCGAGCCGACGTTGCCTACAACGACCACCACGACGACGACCGGGCCGCTTCCGGCCCCAGCACGGCTTGATTTGGCCGCCATGGGAAGGGTGTTTGAAGACTTGGAACCAATCAGTATCCGTTCACTTCATCCGGCTTCTTCCGATGAGTTGGCGCTCCAGGCCATCGCGGCAGCGATGCAAAACGCGAGAAAGAACATCCAGGTCTTCCGCGCCGAACCCAAGGAGGAAGAATCTTCCTCGACAACGGATACGGCCCAAGAGCCATCGCGTGATAGCGAAACGGAGGTCTTGGATGACCTGCTCGGGCTTCTCTTTGATGAAGACTTAAACTGATTCCAAGGTTCGAAAAATCGAGAATCTCACACGCCGCGCATGGATTCATGTGCGGCGTGTTTATTTGGTACGTGTCGGCAGGACCAATTCGCATTCTTGGGAGGGCAATCCGGGGAAGCCATGCAGCCGAATCATTCCGTCCGCTCCCCTGGCTGAAACAACAAGGGCAAGAACTCGGCCAGTAGCCGCCTCCAGACGGTGAAACTGTGGCCGCCCGGTATTTCATGCCAGTTGTAATTCACGTGCTTCTTGTCTAGCCAGGATGTCAGTGCCCGATTGGAGCCAATCAAAAAATCTTGTTCGCCACAAGCAATCCAGAGCAAGCGGAGCCGGCTGTTCGCTTCTTCGGACAAGTCCGGGTATGCCCGATCATGATCGCTGTCCAGTCCGCCGGAGCTGAACGCGCCAATCCAAGAAAAACGGTCCAACGCGTTCAGGCCGATGAATAAGGACTGTGTTCCCCCCATCGAGAGCCCCGCAATTGCCCGTTCCTCCCGGTCGCGGGAGACGTGATAGGCCGATTCGATTCGGGGCATGATCTCCGTGAGTAATGCTTCACGAAACTTGGTGATGCTATTTACCCACGCGGACCGGTCGCGGAGTCCCGCCCAGCCATTTTCAATCACCGCGTCGTCGCCATAGCCATAAGGCATGACAACCACCATGGGCCGCGTTTTGCCTTGGGCGATGAGGTTATCCAGGATGACGTTGGCTCGACCCACGGAAATCCAGGCATCCTCCGCGTCGCTGAAACCGTGAAGCAGGTACAGCACCGGATAGGGTGATTCGGCTCGAGGATCGTATTCGGGCGGTTGAATGGCCGGTCTCGGCCCACGACTTCCGACCGGTAAATATGGTGATGCACGACGCCGTGCGGCACGTCGTTGCTCTCCCAGGGTAACGTCTTGGGCCCGGGCACATGGACCTGGCTTTCCGTGTTGAACAAATTGTTTTTGAGCAATGGATTGGCCGGATCCTTCATTCGCACGCCGTCCACTACCAGCGAATAGGCATAAAAATCCGGCTCCAAGGGCTCGGAAGTCACGGTCCAGATGCCTGTTTCTTCCTTGGACATGGCAAGTGTGCCGGTCGATTCCAAGCGTATTTCCACTTTGTTTGCCGTGGGAGCATTCAGCCGGAATATGACCCGGTTATCCTCGGTAACCTCGGGAGATCGGACTTGGGCGAAGCTGCTATTCGCGAATGCCCACGCTACGATGATGATCCAACAGCCACGCATTTGGTTCCCCTTTTGAAAAAAGCTTAATCATACGGGCGACGCGGGTTGAAAACGGATTCGGTAATCTCGCGTTCTGCCACGGTCGATAACAGGCATGCGAAGGTTCAAGCACCGTTTCCGGGTAGATCCGCTTTGCCATAGTTGTCGGCGTAAGTCTGGAAACAGGCGGCTTCGATTTGCTCGCGGCTCGTCACGCCATCCCAATCCGCGAAGCGGTCAGCCCGGAGAGATTCCAGATCGTAATCGCATTCGCCGGACAATATCAGGTCCGCCAAGATTTTTCCCAAGATCGGGCTCTGGGCGATGCCGTGCCCACATAATCCAGCACAATGATAAAGGCCGCCCACGCCCGGGATTTGGCCCAAGAGCGTGTGATTGTCGGGCGTGAAGGTCATGATGCCCGTCGCCGCTGTAAGCGGCAATTCATTTCGCAGAAATGGAAAACGTTGCCGCGCCACGTCCAACAGCCGGACGATGGCTGGATGGTCTGGTTCCACGGGAAGATTCGCGATATCTGCATTCGCCGGTAATTGCTTCATGTCGTACAGTCGAGGCTCCGCTTCGTACATCCCGAACCTCAACCCGCCTTGGCAGGGCCGCGCGTACAGACGTAAATGCCGGTCCCGTAGTGCCGCGTGGTCGGGTGAAACGGGCACCTCCGGATGCGGTTTCAGCGTGACGTAGTAATGCCCCACCGCAGCGGTGGCAAGCGGGGTGCGCGCCAGCTGCGCCACGAGGTGCGCCCAGGCTCCGGACGCATTGACGATCACTGGCGCGAAGAAATTTCCCCTCTCCGTGGCGACGCCTTGCACTTTATCGTTCGAAAGCAGCAGCTCTTTGGCTGGGCAATCCTCGTAAAAGTCCACTCCCGCGCGGCGTGCCAGTGCGATGTACATTTCCGCCAATTCCGGCGGTTCAAGGTATCCGTCGCTGGGGCAGAAGTACGCTTCGAGCACGTCGTCCTGGGCAATATACGGCACGAGCGAAGCGAGACGATTGGCATCCAACCGCTCGACCTCCAAGCCCGCCTGTTCGGCGCAGTTGACGTGATAGCGGAGTTCGTCCACGCGCTCGGGCGTCTCCGCGAGGCGAACCGAACCGGTCTGGTAAAATAGTTCCCGTCCATACTCGCGCTGCATTTCGAGCAACAATTGAATGCTGTCTTGGAGCATGCGCGTGGCTTCCGGTTGCGACCGCCACTGCCCGAGCAAACCTGCCGCCATCTGAGTGGAGCCCGAGGCGAGCGCGCGACGTTCCAGAACGACCACGTTTTGGCCTCGCGCGGCAAGTTGATAGGCCGTGCTCAAGCCGCCGGCTCCGGCACCGATCACGATCACATCGCATGTTTGATGGGCGCTCATCGTAATTCACTTTTATCGTAAAGCGCTGGGACAACTACATGGATACTTTGATTTTCTCTCGCAGAGCACGTGGAACCGGCTGACATGCGGGACAGTAAAAGGTGGATCGCTGTGCCTGCATGGCCCGTTGAATTTTCCGGCGTCCACAGGTGGGACAAGATTTTCCCGCTTTTTGATACACACGGTGATGGTTTTGGTAGCTGCCATTTTGGTTGAGGGCATTGCGATAGGTTCCATCCGCGAGCGTGGATCCTTCATAGCGGATGGCCGCTTCCAATACTTCCCCCAATGCGGCGTGAAGACGGCTCCAGTCGTTTTGCCTCAGTGTATTGCACGAACGGAACGGACTGAGCCGCGCCAGGTGCAGAATCTCGGAGGCGTAAAGGTTGCCGATTCCGGCGATCCAACGTTGACCCAATAACGCCACCTTGAGCGGGCGGGAACTCCCTGCGAGCTGCTCGCGCAGGATCCGCGGCGATATGCCCAGCGCATCGGGGCCAAGTGCCGGTGGGCCGAGACGCTCCGCGAATTGTTCACTCGTCAACAGACTGACCGATCCCAAGCCGCGACGGTCCCAAAACCACAATTCTCGATGTTCGCCGTGCCGCAACCCGATGCGTAGCCGCAGGTGGGCCCGATCAGGCGGATCCGTAAGCAGTACAAGGCCGGTCATGCGCGGTTCGAAAATCAAGTGGTCACCACTGCTCAGACGAATCGTGACACGTTTTCCCGCGCGGGCGACCTCATCAATTTTTTGGCCCAAAAGCCGGCGTCGAAGGGTGGGCCAAGCTGGAAAGAAACCAATGGATTTGAGGCGGCATTTTGTTTTTTCCACCGCGTGAACGGTTGATCCCACGAGCGGAACAAGGCCCCGTCGCATGGTTTCCACTTCGGGCAATTCTGGCATTCAGCAGTTCCTTCTCGGCGAACGCGGTGGGCGATTCGAAGCGGCATATCGGGGCGGCGGAGGTTCATGCATTCTTAGCTCGCCATTCGTCTAGGATGCGTTGAATTTCTTGCACTCCCTCGGTCAACGCGGCGGGACCTGGTTGCAAGATAATCGAAGACTCGATTTCGTGAAGGTCCCCGCTTCGCACGGCGGATATTTTATCCCAACCATCTCTTGCTTTGACTTCCTCCGGTCGAAACGGTTTGCCACACCAGGACCCCAGAATGATGTCCGGGTTTCTGCGGACGACTTCACCAGGATCAGCCAAGATCCGGTTTTTGGCCAAGGATTGCGTGGACAAATCCGCGAAGATATCGATTCCCCCCGCCGCCGTGATCAATTCCGAAACCCAGCCGATGCCGGTGATCATAGGTTCATTCCACTCTTCGAAATAGACCTTGGGGCGCGGCTTGTGTCGGCTGTCGGTCTGTACACGCAGCACGTTCGCTGCCAGCGTGTTTGCCAGATCCCGGGCACGCTCCGGGCAGCCGATCATGCCGCCCAGCGTGCGAATCATGCGTAAGATGCCGGCGACCGTCCGCTGATTGAAGACATGCGTTTCCACACCTGCGGCGACGAGCATGGCCGCGATCTCGGCCTGAATATCCGAGAAACCAAGCACCAAATCTGGCTGCAAATCGACAATCTCGGAGATCCGAGCTTTCGTGAAAGCGGAAACGACCGGCTTTTCCGCGCGAGCACATGCGGGACGGACTGAAAATCCTGAAATCCCGACGATCCGCCAATCTTGCTCAAGCAAATAGAGCGTCTCGGTGGTTTCATCCGTGAGGCAGACGATGCGCTCTGCATATTCTCCGTCCATGGTGGTGTGACGTGGTTTCAAAATGGAATTTGATCACCTCGAACGCGTCGACTCATTTTGCCAGTTTTTCGATTCGGTCGCTGCGCGCTGTCACGTTCGACTCGGCGAAATTGACGGGATTTTTGCTCCTGGTTAGCATGAGCGAACCTGAGTGATCCGGGAGGGCTCATTGCAATTGGCGGACGACAAGCCGACCGTTGCAGTCGGCATCGAATTACGCTTTTGTGATCGGCACATACCAATTGATGGAGGAGTCCTTGAATAAACTATACGGGGCCAGGTCCACGTGACCGGGACCGCGCTGGGGCTTATCCTCGCGGCGGCTTGGATGCACGCCACTTGGAATCTGCTGGCCAAACGGGCGCATGGCGGCGCCGTTTTTGTCGGGCTGCAGGCATCCGTGTCACTGGTCATTTACTTCCCTTGGGCCGCATGGTCCTTGAGCGCCGCACGACATGCTTGGGGCATGGCTGAATTCATGGCGTTGGGTGCGACGGCCGGGTTGCATGTGCTTTACTTTCTCACCCTTCACTCCGCATACCGGGCAGGCGATTTGGGCATCGCCTATCCATTGGCTCGGGCGAGTGGCCCGGTACTCGCCAGTGCGGGGGCCGTGGCTTTTTTCCAAGAACGGATGTCTGCACTCGGCATCGCGGGGACGGCGCTCATCGTGGCCGGCATTTCGCTGTTGATGTTCGCACCTCGCAGGGGAGCTTCCATCAATGGTGCCGTTTGGATCTGGGGATTGGCTTGCGGAACCTGCATCGCCTCATACACGCTTTGGGATGCCTACGCGGTCCGCGCTCTCGGCATCTCGCCCGTGGTCGTGAATTATGCATCGGCTGCCGGGCAGGTCCTGGTGTTGGCGCCATTCATTTTTCGCCAGAGGGCAGAATTCAAGCGAATTCGGCAGGACCATCTATGGGATGTGTTGGGCGTGGGCCTTCTCGCGCCACTGGCTTATATCTTGGTACTATTTGCGATGCGACTTTCTCCCGTGAGCGTGATCGCACCAGCCCGGGAAATCAGTTGCCTGTTCGCGGTGTTTCTCGGGGCGAAATTTCTCTCCGAAGGAGATGTAGCGCGGCGCTGCCTGGCGGCGGGCCTTTCCGTGGCCGGTATCCTGCTGCTAGCGCTGGAATCGTGAGCGCGCGGTGATGGCCTCAAGACTCTCCTGTTCATCGGCCGCGTATTTGCCAATGAGGAGAATCCGTGCGGGCTTGGGCGAAGTACGCCTCGAATTCGCGAATCACTTCAGGATGCTCGCCGGCCACGTCGTTTTCCTCTTCGAGGTCTTGTGATAGGTCATACAATTCCAGTGGCCCGCTGATTTGCTTCCGTACGGCTTTCCAATGACCATGACGAGCCGCCTGAGAAGAGCCACGTTCGTGGAATTCCCAATACAGGAAGTCGTGGCCTTTCTGGCCAGGCTGTCCCAGCAGTTCGCGTCTAAAGGAAATCCCATCCGCACCCGTTGGAAATTCCATGCCAGCCAAGTCCGCGAGTGTTGCCGGTACATCCCAAAAAGCTCCAACCCAATCGCTGGTTGTCCCCGGTTGGATGTGGCCTGGATACCGTACAAGCAGCGGGACGCGGATCCCTCCGTCGTGCAGGGAACGTTTGTAGCCTCGCAGCGGGCCAGAACTTTGAAAGAAGGTAGGATCTCCGCCCCCTTCCTTGTGCGGGCCGTTATCGCTGGTGAAGAACACGATCGTGTGTTCATCGATGCCCAGGTCTTTAAGACGGTCCATGAGCCGGCCCACATCACGGTCCATGCGGGTGATCATCGCGGCATGGTTTTTCTGAGGTTGTGGCCAATCCTTGGCGGAATACGGTTCGTCGCTGGGGACTTCCATGCCTTCGGGTCCCGCTTCGTTGTTGGCGTGGGGAATAGTTAAAGCCAGGTAAAGGAAAAAGGGGCCTTCCGCGTGATGCTCCACAAAACGTAAAGCTTCTTCCGCGAAGAGATCATGAGAATACGTGGCCCGCTCGGTCGCCACGCCGTTCTGGACGACGTTGCCGGGCAGAAAAACCTTCTCCTGATTTCGCCACAGATGATCGGGATAGTAGTTGTGGGCATGTTTTTGATTCAGATATCCGAACCATGTGTCAAAGCCCTGCCGGTTGGGAATACCCGTGCTTTCGGGCTCGCCTAACCCCCATTTGCCGATGATGCCGGTCGCGTATCCCGCTTCCTGCAGCACTTCCGCCACGGTGACGTCTTCCGGCAAGAGCGGTACGCGGGCATTTCCCCGCACACGGGCGTGGCCAGTGTGAAAACCCGTCATGAGACAGCAGCGCGACGGCGCGCATACCGTGCTGCCAGCATAAAAATCGGTGAAGCGCATCCCCTCGGCGGCAACTCGATCGAGGTGGGGAGTTTGAATCATCTTCTGGCCATAACAACCGAGATCGCCGTAACCCAGATCATCCGCCATGATAAAAATGATGTTGGGTTTCTGCCGCGGTTCCGCTCCGCGCAATTCGGCACTTTGGCCGTTGGCCAGCAAAACGAAACACCCGATCCAACACAAAATCCTCTGCATGTCGATTTTCCTAGGGGAAGTTCGGAGCGATGAATTTTCCGCAATACGTCGCGTGCAAACTAACGGTTTTTGAGGGCGGAAACAACAAAAACGTCCACTTGTGGCGTGAAATGCCTCCACCGTAGCCATGCCGCAGCAAGGAAGATCACATGCTCGCGAACGTATTGACCGGCGAGGCTCCAATTCCTCGTTCAATGCTCCAGACGGCGAAAGGCGCGCATACCCATTCGCAACGGGATCGCCGTGGTGAGCGTGCAAAGCACAAGCGCAGCCACGATGCCCCCTCCCAGCCAAAACCAAGAAGCGCTTTGGCCAGAGGTGACGCGGCGCCACGAAGTAAGATCGGAAAGATAATAATGGGCTGGAATTGCGGTGAGCGCGACGATCGCGGTGATGTACGCCGTGCTGAGCACGAGATTCAATGTCCCCCCGAAACCGGCGGCAATTTTCGAGGGGGAATGTTCACGCAGATCAGGCATAATGGCCCCGAGCCCCACGGCGATGCCCGCCAGCCCGACACAGAGCAGCACGCACGTGAGCTGATGCACCAAGACGATGGAAGGTGCGATTCCTAGCATTAGATCGCTCAGCAGAATAAGCATACCGCAAGGAAATACCGAACCGGCGGCGGCAAACACGAATTTTCCCCACAGGATCGTCTCTCGATCCAAGGGAAGCAGACTCAGAATCCAAAACCTCCGGCCTTCCAGACTGATCATCGGAAAAATAAACCGCGTGGTGAAGGTGGACAGGATCAATCCGACCACGGCCAGATTCAAGAAACTGATCATCTGCACCCACATCTGTTGCTCCCGTTCGTAATGAAAACGACGCATATTCATGAAATACAGGAGCAGCAGGCCGAAGAATATCAGGAACTGGCTCCACTGCGCGGGATCGCGACGAAAGATCCGGACATCCTTGATAATCAGCAGGCGAATTTGTGGCGAGAGGAAGCCGGTGAATATCCAGATCATTTGATCCATCAACGTCATGCCGGCCGGTTTTCGCTTGGCGGCCCCACAATGCAAGCCACTGTAGCTCCCGCGCAACCAGCGGCGTCCCACGGCGATGACCAGCAGTTGAGACATCATGGCGTTTGCCACGAGCACAGCGAAAAACATCACGCTTTCCGACCACGCCACGTGCTGGCGTCCGGCGGACGCCCCGCGAGCCGCCTCCAGCAGTCCCGTACTGAGCCACCAGCTTGGCAGCAGCCGATGCTCGCTGTACTGCAACCGGCCCAGCACGGTTTCAATCCATTCGGGCGTGAAAGCATCATTCGCTTGAGTTCGCGCGGCATACCACAAGAAAATGCCCGAAAGCAAAACGATCAGTCCCGTCAAGATGACCAGGAAATGGAGCCGCAGACGTGGTAGCCGATTCACGGTCAGCATGCAGACGATCGCTCCCAGGCTTCCTGGGATAAACACGAAGGCGACCATGTAAGGCAGCACGAGGAGAAAGTAATACCAAGGAGATTCGGAAACCACGCCGAACGCGAACAGCATGGGGCTACCAAGCAATAGAAACCCCCAACTGCTTAAAAACAGGGCTTCTTGGAACTTGTATTGCACTAGATGTTCCGCTCGGGCGGGCGTGGTCAGCAAAAAGCCCATCTCGGGAGACACAAAAAGTCCGCTGTAGAGAATGATGCCCGTGGAAAACACGAGCATCATCATCAGCGAACCGAAAAAGAGGCTAAAGATGACCCGCACGGTCTGTTCGTAGATGGCGGGATGGTCGAGCGTGGACTGTAAAAACTGAAATCCTTCGGCGAAGAGGATGAACAAGCCGGCCCAGAAGACGACCGTGAGGAACGCGACCAGAGAGAGCCGAAACCGGGCCACGCGCGCCGTCTCGCGGATTTGTCGCAGAATCAGCTTTGTCCTGAGCCGCCAAAACAGACGCCGTTCCTCGTCGCGTGAAGGCGGCGAGACCGACGAATCGGCAAGGACCTGCCGCGCGGGATTCAAGGCCAAGGACGGGTGGGTCGCGTCGATCGGAAGCCGCTCCTTCCAGAGAAAATTCATTCAGAGGGGGATAACTCGCCAGGTTCCGTTTCCGGAGCGGAAGTCATTCTGAGATAAATCTGTTCTAGAGAAAGCTCTTCTTCGTGCAATGCACGAAGTTCTCCGAGCGTGCCGACGAACAGCAGTTTGCCGTGGTCGACGATGCCAATCCGGTCGGCGATCTCTTCCGCCACGGGAAGCGTGTGCGTGGAGACGAAAACGCTCATGCCTTGGTCCGCCTCGCCGCGCAAACGGTCCTTCACGATTCTCGCGCTGCGAGGGTCCAGGCCCACCATCGGTTCATCCAACACCAAAATCGCGGGATCACGAAGGAGCGCGGCGGCGAAGGCGAGCCGTTGTTTCATGCCGTGAGAATAGCCCTGTGTCAATTGGTCCACGAAATCGTGCAAGCCGAATTGGCCGATCTCACGTTCCAAACGGGATTTCAATGTGGGATTGGGCAGCCCATACATCTGGCCGATAAAGGTCAAAAATTCGCGGCCCGTCAGCTTCTCATATAAATAGGGCTCATCGGGCACATAGGCGAGCAGCCGGCTCACTTCCCTGGGGTGCTCCACGCCATCATATCCTCCCAGCAGGATGCGGCCCTTGCCGGGCCTCAGCAAGCCCACCAGCATTTTGATCGTGGTGGTTTTGCCGGCGCCATTGGGACCTAATAATGCGAACACCTCTCCCTTGCCAATGGATAGCGTCAGGCCATCCACTGCCCGTTTCCGGCCATAATCTCGAGTCACTTCCAGGAACTCAATCATGGGGCGATCGGCTCCGCTGGGGAGCTTGTTTGCTCAAAAGGCTTGGCCCAATCTAGGGATCGAGCCACCTCTTGTGCCTGGGAATCGTCCACGCGGAGGAACACCAAACGGGAACCGAGCAGATCCATTTCGCTTTTGATGACCGTTCCATCCAGTTTGACCCATAATTTAGCGCGAGGCGTGTCCGCGATTTGCAGGCTACGGCCCGAATCGTTGCGGTAGATCACCACCCAGGTAGAGACAGCGCGGCCTTCCCAGACCACCATTTCCTGGCGTGCCACGACGGCTTCAATCATTTCCAAGGGACTGTGGGGAGGACGCAACGGGCTGTAGACCGGCATGGTCCAACGCTGCCCCTCATGCAATCCACGAATGGTAGTCCAAGGTGAAAAATCGTTGGCCACCAGAGTCTTGGAGGGGAGGAAGAATTGCGTGCGGTACTCGAAATCGCCCGATTGCGCGGTGACGGCGAGGCTCCGTCCACTTTTTTCGCCCCGCAATTTGATGAGGTCCCGCATTCCGGGAAGATTGACCGCTGATTGGAATCCCAACAGCTCTCCGTCAGGCTGAAGCGTGGCCTCGTTTTCCAGTTCGAGGTCCAATGTATTGCCCATTTCGTCCACCAGTGTCCGCTGGCGGATCCAAGCAGGCAACAATTTCTGATAGGGAAAGTCTGCCAACTGAACCCGGCTGTGCAGCTTTGTCGCGCCTTCCGCAGTTTCTTGGTGATGGATCGCCGTCCCTACCCGCTGGTCATTCCAAAACAACCGCCAGGCCACGGTCTCGTCTTGGGCCTCTCGAGGAAGCGTGGCCTCGAATTCGGGCGGTTCCCCCGTTCGCAAGGGAGGGACCACCTTCGTTAACAGCAGCCATGCCATCGACGCGAGCCACAGCGTGGTGACCATCAAGATATACCAGCGGCTTCCCATGGGAGCGAATGGCAAGCAAGTTCCGTTGAAAGACTGAAAGCCAACGGACAAAACCTCACGTTTGTTTCTTCCGTCGGCGTTTCACGACCGACAGACGCTCTATGTCGCGGATGCCGCGATGATTTGTCCCCAGGCTCTAAATCTTTAGTTTAGCGACTTAACCGAAATGGTGCGAAGGTTCCATTCTGGCAATTTCATCACGATGTCGGTCGCGGATAGCCGAATCGCGGAGGTAATCGTCAAACGCGCCAGTTTAATCAGCGTAATCCTCGCCAGCTTGGCTCCTTCGCAACGAGGTTAGCCATTGCTGGAGGTCTTGCTGCATGCTCTTTACGGTTTCGGGATGCGCTTCGGCTTGGTCATGCGTTTCACTAGGATCCGCGACCAAATCGAAAAGCTGAAACGAAGTGGGGTCGGGAATGACTTCGCCTTCTGGAAGCCGTTGCCTGGTTCCTTGCGTTGGCACATGGATCAGCTTGTAACGCGGCCCGGACCAGGCGACTTGCTGTCCGGAGACAAATCCGATTGGGCTTCGCGAGGAAGGCATTTCTCCTCGCAATAAGGGAAATAAGCTTGTTCCGTCCAACGGGCAATCATCGGGAACTGAAAGCCCGAGTACATCCAAGATCGTGGGCAAATAATCCGAAGTGCTGGCCGGAAAATTCGACGCTTGGCCAGGCGTGATCACGCGCGGCCAGACAACGAAGGCGGGTACTCGTACCCCTCCCTCGTAGAGTGAACGTTTACGGCCCCGGAAAGGTCCCGCCGAACCGGGTGCGTCACTCTCCGTGCGGCCCTCGGGGCCGTTATCCGAACAGAACCAGAGCATGGTATGGTCGGCCACGCCGAGTGTTTCCAGGCAGTTCCAAAGCCGCCCCATTTGACGGTCCAGCGCCGTGATACATCCAAAATATTGCCGGGAAAAATCATCCAAATCACGGTATAGCGTTTGGTCTTGCTCCCCAGCGACGACCGGCCAATGCGGCGCGTGAAACCAGACCACGGCCAAAAAGGGTTCTTCCTCTGCAACGGCTTTTTCGACGAACGGGATGACGCGGTCCATGATGACCCGCGAATCGTCCCCCGCGAGATTTTCTTCAATGACTTTTCCGTGTGACCAATAAGCCGTGCCATATGGACGGTGCCCATGAGATTCCATAAGTGGTTTCCAAAAGCGATGGTCGTGTTTGTCACGCGGTGCCCGCAAAGGATCGTAGGTGGGAACCTTTGCTTCGGTCGCGAAGTAGGTAAGGAATCCATGTTCATTAGGCGGAGAAAAATGCTCGCGATGCCGCAGTACTCCTCCACGGTTGCTATCGCGGATTTCCCGAGTCAATGTGCCGAGGTGCCACTTGCCAAAGAATCCCGTGGCATAGCCCTGCTTGTGCAGTAGCTCCGGGAGCGTGGTCTCCCGCTGGGGAAGATGGCCCACGTTCGCGAAGTAAATGCCGTAACGATAGGGGTGCCGACCCGTAAGCACGCTTCCTCGTGTCGGTGAGCAGACTGGCGCGGCGGCGTAAAACCGGCGGAGAATCATGCCCTGTGCGGCCAAGACATCCAGGTGGGGCGTGCGCGCGATAGCACTGCCATTGAATCCCACGTCTCCCCAACCGAGATCATCCGCCATACAGAGGATGACGTTCGGCATGGAAATTTTTCTCTCTGGTCCCCTCGCGTTCGCGATGACACTCCATAAGCAGCACGCCAGAATATGAACGGTCCACCACGGACGCGCGGGAAACGATGGAAGCGGCATCACGACACCTTCGTTGAAAGGCCCTTTGTAGGAAATCTCACCGACACGTCCCAATTTTGTCGTCACCATGGTTTGTCGTCGAGTGAAAGCTGTTACGGATTGAAAGCAAACAAATGGCGTTTCCACAAAAAGCAGCGATTCGTCGAGTGCTTCTGTTGTCCGCCGTCGGCAGCGGCGCTGCGCTAGCCATCCTGCTTCAATTGAGCCCGCCGCCGCGCCCCCGTCCCAAGCCGGACGTGAACCGATTCGATCCCCGGGTCGTGATCCGGCATTCCTTCCCGCCCATCAAGGACGTGCCGGCAGTATCCGTGGAAGAGGCGGCCGGCAAGATCGAGGATTCAGAGCTCGTACTGGGGGTGCAAGTCGGCTCTCAAGCTCGCGCCTACCCGATCAACATGCTCACCGGGCCGGAACGGGAGATCATCAACGACGAGTTGGGCGGCACTGCCATCGCCGCCACCTGGTGACATCTTTGCCACAATGGCATCGTGTATGCCAGATCAGTCCCAGGCCGGACGCTGACCTTCGCCGTGTCGGGCATGCTCTGGAATCGCAGCCTGGTCATGATCGACTCCGAGACGAAAAGCCTGTGGAGCCATTTACTGGGACTGGCCAAGCAAGGTCCGCTGGAGGGCACGAGGCTGGAGACGCTTCCCGCGATCATGACCGATTGGAAGACATGGAAAACTCGACATCCGGACACGACCGTCATACTACTTTCGCGCACCACGTCCGAATTCCGCACTGAATTTTATCGTGACCCTACCCGGTTCGTGATCGGCTACGCCCGAGGATCCTATGCACGGGCCTGGTCGTTCGCAGACTTGCAGCAGCGTCCCGTGCTGAATGATTCGGTTTCTCGTCAGCCTTTGCTGGTATTCTTCGACGCAGAGAGCAGCACCCCATTTCTCTATTCACGCCAAGTGGCCGGACGGGTCCTCAATTTTGATTTTCAAGACGGGAAACTCGTCGAGCAGAAGACCGGCACCCTCTGGGAACCGCTGACGGGAAAAGCCCTAGAAGGCCCGCTTTCCGGAGAAGTGCTCAAACCTCTGCCGGGCGTGATTTCCTTTCGCAAAGCCTGGGAGATTTTCCACCCCGAGTCGACTTATTGGGGTTCTGGAAAATAATCCGGCGGTTCGCCCATGAGATCATTTGCCACAGTGGGAACAGTCTGCCTGGCCGCAACGCCGCTGCCGGCAACATGGTTCGTAGCCGGGCATGTGCCCCCGATACCAAAAGGGGCTACGGCAATCCAAGCAATTTCCCCAATCAAAACACCGCCAAAAACCGGTATCGCAGTTTGGATGCATGCCGCATTCCCGATTGCCGCGCCAAAAGCCGGTGTCACAGCATAAGCCAGTGCCAATATCGAACTTTGAAAGAGGCTTCCATAACAGGCGATAGAGATGCCCCTCTTTTGCCGGAGCGGTATGGGCGGCCAAAGTGACAATCGCCATCATGGTCAATCCGCACAGCCATTTCTTGTGTTGAGCGCCCATTCTGCCTCCTTACCCAATGCCGCTTGTTCCGTGCCGAGATTCCACATCCGTGTCTTGGGAGTAGTATCGGCTCCGCCGGAAATCGAGAACAACCCCATCAAGGAATTGCGGAAACTTCAAAGCGAGCTGGCAGCCGGCACATTGAAGCGCTGGGCCTTCGCGGGAATTTCTCGCATTAGGCAGTTTGGGGGCTACCAGTCCGTTGAAAAACGCCTTCGTGACGTTTTTCAATCTCGCCGCCGAGTTAGCTATGATTGGCGCAGCGAAGCTGCTCTCGGCTCGCAAAACAACGACTTGTGTCGCCATTTTGAGCATCACGCCCTGTGATGCCGCAACCTGTTGAGTAAATAAACAGCCTGCTAATGCAGCACGGGGCAGGCATCGAACCATTCCCGCTGCTGCTGATGCATCCAAGTCGTGGATTCGGAGGGCCCCCATTCTCCTGGAGGATAGACGAGCAACTTCGGGACGTCGATTTCCCGCCATGTGCGCAGGATCGGATCGATGATCCCCCAAGACAGCTCTACCTCATCCGCGCGGGCAAACAGGCTGGCATCGCCAGAGAGCGTGTCGTGAAGGAGCCGTTCATATGCCTGCGGCACCGTTCCCGAGAATTCCCGGTGGTAGCTGAAATCGAGGTCGGTCCAGCGGAGTTGCATGCCTTCGTCGGGGACCTTGGTTTGGAAGTGGAGTTGGATCCCTTCGGCGGGTTGAACTTGAATCACTAGGCGGTTCGCGCCAGGCGTGCCGCAGGTCGGCTGGCGGAACATCATGTGAGGCGGTTCGCGAAATTGGATCACGATTTGCGTGGTACGGCAGGACATGGCCTTGCCGCTGCGGAGATAGAAGGGGACGCCCTGCCAACGCCAATTGTCCACACAAAGCCGGACCACGGCGAAAGTAGAGGTCTGACTGTTGGCGTCCACTCCTGGCTCATCTCGGTAGCCTTCGTATTGGCCGCGCAAGGTTTGATGGGCAATCTGCTCACGGCTTAAGGGGCGGATCGCGTCCAGGACTTTGACTTTTTCGTTTCGCACGGCATCCGCCTCGAACCGCAGTGGGGCTTCCATCGCGGTGATCATCACAAGCTGTAGCAGATGATTTTGGAACATATCGCGGAGGATGCCCGAGGTATCGTAGTAATCGCCCCGGCGTCCCACCTTCACTTCCTCCGCCACGGTAATCTGCACATGGTCGATGTAGGTGCGGTTCCAGATAGGTTCGAAAATCGCGTTGGCGAAGCGCAGCACCAGCAAATTCTGTACGGTTTCCTTCCCCAGATAATGGTCGATGCGGTACACCTGCCGCTCTTCAAAGACCTGATGCAGTACTTCATTGAGCCGTTTGGCCGTCTCCAGGTCCGTGCCGAACGGTTTTTCCACGACTAACCGGCGTGGCGCCCCCTGTTCGCGAGCCAAGCCAGAGGCCCCTAGGGCCTGCACGGCCTGTTCGTAAAACCGGGGAGCCGTCGACAGATAGTAGACCCGTGCTGCCTGCTTTCCGCTCTCGATCTCCTCCAGAAACGTGCTGAGGTTTCGGAAATCCTCGGCATTGGAGATGTCGCCGGGATGGTAGTAGATGAGTTTCGCGAATTCTTGCCAGATGTCTCGATCGAACGTCTCGCTGGCAAACTTGGCGGTCGTCTCCGCCAGTGCATCCCGCCAGGCGTCGTGCGAGAATTCGGTACGTGAAAAGCCGACGATGCAGGTCTTTTCGGGCAGCTTTTTTTTACGGAACAATTCGTATAGCGAGGGGATCAGCTTGCGGCTGGTGAGGTCGCCCGAGGCCCCGAAAATGACAAACGTAGATGCCATCCGTGTTCCTTCGCGAGGAGGCTGAGCCATGGACTCATCGCTGAATGGCGCCAGGTCGAAGCGGCGGAGATTTTTTTCAGCGAGGAGATCGGCTATTTCACTTTGTATTCCAACGAAACGATCCCTGACTTATAGATGGTGTGGCCAGTGAGTTCCAGGGCCGCCCGTGGGGCAGGCGTTTCCAAGAGGGGAATGCCTTCTCCCAGCAGAGCCGGCATGACCGCGACTTCCACCGTGTCCACGAATCCCGCCCGCAGCAGGCTGCGAAAGAGGGAACCGCCTCCGAAGAGCCAGATATCCTTTCCCGGCGAGTTCTTCAAGGACCGCAAGGTATCCTCGTAGTCTTCACCCAGGAGCGTCGCGTCCGGACAGTCGGACGGCTGCATTGTGCGAGAAAACACATAGGATTTCATGCTGGGCAGCGCGCCTCCTTCCATGCGGGCCACCGCCTGGTAGGTCTTACGTCCCACCAGAACCGCATCGAACTGGGCGAAGATTTCGCCGAAGTCGATCTCCGGATCCATGATGATCCAGTCCGCCTCGCCATTCGGGCCGGCAATGTAGCCATCCAAGCTGGCCGCCACCGCGTATCGAATTCGCCGCATAGGGATTCACTCCTTTCATTGGCCGGGCATGGCTCAACGCACGTTTTCACGAGGAGCCATTGTCTCAAGACGAGCCGCCGAGTTCCATCGGTGGATGGGAAGAAGTTTTTTTCGAGCGCGTTTCGGTTAAGTGTAGCGGCATTTGCCCTGGTTCGACTCGAGAATTTCAGCGTCGGAGACGCTACGCGTCCGTGCGGCACACACTAGCGGGCAGGGATTTTGTGGAGCGTGTAATACGCCTCGGCAGGGAAAAATTGTTTACCGTCCCCGGCCAGGTTTCGTAGCCGGAATTCATACACGAAACCGGGGCGCAATTCGGAAAATGTCAGGCGCACTCCTTGGGCGTCTTCATCCACACGCACAGCTCGCGGAGTTTCCGTTCGTCGGTCGACGTCGTCGCCGCCGTATTTGGGAGTGGAGATTCGCCGAAAAGAAGCGACCGCGTAGTTGTCGAGGTCCTCCGCTTTTTTCACTTCCACGGGTTGAGTGAAGCGGAGGTGAAAGCCATCAGGGAGAGCATGAATCTCCGCGATGCCAGCCGGTACATTCCCTCGATAGCGGAGCCGCACGACGGAGCCCGTATTCATGCCGGCACCCCAGCCGCTGTCCCGCATGCTACCCACGTAAAGATCCCCCTTGGGAGAAACGCGGCACACCACCGGGCCTTGCAGGCCGGTCTTCTCGCCGGGTGATAACGAAAACGGATACACCGCCCCTTGATAGGTCTCTTCCACCTGTTCCAAGCTCATGCGGAACAGCCGACGATTATCGTATTCGCACCCAACTAGATGGCCCGTGAATGGGCCAAAGTCCGGCGACAGAGATTTCTGCTTACCGGGATTTGGCGGATCCAAAAAGCAGATGCCATTCACGCTACGTGTCCAAGGATGCGGCAGAGCCACGGCGGGCGGCGTCTCCGGAGGGCGAAAGCCGGGAACATTCTCTAGGCGGTTGATGAATCCATATCTTTTGCCAGGTTGAAGATGATTCAGCTCGTTGAACGGGTTGTAATTCCCCTGATTATCGGTGGCGAACAGATCTCCCTGAGCGTTCCGCGCTAGGCCCATGGGAAACCGCAAGCCGCCGCAAGATTCCACGATTTGAAAGGGGCGAGGATCTTCTGGCGTCGGCTCACGGGGAACAAGTCGCAACAGCTTGCCACGCAGATGCGCGGCAGCCACGGAGCGGTCATCTTGCTGACAAGGCAGCGCAAGGTAGTACCCTCCCGCGCCATCCCGGGGAAGCCCCACGGCCCAATCATGGTAGTCGTCCGTGTGTCCCCAGCCGGAGGCCACGGTTTGCGTGCGGTCCGCCCGGCCATCACCATCCTCGTCCCATAACCGCAACAGGGCATATTTAGTGATCACGTCCACGAAGCCGGGGCCAGCTTGCAAGCCGTAAGGCGCCGCCAATTCGTCGCTAAATGACTTCAGCGTTTCCTCCAGCCCGTCGCCATCGACGTCCTCGGCGAGCCATACCCGCCCCTTGAGCGAGGCAATCAGGAGACCACCATTATCACGCCAGGCGAATCCCGTGGGCATGATCCGTGGATCGAGCCCAAGTTGCACGGCCTCAAAACCAGGCACGATATCCGGCAACGATTCTGGCTGCCGAGCCTTCGGCGGGAAACTAGCGACAGTGAATCGGTCGAGCGGCAGCCGCGTGCGAAGCTGTAGTTCCACCGTGCAAGGATCACTGCCGTCCTCGGTGGGCCAACGAATGCAGGGAACGGATGTATCGAGTTGACCGCTCGACGAAACGGTCTTTACTTCACCCCACGTGTGCGCATCGGGCAGCGCGTCTCCTGACTCAATCCACGGCAGTTCCCGTGGCAAACGCAGTTCCATGGTTATGCCCGGCAGCAGACCTTGAATGGACATGCGGCGGGCGATGCTTGACAGCTCACCGCCCGAGGCGGATTCCACGATCTCTTGTCGGACGTGGAGCCAGACCGGTTCGCCCGGCGATTGAGAATCCTCGAACAGGAGCCGATGGGTGAAGGCCACACCGCCGGGCACGTGTCCCCAGGAATCGACTTCCGTGAAGAATTGGCCTGGACGCAACGGTTTCAGTGGATTGTTATCCCGCATCAAGACAATTTCCGGCTCCTCGATCGGTTTGGAGAGCAGCGAGGTACCGGAAATCTCCCAATGCCATTGTTTGCCTTGCGTGCGTTGGCTAGCGGTGTCCCCTAGCCACCAGCCGGACCATCTCGCTTCGGCCAGGTCGTACATGAAGTTGTGCCGTTGTGGTAAGCCGATGATGAAGGGTTTGACCCATGTTCGATTATCAGCCACTACCACATCCGTCAAGATATAGGCTCGCCTCTCCCCATCCTGCATGTTACGTTGGCGAACCACGCGGACCGGGCGGGCCTGGGGCGGGCGAAAACCGGGTTCATTCAACACGTGCCAAACTGCCGCGATCTGTTCACCCAGATCGTCGTCGAGCACGCCTGCAATCGGTATCTGCACGGAGGGCATCTCCATGCCGGGAACCATCCGCGCCGGATGCCGTACCCAGCGCTCGTACCAAGGGCGACGTACCCGCTGTTCCAAACCGGAGAGATCGGGACCCAAGGCATTCAGGGCGACGTTATGGGGCTGGACATCTCCCACGGCATGGCAACTCGTGCAGCCAAATCCGTCGGCGGTGACCAGGCGTCGGCCCGCAGCGACGAGGAAATCATGGGGCGTCCGTTCCTCGGGGAGAGCCTCTGCGGGCAATGCGTCCCGCGTGTGGAAATACTCCGCCAATTGCCGCGCCTCGTCTTCCGTCATGCGAAACTTCGGCATTCTCACCTTAAGCCAAGGCCGCCGCCGGGGTGCTTTCCCTTGGACCGCTTGATGTAGCCAGGCAGGGCGCAGCTTGTCTCCGATGCCGGTGAGCGCCGGCGGAGCCAGAGCCGAAGCGAACGGGGCCAATGCAGGAAGGCGTTCCAGCAATTCCGGCACATGGTCCGAAATTCCGGGCTGCTGGTTCCGGGCGTGGCAGTTTTGACACTGAAAACGAGCCAGCAACGTCCGAGAGTGAAAGGAGGTATCAAGTGGACTGGAAGCGTCGTCCGCTAAAGATGTTTCCCGCAAATAGGCCGCCAAGTTTTTGCGATCCTTTTCCGGTAGCCGGTAACCGAGCCGCTTCGCTTTCAGGGCCGGTTCCCCGAGACAATCGGCGGTTTCACCGGAATGGCTGGGAAACGCGATGGAGAGCGGTTTACGCAAGCCGTCGGGTGCTTCGTGGCATGCTCCACAGCGGTGTTGCTGGAAAAGCAGTTTTCCCCGAGCCACCCATTCTGGATCCCTTGTGGTTTCGTCCACGTCGCTGATGCCTGCCGTGCGGCGCGTAGCCAGGAAGGCAGCCAAAGCCAAGCGTTCTTCGTGGCTCAGTACGAAGACAGGCATGCGATGATTGGGATTGAGTTCCGCCGGGTCCCGCAGCCAGCGTTCCAGATATTTGTAGCTTCGCTTGTTCCCAATGGCGGAGAGATCACCCCCCGAATGCCAGGAACTGGTGCCGAGCGAATCCAGTTGATGGCAGGCCAGGCAACCCAACGTGTGGAATAGCAATCGTCCTTCGTCGAGCAGTTTCCGGTCAAACTGTATCTCGATTTCCTGGTGGGAGGCAGGTCTAGATTGCGGCTGATCCCGTGCCGTGAGGTAGGCGGCGAGTGACTCCGCGTCCTCTCGCGTCAAACCAAAGTAAGGCATGCGGCGAGCGCGAGCCGAGGCATCCGAATTCGATGGGGGAGTTTCTTCCAGCCAATCGGCGATCCACGAGGTGGAAAGATGCTCACCGGCGGATTTCAAGGAAGGCACGGACGGCGGGGTTTCCATTCCCGCATGGCAGTGCCCGCAGCGCAAGACATCGGCCAGCAAGCGGCCGTTTTCATAGGCATTAGAATGAGTGCTGGTTTTCTGGTGAACCAACCACCGGCTATCAATAATTTCACGAGAAAAACTCGGACCGGACCAGGCCAGCCAGCAGCAGGCCTGGGCATTGGCCTGGCGAAATAAGATTTCCAGTTCGGGCGTGCCGAATTCCCAAACTTGCTCCGGCGTGGAGATCCAGCCCGGTGTTGCGCGCTCCGCTTGCAGAAGCAACCGACCATCGATCCGCAGTTCCAGGCTGCCCGCGAAGTAGACATGGATGCGATAGGGTCCGGGTTCCACGATCCGCAGCCTGCCCTGCCACTCCACTTCGAATGGGCCGGATGGAATTCGCGGATCTGGCCGCTGCTTGCGCCAGTCAAAAGCAACACGCTCATCCAGGCGTTGAGCGGATGCCCCACTCTCCTCGCGATAATGGGCGATCAAGCCAGGCGACAAAGAAGCTTCCGATGTATCGCCTGACAGGTCGCGCGCGGCAAGGGTTAACAGCAGACTTACCGTGACAAAAATGACCAGCGGCACGGTCCGGCAACTCAACCGCCAATAATGGCTTCGTGATAGGAGACTTTCTCTGGCCACGAGCGGTAACTTCCGGGATGGCAATTCGTGATAACGGATGGACGGGCGCGGAGTGGCTATCAGGCTTCTCAGGAGAAGTGCCACGAGTGATCTGTACCCTAACACCGGACTTTTCAGGCCGCAACCAAACTGCGAAAGAGGACTATTCTGCCGATTTTTCAGCATGAATCGCCATTTCTTACGTCCTGGCCCCGGAGTGTAGAGCCGATCCGGCGTGTCCTATACTTCATACGTGTTCTCCGGCGAATTGGCGTCTTCGGACCATGACCTCGAACGCCATCCGGCCTGTCCTCCGCTCCTTTCAGGCGTAACGCGACCCACGACCGCCCATGGCAACCATTACCCTCAAAAAACCGGAGGAACGCTCGGAAACGCCGAATATCGATGGAGCCCCACTCCCAGAAGGGGCCCCGCAAGTACAGTCGGGCAATGCCGCGACGTTCACACCTGAATGGCAGATCTTTTTCGGAGGAGCCATCGTGCTCGCCACGGCGGTGGCGCTCTCTCCCAACAAGGCCGACCCCGATCTGTGGGGGCATGTGCTCTATGGAAACGAGCTTTTGGAGACGGGCCACTTGCCGCGCACCGCAACGTACACCTACACGGCGGAAGGCTATCGCTGGATCAATCATGAAAACCTGAGCGAAATCGCGCTCGCGCTGTTGGAACGGCTGGGCGGCGGAACCGGCCTCTTGGTCTTTAAATGCCTGCTGGGCCTGGGCGTGCTGGCGCTGGCCTTGCGCCGATCCTGGAAATCCGGTGTCGGTTTCATGGTGCTGGGCGTGACCGCCTTGCTCGTCTCTTTCAACCTGACGTACCACTGGAGCGTCCGGCCGCAAATTTTTACGTATGCCTATTTCGCGCTGATGATCGCGCTGTTGGACGGCGTCTTCCCGGCGCGAGAGACCAGGGATGGGAATGAAAAGAAGAACCACGGCCATGCCGTGTTGCCAGACAATGTCCATTGGCTGTGGCTGCTCGTGCCGCTGTTTGCCGTGTGGGCCAACACGCATGGAGGATTCGTGGCGGGCTACGCGATTTTGGCCGCGTTCCTGTTCCTGAAGCTGGCGGAATTGGCCTGGGAGCGGCGCCGAGAGGCCTGGCCGAGAATTTGCTACCCATTGGGCGTGCTGGCCGCTTGTGGATTGGCGACGCTGGCCAATCCTTATGGCTGGAAGTTATGGACGTGGCTCTACGGCGCGCTGTCCGTCCCTCGCCCGGAAGTTTCCGAGTGGGGGGCGTTGCGGCTCGGTGATGAAATCTTCTTGCCCTTCCTGCTGCTCGCCGGGTTCGTGGTTTTTGGGCTGGCCGGCACACGGGAGCCACGCGATCTCACGCGAATTTGCCTGCTGGGACTGACGGCATGGCAAGCGGTCGAGCACTCCCGGCATATCCCGTTCTTTGCATTGTTGGCGGCTTTCTGGCTGCCTACGCACGTGGCCTCCGCGGTGAAGCGTTTTCAAACGGAAACCGCACGCCAATCACCAACCTCCCGGAGGGAGGGACGGTGGCTCGCCGCCGGTTTGGTTGTCGTGTTGGCGCTTCTGGGAGGTCGGCTGGCCTTGCGTCTGCATGCACTCACGGTGGACAAGAGCGAATATCCGGTGACAGCTTTCCGGTTCATGGCCAATCACGGCCTGCACGGGAAGATGGTGGTCAGCATGAAGTGGGCGCAGTACGCCTTGGCCGCCTTTGGTGACCGTAGCACGCTGCAATTCGATGGCCGTTACTACACGTGCTATCCGCCGGAAGTGGTCGACATGCATTTCGACTTTCTCTTGGGAGACGTGCCCGGCATGCGGCACCGCCAAACCGCCGGGCCGGTCGATCCGACGCGGGTGTTGGAACATGGACTGCCGGACCTGGTGGTGGTGGACCGGCACTGCCCGCACGCGGAATTGACCATGCGGCAACAAGGCGAGGATTGGGTGCGGCTCTATCAAGACGGCCTCGCGCAGATTTGGGGCCGGGCTGCCCGGTATGACAATCCCGAAAGTCCGGATTACCTGCCGCCGCGGGAGCGGCAAATCGGACAAGCGCCGCAAAAAGGCTTCGTTGCTTGGCCCGCTTTGCCCGAAAAAAGAGATGAAGCGGCGTTATCGGCCAGGCATGCCGGCCAAATGCGTGTCGTGCGAACGCGCTAACTCTTCCTGGTTACTCACCCCCGGTACTTCATGGAATCTTCATCGATCGCCACGCGACAAGACGCCGCCCCTGACTCCCCAATGTCGAACGACCCAGTGTCGAACGACGCGCCATTGAGGGCCCTACAGCGCTTGGAGGTCCTCGTCAACGTGGCGGCGGAGGAGCATCGCCCGCGCCGCGAGGAGCGGAAGGCGAAATCGCTCGTCTCGGTGGTGATCCCCGTCTACAACGAGCGGGACACCATCCGCGATGTGGTCGAACGAGTGTTGTCGCTGCCGATTCCCACGGAAGTGATCGTCGTCGATGATTGCAGCACCGACGGAACGGACGACGTACTGCAAAGGCTTGCGGCGAGCATGCCCCTGGTGGTAATGCGGCATCCCATGAACCGTGGCAAGGGGGCGGCGTTAAGGACCGGATTTGGACGGGCATCCGGCGACGTGGTGCTCGTGCAGGATGCCGATTTGGAATATGACCCCGCCGAAATCCCCAAGTTGATCGAACCGCTGCTGAACGAACAGGCGGAAGTGGTCTATGGGTCCCGGTATTTGGGAGCCACCAGCGACGATCCTTCCCGGCTGCACCGCTGGGGAAACCGGGTTCTGACCGGTTTCTCGAATTGGTGTACCGGCCAAAACTTGACGGATATGGAGACCTGCTACAAGGCGTTCCGTCGCGAAGTGCTGGACGAAATCACCATCGAGGAAGACCGCTTCGGGGTCGAACCGGAGCTCACGGCGAAGGTCGCCGCGCGGGGATGTCGAGTTCGGGAGATTCCGATTTCCTACCAGGGCCGTGGTTACGCCCAGGGGAAAAAAATCGGCCTCCGCGACGCGGTAGCCGCGTTCTATTGCATCCTCAAATATAGCTGGCGAAGCTAGCCGATCGTCGAACCGGTTATCTTTTCAGGCTCACGCTATCTTCCGAAGGGAAATCGCGCGGCAGGTCGGTTTGCGTCACCTCTCCCGTGGCAGCCCATTCGGTTCCTCGCTGCAACGTGACAATGAAGCCGATGCAGTTCATGGAATGGGAACTATGCCCCATCGGCGTGTGGAAGACGCGCCCCTTGCCATACGTCAAGGTGAAGATCATCGGTTCGTGCTGACCCGTGCCCCCCTGTTCGGGATCGGCATAAGCCGTGGCGAGCAGGTTGATATTTTGGGCGGGTCCCCGCAGCCGGTCGTAGAGTTCGTCCTTGGCATGCATCCAAGCCCGAGGCATGCCCCGCGTGATGGGATGGTCGGGATCCCGCACGACGACCTGGAAATCGTGCTGCTTGCCATGGCTGCCAGAGGCTCCAGGTAACTGTTCGATGACCGCTTTTCCATCTCGGTAACGCAGATAGGGGCCCGATTGCGGAGTTCGCCCACCCCAGCCGCCCAAGCCGATCATCTCGTTGAATTCCGGCCAATCCCCGAACGCATTGTTGGCCGCGTGCACAATCACCAGGCCGCCCCCTTCGCGCATATACTTCACGAACGATTCTCGAGTCCGTCGGGGCCATGCGTCTCCGTTGTAGTTGGAAACAATGACATCGTACTGGCTCCAGTCCGGCTGGAAGCTGCTCATGTTGCTCCCCTTTGGTGGCGTCGTTTCCACTTCCACGCTGAACAGGCCCGCGTCTTCCAGAGCATTTCGAAGCAGCGGCGTCGTGGATCGCCAGTCGTGGTTGTTTTGGCCATCCACGATCAGTGCCCGCAGTTCCGGTTCGGCTTGCGCCCCATTTGCCACGAAAAACGCCAACAGGCAAAGAATGAATTTGCGGTACATGCAAGGCGATCCTTGTGAATTGCTGATCAACGAATGTGGGAGATTTTTTATGCTCGGAAGTTTATCGAGCGTCAAGCCGCAGTGTAGCGGTAATTTCGCCAAATCCCAACCAACACGCTATATAGCCGTCGCGGGCTACGCAAAAACTTCCCGAATCGGTTGGCCGCTGGCAACCCGATGTGGCCGGTCCAACGTGTCGTGGATTTCCGTCTCCGGTGGAATGCCGAAACGCCAAAAAATTGTCGCCGCTAGGTCCGCCGGCGTCACCGGGCTTTCGGCCGGATAGGCGCCGATGCGGTCGCTACTGCCGTGAACGAAACCGCCCTGGCAACCTCCCCCGGCCAGTAGTACGGAATAGCAGTCGGGCCAATGGTCACGGCCGCCGTTAGGATTGATCTGCGGAGTCCTGCCGAACTCTCCCGTAACCACGACGAGCGTGGTATCGAGCAGCCCCCGCTCGTCCAAATCTTGAATCAGCGCGGCCAGGCCACGGTCCGCCGCGGGCAGCAAGAATTTTTTGTGTTGTCCAAAGTTGTCGGCGTGAGCGTCCCAATTTTGGCCCTGCTGTTTGTAGTCATAGACATTCACGAAGGGCACGCCCGCCTCCACCAACCGCCGTGCCAACAGCAAGTTTTGTCCGCGCATGTTTTGTCCCGCCGCGTTTGCCGCGCCGACTCCTCCGCCAGTCGTCGGAAGGTCGTACAATCCGTAACGTTCTCTCGTTCGTTGATTTTCACGCTCGATGTCTAGGGCGTCGCGGAGTTTCCGCGCGGATAGCAAGCCGACGGCCCGTTGGTGGAGTTGCTCCCATTGTTTCGCTTGGTCGGAAATCCTCGCCAAATCGAATTTGGTTTCAAAGTCACGTAGCAGTTCCAAGCGCTCTTCGATCCGCGAAAAGGGGAGGTCGTCTGGCCTTTCCAACATTTTCGCGCGGTACGAAATGGAAGCGGGATCCGCGATGACTTGAAAGGGATCGAATTTGCGCCCGAGAAACCCGCCGCCCTGGCAAGGCACGTCGATCACGTTATGAAACACCCAGGGGAGCGCGGCATGGGCGACATCGAGCTGCTTATGCTCCCATAAATGGCTCAATGTGCCGCCGAAGCTGGGATAGAACTGGCTCACCGGCGAAAAAATCTCGCGGTCGCCCAGTGGCGACGGGTAGCCAGTCAAGACTTCGATCGAAGCGGAATCATGCAGCCGGTTTTGGTGATGCATGCTGCGAATGAGCGAAACCTTGTGCATCACCTGGGAAAGGTGTGGCAGGTGTTCGCAAACGGCCAATCCCGGCACGGACGTGCCAATCGGCTTGAACTCGCCTCGAACCGTGATAGGCGCGTCCGGCTTCATGTCGAACGTATCCAAATGGCTCGGTCCGCCATATTGGAAGATGAAAATACAAGCGTTGATCCGCGCACGATGCGGGGCCGGAGCCTGTTTTTCGGCATGTGCTTGGGCACGCAGCAGGCCGCCCCAACTCAGACCCATCAATGTCGTGGATGCCGACGACAGGAACGCGCGACGGGAAGTCGATGGCGCCATGGAAGTGCCTCGATTCTACGAACGAAACGGTAGGGCCAAAAATGGCGTTTTCAGGCGAGATGCGGTCGGTGGGCCCGCGATGTGCGGTAGGTGCTTCAGTCATAACAACTTCAGCAGCGGTCTACAATGCCCCCTGCCTTTCCAGGATCACTGCTTTGACTTCGAGATCTGCCTCGGACGGAGCTTGCGGGACATTGATTTCCACCTGGGTCGTGCCCACCGGAAGGTCCCAGATGCCCAAATCCAATCTCCCCCACAATTGTTCATAGACTTCCTTGCGGGGTACGTGATCCGGGCTCGTCACGCGGGTTGCCCGAAACGGTTCCCGCACCGAGGCATTCCGTGGGGTTCCGGCAATTTGGGCCTGAATCTCCACGCCCTCTGCTTCCGGGGCGGCGGCGTATCGCAAGGTAGCGCGATAACGGCCTGGCGTGACCGTGTTGATCTCCCAACGGGCAGAACCGTCCGCCTGTCCCCAATCGACAATCCAATCATTTGCCCAGCCGGCGCGGCCATGATAGCGCAGTTCTCCATCCAAAACGGCTTCATGAGCCGGGAGAACCACCACGGGCCAGCCGGGATGCCCCACTTCGGTGGGGATGGCCGTGAAGCCTTCTCGCGTCACGTCTTGAAACCAATCCTCGTAGGCGGAACTTAGCTTTTCGAGCATGCCCGGATAGTCGGACGCGACGTCGCGTTCTTGGCCGGGGTCCGCCTGCATGTCGAAGAGTTGCCATGATTCGCGCTCCCGCACGGCCCGCCAGCGCTGCGTTCGCACGGACCCAGGAGACTTTTCCACGCGTCCGCCGCGCGCGTGGTGCGTGAAGATCATCCGCTCGGGTAAGGAATCTTGCTGATCCAACAGCAGAGGGGCCAGGCTCTGGCCGTCCAGCGCGAGGCCGTCTTGCAAGGGAATGCCACACAGTTCCGCCAACGTGGGGAGGAGGTCGATATGGGCGGCGACTTGCGTGACCACTTTTTCTTGCGGTATCCGCCCGGGCCAACGGACGAAACAAGGCACGCGAATGCCCCCTTCATGCACGCTTCCCTTGCGGCCTCGCATGCCGCCGTTGAAGCGGTCTCCGTTCGGACCGTTGTCGGTGAGGAAAATTACGATGGTGTTTTCCATGAGGCCGAGGTCGTCCAACTCCGCCAGCATGCGGCCTACGTGGAAATCGATGTTCTCGCACATTGCGTAGGCACATGCCGTCGTGCTGGGGAGGCCCCGCGTGGCATACTTGTTGAACCAAGCGTCGGGCACTTGCCAAGGAGTGTGCGGAGTGTTGTAGGGTACATAACAGAAAAAAGGGCCGTCACCATGGTCTCGCATGAAAGCAATCGCGGCATCGGTGAGCACGTCGATGATGTAACCTTGCGTGCGGCGGGGGCGGCCTTGGATTTCGAGCGTCGTATCAAAGTAGTTGTTCCAGTGTCCGTCGCAAAAGCCCACGAAGCGCTGAAACCCTTGCCCCAGCGGATGGTGCGGAAAGTGAGCGCCGTTATGCCATTTTCCGAAACAGCCCGTGGCGTAACCCGCGCCGAGAAACATTTCGGCCAAGGTGGTTTCCTCCGCCCGCATCGTTTCCTTCGCGCGCGTGACCCCATGCGTGCCGGTTCTCAAATGGTAGCGGCCCGTGAGCAGGCTGGCTCTGGTCGGGGCGCACACGGGGCTGACAAAAAACCGGTCCAGCCGGGCTCCCTCTTCGGCTAAACGGTCGAGCGTGGGCGTGGCCAGCCACGGGTTACCATGCGATTGGATATCCCCCCAACCTTGATCATCGGTCATGATCAACAGCACGTTGGGGTGGTCCGCTGCCGCCCAGGCAACTCTCGCCGAGGATGCCAATTCCAGGCATGCGCATACGACGGTTAATGAGACGAACAGCGTGACGGCGCGGGATCGAATCATGGTGGATGCCATGGGCATTTCCTGGGGTTTTGGTCAGCCCACCATCATAAGGGGGCATCAGCTTCCATGCACCAAGATTCCCCTGAATGCATTTCAACGCCCTATTTCACTGAGCCACATCCCACGAACTGAAATCAACCGGCGTCAGGGGATCGTGCGCGATTCCATCCGGGAAGCAACCGTGGGGAGAACGGGCGTGCGACCTGGCTCAACATCTGGCGTGGGCAAATCCTGCGCGATGCGGATCAGATCCGTTTGGGCCGCTTGGTCCACACGCTGCGCCATGGCTTGTGGAAAAATGCCCATGCCCACGATCAAGATGGCCGGCGCTGCCATGGCAGCCCACGTCCATGGCGAGGAATTGGTTTCCTTCGCCGTGGCTCGTACGGGCTCGTACATTCGCAAAACCACGCGGAGTACGCCTACCCATACGAGCAGAGACGAAAAGACCATGGCGGCGGCCAGCAGCAGAAAATGGATCGTGAAGGGATTGTCACCTAGCGGGGGCTGCCAAGCCACTCGCAACATGCCCAACAGCAAATGCAGTTTGCTCCAAAATCCTACTAGTAGTGGCGCGCCGGCCATGCTCAACAATCCGAGCGTGGCACACGCGGCAATGCCGGGACGCGCCGAAGCCATGCCTTGAAGTTCCTCGACATGCCGCAGTGGGAACCCGCCATTTTCCAGACGCTGTAGTGCCGCGAACACGCATGCGGAGGAGAGCAGGTAACCCAACAGGAAGATCCAGCAATGGCTCACGGCGGCGGCCACATCGGCGCCACGAGAGCTGGCCAAGGCAATAGCGAGACCGCCGCAAAATACTCCGCCGTTATGCACCGAAAGATGGGCCAAGAAGCGTCGGGGAGATCCAGGCTGAAACGCCAGCAGGCCGCTCACGATCATCGACAATACCGAAAGTGCCAAGGCAAGCTGCCAACTCCAGCGGGAGAAAGCTGGCAGGGCAATCACCACCACCCGCAGCAGGGCGATGCTGCCTGTCAACTTCGCCACGAAATCCAACCAGCCCGCGCTGCTAGCGGAAACGCCCTGAAACACATCGCTGAGGTGGAAGTGAAAAGGCACAATGCCAATGCGAAACCCCCAGCCCGCGAAGAGAAGCACGAGTGCCAGCAAGCCCAGCCGCATCTGGCCAGGTTCCAAGCCGCTGGCCATGGCCGCTTGAATTTCCAGGAGCCGAGTGGTGCCGGTGAGCCCGTAGAGAAAACTCAGGCCGAAAGCCGCGCACCAACAGGACACGAAACCGAGCAAAAACAACTTCACGACCGCTTCCCGCCTGCAGCGGTCGTCACTGCCCCGCAGCACATTTCCATATAGCGGAAGCAGCGACAACTCCAGCCCCAACAGTAGCACCATCACATCCTGCGCTGCCGCCACGCAACCCATCCCAGCCAAGCTGATCAGCGAGCCGGAAATCCCCAAGGCTGGCTCTGTTAGCCGCCCCTCGGGATACGCCATGGCCACGTAGAGGGTACCCAGAAACAACGCGAAAAAACGGAGGGCCCGCGCGGCCAGATCATGACTCAACTCCCAGTCCAAAACGGACCCCACGTGCGGCCAAAATTGTGGCGAAACGGCCAGCAACGAGAGCAAGAGCGCAAACACGGCCATCCCCATGGCCGCCCACCATACGGCGCGGGGCGTCATGAATTTGCGTTCCCCCCAGCTCAGCAAGACTCCCGTTGTGAATAACAGGAATTCCGGCAGCAGTGGATGCCACGTCGGAAAGTTCATAACGTCGACCTCCCTGCCTCGGAAGCAATCTTGGTTTGGACGTCCGATGGCGGCCATGAGCCCGCGCCATCTTCCGCCATGGGAAGCATCGATTCATCCACGGGTGGCAAGGCGGACGGCGGACCAAGCAGCTCGAGTGCCGAACGTGTTCCACGCCAAAACAGGTGCGGGAACAGGCCCAACACAAAGCTGCCAACGATCAGCGGAACGACGAAAATTGCCGCCCGGAATGTCCCCTGAGGCATTGCCGCCTGTTGAGGCTTTGGCGTCACGATATGTACGCGTGAGGGAAAATCTGGAAAGCCTCGCAGAATTCCTCCTGCCGCGAGAAGCAAAGCGGCAACTCCCGCCACCGACGTAAGGCCCACTGCCCAGCGCCAAGTTGCCTGCTCCATGCCGAGGGCGGATTGCATGACACCCACCAGCACCAACGCATTGCCCACGAATATGCCGCTACCGGGAACACCGGCACACACGAACACGGCCCACATCCCGAGGCCACTCGTGGAGTTTCCCTGACTTGGATGCTTGATACCGCTGGCAGCGTGGTCACTGAGTTCGGGATCCAGCAGCCACCTCGCCGCGTTGGCAAGACTGTATGCGACCAACGACAAAGCGGCACCCTGCACGGCTACGGAGTTTAACGTCACGAAGCCGAGCAACACGATCGACATTTGGGCCAGCGACCAATAAGACCATCGTCGTGAAGCGTCGAAGGCATCCCAACAGCGGAATCCGTGGAATAGCAGGCCCGCCACACTAAAGATGAGTAACAGGTGGAGTGCATCGATCGCGGTGGAAGAAAACCAAGGTAGCGCCGTTCGCGTGAGCCCATACAAGGGCAAAGGCAGCACGAGTGATCCCAGCACGACGCGCGACGATGCTGGGGAAGCGGCCTGTAGCGAGACATACCAGCCATGGAATGGGAAGCAGGCCGTCTTCAGCAGAAAGCCCGCGAATAGTGCCCAGAACAACACCATGGCTTGCGTGCCCGGCAAGCGGTTCCAGGCAAACCAGCCGGTCAATTCCTCCATGTCGAAGGACATGACGGGAATCGGAGATTGCCACCCCGTCGCCGAGTGGAGGAAATGCCAGGCGACCGTGCCGGCCAACCCCAACAGCAGCAATCCACTCCCCGCCAGGGACGTGCCGATAAACCCCCAAATTTGACGGGTGTCTACATCCGCATGTATCCAGCACACGAGCCACAACAGCCAGACGACTTCCAAACAGACGAAGAACAACACCACGTCGCGTGCCGTGAAGGCCATCATCAGTGCTGCTTCCAGCAACAGTAATGGCGCGATGTCTCGTAGGCTCGTCCGCGCGCTGGCAAAGATTTGAGAAAGGGCCGCGGCAGTGACAAAACTCGTCAACAACAGCCAGCACAGGCTCCAGCCATCCACGCCCACATGAAAAGTGATGCGGGCTTCACCCAGCCGCCACCAATCGGCTTGATAGCTGGCCACGTCTCCCGAGGCGAAAGAAAGCGGCCAGATTCGCCAGGTAAGCCCGAGCACGAGCAAGAAGGTGATCCAGGCCATGCCTGTCGCCACGCGGCGCATGAACCCAGTCCCCAGCGGCTCGGCGGCCCAGGCCAAACCGGCGCCCACCAAAGGGGACATCAACAAGCACAAAAGCAGAAAGCTCATAAACTACAAAGTTACGCAAGTCGTGCGACGTTCGCGCGAGTGTCAGTCCGGATAAACGATGAAAATCATTCCCAGCATGGCCAGTATTCCAGCGACCGCCGCCAGCAAATAGAATTGCACGATGCCGGTTTGCAAAGGACGCAACCGTATCCTCACCGCGCGTAGGGGATCCACGGCATGGTCTTGCAGCGGAGTAATGATGAACTTCTCCAAGCTCAGGGAACAGGCATGGCCCACTCGCGTCACTCCGTTGGCCACGAATTCCACGGCGCGCTCGGCGTAAAATCCCTGCCGCAGCACGCCATACGGCAAGGGGAAGCTACGTGCCAGCCAATTGGCTTCGGTGCGTGGCCCCAGAAAAAGGTACGCGGCCAGCCCCACACTTAGCGTGGACGCCACAACGAGCGAGGCGAACATGCCCCAGATATTCACCATCGAGGGAGCCGGGTCTGGAAACGCCGAGAGAAACGCGGTCTTGTGAAGCAAGTCGTCGGAGATGCTCAGAGAAATTGAGAACAGGCCACCCATGATCGCACCCATGGCCAAAATGACCAAAGGAATCGTGGCCCAAGTCGATCGTCGTTCGGGACGCCCCATGGATGCAGCCTGTGCCTCGGGAGCCGTGCCATAAAAAGTAAGAAAAAATGCCCGCAGGATGGCCAAGGCATGCGAGCCGACGGCGGCCAAAGCAAAAGGGATGATCCATGTTCCACCACGTTTCATCTCGTTCGCTTCATGGTCATTCGAAGCGTTTTCGCTAGCTTCAACGGCGTTGGCTGACCAACGAATCAGCGTGCCTTCCGGAACATTCGGGGCCATCGTAGCAGGACCAGCGGGCGGAGCCCTGAACGCGGCGATCATCTTTGCGCTGCTCCAAAAACCGGAGAACGGTATCACGCAGGCCAAGGAGAGTCCGCCACAAGCGACGGTCCAGTGCGTGATCGGCATGCGACTTCGGAGGCCGCCCAAATATCGGAACTCATCCGCGCTGGAATGGCCTCGCGTGATGTTTTCGCGCGCCAAGAGCCACAGCAGAATCGCCACGAGGAAGGTACCGGCATGCTGTAACGCCGCTACGACTCCTTCGGCGCCGGATACGCTCATCGCCGCCGTGATGAGCGCCAATTGCCCTGCCGCCACATAAAGGATCGCGCTTCCCAGCCGGCTTTGCGTGGCCGCCACCAATCCCCAGGCCAATGCCAGAATGATGGCAACCCATGAGGCGTACTGGGGTATCAGCGTTGTTCCCGTCAGCCAAGGTTGCCAGCGAGCCAAGAGATAAATGGACGAAGTGGGCACCGCCACGCCGACAATCAGTGCCGTAACCGCGGCAGGCACGGCAGCCTCCAGCGGAGCCATCGCCTTTATCGAAACGGCCAAGATCCGCGCGAGGACGGCGAGCACAGCCAGCCCTGCCACGACTTCTTGGAGCGTACTGTCCGACACCAACGCTGCCTGCAAAAAGGATCGTATCACTGAATCCGCGCCTTCCGATTCCGGAGGCGACATGTACGAATTTCCCCCAGACCAAGAGCACAGGCCAATGCTCAACAACAGGGCTAATGAACCTAGCCGGTCGATGCCGAAGGCGATTCCTTCTGAGCGGGCTACTGATCTTCCCATGAGCCAGGCGGGCAATAACCAGATAAGCCAGCCGATGGCGTCCCAACACAACCAAAAGAGCCAGAGGTGATTGACGGTAAATAGCCCGCAGAGCGTGCCGCACAAAAAACCTGCCCAAGCCATGACCTTCCAGAGAACACCTGCATGCGTTTGAGTGCCCGCCATATGCAGAGTCACCAGCACGGCGGAAATCGTAACGCCCACGAGCATCCAAGCGGAAAGGCCGTCGGCGAACTGACGGTCATCCAGCACGACATCCGAGGATGGAGTACGGCTAGAAACCGCGGATTCACTTGCTCGCTTTTCCGCCACAAGCTCGGAATGTGTAGACCTTCCTAACGGAAACTGCCACGTCCATCGCGGGCTTCCTACGATGGCATTCGTGGAAGCTTCCGCAGGCATCGTCACCAGACGATTCACGGCCAGCGCGGCCAGGAATAGCGTGGCCAAAGAAACGGCCAACAGAGGAACGAAGCGACTAGGGCGTGGCACCCAAGCCCCGAACACTGCCGTGATTCCAGCCGCGAGCCAGAATAACAGCGGCAGCCAAATCAACAGGGCCTGGTTGGTTAGCATGCGATTTCACTTCCTTGCCGCGAAACCGTGGAACTTCCTGTGCGACACCGCAAATAGTGAAATGCCGAAAACCACGGATGCCATGACCAGCGGGCGTTGCGGTGCCGCTGCCTAGATTGGATCGGAGTCCTCGGGGATTTCTCGATCCACGTACTTGGGCTGTCCTGCGTCCCTAAGTTCTTGCATCTCCACCAAGTCAACGTGTGCTTGATGTTTTAGCAATATTCGCAGCCACGGCCAGGCCACGCCCATTTGGCATGCCGCCAAAACCAACAGCAAGCAAGCCATCCAGTGGCCGGAATTCTCCACGTGCAACCGCCCCCAAGCCAACCAGCTTATCGCGGTGGAAAACACGACCAATTGCGCGGAAAAGATCCAGAGCAAGAAGTTTCGCCGCGTGGCCATCCCCAGCAGTCCGAGACCAAATAACCACGACGCCAGGATGAAGCTTCCTTCGGGCATGAATCAGCCTCGCTATTCCGGGGCGTTTGGTTCTGATGCGGATTGCCCGGCTTGAATTTCGGGAATGGCCTGAGTTCCGCAAACGGTCGCTATTACCAGCGCGGCCATGATTCCGACGGAACCCACGTGCCGCCACTCCGCCCCGACTTCTTGGTCATCCGGGGGCTGGACTGGAAGCGCGCTTACGAACTCCTGATTTGTTGGCTCCATCGTGTCGTCCGCTTGCGGCATTCGCGAGCCATCACGTAGCGCCCACGTACCCACCACGAGCAGCCCTGACACCAGAACAGCGGCAAATGGAGCTTCCCAACTCAAACGGTTGTAAAACGCGGTTTGAAGCTCACGATCCTCGGCCAAGGCTGTCCAGGCAAACCAGCCGATCGCCATGCCATACAGCGGCCACACAGGTAAGAAGATCCAAGCCGCGCCTGCCAATGCACCGCAAAAAACAATTCCCAATGCTAAAACCGCTAGCCACGCCAGGCTGGTCGAAGGTCGGCGGCTGGTGACAGTGCCTCCCGCTGCTACTAAGGAAAATCCGACAGTGGCCCACCAAAGCGAGTTCACCAGGTTGGAAGCCGTGAGCGTAGCCGGCAAAAGCGCGGAGACTTCTAGCATGGCGATGACTAGAACGATTCCCCCGAACGTGCGTGCTCGGATATTTCCTCGCGGCAACAGCAACCATAGCCCGCAAGCCATCCATATCATCGCGCGGAGCATTTTCCAGGCATCCGGCGACCAGGCGAACCGAGATTCCAGTTGATGGGATGCGTACCAGGCGAGCCCGATGGCCAAGAGGAAGATTCCGTAACGAACCGCTGGATGTTTCCACGCCCCCTTTGCTTGGCCCGAATCCGCCTGTTCTCTAGCGACAAGCGGGCGTGGGCGCTGCACATTCCATGCGGCGCGGAGTCTCGCTTCCAAAACACGGCGCAGTGGGAAATGAATTCCCCAGGCGAGTACCGCTCCCAAGAATAGCAAGAAAATGCCAGCGTTCATGTGCCATGCCTTGCCAGACGGATATCTGGTTCCACAAAGGCGGCACGCTGGTGCTCGCCTGGGAAACCGACCCGCCCGCATCAAGAAACGGTAGCGGCCTTCTCAACGCCCGGATTTGCGTACGCCACTAGGAAATCCATTTACGGGTAATTTTTTGCAGGAACTTGGGCCGTGGAGCCTCTGAAGAATGGCTCAAATTCAATGTGACCCGTTGCAAAGAATCCTTGAGAGATTGGAATTCCGCCGATAGCTCCCCGTATCCAGCGGATTCGGCATCGAGCACTAGTTGCTCGACATGCTGTTGCAACGGTTCCACCACGTCCAGGGCTTGTGCGCGAGCGTAAGGTCCGGCTTCGGTCAGGTGTTGCAGCGCTCGGCCCAATTGGCCCGCGAGCGTCGCCATTTGAAATTGGGATTCGGCTTCGCGCCAATCGTATGCGGCATCGTTCGCCAATTGACTACGAAATTCGTATTTCTGTTCCGCCAGCCGGCGTAGCCGCTCCGTTTCCTTCTCCTTAGCCGGCGTGGATTCCATTGTCATGGTGGCAGTCATGATATTCCCTCCCTGTCGCGAAGATAAGCTAAAAAAACCGCCTCTCCGTAGCTTGCCGGGCAGCCGTGAAATCGTCAATACCAGGATCTTCCGCAGCGAGTGGCGGATGGCACCGTGCACGGAAGTTCCAGAAACTGCCGCCTCAAGTTGGCTCATCCCGCTCCGGAACGGGAAGCGGAGTGCCTGGTTCCGGGTGGCCCACTTCAAACCGCGACACGACGGCGCAGCCACAGGAATCGCTCCACACGTTGACGGCGGTCCGTCCCATGTCGAGCACGCGGTCCACGGCGATGATCAGCGCCTGTTTTTCCGTGGGAAGGCCAACCGCTTGCAAGATAATAACCATCATCACGAGGCCGGCATGCGGAATGCCCGCCGCTCCCACGCTGGCCAAAAGCGCCGTCACGACGACGATGATCTGTTGCGGCAGTCCGAGATCGACGCCGGGCGTAAGCTGCGCGATGAAGAGCACGGCCACGACTTCGTACAGCGCGGTGCCGTCCATGTTCACCGTGGCGCCGAGTGGCAACACGAAGGAACTGACGCGGTTGCTCACACCGGCACGCGACTCCACGCAGGTGAGCGTTAACGGCAGCGTGCCATTGCTGGAGGCGGAGCTAAACGCCGTCATCAAGGCCGGGCTCATTGCTTCGGCGTACTCCCGAGGATTTCGCCGGGCCAAAAACTTGAGAATCAAGGGCATTGTCACCACGGCATGAATTGCCAGCCCCAGCCCCACGGTCACCATGTACCAACCGAGCGAGCGAAACACGCCGGCGCCTTGCGTGGCGGTGACCGCCAAAAGCAAAAAGAAGACCCCAAAGGGCGCCAAGCCGATGATGGCCATGGTCATCTTCATCATGACCTCGAAGCTGGCTTCGGCGATCCCTCGCACGGTGTCTAACATGGGCCCTCCCGCGAGAATGGCGAAAATCGCGAAGGCCAGGCTGAACGAAATGATGGAGAGGAAATTGCTCTGGGCGACCGCCTCGAAGGGATTGGTGGGGATCAAATTCTCCAACTGTTCCCACAGTACGGTCCCCAGCCCTTTGGCTTTGGGCGCGTCGTCCGCCGCGGCGGCTGCCGCTTGCGCCGCGAAGTTTCCCCGCTCGCCCGGACGGATCACGTTTACTAGCGTCAAGCCCGTCAGAATCGCCAAGACGGTGGTGAGCATGTAATACATGATCGTGCGGCCAAACATGCGGCCCAAGCGCTGGGTTTGGCCGAGGCTCGTCACGCCCGTGATCAGGGAAGCGATGATCAGCGGGATGGAGACCATCTTCAGCAGGCGGAGAAAGAGCGACCCCAGCGCTCCGGAGGCATTCCCCACCCGGCGGGCCCAAGACTGCCCGTGTTCCTGGAATAGATTGTAGGCCCGCGGATTGGCGTGCGGGTGCTCGGAGGTATTCCGAAGTCCTTCTAAATCATGGAAGTAATGTACGGGCCGGCCTTGGGCGTCTTCCGTGGTGTCTTCGGGGAAGCTCCCGGGGACATAGGAAGGATCCACTCGATAAACATGGGTCTCCCCCTCGACTTCGTGGGTGATTTCGATGAGGTCCGCCGAATCCCGTATCGACCATGGTCTCGCGGCACCAGCCCGTGAAGCGGTTTCCTTGTCGCTCAGAAATAGATTCAGCGTGACGCCACCCAATGTCCCTAAGATCAGGGCAATGAGTATTTGCCAGTGCAGTGGCAGTTTCCCCATGGCCATCCTTTCCCTGGTTGGATATCAGTGCGGGTCGCACGGACGTGTAGCGTCCGTGGCGCTGCAAATCACGAGTCCAGACAGCGAAAATGCCGCTACACGTAATGGACACGCGCTATAAATCACGGAGAGTGGGCAACACTGCCTGGTTTTCATCAGACTGGCCAATCGCGGGCGTGATTTCATGGTTCGTCCGTGAAATCGGAAGGCAGTTCCATGTCCAGTTCCCGCAGCAGAAACCCGAGTTCATCCGCCGCTTGCTCGATTCGCTTGCTAGTGGGTGTGCCCGCGCCGTGGCCCGCGCGAGTTTCTATACGGATCAGCGTGGGCCTGTCGCCTTCTTGGGCGGCTTGCAAGGCGGCCGCGAATTTGAAGCTATGCGCTGGCACGACGCGGTCATCATGATCGGCGGTGGTGATCAGCGTGGCTGGGTACGATGTGCCCTGCCGGAGATTGTGCAGCGGCGAATAGGCATGGATGAAGGGAAAATCCTCCGCGACGTCCGCCGAGCCATACTCGGAAACCCAGGCCCAGCCGATCGTGAACTTATGGAAGCGGAGCATGTCCAGCACTCCCACGCCGGGCAGCGTAGCGGCGAAAAGTTCTGGCCGTTGGGTCATGCAGGCCCCCACCAAAAGCCCGCCGTTGCTGCGGCCCGAGATGGCCAACCTTTGTGGAGACGTATAGCGGTTCTCGATCAGCCACTCGGCTGCCGCGATGAAATCGTCGAACACATTCTGCTTCCGGTCCCGCATGCCCGCTTCATGCCATTCGCGTCCGTATTCGCCGCCGCCACGCAGATTGGGCACGGCGTAGATTCCTCCCATTTCCAGCCACACCAGGTTTTGCACGCGGAAGGACGGCGTGATGGAGATGTCGAAGCCGCCGTAACCGTAGAGCAGCGTGGGATTGTTCCCGTCCCGTTTTAGCCCTTTCTTGTACGTCAAAAACATAGGCACGCGCGTGCCGTCTGGGCTCGAATAGAAGACTTGTTCGGTGGTGTAGTCTTCCGGCTCGAACTCCAATTCTGGCTGCCGAAACACCGTGGTTTCTTCGTTGGGAATGTCATAGCAGTAGATCGTGGTGGGCGCGGTGAAACTCGTGTAAGCGTAGAAAGTCTCTTGGTCGCTTTGCCGTCCGGCGGGACCGCTCACCGAGCCGACTCCGGGCAAGGGGAGCGTACGCTGGTGAGCTCCATCGGGTCCGTGAATTTCGACACGCGAATGCGCGTCTTGCAGATAGTTCACGAAAAACCGACCACCGATTACGTTGGCGCTTTCGATCACTTCCGCAGCTTCGGGAACGAGAGACGTCCAGTTCTCCTTCTCCGCGCGTGCGACGTCCACGGCAATGACTCGGCGTTTGGGTGCTTCCCAATCAGTGAGAAACCAGAGTACGGATCCCTCATTTCCCAGGAACCGATACTCGGCCTCGAATTCGGAAATCAGTTCTTGGACCGGAGTGTCCGGTTTTTCCAGGTCGCGGTAGAAGACCAGGTTTTTCGGATCGGTACCCCGCCACACGGAGATGATTAGCCAGCGGCCATCCTCGGAAACGGTGCCGGAGAAACCCCATTCCTTTTGATCGCTCCGCTGATAGATGAGTTGATCATCTTCCTGAGATTCACCCAGCCGATGGTAGTAGAGCTTTTGATAGTAATTGACGTCGACCAGCTCATTTCCACCCTCGGGCTCGTCATAGCGGCTGTAAAAGAAGCCCTGATTGTCGGGTGTCCAGGAAATGCCAGAAAACTTCACCCACTTGAGATGGTCGTCCAGATCCTGGCCCGTTTCGACATCCCGCACCCTCCATTCCCGCCAGTCGGAGCCACCACTGGCTAATCCATAGGCCAGATAGCGCCCATTGTCGCTCGGTGCGTAACTGGCCAGCGCCACCGTCCCATCCTCGGAAAGCTGATTGGGATCCAATAGTTCTCGGGGCTCCTGGCTCAGATCCTCCACCGTGTACAGCACACTCTGATTCTGGAGTCCGTCATTCTTGGTGAAGAAATACCGTCCGCCCCGTTGCGTCGGTATTCCATAGCGTTCGTAATTCCAGAGCTTGGTAAGCCGTTGCTCCAGTGCTTGCCGCTGGGGGGTCTGTTCCAGGTAGCTAAAGGTAAGTTCGTTCTGCGAATCAACCCAAGCCTTTGTCGCGTCACTGTCGGGATCCTCTAGCCAGCGGTAAGGGTCCGCTACCTCGGTCCCGTGATAGTTGTCCACATGGTCGCCTCGTGGCGAGTCCGGGTACTTCCAACCAAGCTCCGACGTTTCGCCGGCCGACTTCGCGCTATCGCTACCCATTGCTACTCCGCCGAAACACACCATCCATACGAAAAACGAGACTAGAATCCATTCGGGAAAGCGAGTTTTGCCTTGTTTTCTGGAGTATTTTTTCATCGCCAGGGCTCCCGACTCACGTGAAGATAAATCAGGGGCAGAATACGCCCCCGCTGAATCCAGGTCAAATTGAGGATAGGAAGGTTTTTGGGGAAAGCGGGGCGAGAATGGACGTTTCCACGGGAAGAAATCGTGGACTCGCCGCGTTTGAGGTTCAGGCCATGTCGCCCGGAAGCCGAAAATAGGATTGCGCCGTGATGCAAAAACTCGGCCTCGGGGTGCGATTCGATCCCGCAAAAATGGCTGGGCAGAGGACCGATTAGGCCGTGTTTTACGGTTGAGTAGACTTTGGGGCGGCGATATACTTCGTCGTTTGCACAGATAAGCTCCTCCGAATTTGGAGAGAGCACGACCGGTAGGCACGGCATGCGGTTTTTTCTCTTAGATCGTATCGTGGAACTGGAGCCAGGGGAAAAAATTGCTGCCCTGAAGGCTCTTTCGTTGTCCGAGGACTATTTGGCGGACCATTTTCCACGATTTCCCGTCATGCCTGGTGTGCTCATGCTGGAGGCGATGACGCAGGCTGGGGCTTGGCTGACCCGCGTCACGGATGATTTTCGATACAGCATGGTGGTCCTTAAAGAGGCCCGCAACGTCAAATACGCGGACTTCGTCGAGCCTGGGAAGCTGCTCCAAGTCTCCGCTGAAATGATGAAGAATGAAGGGGATGAAACGAAGTTGAAGGCTCAGGGACATGTGGATGGCCGCCTGGCGGTGCAAGCCCGTCTGGTACTTCGGAAGTATAATTTGGTGGATGAAAACCAAGACTGGGAGCCCAACGACCGTTACGTTCGTCGCCACCTGCGCAGGCATTACGATCTGTTGCTTCGACCAATGACTACCAACAATCAGACCGCAACTTCGGGGACCGCTTGATTGATTGACGATCCTGGCCGAATACAGGATGTACTTGGCTCCATTTTTGACCGTGGAAACGGAGAAGTTCCAATCCAGCCAATCGACTTAGCGAGGGGACGAATTCGATGACGAATGAGGATGTTTTCAGCAAAGTGCAGACGGCGCTCGTGGACGCGTTGGGCGTGGACGACGATGAAGTAACTCCCGAAGCGACCATGGTGGGCGATCTGGGCGCGGAGTCGATTGACTTCCTGGACATCGTTTTCCGGTTGGAAAAGTCGTTCGACATCAAAATTCCTCGCGGTGAATTGTTCCCCGAAGATATTCTCACCAATGCGGAGTATGTCGAAGACGGCAAGATCAACGACGAGGGCCTTGCCAAGCTCAAGGAAAAGCTCCCCTTCTTCGATCTCTCGGAATTCGAACGCAATCCGGTGGTGCAGAATTTCGCGAACATCCTCACGGTAAGCGATATCTGCCGTTACGTGGAAAGCAAAATCGGCGCCAATCAAGCTTAAACCCAGAATTGATGGGACTTCGATATCCCATTCTGGGCGGCGATGGGGCCGGGAACGTTACGCGCCGTATGCGAGCGGTCATCTCGTCCTATTGCATAAGGCCCTTGCTTTGTGGACTCCGCACGTCTGGTGATGTTGGGACACTTTGATGCGCTGGTTTTGGATAGACCACTTTGTCGAGTTTGAGACTGGCCGTACCGCCGCCGCTGTAAAGAACGTCTCCTTGGCCGAGGAGCACCTTCACGACCATTTTCTTGGTTTCGCCGTGATGCCCTCATCGCTCGTGATCGAAGGTCTCGCCCAGACGGGTGGCTTGCTCGTGGGTGAGCACTACCAATTCAATGAGCGCGTCGTTTTGGCCAAGGTCTCCCGAGCGAGTTTCCATTTCATGGCCCGCCCAGGAGATTCGCTCACCTATCAGGCCACGATGCAGGACATCAATGAAAATGGGGCGATGGTCGCCGGCACCAGCCACATGGGCGACCGGCTTCAGGCCGAGATCGATCTCGTCTTCGCGCATCTGCCCTCTCGGGAAAATGATGAGCGGGAACTCTTCGATCCGGCGGACTTTCTCGCCATGCTCCGCTTGTTACGGCTGTATGACGTGGGCAGGCAATCCGACGGATCACCCTTGACCATCCCCGCCCATTTGCTGCAAGCTGAACAAGCCATGGAGGCGGCCACCGACCTGAATTGATCGAAAGGGAAAACATGTCCTCTACTCACGGGACACACGCCGAGCGACGAAGAGTCGTGGTGACGGGAGCTGGGTGGACAACTCCCATGGGCATCGATCTGGAATCGGTCTGGCAGGGGCTCTTGCGTGGCGAATCCGGCGTGGCCAAGACCACCGTGTTCGACGCGAGCCATTTTCCCACGCAAATCTCCGCCGAAGTTCGCGATTGGGACGATGCCTTGCTAGGCGCTGAGCACGATCGCTGGAAGTACAGCGGACGTCACACGCGGTTCGGCATCGCCGCCGCCCGCATGGCCATGGAGCATGCCGGGCTGCAAGACAAAGACATCTCGCCGACCCGGTTCGGAGTTTACCTGGGCGCGGGCGAAGGACAACAAGATTTCGATTGCTTTACCCGGATGATGGCGAGTGCCCTGGAAAACGGGGAATTGAACGTCGCCAAATTCACCAAAGCCGGGATTGAGACGCTCCACCCGGTCGCCGAATTGGAGCAGGAACCGAACATGCCGGCGGGGCACATCGCCAGCCTCTTCAACGCCCAAGGTCCGAATGTCAATTGTCTGACCGCTTGTGCCGCGAGCAGCCAAGCCGTGGGCGAAGCGACCGAAATCATCCGCCGGGGAGATGCGGACGTAATGCTCTCGGGTGGGACCCACAGCATGATCCACCCCTTTGGCGTCACGGGATTCAATCTGCTTACCGCTCTCAGCACGAGCAACGACGAACCGACCAAGGCCTCGCGTCCGTTCGACCTGCATCGTGACGGATTCGTCCTAGGGGAAGGGGCCGCCATGGTGGTGCTGGAAGAATTGGAGCATGCCCGCGCGCGGGGAGCCCAAATTCTCGGCGAGATCGCCGGGTATGGTTCCACGGCCGACGCTTTTCGCATCACGGATACGCACCCCGAAGGTCGAGGGGCGATCCGCTGCATGCAAATGGCTCTAGACGATGCGGGCCTCAATACCGAGGACATCCACTACATCAACGCCCACGGCACGAGCACCGCCGTGAACGACCGCGTGGAAACTCTGGCCATCAAGCAGGTTTTTGGCGAACAGGCGGCCCAAATCCCTGTCTCCAGCACCAAGAGCATGATGGGGCACCTCATCGCCGCGGCGGGGGCCACGGAATTGATCATCTGCCTGCTGGCCATTCGTGACGGCGTGGCTCCACCCACGATCAACTACGAAACCCCCGATCCAGACTGCGATTTGGACTACGTGCCCAACGTCGCTCGGGAAATCCGCTGCCACCACGCTCTGACGAACAGCTTCGGCTTCGGCGGGCAAAACGTGGCCCTCATTACCAGCCGCTTCGTCAATTAGCGAGGACCGTCTCCGCCAGGAGAAACGTTCTCCTGGCGAGAAACGCCCTGCATAATTTGCCCCTGGAGACGCGATCAACGCCCGATAGGGCGCGGATTGCTGGCCAGAAAATCACGCGGGCCGCGCGTGGTGTAGTAAGGGTAGGTGACCGCGCCCGTCATGCCGGCACCGCCGTTCGCGCGATGGTTGCCCAGCATTGAAGCCAAGTGCCCACCACATCCGGCGCCACCACAGCCGCCGTCGGCGCAACCACCGCCGACACAGCCTCCATCGGCGCAGCCACCCAATCCACATCCTCCCAGGCCACAACCGCCGCCCGGGCCACAAAACATTCCATCCAGGCAGCAGCAACCGCTGCTGGCGGCCAAAACCAACACGGCCAAAGAAGAGTACAGCACGCTTCGCATGGTGGGTCGAGTCCTTTCTGAAGCTTGCGGGAACAAGTCCACGCCGCGATTCCATCATGCTGGCGTGGGGCGTGCCGGAATAACGCGGTCATGCGGATTCCGCGTCGAATGCGTGGCACGCGATCATTATGCATATCGGAAACGGCAGGGCCGGAAATCCAGCGAATCGGCACAATCGTCGCATGCCCTGTCTCCGTCGATATTCCGACCAAAGGAGGTTTTTCCAAAATTCGAAGAATCCAAACGACGTTTTCAAGACCGTATTCCAGGCTCCGCACGCGCCCTTGTTTAACGATTTTAACAAGGCGCTAATTTTCCAAAATATTGACTGTTTTGACGCTAATGATAGCATGAAATGTACCAAGCAGCAGCACCACGCGACTCTTCGAAAGCCACATCCAGGAATCATTCACCATGCGTCGTCTCCTTTGTTCTGCCGCTCTGTTTCTGTGCATGGCGGCCTCGGGCCAGGCCGGACTGTTGACGCTCACCGTGGACATCGACACCGGTGAAGCCTTTATCGAAAACCTTTCGGACTCCGACGTCATCTTCGACGGCTATCAGATCGTCTCGACGGGCGACAACCTCGATCCGAACGCCTGGGTCAGCTTTGAAGATTTCACGGCCAACGATCTGGCAGCCGCGCAGGCCCTTTTGGGCAGCACGTCCTGGGGAGAGATCAGTTCCTTGCCGGGGCGATTGGCCGAATTCAATCTGACCGGTGAAACGGTCGCTCAGCCCGGCTTCCGCGCGAGCCTCGGCATCGCGGTTTCCGACTTTGTGATGGACGATCTCGTCTTCCAATACAGCGATCTCGATGAACCCCTGCCCAACCGGCAGGTCGACGGCGTGGTCCGCACCGAAGGCATCGCGAATCCGTTTCCGTGGCATAACGAGGCGAACCCCGCCGACGTGGACGATAGCGGTACCGTGATTCCCCTGGATGCGCTGTTGGTGATCAACGCCCTCAATGACACGGGCGCCCGCGAACTGCCAGTGCCGCCGGTGCCGGGGGACGAACCCCCGCCCTTCTTGGACACCAATCGGGACAACAACCTCGCGCCGATTGACGCTCTGATCGTGATCAACGCGCTCAACGCGGCCGGCCAGGCGAACGCCGCGCCAGTGCCTGAACCGCAGACGATGGTCTTGCTCGGCTTGGGTGCCCTGGGCGTGATCGCCCTCTTCCGCCGTCGGTAGTCGGTTTGGGTCGTCCCAAGAACCGATGAGCTATTCCGCTTGGGCGCGCTCGGCACGTGGTTTTCATGAGTATGGAACGCGACGCTGTGTGAGGATATCAAAACGCCCCATATCCGGTAGGCGGTCACCCCGCGCGCGTGTCAATAGGGCGATGTAGATATCAGCGAAGCCTTCGAGGAAATAGCGAACTGACCCGTCGTAGAACACCATCTGTGTGCCGTCGCCGTGAAAGCTGAACGGCTGAAGCAAATTATCTTGAAATAGCCCCCCTGGAGGCCCTTCTTGGGATGGGTTACTAGCGTAGCCATCGCTAATCCGAAGGGACATCCTTCGAAGATGGCCCTTCGACCATAGTTGAAAACCTGCCAACCTTCGCGATCGCCAAATGGCTCCAAATGTCCGCGAATCCAAAAATCCGGAAGCCCAGCCTTTTCCGCGATTAACATCTTGAACGAAAGCCCGTCGGTCATATCCGCGAACCTCGCGCGTCGCGACTTTGGTTACGGCGTTTGGGCAAGCCGGCCCATCCACGCTCCCCAAGGACCGTAAAATTCCTCACGACGTTCACCTGTGTTGCGGTTCCAAGCATGTGAGGCACGCTGGCTTCGTAGTCTGGACGCGCGGCACGCAATTCGGTGTGCCACTCAAATTGGAAGTCATTTCCTGCCGTGAATTTGGTCAGGCCGGGAACAACATCTCGAGTTCCATATCGAACCCGATCACCCACCATTTTTATTCGACTCACCAAGGCCAGGCATCGTGGCAAATTTTAGGCGCGATTACGAGTATCGCTTTCCACAACGCTGCGGCTGATGGCGGGAAACCCTTGCTGGTGAAGTTCTAGAAGGCTAGCAAGTTGATTGGCCAGAAACACTCGGCTGCCCATGCTACTTCGTGGCAGCGAGAACTCTGGAATTTCTTGAATTTTCTGGCCGCATTTCACGGGAGGGCTGCTCTTAAATCGTAGTGGTCCAACCCTTCGGAAATGAGAAACCGTGCGGTCCGACAAAGAGCTAATCGCCGCGAGCCTGGAGCAGGATCGAGTCGCCTTCGGCGGCCTAGTCCGGCGGTACGAGAAGATGGTTTTCGCCACTGTGGTCTCTATCCTTGGCGACCGGCACGCGGCGGAGGATGTCGTCCAGGATACCTTCATCGCGGCGTACGAGCATTTGCCTTCGCTGCGTAGGAGTGAGGCATTCGGACCTTGGCTGATGCAGATTGCACGCCGGAACGCGCTGCGGGAATCGCGACGCCGCAAGAGATTTCGGTCCCTGGCGGAGGACGTCGCGGCTCCGGTCGCCAATGGACAGCTTAGTGAAGTCTCACGGGATCTTTTGAAGGGGTTGAACCGACTGCCAGAACATGAACGCGTGGCCATCATGCTGAGGTACTTCGAGAATCTCTCGGTCGAATCGATCGCCTCGGTGACCGGGAGAACCGTCGGCACGGTGACCAAACAATTGTCTCGGGCAAGAACTCGGCTTCTCAATTGGCTAAAGGAGACTCAGAAATGACGACGCATGACGACATTGCGAAACGGATGCAACGGTTGGCGGACGAAGTTTGCCCTCATGAATCGATTGCCGACGCGGTGGTGGACCGGCTTTCCGAGCGCGGCAACACGCCCAACCGGACGCTCCCGTACGGCTCACGCCTGGCAACCTGGCCGTCACTTCAATGGGCACCCGTGGCTTTGGCGGCAACGGTCGTGTTTTTGGCCGTTCTGTTGGGCCCCTTCCGGATCAGTTCCCAAGACGGTGGCGATTGGTTGACGTCCACCTCCACGGCCTATGGGCAAGTTCTGACCGATGCCTTGGAAAAGGCCGTCGTGAAAGGCGTGACTTTCCGAGAAACGACGGTCATCGTGATGAGCGACGGAAAACACCATACGTCGAGCACAGTGGGCAAGCAATTCATCGCCCGGGACAGATATCGAAGAGACCAGTACGAGGGAGAGAGGCTGCATTCTCGACAATGGTATGTCCCGAATAATGGAGGCATGGTCCAGACGGGCCTCGCGTATGACACAAAGACGTATACGGTTCTCCGGCACGAGGGTAGTTTTGGCGATACCGATCCCATCGCCCGTTTGAAGTTTTTCGTGAACTTGGTGGACAAGGCCGACAAGCGGCTCGCTAACCGAAAGATCGACGGCGTCGACTGCATTGGGTTTGAAATCAGCGCGAGCAAATATGGAGACAATCCAGAGGATTGGAAGGACCGGATATGGTTTGATGCGGAAACCAAGTTGCCCGTCCGCATGGAGAGAGAACGTCCTCGGAAGGAAACGCAATTCGAGGCGTTCATCCGTGTGCAGGACGATTTCAACTGGCAGCCTGAACTGCCGGAGGATGCATTTTTGCCGAAAATCCCCGAAGGTTTCGAGCAAGTGGAAAGATAAGCGGATGTGGCCCAATCCGTACGGCATCCGCGAAGCCTGGCTTCTTTCGGCCATGAAAATGCCGCTGGACGAAAGGAGCCAGGAGTTTTTTCCTTTGGTTTTAATGCTGCGTACCGGCGAAGATCCACATCGGCTCCGTGCGACCCGCCCGGGCACAAGATTATCACACATTTCAGACGCGAATGCGAATATGGATTCTCCGAGGTGCAACACGTTCCACGTCCCAACTCGTAGGGCTTGTGCTGCTTGCCCGATTTGGCGAGATTGAGAGTTCTCTTGACGTGGACGGTATCCAATCTTAAAAATACCGCCTTGGGCCCTAAAGACTTCGCCAAGACCGATGTCACCGCAACCAACATGTATTACACTTGATCCCGGAAGACTCCTAGTCGGCTCGGGGCCTAGTGCCGTTTGCGGATACATCCGAATCTTGGGCGTTCCTCACGAATTTTCGCGAGCACTCAACGTCGCCAGCGTAGCTTCAATTGGCAGAGCACCGCATTCGTAATTCCTCGCTGACGTTTCCGGAATCCCCCGCTTTTCTCGGCAAATTGTTGCTTGGCAACGACTTCGGATCGAAGCCCGTCGCGGCTTCTACACCCCAAAAAACCCTACTACACCCGCTTCACAGGCGTCGAGACGCCTGCCCGTCTCGATACTCAGCCCAAGCGACCTCAGATCTACGTGTCGCAGGCATCTTTGCTGGGAAGGCAGCTGAAAGGCCGAAACGCGTCTCCGGGCAAATTGGAACTTTGTTCGGGTCGACACGCAGCCCGCTGCCCATCGTCGTCCCGGAAATGCCTGTCATTGTCTTGCTCGCGGGTCCGCATGCTAATGTTTTCTGCGTCGGCTGCCGACGATCGATGCATTGAGTACGTCAGTCGTACAACGCAAAGCCCATCAGTGGCCGACACTGCCGCCACCCCAACGGCGTGTGCTGACGCCCACGTCGCTTCGTATCTGTGGCCGATTCAACATCAAAGAGCACTGGGCCGCTACGATTGAAGTCCATGCGAGTGACCTTCTGCTGCGCCTTGCGCCGTCACCGACTCCGAGTTCGATCCTAGTGTCCCTTGCCGGAATGCCATCGGCGCCAACCGTCGTCGAACCGCGCTGCATCAAATCGCTGTTCACTCCGCGCGGTTGGCACGGAGCCATATCGGGAGATGGAAACGCAGCCATTCTCGCCGCCATCGATGGTTTGCCGAATATCGGTGGTCCAACACTCCAACTTACTTTTGTCAAAGACATCGACGAGCAGCAATCGCTTCGTATCGAAGCTCCGGCCGAATGTTTCGCTTTTCGTGCTTGCCAAGTGAAGACCCCAAATCGCTCAACGCATGGAAGTACGTGTAAGGGCGAAGAAGCCCACAGCTATCTGTCTCGTGTTCGAGACCGCCTGCGGTCGGAAAGGCTTCAGAGGAATTACAGCCTTCAGCGCATGTCCAGCCTGCGTGGAACGACGAAGACGACGCTGGGCGAGCTCGAGCGAGGCAAGCGCAAACTCACGCTCCTGCATCTCTTCAATGTCAACGTCGCATTGGGAGTCCCACTTCCCGAACTTGTAACACCTTGACGGTGCGAAAAGCGGACCGACTTTTTCAGCGTACGTTCGATCGCGCTTTCTGAATTCGTTGACCGTTGCTGCAAATTGTTGTAGCTACGTCGGTGGACTGGATGCACTAAAAAAAGCCCAGCACACTGAGGGGCGTGCTGAGCTTTCGAATGCATTCGCTGAATGAGGCCCGTCTTCGCCAAAAGCAGTGCCTCATTCAAGCTTCCTTTCCGCTCTCGTTCTTTCCTAGGGAAATCGCGGGAGCGGATTTTCGTCGAACGTCCCTCAAGGCAATTGATTGAGGAGCCATCCAATGATCAGGCTGATAGTCTCTCTGGGAACGGAAAGCAAGCATTTCTCCCCACGAATTCCCGCTGATTCCAACTTTCCATCTGTGTCTTGAATCTTGCGGATTCGAAGAGACTGCCATCCAACTTGCGGTGGCTCCCCAAACCACGGGGTTACCCATGGCAGAAGATGAGCGCCAACACGGTGAGGCACCAAAGCAATCGTATAGCGTTGCGGAAGTAAAAGCGATTATCGCTTCATTGCAGACTGTGGAACCCAACTTTCGGCTACTCACCCGCACTCAGGCGGCTGAGTATGTTCGGGCCATCGGCAAGAAAAGTTGTACGCCGAAGTCTCTCGCCAATCTCGCCTCTGAAGGCAAAGGACCTCCGTACATCACGCTTGGCAACGAGACGTTCTATCTTCCCAGCGACTTGAGGCATGGATCCTGGGAAAGAGAATTGATCCGCGGACACGCAAGTTGGCCAGCTCTGAATGAACTCAATCGAGTTCTCGGATCAAGTAACACCTACGCCACGAGCAGCAAACATGACGCAGAAGCAACCAACGAAAACCAATGTGCCTTTTTCAGGCTACCGTCTATCGGAGCGAGGGATGAGGCAGCCTCTAAACCAAAACTATCTCGGCACTTCCATGCGTATCCACGAGAACTACATCAACGACCATTACTCGCCCGTGCAATCTCGTAAGCATTTCGATTCATACGATTACTGCATGGCGAAACTGATCGATTGTGCTTGGGATACGAGGCGATGTCCGAGAGAGTGGGCGATCGTTTCCGAGCATGACCGCAGAGTGAGAGATGAACGCTGAGAGCTTGCTCTTAGGGAAGCTCGGGAGCTCTTCGACCAGTGCATGCCAGGGAACCATCCACTGCGGAAAGACCACCAAAAGGCGAGCCTAGCCATATTGCGCCAGGCCGAGCAGATTCTGTGCGAGCAGTTGTATGTTCCACCGACGTTTGACCGTGCAATTGAGTGCCAAGAGTGCGGCACCGTTCCCGCACCGCTGCACTGTGCGGGCTGCCCCTGGCGTCGAACATCGTGGAAGCAGCAGCAAATCGCGCAGGAGAATTGGATGTCGGAGACATAGCAACGTGCCTGCTCGAACCGCGGGTTAATCGAACCAAGATGGAGGAACATGACCAAAGAACAGATGCGAGAACGACTCTACACTGTCTTTCGCCACTACCGCTCCCACCGGCTGAGCGACGAATGTTTGTCGATCTGGTGGTTCGTCTTTCGCCAGGTGGACAAAGCACTATTTGGGACCGCTCTACGGCAAGTACATCTGGCCGGAGATGGCAGCGTCCCGCCCACGATTCAGGCCGTATCCAGAACACTCGCGGAGCTGGATGCGGCGAAACTGCGGGATGTTGCTCCTCACTCAACCAAGCAAGCCGTCGCCTTCCTACTTTCGTTGGCTCGCACGCACAGTCGGCCTGCTGCTCATCGCGCCGCCACACCTTTTCCGATCATTCTGGAGACGCTAGAACGGATCGGGTACGACGAGATCTCTGTCCTTGCGCGTGGTATCAACTTCGGCTCGCGCGCTTCACTGTCCACCTTGACCAATCACAATTCGGAGACCAAAGAAGCCGTTGCCAACACCTATGCCGCGCTCAGGCTGTGGTTCTTTGAGACCCGAGACTTGAAGCAGGTTCTCACCGAGTCAGATGCCGAAACTAGCTCGCTGCCCAACGGAATCATCGACATGCGGCGGTTCGAAGCAACTCGATGCCGGAGAGACCAATGAGCAACGAGCAACGAGCAAACGCCATTCAAAGGAGGTTGCCTGCATGCGATGAATGGACGAGCCGAGATAAGGCATCCTCCGCAAACAGCAGAGTCTGGTCGGAATGTCGCGACGCAGCGTACTTCCAACCCGCCAAAGCCTGTATCACGTCTCAACGTCGTTGACCTGATCCAGTTCATGGCAGTTCCTGAGCCCGCCCGGGAATTCATCGTCGAACCGTTCATTCGTGAACGGAATCTTGTTCAATTCGCAGCTAGGCGTGGAGACGGGAAGACGTTCATCAATTTGGCTCTCGCCCTAGCGATCGCTACGGGCAGTCCCATTTTCGGCTTCAACGTTCGGCGACGCAGACGTGTTCTATTCGCTGAACCGGAAATGGACGGTCGAGAGCTACAAGACCGCATCGGCGCGATCCAAAACGGACTGCCCAATGCCGTGGAACCCGGATATTTTCGCCTTGTTTGTCACGCGAGGAATCCAAACGGACTCTTCAATCTGGCGACTCCCGAGGGATGCGACAAGCTCGATGCCAATTTGGGCGATGCGGAGGTCATTTTTCTTGACAGTAAAAAGTATCTCTGTCACGTCCACGACGAAAACTCAGCCGATGGCTACACCCACTTCCACCGCTGGCTCATGCGGCAGCGCTACGCTGGCCGTACCGTGATCATGAGCACCCATATGGGTAAGAGCGCCAACGGGGCGCGCGGATCGAGCGCTCAGGAGGATCTGCTTGACGTATGCGTTCAGCTCTCTCGCACAAACTCCGGTGGCAAAGGCTTGCTCGCCCTTTGGGAATTCACCAAGGGACGCGGCCTCTCGGCGAAGAACCAGGAGAGTTTCACAGTAGAGCTTCGCATCGATGGTAACCGGGCAGAGTTTCTCAGGGGAGATGTGTCGCATCAGGAGGACGAACGCAGGCAAACGATGTTGCAAATGAGCCTTGAAGGTTTTAGCCAAGGCGAGATCGCCAATCGTATCGGCGTTCATCGTACGACCGTTAGCAGGACACTCAACGATCTGGGGCTGCTCAAGCAATTGAATTCCCAGCACAAGGGGACAACGCCCCGATGACGAACAGCGTTATTTTGTGTGCGTGCGTGCACACTCCTAGGAATCCGATGCACGCACACAAAATAATGTCGTTTGAATCTTGCCCAACGAATTGAAATGACTGGAAATCTTGCTTAGGAAGCCGATCGGCCACGAAAAAGCCATGCACACGGAGGGACGTTGTTATGAAACGATACAAAGACCTCAAGGAAGTTCTGAAGCACGTCTGGGGAGTGGACACTGGCACCAACGGTCAATCCACAGAATCGGTCATCGCCCCATCGTATCATAAAGACTCCTCTCGCCTCAGCAGAAGCTCTGTTCTCGACCCGCTCCCGCCCCACTTGGAGCGGTTTAATCCCTCGCTCGCCGAACTTCGTGCGACGCTCGGCAACGACTGGTCGGAGGTTGCTGGCAACCCCTACATCCTTGCGCGGTACGTAAATTTGATTCGAGAGGCCAAGATGATTGCAGCGGGCGTCGTGCCGCCTTCATTTAGTGACACAGGCTACTGCCGGAATTGCGGAGAGGTGCCGCTAGATTTCGCGACCAAACCGCTGGTAGGCTGCCCCTGGTGTCACAGCGACGAGGGACCTTCGCTGCTGAACTGAGAATCTTCCCTCTGATATTCCGGGTATTTCTTCGGGAAGACGTTTGTAAATGGTAAACGACCGCTCCGAAGGACAACCTCATCGCCGTCAGCGGCGTGCTTTCGTTCCGGACACGGAAGTTCTTATCCTAAGGGTATCACTGCGATCTTCGTCCGCCACCAAGGGGGCTTGGTCCGAAGCAGTTTCGGGATGGCCCACTTGATTCTCATGTCACGCCCCAGTGTCACTTTGGCGGATTTCCGTTCGTGACACATGACGTTGCGTCCTTACGCACTTCGGTAGGCTGCCTTGGCCGCACAATGACACACCCTCCTAACGTAGTTCGGCGACATGCGTGGCTCAGGTGTCACGAGTTATCTACAGTCGTTGATTCGCTTCACACCGCAATCTGCGGTATGATCATCCGATGTCAATTTCAGATGCTCGGAGCCGCCCAAAGGAACCCTCATGAGAATCTTTTCGAGAGATGCCCAATGGTTATCAGCTGCAATTGCGGTCGCAACTCCTAGTTTTATGTGCCTGCATCTAGTTTACCCTCAAGAGCAACGCGTGACGGTCGAAGATGCTATACCTATCAAACACACCGATGACGAGACTAGCATCGGCTTCGAGCAATTGTATATCGAAAATGAAATATTGGTGCGTTCACGCCCAATTAGTACGACTCCTTTCTGTGAATCGCTACTTTCTCGCGTCGAAGAATTAAAACACAATAGCTACCTAGCGTTTGAAGAAAAGCTAAGGGCGCTCGCCGACGCTGCGGACGAGTTATTTGAATACCGCATTTCGCGGATCGACTACTCAATCGATGATTTAGCTGTCGCATACCGTAGCCTAACCGCAGTCTCAAATGCACCGCATCCACCTTCGGAGTTAGAGGAGCTTCTGCGCGACGAGATGGAAATAGCGTCGTTTGGCCTACCGGACCATCACGCTACAGCGCGATCGCGCGCAACGTTGTTGGAGTTTCTCGTGACACGAATCGACGCGTTCGACGTTTATCGAACAATGTCAATGGCGCGCCAAAATGACGAAGAACAGCCCATGCTCCTAGACGAGAGCGACTCTCCTGAAGAACTCGGGACGAAACGTCAGGCGATCGCAGGTTGGATTATCAATGCGCGCGTAGCACATGAGAGGAAGTTGCGTTTCCTAAGCCCACGAAATCACTTCGAGATAACGTATTGGACCAATCATCCCAATGCTAGGGCGAATGTCCCGTCTGACGACACTGCGAAGACCGTTCGCGTACCTGGAGGAAGAATTGTTACGCTGGGCGCCGGCGGCGGGCGCTTCGGTATCCGAAATGCCCCGGATTTCGTCGAGGAGATGGCGGCGCACCTTGAAGCAGCATACGACCTTCTAGATCAGCGTGGGTTTTCGAGGCTTCAGACAAAAAAACCATACAAGATAATGATTGGTCACGACCCACTATTTGACCACAAAACGTACGTTAGCCCGGTGGATAACATATTTTGGACTCGACCGGAGGATTGGGCTCTATTTGGTGAGCGTATGCCCGTGCATGAATTCATGCACCAAGTGCAATGGAACTACGGTCATAACCTCGGAGCTCTCTTTGATGACAACTCAAATTGGTCGAACTTTACAAGACATGGGCGTTTTCTCATGGAGGGGTTAGCAACTGCATTGGAGCGGCACCTTTATGAACCGTTTCCCCAATACGGACACAGAACGTGGGGCGATAGCTATGCTGTTATGTACCCCGAGTTCTGGAGCGTGGGATATAACGAGGTCCCGTATGGTTTTACAATGCAAGCATTTACACAGAACAAGCCTGGTGACTTCGCATTTGGCCTAGATGTTGCGGCCGACCTATACGAGAAACTGCATCAGCAGGGGTGGAGACGCGATCATGTTCGTACGTTTATCGCTGATCGCAACAGCAGCCTTTCCGGTAAGTACGCCGTGCCGCGAATGTACTTCCTCAATGAGTTGTACGGATTCTTTAAGAACAAACCATCATTTGTTGCTCCCAAGTCTTTGCGGCTTGTGCACATGTTGTCTGGAGGTCGTCCACGCTTGCCAAGAAACCTCCATTTGGTAGAAGGCACAAAAAAGGCACCAGGGGACGTAGTGCGGATCGTTTCTACTGACCGCGTGGATGGCAGCAAAGAAAAGTGGCAGGCAGGGAAATGGACGCATCGCGCGACAGAATTTCCAGGCGTCCCTCACATGGTAGTGTTACCGGTCGAACAGATGCCGGAATCGTTATTAGTAAATGTGTCTGTGAGGTATCGTGTTGGCAAGCAGGTGGTCAGCCCGAAAGATATAGCGTTCAGAAGATGGAGTGCCCGCGTACACCTTCACCTTTCCACGGCGAGCATTGACGACGTGAAGAATGGACAATTTGCGAACAATACCCTATTAGAATCGAGGATAGTCGGAGCGCCCAATCCTGGTGTAGCTCGGTTCAAGACGTATGCATATGTTGACAAAGCTACGAACAAGGTGGTCCACAAGTATGAGAGGCTCATTCGGAGCGTAGTTGCCGTTTTCGAGTGGCATGATGCCCCTCGGACAAACCACAAAGTAGTTCCAGAGTACTCTCTGGAGATTGTACCAGAAAAAATTGATGTAGATGGCGATGGCTGGGGTGACCTGCGAGACAACAGTCCGCTCACGTTCGATCGTAGTAACCGGGATACTGATAGCGATGGGTTTGGTGACGTTTGCGATAACTGCCCAAACGTACCCAATTGGAATCAACGTGATTCAGACGGCGACGGAATTGGTGACGCATGTGACGCTGACTCAAAACCCGATCTCGTCATTTCTGCCGCGTCGTTGCCAAACGATGGGATGGGAATTGCGGCTTCCTTGGCGATCCGTAACATCGGAAGCGCTCCGGTTCGGAGTCCTTTCTTGGTTGAAGTGTCGGGGGTCGTAAGTCAAAAAGGATCTCGGCGGCGGATCAAGCAGAGCTTCAGGTTTGACCGTGGGAAGAATCGCACAATTCGCCCGGGTGAAATACGGTCAAATTTAATTCCCGACTGGATTCTTACCCCTGGGACTCCGAAATCATATCGCGATTTTGTACTTCGGGTTGACCCCGACAATGACGTTGAGGAACTAGTCGAGTCAAACAATACTTTCCAGCTGAAGTAGCAGAGTAGTCGAGCTATTCCACATGACCTCTAATCTGATACTTGTCGCTTCGAACCCACTTCCACCCATTTGCGTCAATATCGCGGCGCGCATATGACGAACCCCTATTTGGCCTCGAATGTCAAGAGGGCGTACGGAATCTGGTCCCGTTTTTTTGGCTTTGTTGACTCGCTTTCTGGTTGGGCCCCAAGGGC
>JANQPP010000050.1 GCA_028289405.1 Pirellulales bacterium
TGTCCTTCTGTTTAGCGCCCAACGCGCGACGAATGCCGATTTCGCGGGTACGCTCCGTCACCGTGGCCAGCATGATGTTCATAATCCCGATCCCGCCCACGACCAACGAGATGGCGGCGATGGAGCCCATGAAGGCGATAAACATCAGCCGGGTTGTGCGTGCTTGTTCCAGCAGTTCCAAGGGGACGACGACCGCCGTATCATCGATTTCGTGGTTTAGGGAAAGCGTGTCGGTCACCAAATCGGCCGTTCGCGTGACGTTGGATACATCGTCGACGCGCAGCGTGATTTGGCTAAGTTCAATGATTTCGCCTTCTCGGCTACCGCCTCGGCTGGTAAACACCCGGTCTCCCACGCGTTGCCAGAGCGTGCTGATGGGAATGTAGACGTCCGAGTTGAATTCTTGCGCGGCCAGGGAACCTCCAATGCCGGCGGTAGGGTTGCGTGGCCGCATTACTCCCACGACGCGGTAATAATCCTCCTGCACGCCGATGGTCTTTTCCAGGGGATCCTCCAAAGGAAACAGCCGAGCGGCCGTATCCGCGGCGAGCACGCACACATTGACCCCGCTTTTGAGGTCCGCGGCGGTGAGGAATCGGCCTTGTTCCACGTTGAGATGCATGAACTCGGCATATTCCGGAGTGCAGCCCACGAGCCTCCCGTCCAGTTGGTTGCGGCCTCGTCGAAATTGTCGCCGGACTTCACGAATGGGCAGCGCTTCGCGAATGGTGGGGATCGTGGAGGAGATCACCTCGTAATCCCGGCGGAGTACGCCGTACTGCACGAAGAAGTCGTCGCTATCCAGTTCTTCACTCGCCGGCTTCACCGTGCGGACAATGATATTGTCCGCGCCCAGGCTCTCGATCTGTTCCCGTGCTTTGCGGCTAATGCCTTCACCGATTGCCAGCAGCCAGATCACGCTGGAAACACCGATGAAAATCCCCAGCACCGTCAGCAGGGAACGCATCGGGTGCAATAGGAGGCTTTTGATGCCGATCGTCCAGGTTCGCAATCCCCAGAGGCTCATCGAATTCGCTCATCGGATTGAAGTAGCCCGTCTCGTAACCGGATAATTCGCTTCGCCCGTTGCGCGACTTCTTCTTCGTGCGTGACCATGATGATCGTTTTGCCTTCTTGATTGAGACGCTCTAGCAGTTCGAGAATCTCGCCGGTCGTCACCGAGTCCAGGTTTCCCGTGGGCTCATCGGCCAGCATGAAGTAGGGATCATTGACGAGGCTGCGGGCAATCGCCACGCGCTGTTGCTGGCCACCGGAGAGTTGGGCGGGCCGGTGCCCGAGGCGGTCCGCGAGTCCCACCATGCCTGCCAAGTGGTGGCAGCGATCCCGGTCTTCCGGACGCAAGCGTCCCTGGTAGTACAACGGGACTTCGATATTTTCCAAAACGGTCAATTGTTGGATCAGATTGTACGATTGAAACACGAAGCCGATACGCGTGGCCCGAATCTCGGAAAGATCATCGTCTTCCATGCGGGCCACATCGTCTTCTCCGAGAAAATAGCTTCCAGCGGAGGGGCGATCGAGGCAGCCTAGCAGATTCAAGAGCGTACTCTTTCCCGAGCCGGAGGGACCCATGATGGCCATGTAGTCCCCTTCGGGCACCTCCAGGGATACTCCCCGCAGAGCGCGGACGGTTTCCGCCCCCATTTGGTAGTATTTTCGTAAATCCTCGATACGGGCCGCCAATTGCATGGGATTGCAACCTGTTGTAATGAACTCGGGAAAATTCTCAGCGTGCTATGTATCGGTGCCCGCGGATGTACGCGACGCGGGAGAGTTCGTTTCCGCCTCTGTCTGAGCGACCGTTTCCGGCGTCGTTTCTTCAGGAGTTTCAATACTCTCGGCTTCGTCGCTCGCGGATTCGGGTTTGAAGTGGTCCCAATATTTGCGGATGTTCATGGCGACTTCATCCGACTCTTCCAACCCACTTCGCACGACCACGAACGAGTCGTTATTCGCGCCGATGTCGACGGATTGCGCGATGAAATCTCCGCCCCTTTTGACCAGCGTGAAGTACTCCTCCGCATGCTGCATCACGGCTTGTACGGGAATTTGCAAGGCATTCGGAATTTCATCGACCAAGATCTGCGCTTGAGCCGTTAGGCCAGGCCGGATTTCCTCGCTCGTGTCCAGAATTTCCACGACCGCCAAATATTCCTTCGTGCTGGAACTCCACCCGCTAGGCTCTGGGTAGTCATTCACTTTCGTCACTCGGCCACGCAATTGCATGTCCGGAAACGCATCCACCAGCACGACCGCTGGCATGCCAACCTTGACAAGGCTGATCCGCGATTCGTTCACGCGGGTATCGACCTGCATTTTGTTGGGGTCCGGCAATCGGCAGATTATCTGTTGTTCACGAAGAACCGCCCCCGCTTCGATAATGATGTCGTCTCCGCCCCGCCTTCCTTGTTGGTTGGCGTAAACGACTTGCCCCGCAGCCGGCGCGTGAATTTCGCAGGCATCGATTTGTCCCTGAATTTCCTTGAGCTTCGCGACGTCCAGTTTGTAACTGCTCTCGTCGGCCATCCATTTCGCTTCGGCGGTTTTGATGTCCGCGTCGAGCTGAGTCAGCATTTTTTCCTTGGTGTGGTTGCGGAGTACGTAGAGCTTCGTGTTGGCCAGCTCGAGATCGTTTTTGGCCTTATCAAGAGCATATTTATCCGCCTCGAGTTGGATCGCCGAATTGTATCCCTTGCGGGCCATGCGTTCGGAGAATTCCAGGACTTGCTCGGCCCGCCGTTCGGACTCCTCGGCCACGAAGATTTCGCTTTGAATGGTCTGCTCCAACTCACGAAATTCGCCATCCAGGTAACTTTCCTTGGCGATCACGGCCAGATCATAGACATTCTTCGACTGAATCAAGACAGATTTGCTGGTGTTCTCCACGATCTGTTGCTGGGTTAGCTCCAATTCCAAGCTGGAAGCGTCCAGGCGGCACAACAGATCGCCTTCATTCACGAAAGTTCCCTCGGGCACGATGGAAAGAATGGTCGTGCCCGTGGTGTTCCGGCTCTTCACCTGGCAGCGAATGTCCACATTGGTGCTGCTGCTGATCTCTCCCCGCTCGGTCACGATCTGAGAGAAATCACCGCGCGATACCCGATGGAGCATGACATCGTCCATGGATACCTGCTCCGGCGCCGCCGCCAGGCGATACCAAATTCCGGCTCCCAATGCCGTGACGACGGCAATAGCGAACACGATGATGCTGACCGCGATGCCACGAGGAGGTTTCTTCGAAGTCAACCTTCGCGAATGGGTCATCGTTTACTCCTTGTCGCTTTCACGCGGAGCGAATGGGTGGGGTTGGCTCGTTGCGGAGGGAAGCAAGCTCACTTTTCACGTCCAGACGAGGATACGCCTCCACAGTCGGACCACTTGCCAAAATAATTCGCTCAAGGTGAGCTTGCCCCAAGTTTGCGTTGAGTGCCGTCGCGCTAAGCGAAGGCCGCCTGAAGCGGCGATGCGGCACATTCTTTCGGCAGGTAATGGAATTATAGTCGCTGGCTAGACAGGTGTCACTTCGTACTCCATTCCTCTCCGAAACCCATGAGTGGCAGGCATGCCTTTCTCAACGAAGGGGAGCGCGCACCATACCCCGGGTTTCGTAACAAACTTAAACCCCTGTCAAAGTGGAAGGTGTTGGGCAAATCCAAAGGCTTTCCATCGAAATCGCGGCGAGCGGCTCGGGCGCCGGGTGTTTCGCGCCATAACGGGAGCCGCAGTGGAGACGTACGTTTCTCTGAACGGTGTTCGTGAGTGGCGTTCAGGCGCAACGTGTTTGCGTATCATGCGTTAAGGCTCAAGGCATCCGTTCGCCGTTGCTTGACAGCGCCTTCCAGGCTGTCTATTATCAATTCTGCTAAATACATAAACTTTTCTTCCTTCGCCCATCGTTAACAGGCGCTTGCCTGGCTTTCGGCTGGCGAAATCACCGAGGCTTTCTCGTCCCATCGAGCTAAAAGTGCCGGTGCAGCAAAACTGTCTTTCCTTGTTGGAAGGGATCTCCGAAGCCGATGAGTCTCGCCAGTAAGATTTTGCTCGGGTGCGTTTTTGTCGCCATGTTATTGGGCTATTTTTTGGCCGCGCGGACGATGAGGACGCACGAATCATGGGGCACGCAAGCTCAACAAGCCGCGACGGAATTCGAACGCCTCGAACGGGATAACGCGGATTTGCGGAGCTCCGCGGCGGATTCACAAGCCGTGGCCGACCTCGGAATTCGCCAACTGCGAACTCGGTTGGATGCCGGTCTAGTCGATCGCGGGCGAGTATGGTTTCCCGTGGCCCACCCCAACCCGCCGGACGCCAACGGCACCGTGCGGGCCGTGGCGTTGCCCAATCCGCCTCCGCCCGAACAATCGCTCTTGCCCGTGGTCCGTTTTCCCCAGGGCGTGACACCGGGGCTCGTGCTGTACGCGTTTGAAGCGGGGCCAGGACCGGACAATCGCTTCGGCGCCGCCAAAGATTACTTGGCGGAATTCAAAGTGCTGGAAGCGAACGAAAACGAGGCGACGTTAACGCCCACAAAACAACTCTTGCCCGAAGAGATTGCCCGACTGGCGCAAAGTGGCCCGTGGATTTTGTACGAGCGGATGCCGCAGGACAGCCGGGAGATCATGTCCGGATTGGCCCCGGAGAATCTCGCCGGATTGCTGCAACCTCCGGATGCGCCGCCCGCGTTCGCCCCGGATGAATTGAACGCGAAGGTGGAGGCCTATTTGAGAGAAGGTCAGGCCGCGCCGCCGGATGCCCCGCCGCAAATCGTGACTATTGAATTGCGCTTTCGCCAGAATTACCAAATCCCTCGTGAAGAAGGAGAACCGATCACGTTCGCTCCCGGCGATCAAGCGAAGTTTGACGGCATGACCGCCGTGCAGCTCATCCAAAGTGGAGCCGCGGAAGAAATCAATCGCGAATTTGCTCGTCCCTTGAGTGACTACGGCTATCTTCTCAGTGAATTGCATCAAGAGCGTCGCAAACTGATTGGGCAACTGGAGCAGGCTCAACGTGACAACACCGCCATTGAAGAGGCGCTGGCCGACGCTCAACGGGAACTGGAATACCGCCAGGCGGAGCAGCAGGCGCTCCAGGCCGACCTACAGCGGTTCCGCGAGGAGCGAGACGCATTGGTCAATTACGCGGCGGCCCTTGAGCAACAAGTTGCCCAAAATCGGCAGGAAATCGACGCCACTTTGGACGCGAATCGCCAACTGTCCAATGAAATTGCTGCCAGCCAGCTACAAGCCGCCGAGGAAATCGATTCCCGGACAGGTACGACCACCAGCAGCGGTGAAGGGTAGGAAAGTGCGGACAAAATGGTCCGCTCGTTGGCTAGGTTTGTCGTGAGATCATCCTGAATACGCCGTTGGGTGATCGGAATACGGCTTTCTTCCCGGTGTCTGCATCGCGTCTCGCTTTGTAGGATTTCCGTTTTGAGCGGTTTGGGTACTCCTTTATTCTTGCTCGCCACTTGCGATGGCGTCGGAGTGTCATTCGGGCCGAATCCAAGAACGGAGATCAATTTGGCGTCGCGCCGGGGTGCCGGTAATATGATGTAGGGAGAAAGGTGAGCTATGTGTTAGCTCGTCCGTCACGTCGCATCGCGGGACTTCACACCGATATTTCCGCTATCTATAACCAAGATGCGTCGGAGGTTACTTTTCACCAAGGGACGCGAATTAGCCTGGAGGGAGCCCGGCAGATTGCCGTGGGTTCAAGGGATGGGAATATACGATCGCGGCTACTACCGGGAAGAAACCTCCGCTGGATTCGGCGGCGGCCCTCGGTCCTTGGTTGTCAACCTGATCATCATCAATGTTGGCATCTTCTTAGCCAACGTACTCCTGCTTGATAACCGGCTGAACGGCTGGATGGCGCTCTCGTCAGATATATTCACTCGGCCATGGAACGCCTGGCAGTTACTTACTTATGGCTTCGCACATGATGACGAGAAATTCGCACACATATTCCTCAACATGTTCGCCCTGTTCATTTTTGGTCGGGACGTGGAGGGAATCTACGGCAAACAGCGTTTCCTGCAGCTTTATCTGTCTCTGATCATCTGCTCCGGGCTGGTCTGGGCGATCTTGGAAAGCCTTTCCCCCGGTCCCGCTTCCATGATCGGTGCTTCGGGGGCGATCATGGGCATTCTCGTAATCTACGTGATGCATTATCCCCGGCGAACGTTTTACGTGTACGCCATCCTGCCCGTGCCAGCATGGTTGCTGCTGGGTTTGTATCTGTTGCTGGACTTGTCGGGTGCGGTGTCGCCTGGAGAAAGCCGAGTCGCCTTCACGGCGCATCTCGCCGGCGCCGCGTTTGGCTTTCTGTTCTACAAGACGGGATTTCAATTAGGCGGGCTTCTCCCGCAAGATTTCTCGGGATTCTTCAAGCGGCGTCCCCACCTGCGTGTGCATCGCGGATCGGATTCTTCGCCGAAGGAAAATCTTTCCGAGGAGGTGGACCGAATCCTGGAAAAGATCAGCCGTTCCGGTGAAGCCAGCTTGACTTCCCGGGAACGTGACACGCTGGAAAACGCCAGCCGTCGATACCAACAGCGTCGGCAGTGAAGGCGTGCGAATACCGCCAGCGAACACAATTCCTCGTTTGATCCTATGCGAAATCAGGATACTCCCAAGGACCTCGATATTCGCGTTGCAGATGGCGATTGGCTTCGTCATCACCGACCACCAATTCCCGCTCTCCATCCCACTCAATGCTGCGGCCCAGTTTGAGCGACAACATCCCCAACAGGCTCATGTTCGTCGACCGGTGTCCGATTTCAATGTCGCACGCGGGGCGACGATGATTTTCAATCGCGGAGAGAAAATCGGCCCAAAGCTCACGGATGTTCTGCTGGTCCGGTTCGTGCAGTTCAGGATCTTCATGGATGACTTTTTGTGACTTGATGTTGTTAGGGTAAAAGGTCCAGCCATCGCGCCATCCCATGTGGAAGGTCCCCTTGGTGCCGTAGAAATAGCAGCCGATGTTCGTGCTTTCCGCGTTGTTCGCGCCGTACTGCCGATGTTCCCAAGCGGCGGTGAAGGAATCGAATTCGAAACTGGCGTATTGGGTATCGGGCGCGGTGGTGTTGTCTTCCTTGATGTGCCGTCCGCCGGTGGAAAAAACCCGCCGGGGATACTTTTCCTCCGTCCACCAGAGGATTTGGTCCATCCAGTGAATGCCCCAGTCTCCCAGCGTGCCATTGGCATAATCGAGAAACTGGCGGAAACCCTTGGGATGGAGCTTGCTGTTGAAAGGGCTTAGCGGGGCGGGACCGCACCACATATCCCAATCAAGTCCTGTTGGCGGTTCCGAGTCGGGCGTTGGGCTGCCCGGACCGCCTGGATAATGCACGAATGCCCGCACGGCACCGATTTCTCCAGCGTTCCCCTCTTTCAAGAATTTCATCCCCGAAACGTTGTGCGGCGAGACTCGGCGGTGCGTGCCCACTTGCACTACACGGTCCGTTTCTCGGGCCGCCTTGACCATGGCCCGACCTTCGCGAATGGTATGGCCGACCGGTTTTTCCACGTAGACATGAGCGCCAGATTGGACCGCCGCGATGGTGATTAGCGGATGCCAATGGTCAGGCGTGGCCACGATCACGATTTCCGGCCGCGTCTCGTGGAGCAGTTCGCGATAATCGTGGAATTTCTTGGGCTGATCTCCGGTCAATTCCTCGACCTTGGCTGTGGCGAGGTCAAGCTGATTCGTGTCCACATCGCACATGGCGACGACTTTGGAGCGCTGGGAGCGCATCGCCTCGCCGAGGATGTTCATTCCCCACCACCCCGTGCCAATCAAGGCGGTGCGGTAGGTCTTGTTTTCGGCGGAGCGGAGAATCCGCGGCGCGCCCAAAGCAAGGCTCGTGGCCAGAGACGATTGAACAAATTCCCTTCGAGTGAGCGTCATGACGTGGGACTCCAGCGTGGAGGGAAGGCTCGATACACAAATTCAGCGCTCTGATTCTAGTGACCCGAATTGGGGCATACAACGCGCGGCCGGTGAAGGATTCTTTTGGAGCTGAGACTTTCCGTTTTCCCACCGTGAAAATGTTTCCCCAAGAAAATGGCCCGATGCGGTGCGTTTTCGGGCAAAACCGATTATGATGTGCGTCGGGATCAGCGGCTCCGCGGCTCCCAATATCTTATCAAACGAACCGACTTCGATCGCGCATAGGTTGGGAAGCATGCAGCCGGAAGGTAGTGGGAAAGGCTATGCTCGCGGCGGCGAATACCAGCTTTCCGCGCCTGCGCCGGGGTCGCGGCAAATGACGGCGCCCACGGTGAAGGCCCCACAAACTCCGCCGGCCAGAGTTCCGCCGCGCCGTCGCAAAGGACAGTGGTTCGTGGGCACGATGCTGATGGCCGTGCTGTGCTATGCCGGGTACCAGGTGTGGCACGGGTTCTTTCGCTACCAAGCTTTCGGCACCGTGGTAGGCCGGGCCATCGAGATCAGCCCGCCTTGGAATGGAATTGTCCGTTCGGTGCATGTGACCGAAGGCGAAGTCGTCCGCCAAGACCAGCTCCTGGTCACGGTGGACAATGTGGAGCTGCAACAGCGAATCGCGAAGCTGGAAGATGAACTGCGCATCGCCCAAGCGGATTTGGAGGCTGAAGCCTCGAAACTCAAATGGCGGATGGCCCAAAATCACGACCTGCATCAGGAAACCTGGTCCGAATATTACCGCGCCCTGGGAAACCTCTACGTGGAGGAAGCCCGGCTGGGCGAAGCGAAGGTGACTCACCAGCGGATGGTCGGGCTGCATGCCCAGGATAAGATCACCAGCCAGCAAATGGAGGAATTGGCTTTTCAGGTTCAGGGATTGGAAAAGAAAGTGGACAATCTCCGGACCGCGCTGGTGGAATTGCGCAAGGGCCTTGACCTATCGAGCGACCTTTCCGCGGACGGTGCCGACCAACTCAAGCCGTTTTTCGCCCGCATTGAATCGCTGCAGACGGAGCTGGCACGTCTGCGGGAGCTGCTCACGATGGGGGAAGTCAAGGCACCCGCCAACGGTTTGGTGCTCCGGCGGCACCGCTACACGGGCGAGCACGCGCCGGTTACCAATCCTCTCTTGACGTTGGTGGAGGAAGGGTCGCTGGAAATCGTGCTGTATTGCCGGCAGCACGCGGTGGGAAATATCGAAGAAGGGGATGTGTTGAAGGTCGTTGTCGAACCCGAACCCGATCCCATTCGCTGCCGCGTGGCCCGCATTGGGGACCAGTACGAAGCGGCCCCCGCCCATATCCAACGCAATTATTACGCGCGAGAAAACTTGCTTCCTGTATATTTAAAGCCGTTGGTCAGCCACCCGCGATTAAAAATTGGCGCCACCGTGAAACTCCCGTACAGCGATGAACGAGCACCCTTTGACACCGTGGAATTGGGGGGAAACATCCCAGGCCGATGATGCCACGACGAACACCCGCTGAAGAGCAGGCCGCTTCTTCTCCAGTTCGCCGCGATTCTCCTTCGACATTTCCGCCGCTTTCCGACATTCTTGTCTTCCAGAAAGACGAGGTGTTGGCGCGCGTCGCGAAGGTGCGCGGCTGGCTGGTCGAGGTGAGCTCGCGAGATATTGAACTGGAATTTCAAACCAGCGTCCGCTTTCCCGAAGATGACCATCTCGTCTTCGGCATGGACGCTTTGAATGGGGAGACGCAGTACGCCGAGATCAACATCGATAATTTCTACCGTTCCTCCTCGGGCAAAGTGCGGGTCGTGGGCCACTCCGCCGGCGTGGTGCAGGATATTCTGAATCAGCCCTTGCACGCGCCCTATTTATGCCCGAAGACGCATACGTTTCGTTTCGCTCATCCGGAATCGCTGCTGCGGCAACTTTGCGGCTTGGGCATCGTCGAGGAAGCATTTTTGGATCGTGTGGAGGTTTGTCCGAATTGTTCCGGCCTGCCGACATTCCGTCCCGGCTGCCAGCATTGCGGATCTCCGAGAACTACGCTGGACCGGCTGATCCACCATTTTGCTTGCGGCTACGTCGGATTCGTCTCCGAGTTCGAGGATGCGGGACGAATCATTTGCCCCAAGTGCCGCACGAAGGATTTGGTCGTGGGCGCGGATTTCGAATACATCGATGGAGCCCACCGGTGTTTCGATTGTGCCCAACATTTCGAGAAGCCCGAACGGATTGGCCACTGTCTCGGTTGTGATTTCCGTTTCCCCGCGCAGCAAGCCGATTTGCATGATCTCATGGGATTTCGCCCTAAACGGCTGGACATTTTGGCTTTCAGCCCTGCATCGTGACGAGCTGTGGTGGACCATGGGGGGGCTGCTCCTGGTGGATGGCCCTCGGTACGCCCTCAGCAAGGCGGTGATGTTCTTGTGGGACGCGCTCACCGGCAACTGGCCCTTGAAGAGCGTGCAAGATCAAGAGATCGAGGACCGCTACGAGCCGAGCGTGTGTGTCGTGCTTGCCGGCTACAACGAAGCGGAAACCGTTGAAGCCACGCTCACCTCAATTTGGGGCACCTATCCCCGCTTGGAAATCATTGTCATCGATGATGGTTCCGAAGACGACATGCACTGTGTGGCGCAAAATTTCGCCCAGGATCACGCGGGGATTTTGGTGCTCCGGAAGCCCCAACGAGGGGGCAAATCTTCGTGCATCAACTTCGCGCTGAAGTATACCGAGGCCGAAATTGTCGTGGTGGTCGATACGGATTCGCATCTCGCGCCTGACGCGTTATGGGAAATCGTGCAGCCATTAGCCGATCCGCAAGTCGGCGCCGTGTCCGCCACGGTCCTGGCCCGCAACACGACCACCAACCTGATTACGTGGCTACAAGCCGAGGAATATCTGCATAGCATCTTCGTGGGACGGATGCTCGCCGAACGTTTGGGCATCGTCAGCGTGGCTTCGGGAGCGTTCGGTGCCTTTCGGCGCGAGGCCGTGCAGCGCGTGGGCGGTTGGGATGTCGGCCCTGGAGAGGATGGAGATATTACCCTAAGGCTACGAAAAATGGGCTACGACGCGGTGTTCGCGCCTTACGCGGAGTGTTTCACCAATGTTCCGGAAAGCTGGCCGGCGTTGTTCCGTCAGCGGCGTCGCTGGAACCGGGGCACGATCCGCTACAAATGCCGCAAGCACGTCGACATGGCGTTCTTTTGGTATCCCAATTTTCGCTTCAGCAACCTGTTACTGCTGCTGAACGTGTGGTTCTTCAATATCGTCTGCTTGTATGGCTTTTGGATTTACGTCCTGGGGTGGCTGATTGCCCCGCCCGATGATCTGTTCTTTTTCCTGTGGACGACCTACGTGGCCTATCTGATGTTCCACGTGCTGCAAGTCGCCGTGGCGCTCGCCTATTCGCGGAACCTGCGCCGGGACGCCGCCACCAGTGTCGTGCTTCCTTTCGTTCCCATCTACCAGCTTTTTCGCAAATGCGCGCGGCTGATCTCCGTCACGGAAGAATTGTTCTTCCGACGGTCTTTTGACGACAACTACGTCCCCTGGCATGTCCGCGAGGCAACCTGGCATTGGTAACGCCGCGCGCGACAAGCACTACTTCCCTAACTCCTGCACGATGCGTTCGGCTCCGTAGATGTTGGCGAGCACTTCACGGATCGCGCTGGAATGCACGGAAACCGCGCGGGCCACGATATCGGTGTAGATGTAGTCGCTGGTGAGCGAATGGATGTTGCCGTCGAAGATCAGGCCGACCAATTCGCCTTCCTTATTCACGACGGGACTTCCCGAATTGCCTCCGATGATGTCCGCGGTGCAGACGAAGTTGAAAGGCGTGGAAAGATCGAGGGCGTCCCGCTTCTCATGCCAACTTTCAGGAAGCTGCCAAGGATCCGCCGCGCCGTGATGCTTTTCATGGGCGAAGGCGCCGCTCAGATCGGTCCAAGGCGGAATCCGCTGGCCTTGTTCCTCGTAACTTTTCACGGTGCCAAAGGCGAGCCGTAATGTGAACGTGGCGTCCGGATAGGTCGAAGTGCCGCGCAAAGCGAATAAGGCATCCGAAATTTTGGCGTACATCTGCTGCTCTATCTCATTGATTTCGTCCAATTGCTTGCGGATCCGTCGGCTATGCTCGTCAAGCTGCCGGGCAAAACGGACCAGCGGGTCGGACGAAGCCTCGATCGCCTCGCTGCCGCCTTCGGCCAGTTCGCGGCGTTTCTCCACATCGAACAGTTCCGTCCCTTGAATGAGTTCGGCCCCGCGCTGCTGCGGGTTCTTGCCGTCCAACAACTCGCGAAAGAGCAGGCTGTCCACGCCCATTTGCTCCACGGCGTTTTCCAGGGATTCGGCCAGCTTCACTTGTTCCAAGTCGGCGTAGATGGGAGCGGTGGAAAACAACTGCTGCTCCAAGGAGGGGCGTCCCGATTCGCGGTACTCCGGCAGGCGTTCCGCGTTCGGTTTTTGATCCTCCTCGGCCAGCCGGACCAGATGCCGGGCAATGCCGAACAGCGTGGAATAAACGCGGAAGCTCTCCTTCGACAGCCGCTTTTTTTCCTGTTGTGCCGCCGCGATGGCTTCCCAAGCCGAGAGATACGACGTGAAGCGTTCGTCTTCTTGTAGGGCACTCTTGAGCGCCAATTCCTCTCGCCGCTTGGCTTCCATGAGCAGCGGGTCCTGCAAACCGCGCAGCATGCCGGTGAGCGCCTTTCGGCTATTCTGCACGGAAAACAGGTCATCCTGCCCCCGGCGGCGGGCTTCAGGGCCATCGAGGCTGAATTGTTGCAGCGCGATTTCCAAGCGGCGAATGATGTTCAAGCGGTCCGGCAGTTGCACGTCGCGTTGATGTTCCAACGCCGCGACGGTATGGATGCGATTCGTGCGGCCTGGATTCCCGGAAACGAAGACCAGTTCACCGTCTTCGGCGCCATTTTTCGACCATGCCAAATGGTGTTCCAACTCGGCCGGTTTGCCGTCCACGTAGACGCGAAATAGGCAGGCGTCGAGGCAATAGCGTGGATATTCGAAATTGTCCGCGTCGCCACCAAAGAAGGCCGCGGCCGCTTCGGGAGCCCAGACCAGCCGCACGTCCGTGTATCGTTGGTAGCGATAGAGGTGATAACGTCCGCCGCCGTACAGCGTGACCACATTGCTCCGCAATCCCGTCCGATCGAAGGATTCCTTCTCGATCTCGGCGATCACGGCATTGCGGGCGGCAAACGCCTCGCCAGGAGACATTTCCGCTTTCACGGCGGCATTCACCCGCTCGGTGACATCCTCGATCTCCACCAGTTGGTTCAATTCCTCATCGGGCGCGGGAATCTCCTCCTCGAGTGTCCCGGCGTAAAACCCGTCGCGATAGTAGTTATTCTCTGGCGTGGAGAGCTTATGCAAAGTTTCCGCTCCCACGTGATGATTGGTCAGCACGAGCCCCTGGCTGGAGACAAATGAACCGGAGCCGCCGGAGTTGAAACGCAGCGAGGACTTCATGATGTGCTCGGCCCAATCATTAGACGGCGTGAAGCCGTACCGCTCTTGGAGCAATTTCCGGGGCAGGTCATTGAAGATCCACATACCTTCGTCACCACGCACGTCGCTCAGTCCCATCATGCCTCCCACGCACGCCAAACTCAGACAAACACTTCGCCACTGGTTCATCGTTGACCACCCGCGCCAAATCGCCTATAGGAATGCCAGTTTCGCCCGGCCCGCTGGCCACGCATAGCGCGTGAGTCTATCGGCGTCGGCGAAGACACGCAACCAATCCCGCCAGCAGCGCGGTCTCTCTTCTTTAGAAAGCGGAATCGCAGCATGACGACACCTGCCGCCCCGCAAAGCGTCGCCGAGATCACCGTTCGGGCCGTGATTTTGGGGATTGTGCTTTCAGTGGTGATGGGCGCGGCGAATGTATATCTGGGCTTGAAGGCGGGCATGACCGTCTCCGCTTCGATTCCGGCTGCCGTCATCGCAACCGGAATTCTGCGAGGGATTTTCCGCAACGGGACCGTGCTCGAAGCCAACTTGGTGCAAACCTCCGCTTCGGCGGGCGAATCGTTGGCGGCGGGGATTATCTTCACGGTCCCGGCGTTGGTACTGCTAGGGCTGTGGGAAACTTTCGATTTCTGGACCACGACCTGGATCGCCTTCGCCGGCGGGCTGCTGGGGATCCTGTTCATGATTCCCATGCGGCGGGTGTTCGTGGTGGAACATCCCGATCTTAGATTTCCTGAGGGCATCGCTTGCGCGGAAGTTCTGACCGTGGCGGAACAAGATGCCGAGGCCGCCTCCGGAGGCGCCTCCAGCGGGATCCGAAACGTCGGCAGTGGGATTCTCGTCGGTGCAGTGATGAAGTTCTTGGAGAAATTCCTCGGCCTGATTCAAGATCCGGCCAGTTGGGCCACGCTCCAGGGACGCCATGTTTACTACTTCGGTCTGCACATTTCGCCCGCCTTACTTGCCGTGGGATATATCGTGGGGCTTTCGGTGGCCGTGCAAATCTTCGCCGGTGGGGCCATCGGCTGGCTGATTGCCATCCCGCTGCTCGACGCCAGCAATGTTACTGGGGACTCCGCCGCCGACATCGCCGGCAAGCTGTGGAGCACCAAAGTGCGGTACATGGGCGTGGGAGCGATGGTCGTCGGGGGTATGGTCTCGATTTGGAAGGTCCGGCAAGGGTTGGCCATCGCCGGGCGCGAGGTCTTTTCCTTGATGACGAACAAATCCGATCACACTGTGCCCGATACGGAGCGGAATCTGGGTGGCGGTCAGATCTTGGCACTCACCCTATTGTGCGTTGGGGCCATTGCTTGGCTGTATTTCACGCTGCTGCACCACGTGATTGGTGTTACCATTCTGACCACGACGATCATGATCGTGATGGCCTTCTTTTTCACGGCGGTCGCTAGCTACATTGTGGGGCTGGTGGGCAATTCCAATAGTCCAGTTTCTGGTATGACCATCACGGCTTTTCTGGGGACGGCCGCGCTGCTCCTGCTTTTCGGCTACGGCGGAACCGACGGCATGTTGGCCGCGTTGGGCGTCGCCGGTGTCGTGTGCTGCGTGGCCTGCACGGCTGGGGATGTCTGCAACGACCTGAAGACGGGGCATCTGGTCGGGGCATCGCCGCGCAGGCAGCAAATCATGCAGATTGTCGGCGTGACGGTTGCCTCGGTGATCATGGCGCCGGTCATGAAGGTCCTGCACGAAGGCTCCGACGGCCTGGGCAGCACCGACTTTCCCGCTCCTCAGGCGCAGTTGTTCAGGTCGCTCGCGGAGGCTTTCTTCGGGGAGGGTGATATTCCCTGGACGATGGTGGGCTGGGGGGTCGGCGTGGCCGGATTGCTGTTGCTTGTGGATCTTGTGCTGGCCAAGCAGAACTCAACTTTTCGCATCCACGTGATGCCGGTGGCCGTCGGCATTTATTTGCCCTTCGATATCGCGGTCCCCATTCTGTTCGGGGGACTCATTGCCTGGACGGTAAAGAGGAGAAAGGCGGGCATGCCCGAGGATGCCGCCGCAGGACAGCAAGGCGTGCTGGTCGCGTCGGGACTGATTGCCGGAGAATCACTCATCGGCGTGTTGCTCGCTTTCCTCGCGTATTTGGGATACAAGAATTATCACTTTGGCGAGAACCTGCTAACCAGTCTGGGCATTCCCGAAGGCCAGATTTCATTCACCATGGCCATTATCTCCACGTTGGTCTTATTGGCCCTGGGAGCCTGGCTTTTCCGTCGGGCTACGCGCCAAAACCAGCAATAAGCTCGGCGCTTTTCGCATGCCTATCCCATCGACCGTGATCCATGCCCACATCACCTTTGCTGCCGCCGAATTGGGATTTGCCCGAGGAGATTGTCAACCGCCTTGGCAGACGGGCCGGCAGGCAGCGGGCCATGTTCGCCGATGGACACCTGTTGCTCATTCTGCACCGCGTGCCGGGGGAAGAGCATTTGGAACGCAAGTCGCGTTTCTTTTGGCGGTCGCCCGAGGGCATCTGGAGCAGCAGCGATTTGGGGCCCGGCGTGGAGGCCGTGCAAAAACACCTCAATGAGTACGCCACGGCCAAGGACACGTACGAAGACGCCATGGAAGCGGCCCACACCGCAGAGGGTTTTTTTCACGTCTTGGAGGACCTGGCTCCCGTGCTTCGTTCGTCCCGAAATTTGCACGCGGCTCTCCAGGAAGCACGCAACCTAGACAAGACCGACCGCGACATCATCAGCCTCCGGGACCAGGCCTACGATGTGGAGCGGGCATTTGACCTGCTGTACACGGAAACCAAGCATGCCCAGGAATTGGCGGTGGCCCGGCGGACGGAGGACCTGGCTCGGGCCAGCCATGCGATGTCGGCCTCTGCCCATCGCTTGAATATTTTAGCCGCCTTCTTCTTTCCCGTGGCGACGTTGGCCACGATCTTCGGCACGAACCTGCAACACGGGTTCGAGGCGATGTGGGCCCCTGGCCCGTTCTTGTTAATGGTCCTTTTGGGCTTGCTGACCGGCCTCGCGCTCAAATCCTGGATTGCGGGCAAAAGCAAATCGTCGAATGGCGTGGTCGCCAAGAGTTATGCGTCGCGACGCTGGTAGATGTGCCTGGCGTATAGCGTTCCGCTTTCGACACGGCAGATGCTCTTTGGGCACGTGAGGCGAATTGTTATAAATCGATTCGCGATGCACCTTTCCCCGCAGTTTTGACATGGAAGTCCAATGCGATGACACGATATGCCTTATTTGACCGTGACCGGCTCAAGCTCATGGATCTGTCCCAACGAGGACACGATCTCACCGCCGAGCAATGCCGATCCTTGGAGGCTCCGTCCACGCCGTATGAGCATGCGGAATTTTCCCTGCTCATCAGCGCGATTCAACGGGCAAGGGAAGCGGGAAGACCGGTGATCCTGATGATGGGGGGACATCCCATCAAGCTGGGGCTGTCGCGGTTCCTCGTCGATTTGATCGAGCGTGATCAGATCACGCATCTAGCCACCAATGGCGCGGGCATCATTCACGACTTCGAACTCGCCTTGCGGGGAGGCACGAGCGAGAACGTCCGCAAATGGATTCAGCGCGGGCAATTTGGCTTGTGGCGGCCGACCGATCGCTTGAATGACATCATCCGCACCGCACACGCACGGGGTGAAGGGCTGGGCGAGGCGGTGGGCCGAACGATCGTGGAAGAGGCGTTTCCTCATGCCGAATTGAGTATCGCGGCGGCCGGCTGGCGGTGCCATGTTCCCGTCACCAGCCACGTGAGCGTGGGGAGCGACATTATTCATGCCCATGCCAACTGTGATGGCGGGGCCTTGGGGCAAACCAGCTACACCGATTTTTTGATCTTTGCTCACGCGGTCGAACAGCTCGAAGGAGGTGTCTACTTGAATGTCGGCTCCGCGGTCACGGGACCGGAGGTCTATTTGAAAGCCCTTTCCATGGCGAGAAATGTCGCACGGCAAAACGCAAAGGAGATCTGCCGCTTCACCACGGCGGTCTTCGATCTGGCCCCCTTGCCCCAGGATTTTCGCGGCGGTCCGCCTGGCAAGTCGCATCCGCTCTATTATTATCGCCCCTGGAAAACGATTCTGCATCGTACCGTGGCCGATGGCGGCGAGAGTTACTATTTTTCGGGCGACCACCAACAGACGCTTCCCACGCTCTGGTGGGAGCTTAGTCGCCAGCAGATGGCAAAACAGCAGGGAGCAGAGCGCGCAGCCTAGCTCGCAGCAATTCCTCGCCCACCGTGACACGCACGCCGACTTGTAGGGCCCAAAGTGGAAGCGGCCCCAACTCGTCCGTTTTCACTTTGACCAGATCCTTGTGCGTGCAAACCACTGATGATACGTCCAAGCCGTAGGCCCAAGCCGACAGGCGCTGGACATCCTCGTCACCGTATGAGTGATGGTCGGGGAATTCGCGAAACCCCACTACCTTGGTTCCAAGTGCTGCCAGCGTGGCCTGAAAAGCGGCGGGGTTGCCGATGCCCGCGAAGGCCGCGACGCGCTGCCCGGCCAGCATCGAGGGGGCGGATTCTTCCCCACGTACATCGCGCAGTGCGATGGGAGCATGCTCAACTTCCAACCAGATGGCTTGGTTTATCCAGGGTGCCACGCGTTCCCGAATTCGATGCCGCTCAGCTTCATCGACCAGGCTGCGGCGGCTCAAGACGACCACGTCCGCGCGGCGCAATGACGAGATCGGCTCACGCAGGAGACCCCGCGGAAACAAATGTCCATAGCCGAACGGCACCGTGGCATCGAGCAACACGATATCCAAGTTCCGCGCGAGGCGGCGATGCTGGAAGCCATCATCGAGGATGATCAATTCCGCGTTGTATTCCTCGATGGCCAGGCGAGCGCCAGCGACGCGGTTCCTCATCTGCACATGCGGCACATCGGGCAACCGCTGTTCCAATTCCAACGCTTCATCGTTGCGAGCGCCCGCTTCGGCACCGTAACCCCGGCTCAACAGGACGACGCGGACACCTTGCGATCGAAACCAACGGGCCAAATACTCCACGAAGGGCGTCTTGCCCGTTCCTCCGAGGGTCAGGTTGCCCACGCTAATGACGGGCACGCCCACTTTTTCCACGGCAGTGGGCTTTGTATCGAAGCGGCGGTTGCGAAGATACACCCCGCAGGCGTAGGGAACCGCCGCGCACCGCAATCCCGCTCTTAGTAACGAAGCGGAGAGGCCCCGTTGCTGGCCACTGACGATCTGGTGAAACTTTTGGGCCGAACTCAAAGCGAAAAACTCCGGAACCTCTTCCGTCTGTGGTGCGCCGACCAAAACCGGTTCACTCCTTTGCAATCGGGAACGTGAGATTAACAGATGGCTTTGCGCAACGGCAATGCGAGAAGGGGTTTGCGGCGGCGGTAATTTCGCGCGTTTGTGTAGGCATCGCCAGGGCGCTAAGATGGTGCGGCATTCGCCAGATGATTCTCTTGACTTGTAAATTCCCCTGAGAGTTCGATGCAAACTATTCATCTTTCCAGGCGACGTTACCAGATTTTCTTAAGCAAGTTTTCTGCATGGTGGCTCGCCTGTGCAGCCTGCTTGATGCTCGGTGTTGCTATTTCAAGAGCTGCGGAAAGCGATGAGACATTATTTCCGGACGAATTGGTATGCTTCGTTCCTGCTCCGAAAGAGCCCGTGTTTACCGGCGCGGGGCCGGGGCATTGGGACGTAAGAATTCGCGAGCGGGGATGGATCTTGCGGGAAGGCGGCACGTATCGCATGTGGTACACGGGCTACGATGGCACTCGCGAGGGCCGCAAAAAATTGGGGTATGCCACTTCGCCTGACGGCATTCATTGGCAACGGGCCGAGGTGAATCCGCTCTATGCAGAACATTGGGTGGAAGACATGATGATCGTGCCGCATGAGGACACCTACTACATGTTCGCCGAAGGGGAACGGGACCAGGCGCATTTGTTGACCTCATCGGATGGCATCCAGTGGACTCGCATCGGTCCTTTGGATATCCGCAACCCGGATGGTTCACCGCTCTCACCGGGTCCTTTCGGCACGCCGACCGCGTTCTGGCATGACGGCAAGTGGTATCTGTTTTTTGAGCGTTACGACCAAGGGATTTGGCTCGCTACTTCCGAAGATTTGGCCCAATGGACACTCGTTCAAAAGGATCCGGTCCTTTCTCTCGGGCCAGCGAATTACGATGGGTTAATGATTGCGCTCAACCAGATCGTGCCCTACAACGGCCGCTTCTATGCGTATTACCACGGTTCGGGAGATGCCGAGAAACCTCGGCGATGGGCACCCGCCGTTGCCGTTTCCGAGGACTTGATACACTGGCAGAAGTATTCCGGCAATCCGCTACGCCCCGTGGAGGAAAACAAATCAAGCGGGATCGTGGTGGCCGATGGCGAAGGCAGCTTCCGCTTCTACACCATGCATGACCGCGTTCACGTGCATGTTCCCAGTCAACACGAATAGAGTTTGTCGGGCACTTTTGGGAATTCGAAGAATAATGAAGTGATCGGCAACTCTCCAATCCCGACGTGTTTCCCAGCAAACACAGTCCCCATAAACCATCTCGCATAAGCTCTCCAAGCTCGCGTCTTGAGCGTCATTTTCATCCCAAAGAAATGGCCATATGCCACGTCGGGCGACAACCCCCACCGCCGAATTCGCATTGCACGCGGTGCCTTCAAGGGCCGCTTGTGGGGGACGCTGGCTAAATTGGCCTGGGCGCACTAATCGTGGCGGCAATCACACTCGACAGTTTTTCATGATGAGTTCTGTCCGCCGACGATCGGAACCTAGACTTTCGCCCCGCAGATGGTTAACCAAGCGTCAAACCCTTTAGGCTCGACTTGCCTCGGGGCAGATCTATGGCCATGATCACACGCCCCTGCTCTTCGCACCAACTTCCGTCTCGAAGGAGTTTTCGATCGTTTACCCGCCGCAGTCGGAGCATCGTAGTGGCGGTTTGGAAGATCGGGTCCGAAGTGGCATGGCCCTCGAATTCGAGCGTAAACCGTGGCGTGGCGAAAGGCGCATCCAACTGCAAGGTGTTCGCGGCGGGTTGAATGGACGTCAGTTCCTTCGCGGCCCAGTACCGTGCGATCTCCGACAGTTTCATCCACAGCAGGTGGTCGTAACGCGTGTGCAACCGCCGCACGACTTCCTGGAAAATGCGAAATCCGAGCAGTTCTCCGTTGTAGTAGATGCCCGGCCAGTGGCAGACCAACACCGCCGGCTCCCCACGATCGATTACCTCCGGCAACCGCCCTCCATCGAGCGTCGGTGTAATGAACCGATCGACGGAACCGAGGGTCAAGCCATCCCAGCCGCCGAACCAGTCTCCCGTGCAACCGATAATGGAGACCACACACTGAGGATCGTCGGTGTCGAGCCCGCTTGCATATTCCACGCGAGGGGCGACGCTGCGGTCGTCGGTGAAAAGATGTCGAAAGTAATGTGGTATCTCCGTTTGGAACACATCGCGGCAAGCCTCGAATGTGGCTTGGGATAATTGAGGTAAGACGCGATTGCCAAACCCGCCAGGTGTGGTGATTCCCTCGCACGGGAGACCCACATTCCGCAGTATCCGCAGCGCGTAGGCCAGGTAATCGGCCAACTCGTCGACCGACTTGCCATCGGTCCAACGCCAGTTCTCCATGAAGTGTTCGGTACGTTCGGGATACGGTCGGCCCGTCTTGGTGTCAATCACCCACGTGTGACTGACCATCTCGGGATGGATGTCCCAGTCGGGAAGTGCCAGGTTCCGCACCAGAGCAAGGCTGTTGTCGAGTTCCCGCCGCGACCAGCCGGGTAGATCCCGGTCGATCCACCCCACGCAAGCCGGATAAGGAACGATACTGTATTTTCCCTTGATGCCGGATTCATGGCACCACTCCAAAAACGTCCGCACGAAACTGTCGGGGATTTCACGCGGCAAACTGCGCCAATCCTGCAAGTAACGGTCGGGGAAGACCTCATGGAACTGCGGAATGGCGAAATGCGCCAGGTTCACCAGGCAGGTGGAGTCGTCGATGATGAAGCTCAGCGGCACGCGCCCGAGCGGATTGAGAACTCGTACATTCGCCGGTCGCGCCGGGCGTTCCCCTGACTCTTGTGCCGGCGAAAGTCGTGTTGTCGCCAGCCCGGGGATTCCCGCTAGCGTCCCGACACTCGTGGTCAAAAATTGACGCCGGTCCATATATTGGCTCCGTATTTGCCGTACGACTCTTCAGTGTTGCCCGCAACGTAGCCGTTTTTCGCCAGCAACGCCACCAAAAATCGTGAGCTTCACTCGATGAGCCGAGGATCGTCAGAAGCGAATTTTCCTGGCCAAGAAATAACGCATACGGATCACAAGGCAGGCAAACGGTATTCCGGCCTTCCTCGGTGGCCAAACATGGCGACAACGTCAAAACCGCTCAGTCGTCTTCCGTCGTGCCTTCTTTCCCCAGCGCGAGGGCATAGGCCGTGGCATGGCTGCGGCAATGGGAGATGCTAATCAAAATCTCTTGAATCTGCAGACGCTCCAGGACTTCGCAAATGCCGCCCCGAAACGCGGCCACCGGTTTGCCGCTGGGCTCGTTGCGAATCTCGATGTCCCGCCAACTGATGCCCCGCACCCATCCCGTCCCGATGGCCTTGAGCGTGGCTTCCTTGGCGGCCCAGCGGCCCGCGAAGTGTTGCGTGGACTGCTTCCGCGTTTGGCAGTATTGGATTTCCACGGGAGTGAACACACGGTTGATGAACAGGTCGCCGTGCCGTTCGATCATCTGCGCGATCCGCAGGCATTCCGTGATGTCCGTTCCGATTCCCAATACACGCATTCGAAATCCGCGTCCCGCTAGGTAATCCGAGGCCGACCGACCAACCCGCCGATCAAAAGTTCGGCAGAAAAACGATAGGCGGAATGCTGCCAAGAAGCAAGCCAGGGTATGGCGGCCAACGGACATGGCCGAGAAGTGTGGACATGCCGCATTCGTTGCCAGAAGACACTTTGCACTGAATCTCAGACAAATCGCTTGCCACGCTTGATTTTCGTTGCTAGGAATAAAGTTGGTGGATATGTCTGCCCAGGAACAGCAGACGCACGCGCGAACAGAGAATTCTAGTCGGTACGGAGAAGAGCCATGAAACGTGCATGCCATGGTACTAGGCGATCTGGTCGCCTCGCCCTTGAGCCCTTGGAAAACCGCCGCTTGCTGGCGGTCCAGCCGGTGCTCGTCGCGGATCTGGAAACGGCACCCGTCGAGCACTTAGCCGCGGGCATCTCGTATTACCAACAGACCGAACTGGTGGCCGGGCAGAGCCAGGCCTTCTTTCAGAACTGGAATGCCGCGACGGGCAACGAGCTGTGGCGGACCGATGGCACACCCGAGGGGACCTTCCTGGTGGCGGACCTCTTGCCGGGTGGTGCCAGTTCCTCCCCGACGGAGCTGACGACGATCGGGGACCGTGTGTTCTTCATCGCCGAAGACCAAATCGGCTTCGTCCAACTCTGGACCAGCGACGGCACCGCGGAGGGCACGCTGCCGCTCACCGATTCCGCCAGACGAGATCGGCTGGACATCACTTTTCCCACCGTCCTCGGCGATACGCTTTACTTTGCCATGGAGACCCGGGAGACGGGCCGCGAGTTGTGGAAAACGGACGGCACGCCAGAAGGTACCGGAATCGTGGCGGACATCGTGCCAGGCATGGGCAGTTCGAATCCGGCATTCTTGACTGCAGTCAATGATGAGTTGTTTTTTTCGATCCAGGTCGAGAACGACTGGCAGCTCTGGCGGTCCGATGGCACCGAATCGGGCACGCAATTCGTGGCCGAAATCGGAGTTACGGAGAATCTCCCGTTGTGGCTACTTGACCTGCATCCTCAATCCTTTACCCCGGTGGGGGAACAGCTTTTTTTCACGACGTATGACTTGGAGTCCGGCCGGGAGCTATGGGTCAGCGATGGCACGCAGGCTGGCACGAGCCGTGTTAAAGACATCGCGAAGGGGTTGGCGAGTTCGGACCCACAATCGCTCACGGCTTTGCATGGTCGGCTCTACTTCACCGCAGACGACGGTATCTTAGGAAGAGAACTATGGATCAGCGATGGTACCGAAGCGGGTACCAGCCGCGTGGCTGACATACGTCCCGGGACGGAAGGTGCCTCGCCGGAATTACTGACCACGGTTGGGAACGCGGTGTACTTCACCGCCGATGATGGGATTCATGGCCTTGAGTTGTGGCGGTGGCGTGCCGGTACCAGCCCGGCCCAACGGATGGCCGAAATTGTCCCCGGCCCTATTGCCTCGCGGCCGGACAACCTCACGGCACGGAACGGCGAGCTCTGGTTCACCGCCGATGATGGTGATGCCGGGCGAGCCCTGTTTTCCTTCTCCGGCGACGAAGTGCAACGCGTAGCCGGGCTCGGGGTCCCCGGCAGCGAACCCAAGCTGGTCTCTCCGGCTTTGATGGAAGAACGCCTATTGTTTACCACCGTCGACGAAGATGCTGGTTGGGCACTCTGGTCCTCCGACGGCACGGAAACGGGTACGGCTCCAATTTCCGAAATTCGGCCCGGTAGTCTCGGCTCCTTTCCCGAGCGATTGCTCCGCGGCAGCAACACTCTGTATTTCGTCACCAATGGCTTCACCGGCGAAGGGACCCTGTGGCGAAGCGACAGCGAAGAGGGTACACCGCGGCCGGTCACGGGGCCCGAACTGAACGTCCACTTCGATTCCCCGGATGACATCCTGATTGTGGGAGATACGGCCTATTTCGTGGCAGAGGATACGTTCCACGGCCGACAACTCTGGGTCGCTCGGAACAACCAAACGCAGCGTTTGACCGATCTACGGATTTTTGAAGATGAACATGCCGTGAGCCTGCAAGGTGTGGTAGGGGAGACGGTGTACTTCGCGGTGTGGAATTCGCCGGAGCGCGGACTGTGGAGAACGGACGGCACACTCGAAGGCACGATCAGGGTTTTCGAGGACGTCGTGCCTCAGGGAAATACTTCTGCTGGATTGGCGACGATCGGCAACGTTTGGTTTTTCGCCGGCAATGATCATCCCATACGCGGTGATGCGGGAACTGGCACTGGGCTGTGGCGGACCGATGGTACCCCAGAAGGCACTTTTCTGGTGAAGGACATCCTTCCCGGGTATCGCAATGCCGTACCCCAGAATTTTGTCGCGGTGAGCGAGGTCGTCTATTTCACAGCGATTTCCACGGAGTTCGGCAATGAATTGTGGCGTACGGATGGAACTGAAGAGGGGACCGTCCGGCTGACCGATATCTATCCCGGAGAGGAAGGCTCGATCATTGATGTCCATATTATGGCCAATGGCGCGATCCTACTGGCGGCGAACGATGGTCAGAGAGGCACGGAACTTTGGAAAAGCGACGGTACGCCGGGCGGATTCGAACTCGTGGCGGACATCTGGCCCGGTTCCGAGAGCGGGCGTCCCAGTCATTTCCACGAGCTCGACGGCGTGGTCTACTTCCGCGCGGAGACGCAGGAATCCGGGAACGAGCTCTGGCGGACCGATGGCACGACCGCGGGCACGTATCAGATCGTGGACATTTTTCCCGGCGAGGAAGACTCCACGGTGAAATTCGGAGATGTTATTTTCGATCTGGTGATCGTGCGGGAAATGATCTTCTTCGCTGCAATGGATGATGAGCATGGCGGGGAACTTTGGATGAGCGATGGGACAGCCGAGGGGACGACGCTCGTCAGCGACCTCGTGCCGGGGATTGGCAGTTCCGTTCCGCGTGACTTGATCGCGGCAAATGGGACGCTGTACTTCACCGCCGACGATGGCATTCATGGCCGCGAACTGTTCCGGCTGGAGACTCCCGAGGGGGACACGAACTTCGACGGCGTCGTCGATCTGGCCGACTTCGATCGGCTAAAAAGATCCTTCGGTCAAAAAGGGGCGGACCTGGCAGGCGATGTGAACTTCGATGGTGTGGTGGACCTGTTGGATTTTTCGGTCCTTAAATCGACCTTTGGCAGCGGCGTCACACCGGTTCCGGAACAGGGCGTGTCGGATTCGGCATGGATTGCGGCGACCGATCGTGCCTTTGCCAGCAAAGAGTCCGACGCGTGACACCGCCCCGCGCGTCTCTGCAATACTTTGCCAACGGTACTGCGAACCGGTAGCATGGCTCTCGCTTCCGAAACGCCGAGGGTCATCATCATGAAAAGATACCGGTTCGCGAGTGGGTTGCTGGTACTGGTGGGATGGATGACGGGTTCGGTTTTGCCCGGCGTGGCGGCGCCACCGAATGTGCTGTTCATCGCGGTCGACGATCTGAATGATTGGATCGGCCCGCTCGGAGGGCACCCGCAAACGGTGACGCCGAACCTGGACCGTCTGGCAGCGCGGGGCATGATCTTCACCAACGCACATTGTGCCGCGCCGGCCTGCAACCCTTCCCGTGCCGCGCTGATGACCAGCATTCGTCCCTCGACTTCGGGCGTGTATCACAATCCGCAGCCGTGGCGGGAAAGCCCCGTATTGCGGAACGCGATCACCCTTCCGCAATACCTGCGACAGCATGGATATGTGGCGCTGGGGAGTGGCAAAATCTACCACGGCTCGTTTCCCGACGCTGCCAGTTGGGATACGTACTGGCCGGACCAGAGGCGGAATCGCCCCGGCGACCCGCAGCCGACTGGCCGGCCGCTCAACGGTATTCCTCGAACGGCCCATTTCGATTGGGGGCCCGTCGAGGCGGAGAATTCTGCCATGGGAGATTGGCAAGTCGCCCAATGGACGGCGGAGCAATTGCAGCAACAACACGACCGGCCATTCTTTCTGGCTTGCGGTCTGTATCGGCCGCACTTGCCGTGGTATGTGCCTCCCGACTATTTCGCGCGGTTTCCGCTCGACTCGATTCGCCTGCCGGAGGTTCTCGAAAACGATCTGGCGGATGTGCCGCCGCTCGGCGTGCGGATGGCCCGACCGGACGGGGATCATGCCAAGGTTTTGGCCCACGATCAGTGGCGAAATGCGGTGCAAGGTTATTTGGCGAGCATCGCCTTCGCGGATGAATGCCTAGGAATCGTGCTGGATGCCCTGGATGCCGGCCCGCATCGTGACAACACGATCGTGGTCCTCTGGTCCGATCATGGCTGGCATCTCGGCGAAAAGAAGCACTGGCGAAAGTTCGCCCTGTGGGAAGAGGCGACCCGCGTGGTGCTCATGTGGGCTGTGCCCGGCACGACTCATCCCAATACCCGCTGTGACGCTCCGGTGAACCTGCTGGACATTTATCCTACGCTGGTCGATTTGTGCGACCTCCCTCCGCGCGAAAAACTGGAGGGTGTGAGCCTACGGCCACTGCTGGAAAAGCCGGAGAGTGAGTGGAGCCGCCCCAGTCTGACCACGCATGGCCGAAACAACCACGCCCTTCGTTCCCAGCGCTACCGCTACATCCATTACGCGGACGGTACCGAGGAACTCTACGACCACGAAAGCGATCCCCACGAGTGGCACAACCTGGCCGGCCATTCCGAGCACACGGTCGCCCAGGCGGATTTGTCGGAGTGGCTGCCCAAGGAGAATGCCGAAGAGAGCCATACCCCGCCCCGTCCGCGACAAAACCGCCGCCGCCAACGCCGTGAGAACCGCGCTCCGTAGCATCTCACCGCCGCAGCCTTTCTCGAATTGTCAGCATTTCGCGGTATGATTCGCAAATTCGTCTGAAATTTGTGATAATGCCTGGCCGGGGGCAATCGCGATAGGAGGCCGCGCGAAATGCGGTTATCGAAGGGTTTCACGCTGGTCGAGCTACTCGTGGCCATGGCGATCATCGGCGTGCTTGTGGTATTGCTCTTGCTGGCCGTGCAATCGGTCCGCGAAACGGCCCGGCGGGCGCAGTGCATGAACAATCTCAAGCAGCTCGCGCTGGCGGCCATTCAACATCATGATCGCCACGGAACGTTGCCACCTTTGGGGGTTCTGCCTTTGCCGGAAAAGGTTACGGATCGGCTTTGGCTCAATCCGTGTCCTCCCAAGGTGAATACGATCATTTCCAGCCACTCTTGGCGATCAATTGTGCTACCTCTCATGGAGCAACAGCGCGTCCACGATCAGATTCGTTTTGACCTGCAGATTTGGGACGAGGCCAACCAGCCGGCTCTTCAATCCGTGATTTCCACCTTCATTTGCCCCTCGGTGACCAATGAATCGTGGGATGGCAGGATCGAATTCCCGGAAACAGATTCGTCTGGTACCGACCAAATGAAAATCGTCATGGTCGGCGAACCGATCCAGAGCAGCAGCCGCCATGTCGTGCCGGGCCTGGTCGTATTCAAGAAAAAGAACCTACTTGAATGGCATATGAATCTTCGCGCCGCACGAAACGATTACGAGGCAAACGTGCCGGGCAGTGGCTGGATGTCGACAACTGGGGAGCGGCGCGAGGAATTTTATGGCCCATGGGGTGCTTGGATCGCCAACATCGCGAGGACTCCTTTTCCAAAAGACCGGCTCGGTTCTTTGGCGGAAGTGACGGACGGCTTGTCGTCCACGGTTTTGCTCATAGAACAGGCGGGGCAGCCTGACCACTGGACGAACAATTGGCCATGGCACAATCGTTTTGTTCCCTTTGCTTCAAGTGGATGGGCGAATGGGAACGATGGCCGTTGGGCGGTTGAACCCCATTGCGGCGGGACGGTGACCGCGCCCATCAATTTCGACGATCCATGGGTGGTGAACAGCCCAAATTTTGAGACAAATAACTTTAATGCCTTTAGTTTCCATGGCAACGGGGCCAACATGGCGTTGTGTGATGGATCGGTGCGCTATTTTGGTGAAGGCTTCGATCGGGCCGTTTACGTCGCTCTGCTCACTCGCGCCGCGGGAGATGTCGTACCCGGGGAGATCCTCCGCTAAACAGCCCAGGTATTGTCCCAATACACATGTTGGGGCGACTGACTACCCGCCACACCAAGATTTGACGGAGAGTCCAGTCGCGACTTGGGCCTGCGATTGGTGGCTTATCTTTTCTCCATCGCGTGGCACGTTATGATGCAGAGAGACCATAACGGGCACACGAACGCAACCGCTTACAGCGAGCATCCGACATGGATCCAGATCGACCCTCGATTCCCACCGCCACGGAGGCCATGTTGGACTGGGGCCGAAAAACCTGGGGTGGCAGCCAATTCTGGTCAGATCTTCGCGTGGCGCATGGTTGGCGGATTCAACGCAATACCGTGACGGGGCATTGCCGGATGTTGGACGCGGAAAACCGGCGCGTCGTGTCCGGTTCGTGGCAAAAGTGCTTGGCCCGGTTCGAGCTGGAGCGGGCGCAAGGGCGAATTCCGCCGGTGAAGGGCGCCGTGGTCATCGTCCTGCATGGCCTGTTTCGCACGCGCCGCTCCATGGTGCCCATGTGTGAATTTTTAGAAAAACAGGGCGGGTACACCACGATCAACATCTCGTATCCGTCGACGCGGGCATCGGTAGCGGACCACGCCGAATGCCTGGCTGGAATCGTGAACGACATCCCCGAGGCCGAGGAGCTTTCGTTCGTGGCCCACAGCCTGGGAAATCTGGTGATTCGCCGCTATCTCGCGAAAGCGGCTCGTCCGGATGGGCCGGGGATCGACCCGCGCTTCCAGCGGATGGTCATGCTGGGGCCTCCCAACCAAGGTGCGGAGTTGGCGGAGAAGATCGGCAAGAATAAGCTTTTTGAATGGGTCGCCGGGGATTCCGGAAACTCGCTAGCGCGGGACTGGAACGGCCTGGAACAGCACCTGGCCGTGCCGCCGTTCGAATTCGGCATCATCGCGGGCGGCAAAGGAAGTCCCAAAGGCATGAACCCGATCATCTCCGGGGACGACGATTTCATCGTGTCGGTCTCCAGTACAAGGCTGGCCGGAGCGCGGGACTTTCTGGTGTTGCCCGTATTGCATACGTTTTTGATGAGCGATCCACAGGTACAGCAGCACACGCTGCGATTTCTAAAGCACGGCTACTTCACTTCCACGGAAGCACGGCAGCCGATTACGGATCAAGAAGCGAACTGATTGCATGGCAGGCAAGAATTTGGTTGGAATTGACTACGGCACGGTTCGCATCGGCATTGCCACGGCGGATGTCGAATTGGGAATCGCCGTGCCGCTCACCGTCTATCAACGGCGCAACCGCGCTCAAGACGCGGAATTTTTTCGATCCCTGGCAAAGGAACAGCGCGTGGCGGCCTTCGTCGTCGGGCTTCCCGTGCACGGGGATGGAAGTGAAAGTGCCAAATCGAGCGAGGCTCGCGCGTTCGGAGCCTGGTTGGCGGAAACGACAGGTGTCGAGGTACATTACGTCGACGAACGTTATACGACACAGTTCGCAGATCACGCGATGCGTGACGCGGGATTGAAAGCGAGCCAGCGAAAAGGACTACGCGACAAGTTGGCCGCTCAACAGATTCTCAGTGGTTACATCGAGCGCGGCCGCCGCTCTGAAAACTGTCCCACGGCTCTGGATGACCGATCATGAGGGCACTGGTCTTCGGTTGCGGCTACCTGGGTTCGCGGGTCGCACATCGCTGGCGAGAAGACGGGCACGAAGTGTTCGCCGTTACCCGTTCCCCGCGCAGGGTCGACGAATGGCAGGCAGAGGGATTGCGACCGCTGGTTGCCGATGTGACCGATCCGGCTTCCCTCGCGGCGCTGCCGGAGGTTAATCAGGTGTTGTTTGCCGTGGGATATGACCGCCAGGCGAAGCATTCTCAGGAGGAGGTCTACGTCGATGGACTGGCACACGTACTTTCGGCACTTCCCGAAGGTTTGGAACGATTCATCTACATCAGTTCCACGGGGGTTTACGGTCCCGGCGATGGCGGCGAGATCGATGAACGCACGCCGCCGGCTCCAACCACGACGGGAGGACGCGCTTGCCTCGCCGCGGAGAATTTGCTGCGGCAAAGCCGGTTCGCGGAACGGTCGATCGTGTTACGGCTTGCCGGAATTTATGGTCCGGGGCGGCTCCCGCGTTCACGGGAACTTCTCTCGGGCCAGCCCCTGGCGATTGATCCGGCCAGCTACTTGAATCTGATTCACGTTGAGGACGCGGCGGGCATCGTCACCGAAGTGGCGCGGCAGATTCCTACGCCCGCGCTCTTTTGCGTTTCGGACGGCAATCCGGTAACACGGGAAGAATACTTGGGGCTTTTAGCGGAGCTGTTGCAAGCCCCGAGGCCAGTATTCGATCCGCCAGAAAAGATGGCCCTTCAACGTCGCGGAGGAAACAAACTCGTCTCCAACGCGCGTCTCGTTCGTGAGTTGGAATACGCGTGGAAGTACCCGTCTTACCGGGAGGGGCTCGCAGCGCTAGTGGAGGCGGGTGAATTCAACGGCCGTCGGACTGACACGGCGAAATGAAACACATGCCGGCGATGGCATGATCGCCACTGCGAGAACACCCCGCTTGGACGTTACGCCGCGCCGCTTTCGGGTGCCACGAGCTCCGCGACGCGGATGCAGAAATTGTCGTTCATCACGAGGACCTCCCCGTGGGCCACGAGGCGGCCATTAACATAGATGTCCACGGGATCTCCCGCGAGCTTGTCCAGCGGGACGACCGAGCCCTTCCTGAGCCGGAGCACATCTTCTAGATGCATGTGCGTGCGGCCCAGTTCGATCTTCAAATCGAGTTCGACATCGCGGACCAATTCCAGGGTAGCCGACTCTTCGCTGGGGGGAGCCCCCCGCAATTCCTCGAAAGAAAAGGCTTGGGCTCCCTCGGGCAGTTCGTGTTCGGCTTGATCAAAGGAAGCCAAAGCGGCTTCCGCTTGATTGAACAGCATCTCTACGTCGGCCGGATTCACATCCGACTCGTCAGCATCCTGCCGTGACGGAGCGGAAGGAGCAGGTTTGGCCGGAGCGGCAGGTTTCGCTGGCGTCGACTGCTGTAACAGCGCTTCAATCTCGGACTGCTGGAGCACGCGATCGCCGTCCTCTTCAGATTCGGCGGACGCCTGCGAAGGCTGATCGGCAGCCTCCGCCGGCGGCTCAGGTTTCGCTTGCTCCGCTGGGGGCGCCTCGCCAGAAGATGGAGCCGGCGCGGAGGAATCTCCCCTCGCCTCGGCCAGCAGCTTCTCGATCTCGTCTTGGCCTATTTGCTGGCTTTCTTCCTCGGCCATGAGAACTCCATTTCTCCGACAAATGCGATTCGAATGGGTTTACTCCGGTGGGAGTACTCGGATCCAATTCCGAGCCGCGAACTACTGCTCCAGAAAGCTGAACTGGGTGACCAGCAATTCGGTGACCAAAGGCTTGCCCAAGATGCGATTGACTTTGTCCAAAATCTTCCTTTTGATCAAGCCCAATCCAGGCTCGTGTAGTTCGTTCAAGTCGGCACTGCGGATGATCACGAGCACTTGTTCCGCCACGGCATTGCGGTGTTTTTCCAGCGCTTCGGTCATTTCCTCTTGACGTTCCTTTCCCACGATCGCATGCAAGTGGAAATTGATTTGGAGTGTCGTGTTGCGTTGCGGTTGGGAGAGGGTGATCCGATGGTCGCCTAAATCGATCTCGATCGTATCTTCCGGATTTTCCAGTTCGTCCAGCGCCACATCCGGCAGACTGTCGAGCTGCTTCATTTTTTGCCGTTCTCGCGCCATGGCGAGCGTCTCGTCCTCCGAGGGCAGAAAAAAGTAGGCCAAGACGCATTCAACCGCCAAAACCAACACGACCACCACGAGGATTTTGATCTTTCCAAAGAGCCCCGATTTCTTCTCGGGTACCGGATCGGCATTTTCTTGTTCATCAGCCATGGTGACTTTGCTTTCTGAATATGCATGCTGGACGATGCAGCCATCCCCAAGCAAAGGTGCCTGGGAAATCGCCGTGAGTCAAAAAAGCTTTAAGCCGTCCATGGCCAGGTCAGTTTGCCGTATTGCTCCCTTGCAAGTCTTCCACGAAAACGTCCAAGGGGTAGAGCTCCACCCTCGAATTTTTGCGAAGTTCCAGCGGATTGGTGCCCGTATAGATGGCTTCATGCATCCCCGCGTTCGAGAGACGCAGGCGTTCCGGATGAATGTTCAAGGCAATGAGCTGGTCCATTACCGCGCGGCAGCGATCGTAAGCCAAGTCCCAATTGTCCTTATAGGGTGAGTTGGGAGGGACCGGTTTGCGGCTCGTGTGGCCCCGCACCTCGATTTTCTGCGGTTTGCCGACGTACAGTCGCGCGAAAGCGGCTAATTCCTCCAAAGTGGCCTGCGTCAGCTCGCTACTCCCTTCTTCAAAAAAGACCACCGCCGCGATATTCGGGTCTTTTTTTGGGCGGACCGACTGAACGAGTGGTTCGTCACCAGTGGGAGCCTTCACTTTGTTTCCCCCCTGCATGATGTCGAGCCGTTGGGCACGTCCCATTGTGTTGTTGACTTGCATATTCGAATTTTGCGGAAGGGAGTCGCCGGGAACGACATTCAGCCGGGAAAGTTCGTGTCCGAACTTCTGGCGTAGAGATTCCGTGACGGCGTCGTAAATCTCGTCTTCCTTGATCTCGCTCATGGAGACTAGCATGATGAAAAATGTCAACAACAGGGACATCATGTCCCCAAATGTGACAACCCATTCGGGGATTCCAGCCGGAGGATCTTCTTCAATGGCCATGTCACGCCGCCTCCGCTTCCTCGGTCCGGTACTTGGGCGGAACGAATGTATTCAGCTTTTGTTGGATGACCCGCGGATTGTCCCCTGCCTGTATGGCCATGATGCCACGGACAATGATCTCCATCGTCAGCAATTCCCGTTTGCTTAGAAAGCCAAGCTTTTCGGCGAAAGGGAGAGCGACCACATTGGCCACGATCGCGCCATACATGGTCGTGAGCAAGGCGACCGCCATGCCAGGGCCGATCGCCGCCGGATCATCCATGTTACTCAACATGATCACGAGCCCAATGAGCGTGCCGATCATGCCGAAAGCTGGCGCGAATCGTCCCATCTGGTCGAGCGCGAACTTACCTTCTTTGTGCCGCGTGGCCACGGCATCCATTTCGGTTCGCATGATGTCTTCGATGGTTTCCGGCCGCGTGCCATCCACGGCCATTTGAATGCCCAAGACAACGAAAGGGTTTTCAATCTCCTCGATCCGGCTTTCCAATGCGAGCAGGCCGTCCCGCCGAGCCGTTTCCGCCAGGCTCACGATTTGCGTGACCAGGTCGGGAACGCTTTCCTGTCTGTTGAGAAAGACCTTCTTAACCACTCCAAATAGGCCGATCACGGTTTTCAATGGACAGCACATCAATGTGGCGGCGATAGCGCCGCCGATCACCACCATCAAGGAAGGAGCATCCACGAAACCGCTCATGGACGCGCCCGCAATGATGATACTTAGAATGATTACGGTGACGCCGGCACCCAAGCCGGCAATCGTGGCAATGTCCATCCGTCGTGCCTATTCATGTCTCCAACGGAGCATCTGGAAGTGGTTGGTACGTGCGAGCGGGCACGGGAATCAAATGCTTCGATCTTTGATAATCGACGGCCCGGCGCATGACCTCTTCCATGCTTTCCTGGACGACGATCCGTTCGCCGGAAACCAGCGAGACAAAGGTGTCAGGACGCTTTTCGACATACCGAATCAGGTCGGCATTGAGGATAAACGCCTCGCCGTCGAGTCGCGTGAGTTGGATCATGTAGACGGGTCCTTTCCTTGATCGGGACCGCCGTGATTATCGGACTAAACAAACATAGGATGCGATTACGTACACCAGGTCACGTTTCGGTCATGTCACACGGCATTTTCACGTTTTGGTCTCGGGGCTTACAACGCCGCGGGCGCTACCGTCCTCGCGAGGCATCCCAAGGCGGATTAACGACGTAGGTTGAGCAATTCATCGAGGAGTTGTTGGGCCGCCGTGATAACACGCGTATTACTACGGTACTGCGTGGAAGCCAAAATCAGGTCGATCAGGTTTTGCCCCACATCCGTATTGGAGAGTTCCACGGCGCCTCCAATTACCGAACCGATTCCTTGTTGACCGGGGTCTCCTTCGATCGGTAGGCCGGAGTTGACGCCGGCTCCAAACAGGTTTTCCCCCCGTTGCTCCAAACCGGCATTGTTGGCGAACCGCGCCAGGCGGATCTGCCCCAGATCACGGCTCACGCCATTCGAGAATACCCCGACAATCCTGCCATCCTCTCCAATAATGAAACTTGATAGAGACCCGGCAGCCGAACCATCCTGTCGCGCCGCCGCGAGCGTGCTGTCGTCCGTGGAGAGTCCCGAAAGCGCGCTGAAATCCAAGTCGAATTGCAGCGGCGTGGCGGAAGAGACATTTTCTCGATCCACCGAGACGGAAGAGTTGGTCACGTCGAAAACATTTCCTTCTCCATCGAAGAGAATGAGCCCGGTACCAATGGCGATTTCCGCTCCCGTGAGAGGGTCGTTCTGCGGTGACTCCGCGAACCACCGGTAGGCCGTGGTGGTACTGTCCCGGCTTTCCAGTACCGCCGTCACGCGGACATTGATGGGAATACCCAAGGTATCGAACACGACGAAATCGGCTTGGGCACTTTCGCCCACGGCTTCTTGCACGGAACCGAAGGCGAGATTCACGGTCTGGACTCCGCCGGTCGTCTCCAACTGAAAAGCGTCCAAGCGAACCTGCACGGCGTTGCCGGTCCCGTTGTTGCCCACGAGTTCCAAGCGGCTGTCGGCGGTGACCCGGCCTCCCGGGTTACCTGGGATGGGGTTGGTCGGATCAGGGCTGACTTCCTGGATTCCCATGGAATCTTCCATGAAGTTGATCAGCTCTTGAACTGTCGTTTGGGAGGTGATCTCCAACTCTTGGGTACCGAGCTTCGATCCACCTTTGTGGCCGGTGAATGAGAGAGTGCCTTCCTGGAAGACATTGTTGTATTCGGTGCCGTCGCGGCGGACGACATCCACGAGCCGCAGTCCGAAACTGATCGGCGGCCCTTCGAGATTGATCGTCGAGTTGGATGAGATGTCGGAATCGGCCGCGGCATCGACATACACGGTTTCGCCGCCAGTGAGGGTGGACAACAAATGAAAACTCTGGTCGTTGCTCGCGAGATTCCGATAGATCCGTACCTGATCAAATTCGCCACCAACGGTAGGCTGGGGGATATTTTCGATGCGAATTCGCCGGCCATCAATGGTAATGGGCTCCGGGCCAATCAAGGCCGTGGGGCGGCTCTCCAAGCCATTTCCCGAGTTGAAGAAGGTCACGTAATACGAATAGTTCCCCACGGACAGGGAGGAGGTGTCGAGCGAGGAGCCCGCAGTCCCGTCATCGATAAACACGTCATCGGTTGCCGTGAGATCGCCTCCCACTTGGAGGTAGGGCCCGCCGGGGACTCCACTGGAAACGGTTGAGCTACGGAAGACGCGTTTGGTCCACCCCGCAGGGGCGTCAGGAAGATTACTCAAGGTAACCTTCGTGCCGGGCGCTCCTCCGGCAATGTTCACCACGCCGGGGATCACCGAAGGTGGCCCTTCATTCCCCTGCGGATCGACAAAGGCGATTTGGTAATTCACCTGCGCGGGAGAAGGAGGCGCCGTGGCGGGCGAGGCGGACTCATCCAAAAATTCTCCGGCAACCGTTTGCGTGCCATTATCGAAAAAAGACGTGGCTGCCGCACCGATCGCCGGTCCGGCCAATTCAAAGCTTCCCGCGGCGCCGGTCAACGAACGGTAAATCCGAGTCGCGGTAAATCCTCCTGGAACCGCCGGCGGATCATTGAGCGTCACCGCGTTGTTGCCGCCACCGATTGTGGCCGTGTATGTGGCGGAAGGCATGCCTTCATTGCCATTGGCGTCCACATGCACGAATTTGTAGAAGACATTGCCCGGCGCGAGCACTCCGGCAGGGTCGAACGAATCCGTATCCGTGACGGCCGGCGGGCCGGTCAGAGAGGGGACCGTGGCATCCACTCCCGCCGCCGTTGAACCGAGCGTCGCTGGGGGCGCGATGCCGGTGATGTCGCTCGTGGCGAGATCCGGCGGGACCTCGATTGTGCCGTCGCTCAATATCGCCGACTGGATAATCTCTGGTGTGGAGGCCACATCACCCGTTGGTGACAAGTTTCCCTCCATCGTGACCGTTTGCGTAGCTTGCGCCACGGCGGCCTGGCCCAGTGGAATGGTGAGTGCCGTCAATTGGGTCCGCTGGATCTCGAACTGGTCATCCACCGAATGGCCCAATAGCCTTTGGCCGTTGACGGTCACCAATTCATTGTTCGCATTGGTCTTGAAGATGCCGTTACGCGTGTATTGTTGTTCCCCTTGCGACCCCTCGACGATGAAGAAGCCATCCCCCTGAATCGCCAAGTCGGAGGCGTTGGAACTGATTTCAATCGTGCCTTGGGTGAAGTCAGGCGTGATCTCGGCTATTTTGGTTCCCAAACCGATCTGGCGAGGGTTGGTTCCACCGCGTGACGCCGTGGGCGCGGAACCCAGCCCTTGCGTTTGCAGGAACTGCGTGGCGAAAACGGCTTCGGATGCCTTGAAGCCCACGGTTCCGGCGTTCGCGACATTATTTCCCACGACGTCGATCGTGGCTTCGGCGGCCGTCAACCCAGTGAGCGAGGTGTTCAATGCGGATGCAAGACCCATGGCCAATCCTTTCCTGTTGGATTCCCGCGCTCGGCGCGGCAGCCCAGCTCTGTTCGTCAGTTTTTTGAGTTATTCATTCGTCGGGGTAGATCCCGCTTCTTCGTCCGTGGATAGCGCATCCTCTTCCGTGGCGATCTGAGAAATGTTTCGCGAATTGATGCGGTGCTGCCCCACATGCAGGATCACGTCTTCTTCTTCCACGGAAACGCGGTCCACCTTCCCCGTAACAAAATCCGCTTTGTCGTTGAGCGCGTGCACGTACTTACCGAGCAAACCGCTCGCACCGGAGAGATTTTGCGACAGCGCCAGTCCCTCCAACGTGCTCTGCAACTGATCCGTGGCCCCGATTTCGCGAATCTGGCTGATTTGTTGGAGCATTTGAGCATTATCCATCGGGTTCAGCGGATCTTGGTTTTGTAGTTCCGCGATCATCAGCTCCAAGAAGTCCTGCATTTGGACGTCTCCCAGCGGGTTGGATTCCTCTGGGGATGAAGTTGGCTGCGAGTTTCCTACTGAATTGGTCCCTTGAATGCGTGTCATGCCGGAATGCTCCGTTAAATTATCACCTGACTGGCGTATTTTTCCTGTCGTTAGACGACCACGTTCACATGCCGTAACTCTTCCGGCGTGGAGATTTTTTTGGGAGTCGAGGAAGCCTCCGCCGAATGGTCGACGAGCTTCTTCCCGAAAGCCACGCGTCGGACGCCTGGATGCGTGTGTTGTGGAGAGTCCTCGCGGCCCTCCTGGTGTTCGGCGAAGTTTCCTTCCGGCTGATCTCGTAGCACAATCTCGAACTGTTCCACGCGGACATCTTGCGCGGCAAGGCGTTCACGCAGTGCCGGCAAGTGGTCCGTTAGCATTTGTTGGGCTGCCAGCGTTTCGGCTTCGAGCCGGGCGAACATGACGCCATCTCGCAGTTGCACGTCTAGCCGAAGGTGTCCCAATTCCGGCGGACGTAGGCGTAGTCGGAGTTGCCCGCCACCTTCGGGAATTTCTTGAAAAGCCCGTGCCACGCGCTGCAGAAATCGCGCCGGATCCACTCGAGAGGCATTCTGTAAGTCCCGATTCGCGGTAACCGAATCATGACGAACATCGGAAGCCGCTTGTCCCTGTAGACCGCCATTCGATGAGATGCGGCCCTCCCCGCCCCCTTCGCTGCCACGGGACTCCAATCCCGTCGTTTGAGCGCCCTCGGTGTTAACCTGGTTACGCGGCAGTGTTTCAGCGGCTTGAGCGGCGGCTTCTCCGGCGGGCAAGCTCGCGCCCGGAGTTGGTGGCGCTTCCTGCCCGGTCGGCGGGGCGTTTTGCAGCGAAGCGGTCTTCGTGGCGTTGCGAGCCGCGCGATCACCTGGAGCGTTCAGATCGAAGTGCTGTGGCTTGTCCCGTGATGAACCTCGCTCGTCACGGGATGAATTGGCCTCTTCGGGAATCAAGTTCTCTTGATTTTCCGCCGAGAGCCCGTCATCCACGATGGACTGCACAGAAGATTTCGCGATATCCTGTTCGCCGAAATTCGCATTGTCCTTGGGTTGGGTTTCCGCCGTCACACTTTTGGCGGCGGATTTCTTACGAGAATCACCTTCGCCGGTCGGGAGTGCCGTTTGGTCCATAGCAACTCGAGAGGCGGTTGCTTCTGGAGCCGATTTAGCTTTTTGCCCCGGATCGCCATCGCGCTGCCGATCTAAAGCTTCGAGCTTGGAGTCCGCGAGACTTTCCGCCGCGTTTTCAGGCTTTGCGGACTGACCTGCCGCTTGTTCGTCGCTTCCTCCACCATCAAGAGAAACTTCATGGAGCGGCTTGTCGGCGAGGGATTTCGTGGCCTGTTCATTACCTTGCGGGTCACTCGGGAGATCAGGCAAGGCTTCGCCGGCGGAAGTGAGCGGCTGAGGAGAATCATCGATCGGTGGAGCTTCTTCGTCCGTAGGCTTCTCATTCTCGCGAGGCGGTTTGGAAGAGTCGGTTGGAGCATCGCCTTCCGCTTCGCCACGTTCGCCATTCTTGTCGGCGTTGTCGCTGGCGGAATCTTGACGAGAGTGAACTTGTCCATCACTCTTCGAAATAAAGCCGTCATCCGAGGAACTGTCGTTTTCGCGAGGCTGATCTCGGAGTTTGGCCTCAGGGTCGTGATCCGACCGGCGGTTGGAGGTAGACCTTCTCAATTCGTCGTTAAAGGGTCCCTGTTCTTGCCGGTAAGAGTCCGATTCACGAATGCGGGATGTCGGAGTGAAATCATCCAGGCCCGGCGAACTAGGCAATGTGGTTAAACGGATCTCGCTCACCTTCCACTCCTCCCTGAATATACCTTGTCCACGCCAGTCGACCACCTTGCCAAGGATCGGCAAAAGGGCGCAACCGCGAACTTCCCCAGACGGCCAACGTGACGCGTCCGCCACGAGTTTTGGAACGTATGCCCCGTAAAACAATCAAGGGCCAGCAGCGCCACCTTCCAGTCCAGCGCGCGTTCGATCAACTAATTCGACAGCGGCGTCTCCTTTCTTGAGTTCGCGTAGAACTTCGGCAATGACTTTCTCCTCATCTGGAGCTTTGAAACGCTGGATGATCTTCGCACGCGCGTCTGGGCGGATCGTTTTCAACAGAAGTACCACGTCTTCGATGCCGTCCGCTGCCTCGGACATCCGCATCAACTGGTCTTTCGCCTGTGTGTCCTTCATGTTTTCCAACAAAGTAGCAATCGTCTTGATGCCCTCGGTGGCCGCCGCGTCACGAATCTGCTGCAATTCTTGTTCAAATTCGTTTCGTAGGTTTTCCAGCCGTCCGACTTTTTCATCGAGTTCTTTTTCAAGCATATGAAGCGTTTGTAGGCGATTGTTGAGGCTGGTCTCCCGAATTTCCAAATCGCGATTCAATTTCACTCGGAACTGTCCCACGCGCTCCAGCGCCGAGTCTTGTCCTTGGGCGGCTTCGTCCGATTTTCCTTCTTCCTCCAACATTGGGTCGATATCGTAAGCGACTTCCAGAAATTGCACGACTTTGTCCGATGTCAACCAGCCCTGATTCCACGCATAAGCGAGCCCGACCATCACCGCCAAAGATGTACCCACGCAGGCGTAGACGAAGAGGAAAGTGCTCAGACGAAAAAGCTTCCCAATCATGAAAGCATCCCTTCTTGACTGTGCCTTCTCGCGGCAATCTCATCCAATTCCTTGGCCTCTTGCAGGGCCAACTCGTATTCGTGGGCTTCCCGTTGTTTTTCCTCCAAACGCTCCAGGGCACGCACTTGCCGGTCCGCCTCCACGAGCGCACGCCTCCGCTTTTCGATTTCTTCCCGCAACGTGGCCTTATGCAGGTCCAATTGCGATTGTTGAGCCCTTAACGACAATTCGAAGCGGGTATCATCCAACAATCGGTCGACTTGTAGTGTTCTGTCTTTAGCCTTCTCGCGGCGATTGGTCATTAATTCCTGAAGTTGTGTTTGCAATTTCTGTTCATGTTCGAGAGTGATCCGTTCGGCTTCAAACGCTTCCGCCAATCGAGATCGCGCTTCGTCCCGATGTTGTTCACGGAGGCGGAGCACAGGGGCTAAGCGAAACTGAAATTTACGCATGCGGGGAACTTTCGCTGGCCGGTGTTTGTCCGGGGGAAAGGCGAGTTGTGCAACGAAATCGTTTCATTTCATCGGCCCCAGTTTAGGACCCTTTGCCAGCCGCCTTGGCCGCCCAAGCTACCAAGGCTTTCTGCGTCTGTTCGAGACCGGCGGGATCGGACACTTTTTGCTGCAAGAATTGGTCCATTTCTTCTTTGCATTGGATCGCCATGTCGACCGTGGCGTTGCTCCCCCGCCGATACGCTCCGATGGAGATCAGATCTTCATGCTCGCGGTAGGTGGCTAGCAGACGGCGAAACACTCCCGCCGCCTGCACCAGTTCAGGAGGCGAGATATCTGGCATCAGCCGGCTGACGCTTTCCAGCACATCGATGGCCGGGTAATGCCCGGCGCTGGCTAGGCGACGTGATAACCAAGTATGTCCGTCGAGCAGGCCGCGCACGGTATCGCTGATCGGTTCGTTGGCGTCGTCCCCTTCCACGAGCACCGAATAGAACGCCGTGATGCTGCCGCTGGTCGTCCGCCCGGCTCGCTCCACGAGTTTGGGCAGCAGCGAAAAGACCGAGGGAGGATAGCCTCGGGTTGTCGGTGGTTCGCCGGTGGAAAGCCCGATTTCTCGTTGGGCCATGGCGACGCGCGTCAAGGAATCCATGACCAGCAGCACGTCCTTCCCCTCATCGCGGAAATACTCCGCGATAGCCGTTGCGGTAAATGCTGCTTGCACTCGGGACAGCGGAGATTCGTCACTGGTCGCCACGACGACGACACTCTTTTGCAGGCCCTCGGGTCCCAAATCTCGCTCAATGAAATCGTTAACTTCCCGGCCGCGTTCACCGACCAGTGCGATGACGTTGACATCGGCGGCCGTGTTGCGGCAAAGCATGCCGAGCAACACACTCTTCCCGACACCCGATCCGGCGAAAATCCCCATGCGTTGCCCACGTCCGCAGCTTAGCAGTCCATCCACGGCCCTCACGCCGGTGGATAAAGGCTCGTCGATTCGCGGCCGCGAGACGGGGGGCGGTACGGACTGATGCAAGGGCACCCGGCGAGGAAGTATCGGCACCGGTTGCTCGTCAATCACCTTGCCATGCGCATTGATGGCGCGTCCTAGGAGGCCTGCTCCCACTTTTAGCCATCGGCTGCCGCGCGCGAGGCGGACAGGCGCCCCTCGGCGGACACCCTGTAACTTCGCGAGGGGATAAATCACCGTGAGATCTTGTTGAAATCCGACAACATCCGCCAGGACCGGGTCACCTGACGGCAAGGCGATTTCGGCTACTCCGCCGACCGGCGCTGGAAAATCGGCCACGGCCACGGCCATGCCGGTGGTCCGCGCCACGCTGCCACGAATCGTCGTGGACGAGACGGTATCGAGTTGGGCCAGGTAGTCGTCGATCATGAGTTTCGAGCAGATGCGAGGATAGCTGCCGCCATTCCCAGGAAAGTCGTCAAGAACCGTTAATTTCTTCTTCGATGCGTGCCAAATGCGACTCGATTTGTTGGTCGATCTCGCCGAATTGGGAGGTCAAGCGACAGCCTGATCTGGTGACCTTGTCATCCGCGGTGAGCGTGACTTTCAAATGCGGGTGAAGCTGCCGCGCAAGATCCTGAGCCTTGGCTCCCAGTGATTCGAGATCTTCCGGGTGCAGGTGAATATTCACGTGCGGAGTTGCCGCCGCCAAGGCGAGTGCTTCGCGGACCCAAACGGTAGGCAAACTAGCATCGGTCGCGACCTCACGTCGGATCACATGTTCGGCAATCTTTGTTGCCAGGTGGACAGCATTGCCTTCCCATGCTTGCAACCAGGTTTGGCGTTCCTGTTCAATCTTCTGAGCAGCTTGAGCCAAAGCCGGTAATACCGATTTCATCTGGCGATCTATCGCGGATTCGACTTGTTGCTCTGCTTGACGGCGAGCATCTTCCGCTCCGTCTACCGCCGCCTTCTTTCGGATCTTCGTGGCTTCCTGCCGTGCGTCGTGAAGAATCTTCGCGGCTTCCTGCCGGACTTGGTCCAAGTAAGTCCGAGCTTGGACCGCCATGTCCTCAAAATTGAAAGCCACGGTCGAGCGTGCCGGCCGCTCGCGACCAATCTCTCGAGCTTTCAATACGGTTCCCATGGCGTTCTCTCCGATTAGGCTTAAACGTGACGTTTGCCAACTACGCTGCCAGCAAGACACCTTCCAAGGCATTCAGTTGAATCTTCCCTTGCTCGGCTAGTCGTAGCGCGGTCTGCACGACATGTTGTTGCGCCCTCTCGACATCCCGCAGGCGTATCGGCCCCACTTGTTCCAAGCGGAGACGCAGCAGGCGCCGTTCGCTGTTGGAAAGTCCGGTGACCAAACGCTCGTATAACGCGGGGCTGGCGCCGGCGAGCGCCAGCATCGCGAGTTCTGGGTCACAAGCGGACAAGATGGCGACCAGTTGCCGTCCCTCCAGTCGTTGCAGGTCTTCAAAACTCCAGGCCGGTTGGTGTTCGAAGTCTACGGAGAGCTTTTCGTCGGCTTCCTGGAAACCATCATCACTCCCAAGATTCGGTGCCGCTTCACTGCTCTGAGAGGTGTGGTCTTGAGCCGCGGCGAGGATGCGAGACAAGGTTTGGATTCCCGCCATCTTTCGGTGTTGTACGCGTTGGCGGTCGTGAGTCCGGGCTTCGAATATTCGTTCGACTTCACGCACGGCTTCCGGGTGGATTTCATCCAGTTGAGCCATGCGCCGCATCACCTCGGCTTGCATGTCCTCCGGCAGTCGAAACAGGTTTTCCGCCGCTTGCTTTGGATCCAAATGTGACATGACCAATGCGGCAACCTGAGGGCTTTCCGATTTGAGCAACTCCGACAAGTCGTCCACGCCGACATGCCGCAAAAAGTGAAACGGTGCCGCGTGATTGTCTGTCGATTCATCTGCTTCTACAGCGACCGAGGTATCGTCGCTGATGGCGGACTCCAATTCCAAAGCGACTGCCTCGGGATCGCGAGCAGCCCGATGCGCACCAAGAAACTGCTGGATTACGTCGTCTTGCTCCTCGGCGTCCACGCTGGAAAGTTCCAAGATCTGCCTGCGCAACTCGTGAGCCGCATCAGGGTCCAAGCGGGACAGTAAGGCGTCGGCCATTTGCCGGTCCATGCTGGAAATCAAAACGGCGGCCTTGCGGAGGTCTTCAATCACGGGCCATCCTTTCGCCTAATGCCCACGGAAAAAAATCACGGTCTCGTTCGCCCCTCGGCGTTTCATGGACGATCATTTTCAAACTCGGCTCTCACCGAGACGTTGGTTCCCACTCCGCTCTTTATCTTACGTCCCCGATCCAACTTCGCAGCACGGCAGCGGCAGCATCCGGGTCTTCTTGCACCAATTCCGAAAGTTCCGTACGGAGATCCGATTTCGTGTGGGTCCGTCGTAACGGCGCCGCATCCTCCTCCTCGACGTCTTCATCCGGGCCAACGGTGGCGAACAACGAGTCGGGAAATAGCCCTTCCTGCGAAGTGGCCGCTGGACTGGCTCGCAACAAGGAACGCATCATCAGGATGCTGATGAGCACGAGGCCCAACATGGCCAGCGTTCCCCAATTCACGTCAAGCCAACTCAAAATCTTGTCGAACGATGTCGGACCCGTGATCGGGTTTTGCACTACCTTGGCGAATTGGGTCACGGAGATTCTGGATAACGGATCGGCCCCTCCCACCACCTTCGGAAGCAAGTTGTTCACCGCGGCTTTGATCTTCGTTGTTTCAAAATTCTCGATCGTGGCCAAATCGCCGGGCGTCGGTTCGGCATCGGCGGCAGCCTGAGTCTGGGTGCGCCACAGTTCAACGAAGTAATTGCGAGGCACACTGACCGACACGCTGACTTCCTGAGGAGTATGGCCCGTGTATTCCGTTTCCACGGTACCACTGGCGACGACACTGTTGCGTTCCGAAGAGCTCTCCTCGGCGTTATTGCTCGGACCCTGCACATTATTGAGCGCCGCGGGAGCGTTGGGCTGCTGCGCCACGACGCCGGGGCGCCCAGCGGGTGCCGGCTCTTGGCTATTGGTACTGCTGGATTCCTCCTTGACCTGCACGGCCACCGTATTGTCGGGGTCGTAGTTGGTCTTCAATTCCTGACGCCGCTGTTGCGTATCCAGAGTCACGGCCGCTTTGACGATGACGCCGGGTATGTAGTTGAGAGCTTCGCGGATATCCCGTTCAAACGAGTTTTGCCAATTTCGGGTGAGGTAGAGATAGCTGCCATTGCCGGGAAATCCAAACTCATTGCCAGGAGTGGGGTAGGTTCCTTGCTCATCGGAGATCTGGATGTTTTCAAGCTTCAGCCCGGCGAACGCGCCCTGCATCACCGAGCGAATGCTTTGCACGAGATTTTCCGGCAACCGCTGCCCGCCGAGGGTTTTGAGGCTGACCGTGGCGGTTCTTTGCTTTTCCCGCCCGAATCCTGGCCGGTCCGCTTCATCAAACAGAACCAAGGCTTGTTCCACTCCGGGGAGCATGCCAAACCAGGATGAGAGTTCTTGAAGGATGGCCGCCTCTTTCATCTCTTTCTGGTGCCAATTCGTGGTGAAGGCACCGGAGGAAGAGAGCGACTTCGAGATGTGATCGCCAAACCGCTTGGGCAGCGCGTCCGCTTGTACCAGGGCCGCCATGTAGGCCGATTTTTGCCCTCGGGGGACACGAATGGAGTATCCGACCGTGGTCGGTTCCGGCAGATTGTTCGCCGAAAACGCGGCCAGCATACGGTAGTATTCGTTGGGCGTGAAGGATTGTCCGCCGAGCAATTCTTCCTCACCGCCGACGTATTTACCCTGAAATAAAAACCCCAGGCTGATGACCACCGTGGCCAGCAGGAGCGCGGAGGTGATCCGCGCGCCGACGGTCATCGACTGGAACAGATCCTGGAGTTGGGCAATCGAACGGTTAAGAAAATCCATGCGCGGAACTAATCAAACAGAGAATAAATGATTCTTTGGGGTATGTGCTTCTGGCGAGTGCAACCTTCCTCGACGCTTGGTATGAGTGGCGAACGGGTTACACGCGAATCTCACGAACCTCCTGATAGGCTTGCATCAGTTTGTTACGAATTTGCATCATCATGCGGAAGGCCAGATCCGCCTTTTGTACCGCGGTCAGTACCTCGGCCGGATTGGCATCTCCGCCTGTGGAAAGGCTTTCAATGGCCGAATCCGCTTCGAGCTGCATTGAATTCACTTGTTGAATGGAATCCATCAAAAACTGCTTGAAATCAGCCCCGCCGCCCGTTTCCTCCGTGGCCTGGGTGACCCCCTCGCTAATCCGTGGGGGGAGTGGTATTCCGGGAACCGAATGGGGCCCAATCGGAGTAGTCATGGCCGTACCACCTCACCGTACGTCATGCGAGAATCCGCAGCGTTTGCTGGCCTAAGTTGTTCGTGACTTCAATCACGCCGATATTCGCTTCGTAAGCCCGCGTCGCTTCCAATGCATCGACGAACTCCGTGGTCAGGTCGATGTTGGGATAGGCCACATAACCCTGGGGATTCGCGTCCGGATGGCCGGGCTGAAACTTCATGCGCGGGGGCGAAGTGTCGAATTCCACGCTCCGCACCTTGACCCCCTTGCCGCCTCCGGAAGTCGTAAGATCATGGTCAGTCTGAAACACGACGAACCGTGGCTGATAAGCCTCCGGCTCACCGCGCTCATTTCGCGTGGTCGACATGTTTGCCAGATTGCTCGAAATCGCGTTCAGGCGGATGCGTTGCGCGACCAGCGCGCTTGTGCTGACATCCAGAGCGGAAAACATGTTTCACCTCCTCCCCGGATCGGAACCGTGATTGCTTACGCCAAGTTTTGTGGATTTCATCAACGCACCTCGTGGTGAACCGGCAGCCTACGCCTGTTCAGAAATGGCGGCTTCCAGCAGGCGAAACTGGTGTCGCAGGAGGTCGATGGCCGTATTGTGATCCCCCTGGTTCTTGGAAATCTCGGCGACCTGTTGTTCGATGCTGTCGTTGCTTTGGTCGTGGAACAGAATGCCCTTGAGCGAATCGCGAACCTTGTGAATGGCCGATTCCTCGCGCCAGTCACTTGCCAAAGGAGAGACGGGGGTATTCGGCTCCTCCTGGCGGGCTTCGATCGCCTCTTTGAGCTTCTCATGAAAAGCTTCGGGCGAGAGGTCGCGAACCTTATACCCCGGCGTGTCCATGTTCGCGACGTTCCCGGCCAAGACCTCATGACGGGCCTTGGTGAAGTACACGACCTGCTCCAGAACTGGAATGGAGGTCGTTTCAAACATGCCGGAAATATAGCTGCCTGACATGACCGTGCTTCCCTTCACTTTTCGCGACTGCGGGCATCCTGCCCATGCGTCAGGTATTTCGTACTTCTACACTTAGCAATTTCGAGGCCACGCGTGACGAGTGGCAGCGTCAAGGCTTGCGCGAAGCGCAAAGGCACCCATGTAGGCGGTGAAAAGCTAGATTTTTCACGAAAGTTTCGTCCGCTCCCATGTTGAATTTGCCGTGACGAATTCCTCGTGCTTTGCAGGTTCGCGCAGTTTCCGCCGAAACACCGGCGAAAATTGCCGGTCCAAAATTGATGACTTGTCCACGACTCACTTCCCTAGAGATCATCCATCTTTTTAGGCTGCCTTGGCAACGCTTTTTCCCCTTGGCGGATGGCCGTACAGCCGCAGTTTTCCGGAGAGCGTCCGAATGCCGATTCCCAACGCTTTCGCGGTTTTGGCCCGGTGGCCGTCGAACGACTCCAGAGTCGCCTCGATCAATTTGCGTTCCATTTCTTGTAGGCTGATGCCCACCGGCAAAGAGGCATCTCGCCCCACGGCGGGAACTTCCTCCCCGATTAGCCAGGGCCCCAAGTCCTCGGCAGTCACCGGTCCTCCACCGTTTAGCACCGTGGCCCGCGTGATGACATTCTGCAACTCGCGGACGTTACCTGGCCACGCATAATGGATCAAGAGATCTCGGGCGCCTGCGTCCAGCGTGCAAGGTTCGCCGTGAACCCGGGCCGCCGCCTGTTCCCGAAAATAATCGACCAACTCGGGTATATCCTCGCGCCGCTCACGTAGTGGAGGGACCACGAGGTGCAACACCGCCAGGCGATAGTAGAGATCCTCGCGAAATTCTCCTTGCTGCACGACCTCCCGCAGGTCTCGGTTCGTGGTGGCCAGCACGCGGACGTCGACTTGCCGCGTCAGGCTGGAACCGACCCGTTCAAAGCACTTCTCTTGTAGCACGCGGAGCAGCTTCGCTTGCAAGCCGACATCGATCTCGGTGATTTCGTCCAGCAGGATCGTGCCTCCATCGGCCAATTCGAAACGGCCCGTGCGTGGGCTTTCGGCACCCGTGAAGGCGCCGCGCTCATGACCGAAGAGTTCACTTTCCAGCAACTGCGCGGAGAGGATCGGACAATTCAGGCTGACCAAGGGATGGTCCGCGCGGGAGCTTGCCGCATGCAGTGCCCTGGCGGCCAATTCCTTTCCCGTGCCACTTTCGCCCGTGATCAACACGGTTTCCGCCGTCGGAGCAAATTGTGCCAGCCGCGCGCGGAATTCCCGCATGGCCGTGCCGCTGCCAATCATGACAGGACCGCCGGCGGCATTGGGCAGTCGTGGGTTTTGGTCGATCAACCTGCCTTGCCGGATGGCACGGGCTACAAGATGCTCCAGGTGATCCGCTTCGAAAGGTTTTTCGATGTAATCAAAGGCTCCGTGCCGCATGGCCTCCACGGCGGACGAAACCGTGCCGTAGGCCGTGATCATGATGACCTGCGCCCCATGCGGGCAGTTTTGCATGTGCCGCAAAAGATCGAGCCCGGTCATGCCAGGCATGTTGAGGTCGGTGAGCACGACGTCGTAGGTGGCTTTTTCCAACGCCTGCAAGGCTTCCGCGGCGCTGGCTACGCTTTCCACTTCATGTCCTGCTTCGGCAAGCGTGCAGACGACCGATTCGCGGGCCGAGGCATGGTCGTCCACGACGAGCACGCGCGCGGCCTGAGTGCATTCTCTGTCCGAACGATGTACCGATTTCATGCGGCCGCCTCCCGACGCGGATAGGGAAGGACCAAGGTAAAGGCCGCGCCCCCTTCGGGACAATTCGAGGCGGCCACCGAACCGCCATGCACCTCGACGATGCGAGAGACGATCGCCAGCCCCAGCCCGGTTCCGCCGCTTTTGGTCGTGAAGAAAGGTTCGAAGACTTGCTGTTTCGTAGCGGGCGACAACCCGGGACCGGTATCGGCGACCTCCAACTCGAGGCCGTGCGGTCCAGCGTGGGCCGTGATTACAAGCTCCCCGCCCTCGGGCATCGCATCGAGCGCATTCAGCACGAGATTCACGATGGCTCGACGCAGCATGTTTTCATCCGCGGTAACTACCATCGCCGGTGGCACATCGATCGCGACTCGAATGTTTTGAGCTTCCATTTGCGGTTGTAACGCTTCGTGGACCTCTCGCACGAGACGCAGGACCGGCACGGCCCCGTAAGCGGGGTCACGATCGGACGTAAAGCTGAGCAAATCGTTCACGGTGGCCTCCAGGGAAGTGAATCCCAAGGTCATTTTGTCGAGGATATTCAGGCTGCTCATGTCGTCCGCCAGGCGGCGGCGGAGCAAGCCCAGATAGAGTTTGACGGGGACGAGGTTGTTGCGGACTTCGTGCGCGATATGCGATGCCATTTGCCCCAAATCAGCGAGCCGGCTTTTCTTGGCGAGTTCCTGATTCTTGGCCTCGATTTCCTGAGTCAGCCGCCGCACCTCCGTCCGAAGTGACTCGTGCGTTTGCTCCAGCCGCAAAGTCGCGCCATGCCAAGCCGCGAGTACTTCCCGCAACTCGGCTTCGCGTAGAGATGTTTCGCACGCACCGTCCGTGGTGGTTCGCATGGCCAATGTTCCTTCCTGGGCTAGCTCGTCAGATCCAATCCGCGGTGCCCACCCGTGGTGGCGCTTTGGTAGGCGCCCCGGGTTTCCGAGGCGGTTCGCACTTCTTTAAGTTGGGATGCCATCTTGCTCTTGCGAGCTTGCATATCCTGCTCACCGCGTTCTTCCTCATGTACGATCTCCTGGAACAGTCCCTGACAGAGTGCTTCCATATGGGCACAACGTTGCCGCTGTTCTTCCGATTCCCAAACGCGGGCGCGCGGATCTTCATCGTGATATGTTGCCAGACGGGCTTCGACGTCGCGCAACCGGTCGAGCAGCTCCTGCTTGAGCGAAAGCAGCTTGAGCAATTGAGTCATCTCTCCCCTGCCGATGAAAGCAGCCTGGCGCCGCGCCAACAGTCGGATTTCCGACAGGCATTTCAGTTTCCGAGCGATCAGGTCGGCGAGTTGCCGCGTCCGTTCGTAGCTCATGATGCTTCGCTTTGGCCTCCCTGCCAGCGAATGTTCGGCCGCGTGAACTTTCTTACGAGGCGCTGAATTGGCGAGCTAGCCAGTCAAGCTGCTGCTCCCACTCCTCTCGGTTATGAATGGTCGTTTCCCGAAATGGTGTCTCCGGAGGGAAACGGTCCAACACGGTCCGGGCATGCAGCAGCGTGCTCAATGCACGATCCGTTTCCCCCAGATTTCGATAGCAGGTCGCCAATTGGACAAACGCGTCCATGACTTCTGGTGTGTCTTGAAATCGGGTTGTCGTGGCATCGAAGGAGCCTGCCGCCTGTTCATAGCGGCCCAATTCAAACAGCACGGCTGCGTGCGAGAAATAGGCATTCCGCAGGAGAAATTCTTCCTGCTCCGTCAGAGGACCGTTTTGTAACGCGGCATTCAATGCATCTTTCACGTCTTCATAGTGGCCTAGTGCTTGGTCAAGGTCTGCCGCGGCCTTTTCCATGAGAGCCAGCCGTGTGGCGTCCACGAGGGTCGTGTCCAGCTTCTTCTTGGGAAGCAGAGCCATCTGCCGATGTGCCTCGGCGGAAAGAAAGCTGGCTTCCACCGTGCCGCCGGGCACACCGCCACGTCGCAGGACTTCGTGAAATTTCGCCACCGCTTCTTCAAATCGCGGATGTGCTTTTTCCAGCAAGGCGATCATTTCAGTTCGCTGAGCGATGGGGTCAAGCTGCATGCTTTCCGCCACAAGTACGACCCCTTGCTGATAAAGTGTCTTTCCCAAATCGAAGAGCGAAGACCGCCAAATGGGGCTGATCGGCTCCAGGCGGTCATCCACGAGGTTGGCCCGCAACATGGCCTCCGCCTTTTGGTGGTCGCCAGCTTCCCGGTGCAGCCGGCTGGCGAGCAGTCGAGCCTCGTAAATCGCTGGATCACGGGCATGCAAGTCGACTGCCGCGTCCGCCTCGCGAATGGCCTCCTCTAATTCTCCCAAGGCCGCGAGTGACTCCGCGAGCCGCAGATGCGCCAACTGCCGGAGCTGCCCACGCGTCTCATATTCCAAATAGGTACGAAACGCTTCGGCCGATTTTTCGAAACTCTCGCCTGCCAGGTAATGGACTCCGCTCAGCCACACATCCTCTGGATAAGACTGCGTGACGTAACGCTCACGAGAAAGTTCGTGGTAATATTTTCCCGCCAGTCGCCACCGCTCCTCCGCTTCCTTTGGGGGCGGTTCATCGACGAAGCGGTCCGTGGGCGCGGTACCAGCCAGCTTGGCCCCCCATCCCGCGTAGGCATTGGCCAAATTTTCGAGCTGGATCACCTTGGGGAAAAAAGGGAAAAAAGCCTCCGCGAGCTGGGCAGCCAAGGCGTAATCCTGTTTTTGCAGCAGGCCTCGATAGGATCTCATCACCCGCGTACCAAACTCGGCCGCGGAGACCCATTCGTTGCTGTAATGGGAGGGGTCGGTGACGGAAGAAAGGGCCGCTCGATAGAGTTCCACGGCCTGATCGTGAGCCCCCCTTCGCTCCGCCAGCGCGGCGGCGAAAACGCGCGCCGCGAAACCCTCGGAAGTTTGGGGGAATGTCTTTTGCAGGCGATCGTATTGGAAGAGCGCCGCTTCTTCTTCTCGCAGTTCGCTGAGTGCCTGTGCGATCAATAATTGGGCTGTACGAATCAAAGAATCCGGGGGATCGGGACCGGCTTGCACTTCGCGTAGACTTTCAATCGCCTGGCGTAGCTTTTGCGTCACATCGGAATCTTCCGTTGACGTCTCACGGCGAGAGTTCCGAGCTTCTTCTAATAGCAGGTGACCACTGAGAAGCTGCAAACGCGGCGGATCCAGACCAGCTTCGGTGAGCTGTGCAAAGGTCTCTTGTGCTTCGCGAATTCGCGACATGCCCAACAACACTCGGACACGGCGGACCAACCCTTCGGAACGCTCTTCTGGTGACAAACTTTCGTCCGCCAAATAGCGGTCTAAGAATTCCAACGCTTGCGGTAAGTTAGGATTGGGGCTGTATTGATTCGCGCCCGAGAGATAAAGATAGATTTCCGTTCGCTTTCCGCGATGAATTTTGAGAGCTTGCAACAAGACTTCTCGGCTTTCCGGAAAGTGCCCAGCCCAATACAGGCTACGGCCCAGCAGCCACAAGCCCTCTGCTTCTCGACCAGCTGGAAAACCGTGTTGCCGCGCCGCTTCCAGATACAACGCGGCCCGACGGCAATAGGTTTCTCGGTCACCCTCCCATACGCTCGCCGCTTCGTACGCGATCGTCGCGCCCATCACGAAATCGGGCGTACTCCATTCTTGTGGCGGCCGGAGACCTTGCGTTTTCAAGACCAGTGCCATGGCTCTGGCTCGTTCCCACTCTCCCGCGTCGAGGGTAGCCAAGGCCAGCTCGGAAGTGATGTAGCTTTGGTTTGGAGGCCGTGTATTCCACCACCAAATCCCCGTCACCGACACCGGAGCCAAGATCGCACAAGTGATCAAGATGGCCGACTGCTTGGGATGCTCCGCCGCCCAAGCACGCCCTTGCCGCGTCATGGTCCTCAACGAGGATGCCGCGCGCCGCAGACGCTGGCTGAGTGAATTTCCTTGTACTGGAGCGGCGGACCAGGACATGAGCGAAAAGCATCCCTCCCAAACCCAACGATTCCCAAACAATCACACGTGAACGGCCCGAGACTTGTCACCGCTGGCCAAGTCGCCAGATTGATTCAAGTCAGCCCGCTATGCTTCCGAAAACAAATCCCTAAAGCCCCAACAACCTCCTATCGATCAACCTTCGCGCCTTTCAATGAAACCGGTCTCGCGGCACCTGCGTTGGCCTTTGTTCGATGAGCCCCGCCATCATCGGGGTTCGGTCGCCTAGCGGATAGTCTCCCACAGGCAAACCCTCAGCCTGGACCGGCCACGACTATCCCGGCTCACAGCAGGTGGATTCCCACGGAAATTGGCGGGGCGGTTGTAGCCAATTTCCCAAAACGAGGTCAATCCATGTTTCGACCTCGCCCGAGAGGCCAAAAAAGCTCTCAGCACCGCGAATGCTGAAACCCTCGCGCGCCACCTCGTCGTACCTAGAATCCGCGAAGATCACGCTCCCTTTGATTATGGAAGTGACGGCAGCGGAATTCGCAGAAGGTAGATCGCGACGGTGAAGTAGATGAGGATGCCCAAGATATCCATGATGCCCGCCACGCAGGGATTGCTCATCAGGGCGGGGTCCAAGCCCAATCGGGCAAATCCCAAAGGCAGTATCGCACCAACCAGGGTGCCGCTAATCACTACGAGGATCAAAGTCAGGGGAATTACGACCACGTCATAGGGATCTTGATGAACCAGGAGGGCAAGCGCGTAGCCGATGACGGCCAAAAAACCTCCGAGTAAGAGGCCGATCGCCACTTCTCGGCGTACGACCGCCCACCAATCGGAGATTTTCAGATGTTGGCTGTTCAAGGCCGTGATGACCAGAGTCGCGGATTGATTCCCTGAGTTGCCGCCGCTGGAAATTACCAAGGGGATGAACATCACCAGCCACACGACCTTTTCGATCGTTGAATGAAAGCTGTTGAGTGTCAGGGCCGTGAGCAACGCCGCGATGAACATCAGCGTTAGCCAGAATCCACGCTTCCAGGCCAGGGTAAACAGCGCCGTATTGAGGTAATCGTCACCTAGGGGTTCGACGCCGGCGATGCGATGCGCGTCGGCGATTGCCTCTTCTCGAACCACGTCGATAACATCATCGTGCGTGATAATCCCCAGCATGTGGCGTTCGTCGTCGACCACGGGGATGGCCAACAGGTCGAAACGCGCGACTTCCGCCGCGACGTGCTCTTGATCGTCGTCATGCTTGACGGTCACGAGGCCGCGTTCCATCAAATCTCGGATGATGGTTTGCGGCTTGCCCATGGAAGACACCAATTGCCGGGCAGACACCAGTCCTTGCAGATGGTTTTCTTCATCCACGACGTAAATGTAGTAAATGGTTTCCAATTCCTCCGATTGATGCGCGATTTCGTGCAGCGCATCCTGAACGGAGATGGACTCGCTGATCTTAGCGAAGTCCGTCGTCATGATGGCTCCCGCTGTCCCCTCGGGATAAGCTTGCAGCCGGAGGATGTCTCGGCGCTCATCCGCGGGAAGCAATGGCAAGAGTTGGCTGACCGTTTCCGGCGGCAAACTGTTGAGAATATCGACTCGATCATCCGAAGCGAGTTGGGCGATGAGGTCCCCCGCCTCTTCACGGTCGATGGATTCGACGATTTCCGCCTGTTTGGCGACCTCAATAAAGCTGAAAATCTCCACGAGGCTGGGCTCTTCCGCGTGCTGTAGCACGGCCCAAGATTCCTCCGCGGTCAATCCTTCCATGAATTCCGCCGTGCGGGCCGGATGCAGAGCCGTGCAGAATTCGCGTAACTGCTCGGAGTCCTGCTCCGCCAACATTTCACGCAGCTCGGGAAGATACAGTGTATTGCTCATGGTTTCGCCTCGACGACGGAAGCGGTCGAAATAGGTTGAAGAGCCGCATCGTGGGGATTCTCACGACGTCCGACGGAGCGGCGATCCACTTGAAAGCGAGCAGGCCATGCGATGGCGTGGAATGGACACTCTCTTCACAATGGACCGTTAAACATACGTTATCGACAGGAAGTTGTCGTGATGTACCGGAACCCACTCGCGGCTTCCGCCATCGGATAAACCCTGGCATGCCCGTTGACCGCTAGGCTCGGCGCCCGCAGACTGTTCCCAAGAGATTGTATTGTGCGGCTCGCGCTCACTGGTCGTGTGTGGGGGCTCTTGGTGTACCTGGCCAGTGATTTTCAAAACTTGCCCCATGCCGATTATCCAGCTTCGCGGACTAACCAAATCCTACCGCGTTTATCAAAAGTCCGAGGGACTGCTCTCCTCGATCCGCGGTCTGTTTCATCGCGAGTACCGCGAAGTGCAGGCGGTGCGAGGCATTGACTTGGATGTGGAGCAGGGAGAATTCGTCGCCTTTTTAGGTCCCAATGGGGCAGGGAAGACAACGACGCTCAAGCTGCTCTCAGGCGTGATTACGCCCACGAGCGGTGCCGCCACGGTCATGGGACATGTCCCCTGGAAACGCGAGAATGCCTATCGCCGCCGCTTCGCACTCGTCATGGGGCAGAAAAACCAACTCTGGTGGGATCTTCCCGCCCAGGAATCGTTTCGCCTGCACCAGCACATTTATCGCTTGGACAATACGCAATTCGAAAGAACGCGCGACGAGTTGGTGGACCTGTTGTCCGTGCGGGAATTACTGGGCCAACCCGTGCGGGAATTATCCCTGGGCGAACGGATGAAGATGGAACTGATCGCCGCGCTCCTGCATTCCCCTGAAGTGCTCTTTCTCGATGAACCCACAATCGGGTTGGACGTGGTCGCGCAACACAATGTGCAGTCGTTTTTGCGCAGCTATCAGGAACTGCATAGAATTACCATTCTGCTAACCAGTCACTACATGAAAGACGTGGCGGCGCTCTGCCGGCGGGTCGTGATGATTGGTGGTGGACGCGTGATGTACGACGGTTCCCTGTCGGATATCGTCGACCGTTTTGCCGGGCACAAGATGGTCCGTCTGCGCTTCGCGGACGGAGTGGTACCGCCGGATTTGAAGGGTTACGGAGAAGTCGTGGAGATCGAAGAGCCGCGGGCCGTGATCCGCGTGGACCGGAGAGAAGTGGCCAAGGTGCTCGCAGCCATTCTCCAGTCGCATACCGTGGAGGACGTGAGCGTTGACGATCCACCGCTCGAGGAAGTCATCGCTAGCATGTTTTCCAAGCATGCCGAAGAGCAAGAAGATTCCGCCACGACGTCTGTATCTTCCGCTTCTTGAATTTTGAGCGTGAGCTTACTCGGTGTTCCTTGTCGCTATCGCTTACGGAGTGGCGATCTCAATCGAGCTGCAGGTAATGTGCCTCTTCTCGGTCTATCCGCCGTTTTTTCCGCAGGGCCTTGCGTTCAGCCTTGGTCAATTTCTTCTTGCCCGTTGTTTCCGGTGGTGTAGTTGCCGTTGTGTTGGAACCATTCGCGGCTAGCACTTCCGGAGATCCGCTTGATGCGCTCAAGCGGGGCTTGGCGTGATTCGCTGTTCGCGTCACGTTCGGCCTCGCGGCAGGAGGAGTGTTTATCTTAGGCGGCGGTGGCTCGGTCGTGGCCCGATCCACGCGGAGCATCTCTCGCGATTTTTCGGATTCCGGCGAAGGGGCGGTGGTCGCCTTCGACGCCACGTTTCGTTTCGACGATCGTGTAGCCGTTGTTTTCGTCTTGAGGACGATAATCTCGCCACGCACTTCACGCACGACGAAACGCATATGCCAAACCATAGCCATGAGGAAAAGCTCGTGCCACACAAGCGTTAAAGCCGAAGCGCTCATTTCCAGCGGTATGGATCCCCAAACGAAGGGGTTTTCGCGGCCGAGGAAGACGGCCATGAATCCGCAGACCATCGAGCAAGCCAAAACCGTGACCGTCGTGCGGCACCGCTTCACTTCCCACACGAGCCGCAGGAACAGTGCCAGGCCGATCAAAACTCCAGAAATCTTGAGCATCACCCATGGAGACGTTTCCCAACTGGCGGGCCAACGGCCAGAGGACTGCACAAGTTTTCCAAGAAAAGAAAAATCCACCGCATGGCCCAAACTTATCACCATGCAAGCGAATGTCATCACCAGCCAAAACCGATAGCGTCCTCGATAGTCGTCCAAACGATGACGGCGGAGTGCGTAAATCACCACAGTCACCGTGGCGGCGACCATGTACAGGCAAGTCAGAAACCAGTTCGCGATGGTCCCCACGCCCAACATGGAAATTGGCTGAGGTGGCCGACTCAAATAACGAACTTGGCAAATGTACACGGCTTCCAGCCCGAGCAGGCAGGTCACCAGCAACAAGACTACGAGTGACACCGCGGACCATGAGCAGGGAATCAAATCCGCGATGCGAAGATCCAACTGCCGGGTTGCCGCTTCGGCATACAGGGGAGCATTTTTCCGCTTGGCGCGGCGCGTCTTCTTAGCCTCGCAGATCGGTTCGGCACCGTTGATCCCTGCATCTTCCGCATCAACGAGAATGCGGCGACGACGCTCACCGGTTCGCTGCCTTCGCGTGTCATGCATGGTGTGAACAACCAATTCGAAGAGCGGGACTCAAGGCATCGAATCCAATGCGACACGGCCGTGATTTCGTGGCCTCAACCGGGATCTGTCCCGCAGAACTTGGCCCCAAAAAATCAACGAACCAACTTGCAAATCCTATTGATGATCGGTGCTTGACGAGTGAGGGACGCCAAACTTCATGGACATTGCATGCGGCTCAAGCGCAACGTTATCTGCACCATCGGAATTTCCCGTGGCATCCTTCAATCATGCCGGCGACGGACCGTTCGATCGACCTGCGCCGATTCGGCAAGAGTGGATGAAGAAATCGGCGAGCTGTTCTAAGATGGCTCGCGCGACACTGGGTTGCTCAAGACACCCAGATGCTCAATCTCTACCTCAGCCGTATCTCCGGCTTGGAGAAATACGGGAGGTTTGCGAGCGACACCGACGCCCGGCGGAGTGCCGGTGAAAATTAAATCACCGGGTAGCAACGTAACGACACCCGATAGATAAGCCACCAGATGGGGCACGGAAAAAATCAATTGGCTGGTGTGGGAATCCTGCATGGTCTCGCCATTGAGGCGAAATTGAATACGCAGATTTCCCGGGTCGGGAATCACATCCGCCGTGACCAACTTCGGCCCCACCGGAGCGAAGGTATCGAATGTCTTTCCCAGCAGCCATTGCTTGCCAGGTTTGTTCAATTGCCAATCCCGCGCGGATACATCGTGACCGCAACAGTAACCGGCCACGTATTCGAGAGCCTCCGATTCAGAAATATGCTTCCCTTCGCGACCGATGACGACGACCAGTTCGGCTTCATAATCGACCTGCGTGCTGAGCGAGGGAAGCTCGATGGTTTCGCCGTGCGAGCGTAATGCCGTGGGAAATTTGTTGAAAATGACGGGCTCGGGTGGCGGTTCGGAGCCCGATTCCGCGGCATGGTCGGCGTAGTTCAAACCGACGCAAACAATCTTTGCTGGATGGGGCACCGGAGGAGCGATGCGGACATCCTGCAACGGAATCGCCTCACCGGAAGCAATCGCGGCTTGCGTAGAGGACCAAATGCCACGCCCCGCATTCAGCCAGTCCCGCATCGTGCTGGGCAAATTTGCGTCGGCATCCTGCAGGTCGATCAGGGAATCTCCACGCAGGCCAGCCACTCGGATGCCATCGTCCGCGTGGTAGCTGACGAGTTCCATGTTCGATTCCTTTTCGCTGAAAGCAGGAGAGATGGGGTCGCGGTCCACCTAGGCACGAAGGTCATGCCGGGTCAAAAATCATACCACAGACCGACGCCGACTTTCTCCTCCGTTTCGCGAAAAAACTCGAACTGCTCACTTTTGCCATGATAGTATTCGAACCCCACGCGGAAGATGCCGCCGTTGGGAGTGCCACGCCAAAGCCAGCCGGCTTGAAGTACGAGGTTGCCGCTAAAATCCACCTCTTCGCGTAGGTGTCCATTGGCTGCCAGGAACGGCGCTCCGTGGAACCCCGTGCAGTTTCGCGGGCTGTACTCAATTCCGAACTGCAATTCCCAAGGTTCTGAGACATCCGTATAGAACGCCCAGCCGGCTTCGAAATAGACGCGCCAATCGTCGTGGATGTGTTGCGAAATACCAAACACCAGCACGTCCCGGCTGTAATTGACTCGCGGAAACGTGGGGTTTCGTAACATGAATTCATCGCCAAGGTGGGAACTCAGATGATAGTAGGCAAACTTGTACTGCCGGTCGCGATTGCCCCAAGTGATGGGAACACCAAACCGGAAGTCGGCGGAAACCAATTCGCGATTTATATCCAGGTCGAGTCGGGGAAACGCTGCCCCTTCGATATCGATTTGCCATCCTGAAGGATAGTCGGGATCCGTCGTGCCGTAACGAATGATGCCCGCTCGTCCACCCAAGGAGATGTCCCAAACATTTCCTATGGTGGATTCATGGTTCCAGACGCTGCGGAATCGGGATTCCTTGGCTCCCGCCAAATAGGATCGATAAATCAACCCGCGCGGAAGCACTTGCCAAGTGTAGGGCTCGAATTCTCTAACGTAGTATTCGGGCGCAATGCCGTCTTCCAAAAGGTCGTTTTCCAAGAGGCCGTCTCCGCCGAACGCCTCGTCGGTGAGCATTTCTTCGGACTCGAATTCCATCGCCGTATCGTCCGAGCGCGCGGAGGCCACGGTATAGACATCCACATGCGGTGGCAAAGCGTCCTCCTCGGAACCCCAAGTCGGATCCACCAGCCCTTCTTCCGCGAAGGTAATTTGGGAGTCGTGCTCGGGCGCTTCGGCGAAGACCGCTTCGGAATCCCAGAGGGGGGAGTGGCTCAAGCAACTCAGCAAAACCGCCACCACACAGCGTAAAACCCAGCGGCGTCTGCCCGAGACAATCCGGGAACGCAGGCAAGCAATGGCTTGGTTATGTGGAAAATTCATGGCTGCGGGTACCATAGGCGCATAGCTGGATGAAAGGATCATCGGCAGCGGCTTCCGGGACTTTCCAGCGACAACCGCCGAATTGGCGGAAAGTTTCAAAGCCAAATCGGCAAGCCGTCCTCGTGATCGAAAAAGCCTGCCTATCTTCTTGGCAGGTCCACTTGCATTGGCCCCGTGGCAAGCCATCCGGCACGGACGCCGTCCGGTTCCATGGAGGTCACGATGAGACGCGGTGTTTCGCTTTTCCAGAATTCTCGGTCCTCATAGGCGAAGATATGCCGGGCCTTGCCGGAGGAGGAAAAGTAGGAGCGTGTCACGTGGTCCGGGGGAGGACGCAATTGTACGCGGAGAAGTTCGCGCGTATTGGAACCCAAATGCTGTTCGGTCACGGTGACCTGATAAGCTTCCCCTTCGCGTCCAGCACGAGGTTCGATTTGCAAGGATGTGCCGGGAATATCGACTTGGGAATTCTCCGCGAGTTTTAGCGGGATTTCACGCCCGCCGCCGTCCTCGTCCCAAGAAACCCAAAGCCGCAACTCTGCTTGCAAGACTTCCTGCGGCCAAGGAGAAACACGAAAACGCAACATGGGAACCGGAAGCCCGGGCACGAATTCCACGTCCTGTAGATAAAAAACGGGTGTTCGGGCCGGCAAGGGACGAATTTCCGCCCACACGTGCCGGGGGCGGGGACTAAACCGTTCCGCTGCGTCGTTTTGCACGGATACCCAAAATTCCATTTCCCGAGCCGCCGTGCGTCGTGGCAGGTGGGCGCCGACAAAAAAAGCCCGCGACCGGTCTTGAGGGACACGCAAATTCGACTTTTCGGTCTGCAATTCAAAATCGTACCGCAAATGTTCCAAACGTCCCGAGGAGCGATTGAATAGAAGCTCCAACGCCTCGCCACCTTCCAACATCACGGGAGCGGCGGGCACGCGGCTATCGTGCCCCATCACACGGACCTCCAGGGATTCCGGTTCTCGAAAACGGTTCGCGACCCAAGTTTGGTTCAAGTCCAGGGCATCTCGTTCCGGTGGAGGCGGGAGGCCGGGCTCTTGGACGAAAAACTTGACCATCCGCAATGATTCCCGCAGCCGCGCCAGCAGTTCGCTGGGATCACGGGCCGTATAGAATTCGCCGCCCGAGTCCTTGGAAATCGCCTTCAAGGCTTCTTGTCCGCTGGCCCAGATGGTACGTTCACGGTCGTCTCGGAATTTCTCTTTCATTCCAAAACCGATGATATCGATCTGTGCGGGAACCCGCGCGATCGCTTCTTGCACATGTGTCCGATTCTTGCGAACGCCCACGGGAGCATCCGCCGATTGTTCGTCCACGCCGTCGGTGATGACAATCACCCGCCGTGACGCGTCGCGCCGGCTGCTGAAGGCATCGAGCGCCGTAGTGAGCGAATAATACAACGGCGTTTCACCAAAGGGACGCGAATTCCGGGTTAGCACGAGATGAACATCTTCGCGTAGGCGGTCGGAGAGGGGCTGAATGGGAATCACCACTTCCACGTCCGCTCCAGGATGTAGCCCTTCGTAAACCGGATTGACCCAACGCGGCTGTTTCGCCGTGGCGCTAGGCCAACCCGCCCGGTGGCCATAGAGCATGAGCCCCACCTCATAATCCTCGTCACGGAGGGATTCCAAAAATTCTTCCAGCCGGGCTTGGGCGACTTGCAGCCGATTTTGGCGCCGCCCCTCGTAGACGACTTGCTCGGACATGCTGCTGGAGCAGTCCAAAATGAACATGATCTGCATTTTCTGCGTCGTATCGCCGCGAACCTGAATCCGTGGCGATGGCATTTCCGGCTTGTGGAAGGCCACCAGCGCGTCTGGGATGTCGGTTCCCACGGAGAACAATACGGTTCTCTGATGACCTCGAAAGACCGCCTTGGCCTCCAGCAGGCCATTACCTCGTAACGCGGAATCGATCGGCAGGAGAAAATCCCAACGTTCGGTCGATGCGGCTCTTGTCGGTAGGCCATGCCGGCGTATTTCCCGTTGATCCGAAATAGCTCGCGCGGGCCACAACCCGCCGTCGGGACGCGCCACGAACAGTGCCGAAGTTCCTGCCGGGATGGCCGAGTCGGGTTGCCACTCGACGTGCTGCCGGGCCAAGGTCTGTTCCGGCAATACGGTAATATTTTCCACGGAAATTGGCTGCCATTGGGCGGCTATCTGGGCGAGCCTTTTCGCGTCGGTTTCCAATTGCTGCCCGCCTTGGGAGGCCGAAGGATAGACTCGCCGCGCGGCCGAGGCATGTTGTTTCACGGCCTCCAGAAAGAATGGATCTTCACCGATCGCGCGGGGTCCCCAAAAATCACTTAGCGAACGTTTCGCATGCCACAACAGCAACAGGTGTGCATCAAGCCGTGACAACCGTTGGCTCGCATCCTCCTCAAACGGCGGTCTCGCGCCGATCATGCCTTGCATCGCGCGGACGATTTGGTCGATCTCCGCCAATCGTTGCCGCTCGGAAGTGGATGTCCTAGTGGAAGCGTTGTTGCTTCCGATTTCTCCACGCAGATATTCATTGACCCAAGGGGAAATCGCGCGGAATCTGGCCCGGAGATCTCCTCCCAATTTCGCGAGCCGGAGCAGACGCATGCGGCGAGCCGCTTCGGGCGATACGTCTCGCGTATCGAGTCGAGGCAGGGAAGGAATGGCCGGAAGAGCTTTCCGTGCAGCCGGGCCGAGATGCAAATCCAATAGCGCAAGAGAAGGATGTTCCGCCAACTGCTCGGTCAATTGCGAAAGCCATTCGTCGTCGCTGGTCTCGCTAGTAGTAGGGCTGCTTGCCCCACGATCCACGACGTCGATCGGTTGGGAAAAGTTGGCCAGCCACTTTCTACGGAGAGTTTCCCTTTGTGGATTGGCGATGGGGACCCGCAGAGTTTGACCGATTTTTCGCGCCGTCTCCCGTACTCCACCCGCGCGGTCAGCAGCCAGTTGATTACAGGCGTCGTCATAATATGCCAACAGCGCGGACAAGTCCGCCTCCGCGCGATCCGCGATCTTTTCCAAATCTCGCGTGACGGCCAAGCTATCCGTGCTCAGCACCGGCGGTTTTTCCAGCATTTCAGTGAGTTGTTTTTGGCTCCCGATCAAACTGGCGACTTGTTGGAAAATCTCGGCACGATCCCGCGACAGGTCGGGATAGGTCATGAGCCAAATGGCGAGTGCGGGAAGCTTCGCCCAGACTTCGTCCCGAATTGCATAGGCTTCGTGTGTGGTTTCGGAAATTTCTCGCACGGCCCCCAACGACCCTTCGGCGGTCCCGTCCGTTAAGGCTGCCAGACGGTTTTGCAGAGAATCCAGCGCCACCGCGTTCCCCACAAGCAGATCATCCAGTACGTACCGGGCTGTTTCTTCCGCGTCTCCCATCGGGCCGTGGAGCCAGAATTGCGTGCGTGGATCGCGCGGACTAGCGAGTTGTTCTATCTGCCCTCGCAAGCCGGCCACGGAAGGAACCGCTGAACTCGCGACGGGCCAGTCCAAGTGTTCCAGTAGACGCAGGAAATGAACTTCCTTGAGGTCCGCTCGCGGCGTTTGAGGGCAAAGGGCCAGGAATTCCAACACATCGTTCCGCTGTACTTCGATTTCACCGGCCGGGCTGTTGAGAATTCTCGGCCACAATGCGGCTGCCGCGTCGGCATACGTGGAGATTGGCGGCGGAACGGGCTCGGTCCGCATGGGATCCGTTCGGGCGGCACGCCACTCCTGGAATTCACTTCGGGCTTGGTCGATCGCCTCTTCGTCTTTGCCATTCAGATTCGCGAGGGACAGGCTGCCCGTGGGCACCTCAGGAATCGTCTGAAACCGGCTGATCTGCGTAAGCAAGCGGTCCACGGAGGCCGCTGTGGTGTCGAATTGCCGATCGTACGCGGAGCCGGCCAGCAACAACTCTTCCAACTTGGAGAGCCCGCCTTGGACTTCTCCCATGGCAAGTGCTGCGTGCCGCCTGCGACCAGTGCTTTCCATTTCCACGTAGCGTGACCAGAGTTGGTTCAACGCTTCGTTCCGCGCCGGCGGAGGTGAAAGCGGCTCCACGGGCGGCTGTTCGTAGCCGCTGACATACGCCACTCCAAAATCGGGGGCGTTTTCCGGCAACAACAGGGGCTGTTGGCGGGCAGTGCGATACGCATGCACCCAGGCATCGACATGGTTTTCCAAGTAAGTGGCAAGTTCGTGAAGCCGGACGGTGCCATCGTCGTCGGCATCGGCCGCGCCGCGCAGCCCTGCCGCGACATAATAGGCGAACACCGTTCCGCCCAATTCCGGCGCGCTCCAGCTTTGTTGGCTGCCCCGAGTGGAATGGATCACCGCCAACGTCGGGATGTCCAAACTGGTGACCAATTCAGGCAGCAGCTCGGCGAAACCATTCTGAAAGAGGCCGATCGACCAATCTTCGCGCAGCTCTCCCGTGTCCAGCACGACCAGGGTTTTCACGTCGGAATTCTTCCAACGCGGATGCCGGGCAATGTGCTCCAGCACCTCCCGCACGGGCACCCAGGTGGAGTCGTCCCAGGGCTCGGAAAACGTCATCAGCAGACAGGGCCGGCCCTCCGAGTCGACAACTCCATGGGCCGAAAGGTAGACGACGGCCACGTTGTTTTCCGGAAAGAATCGCCCGCCTCCTGGGCCTCCCGTCACTGCTGTATTCAATTGAGAATCGAGCAGCCGCTTCCAATCTCCTTCTCGGCCTTCGTGGAGCGGTGACCAGCGCACGTTGCGATAGCCTCGGAAGACATTTTCAAAACGCCGTAAATCCTCTTCCGCCAAAGCATGGGGCGGCAAGGCGGCGGGATACTCCGTGACGCTCAAGGCGATCAGCGGCACTGGACGAGGACGGAAAATAATCCAAGCCAGGAAGAAGCCCAGCATGCAGAGCAGCGAAACACCAAGTACCGCCAGTTTTAGCCGGTGGCGTGTGCCTGGTGTTAGGGAGGGGGATTCCTTCCGATGCGCCCAGCGCCGATCGGGTGAGGTATCTCCGGAATCGCCGCCGTTAGGCTTTCTCCAGCCAGCGCGAGCGCCAGATTTTTTCTTCGGTGGCTGACGACGAGGGGAACGGTCTTTCCAGGAGGCCACGTTTGCTCTCCGGGGCGTTCATTGCTCAGGGCGCACGCAGGGGTCCGAGTGCCAAACCAAGCCATCGGTAGCCAAGATGGAATTCAGTTCACGGCACCGCTCTGGCTGAATAGCGACACCTTATGGCGCGAAGCCGGCTCTCGGTCTTTGTAAAGATAACCCGCGGAGAGGGCGAAGGAAAACGGCGCGGACCGGCAACTCCGGGAAGAACAACTTCTGGCCACATTCCACCGGCGTGCGGAATGTGGCGGCCTCGTTTCGAGATGCATTACCTGTGTGCAATACACACTCTAACGAACGCGGCGAAGGGCGGCCTCCGGGATGACGGAGTCACCTCGGCGGAGGGCATTGAATCGCGTGGAAGGGGCGGGACGGACATTGGCTGAGCCGGCGAACGATTGCACGACTTCCAGTTCACCCCGTAGTTCAATCTTCTCGCCCGACTTGTGATAGACGATCAACCGCGCGCCCAGCGGGACTTGCATGTCCGGCTGTTCGAAGTGGACATGCGCGAGCTGCCGCCGCGCGTCCATCTGCACCAGCACGCCGTGGTACGCTTCGTGGGTGACTTGCGTGACTTCTGGAGCCGGGAATGGCGGAGGAGAAACTAACCGGCGGGCAACCGTATTGACAAACCGAGGCAGTGCCGAGGCTTGGTCATCAAAAACGGGAGCCGGTTCGCGGTTCTCAAAGGGAGCCTCTGGCTCGGGGGCTTCGCGGATCGGCCCCTGTTCCACTGGCGTGCCTTCTTCCACTTCATCAATGATGATGACGGGTTCTTCACTGGGGCAGCAAATTTCCAGTGTTTCCGCCGCCGCCTCGCGGACACGCTCCGAGGGTTCCACCCAGCAGCCCGTCTCGTCCTTTTCGTAGGCCATGACGGCCAAACGTTTCAGGATTTTTTCGTTGCAGCAGCAGGTCATGCCGCATTGGTTGCAACAGCCCTGATCTTCAGCGGCCCGGCCAATAGCCCTTACGGCGACCAGCCGGACATCCTCGGTGCAGTCATCGGTGGCGGCCACGAGGGCGTCGGTGATGCTGCCATCCGTGTCGTAGCAGCCACAGCCGATGCTGGCGAGATAACGGATGGCCTTAATTTTCTGCGGCTTGAGGTCCTCCGCCGCTTTGACTTCCGCCGCTTTTTTGATCACCGGCACTTCGGAGGCGAGATTCGCTGGATCGGCGAGTGATTTCAAGGCAGGTTTCTTTTCTAAACCGGGCAGAAATCCGTGGCGATTGAATAACGCGCCATGAACTTTGTTAAACCCTTGCGGAATCCCCATGAAGGACCAAATGGTCTTTGGCGCCGCGGGAGCCGGTGGCGTTTGTGCCTTGGCCGTGGATTCCGAAAAACCCACCGTGATGGCCAGCAAGACGAAAATCCGTCGCGTACCGATCAGCTTGGCGTGCATCCGCCCGTCTCCTACCCCTGAGTGGAATGGGCTGTGAACCCATCGGTTGCCTAACACGGGGCTGCCGCCAGGCGCGGCGAAGACTCCGTGTTCCTTTCAAGGATCGGAGTTACGAAGTGTGAGGTTGAAGACCAAGCCTGCCGCCGCTATCAGCGTCATAACCCGGCAAGTTTTCGCAATTTTCCAAGTGAGGGAAATATGGACCTGAAGGGCGGAATCTGGTTTAGGAGAAACGTAGATACACGGATTATTGCAAGGCAATCGGCCAGGTTTTAGCAAAGTCTTGCCTGGTTTGGAGTTGCACGCGAGCTTCTCCGGAGCGGTTTCTCCCCTTGGCGGGGCCTTCGGCTTCCAGCGTGTAGGTGCCCGCCGGAATGTCCTCGAACTGGAATATTCCCCGGCTGTTGGATTCGGTGCTCTTGCTCAACTCCTTGATCGTGACTCGAATGCCGAACGCCGCGCTACTCCCAAACCGCACGATACCTCGCAATGTTCCTCTGGCTGGAGCCTGGGGGGTATCTCGATCCTTGGGCGTCGTGGTGGGAGCCGCCAGCACTTCCACGGGCGAGCGAAGCGTTTCGGTGGTTCGCAGGCCCACCCGATCGGTCGCCCGGATTTTGAGATAGTAAGTGCCGGGCTTCAGGTCGGATGAGGGAATG
>JANQPP010000061.1 GCA_028289405.1 Pirellulales bacterium
ACCGTCGCACGGGCGACCGAAGCCCTCCGCGAACTCGACCACCACGACGCGCTGAACAAAGCAGAAATCCTGTCACAAAACTTTTGGTTAGCTACTTAGAGCCGATGCCGCTTTGCGGTTGATCGCTGGCGAGACGACGTCGGACGTGGTGCGGGTGTTTCGACTCCCGGCTCTCGCGAAAGGGGACGTGTTGTTGTTTCCCCAACTGGGGGAATCCACGACCCCTTCCCCGCATCGACTTCGCATTTCTCCACTCACTTCCATTCTCGAAGTGGAACCGAATGACCGGCGTCTGGCTGACGCATTGGCTCGGGAAATCCCCGCGGCGCTCAACGGCGTGATCGAAAACCCGAACGATGTGGATATCTTTCGATTGCGAGCCGAACCGGGCCAAATGCTCAACGTGCGGGTATTCGCCTCTGAGTACGGTTCTCCGTTGGATTCGGTAGTGGAACTGACCGACGCGCAGGGCGAGTTGCTGACCAGCAACGACGACGCGGAACTTCATGACAGCCGGCTGCGGGTCGTCGTGCCGGATGATGGAGAGTTTTTTCTGCGAATCACCGACCATCTGCGCCGAGGCGGACGGGATTATGTCTATCGCGTAGAAATCGAGCCTCCGAAAAAAAGGCTCGATCTCACGATTCCCCAGCTTTCGCGCCACCGCCAAGAGGGGCAAGTGATCGCCGTGCCACGAGGCAATCGCGTGGCATCCTTGGTGGCGATCCGCCGCCAGGGATTCGACAGTGCGGTCACGCTGGATGCAGAACATCTCCCGCCTGGGCTGCGGTTCCGGACCAGCCCCGTTGAGCCAGGCAGCCATTTGGCACGGATTCTCTGGGAAGCGGACGTGGACAGTCCCTTCACGGGCTCGCTCGTGGATCTACGGGGAACCGCGCGACTTGAAGATCATTGTGTGACTGGAAGTTTGGAGCATACCGTTCCTTTGGTCACCGGGCCTCCCCGCGAATCGGTTTATCGTGAACTGCATGTGGACCGACTCGCGGTGGCGATCACGGACAAGGCTCCGTTTCAACTGGATGTGGCGGTTCCCGCTTTGCCCGCCGTGCGGGACGGCCAATTGGAATTGCAGGTATCCGTGACTCGGGAAGAAGGCTTTGATGAACCGATTGAGGTTCGTCTTTTGTCTCCACCCACTTGGATCGAAGAACCGGAAGTCCTCGTGATTGGCCTGCTCCCCAAGAGTTGATCCAGATGTTATGAGAGTCTAACGGCCCGAGGGGCAGGAGGACTCGATGAAGCGGAAGCGGCACAAGCCGGAGCAGATCATCAAGAAGCTGCGTGAAGCGGATGCGATGCTTGCGGCGGCGAAGACGATGGGACAGGTGTTGCAAGCGCTCGAAATCAGCGAGCCGACATTTCATCGTTGGCGGAACCAGTATGGCGGGATGAAGGCGGAGGAGGCCCAGCGGCTGAAGGAGCTGGAAGCGGAAAACCGGCGGCTGAAGAAGTTGGTGGCCGAGCAGGCGCTGGACAAGGACATTCTCAAAGAAGCCTTGGAGGGAAACCTTCATGCAAACGAATGGAACCGATGGCCGAGGCACGTTGGTTCGCGCGTCGTCGGCTCCAGGAGCACAACGAAGAACGGCCGCACAGCAGCCTGGGCTATCAAACGCCCTCGCAGTTCGCCGCTGGCCTGGCCGCCTGCGTTCCAGCTTTGGAAGGGCTTGCACTCCGGCAGGCCGGCCAGCTACCCGATTTGGAAGCAGCAAGTTTAACCCAACCCAAACTCTCATAACCCCTGGTACAAAAAATCGGAGCAGGTCACCCCTACCTCAGCGCGAACTTGGATTTCTCCGGGAATTCCAACTTGTCTGGGCTGTTCGCGGATCCCGAGGAGGTGGGAATTCTCTCCAGCACCGAGTTCGCCTCGCCGCTGGAGGACTTGGAGCAGGCCGCGATGCAAAGTCCGGCGAGGTATGGCAGCGATGTGACAAACCTGCGATGGCGATTGGTGCGGAGGCTGATCCCTACACGATGCCCGCCTTCCCTCGTCGGGAGGTTGTTGTTTGCCTAATGCCTTGGCATCAAGCCATTAACGGCTCACGGCCCGCCGCCTTGCGAGCGACGGCGACTTGTCCCGTGTGAAAACTGACGTGGCTGCACATGGCGGCATAGCAGGCGCCGACGGTTCCGAAGTACTCTCGAAACTCCTCCGGCGCGTGGCTGGGCTGGTCCAAATCGTCGTCGCTGAGCGTATCGAGATGGGCCAGCGTGGCGGCCCGCATCTCCTCGAACTTGGCTAGCAGCTCGTCCATGGAAGGGTATTTGCCCGCGTCGGTCGAAGGCGCGGATCCCATCGAAAAGACGCCCTCCCATTCCGGGAAGCGGTTCGGCTGGCCGAGAACGAAGCCATCGAGCAAGTCGCTTTCGGAGCGGATCAGGTGGCCGAGAATCCACAAGGGATGGTTCCCGCCGTTGGCCGTTGGCTGCGTCAACGGAGCGTCCTTCATATCGGTGATCAGCCCCAAGGCCCAGCGTTTGCTGCTCGCTAGGCAGTGTCGGATGAAGTCCGTCGTTTTCATGGCATTACCTCTTTTTGGCGCGGAGTAAAAAAACGCGCCGGCGCGGGTTCCAGCGCCAGCGCGGTGAAAGGGCCTCCAGTCAATACGCATTGTCCAGATAGCCGGAGTTTGCTTCAAGCGAATCCCCGACGGGGTGCCCCTTGATGGCTCCCGCCGCACGGGGAAATGTCAGGGGGATTCGTGCAGAGCGACCCGATTCCCCTCGGTGTCCTGGAAATGGGCGATGAAGCCATGCTCTCCAATGCTCATACGGGGCATCAGCGTCTTCCCGCCTGCCTGGTTGATAGCTTCCAGGGAAGGATCGATCTTGTCGACATGCAGGTAGACGAGCGAGCCTGCATGGGACGGTTGGTAACCATCTCCCTGGATGAGCGTGCCCGCCGCGCCGGCGGCTCCCATTTCCATGGGGAACCAGCCCATCTTGTTAGGGCCCATCTCCGTTTCCGCGATTTCCACTCCCAGGGCCGATTCATAAAACGCTTTGGCCCGGGCCATGTCCGTGACGGGAATTTCAAACCAATTGACGGGATTGGCGTGTGATGGCATCGAAGGTCTCCTTGAAAAGGTGGTGAAAAGATGCTTGACGTTACCATTTAGTAACGTTACTATTCGATAACGTAACGAATCCACTTCGTCCTGTCAATCAAGGAGACCGCCATGCCAGTCAACACGAAAAAAGTCGCGGGCCGCCGCGAGGTGCGGTACGCTTCACTGGATGAATTGCTCGCCGATGCCCAGCGGCTCTCCAGCACGGAAGTCCGCGAGCTGGGTAATTGGTCGCGAGGGCAAATCTACGAGCACCTCGCGCGGTCCCTGGATTCGTCGATCGACGGAGCGGGGTTTTCCCTCCCGGCGCCAGTCCGCTGGCTAATGTCCCTGCTAATGAAACGGAAATTTCTGAACAAAGAACTACCCGCCGGATTCAAGAGCACGGACGACTTCATCCCCGACGAGACTTCCGTGGAAGCGGGGCTGGCCTCCCTGGAGCGGGCCGTGGCACGGCAGAAGAGGGAACCACAGAGGGTAATGCATCCCGCCTTTGGTAACATTAGCCGCGACGAATGGAACGACTTTCATCTGCGTCACGCTGAAATGCACATGAGCTTTCTCCTCAACGGCCAGCATGCCGGGCATTGAGCCGCACATGGCTTTCCTTCAGGTGAGCATCATGGCAAAACAGAAACCACGGCCAACCGATTGCCCCGTCGGCGACCTACGCCCCGTGCAGGCGGAGTGTCCCGAATGCGGCCACCAGGAATTCGAGCCGTCCCGAGGCCGTTTCGGCCCGATCTGGCGGTGCGGAAACCGCCCTGCCTGCAAATTCTGGCTCGGATCGAAGCCCACCGGTGAAACATGCCCGTACGTGGTCAACGGCAAGCCGTGCCGCGCGCCGATGGTGGAGGGAACCAAGACGATTCCCGACCGTTGTTCACGCAAGGAGTGTCCCAACCGCAACCCTCACAAACTGAGCTCTTGACTCTACAAAAAGGAAATGACCATGCCTGAAACACAAGAATTGACGCTGGATGTCTCCCAAAGTATTGAAATCAACACCGCCATTGGCGATGCCTACAAGGCTTTAATCCGCCGCCTTACCAGCGAGAGCTCCACGCCCGACAATAAACCGCTCCCGATGGTGCTGGAAGAATGGCCGGGAGGCCGCTGGTTTCGCGACCTGGGCCATGGACAGGGGCACCTGTGGGGCTTCGTGCAGGTGATCAAGCCGCCGACGTTGATCGAGATTCAGGGGCCCATGTTCATGTCCTACCCCGTGGCGGGGCACGTTCAGTTCCGCATCATGCAGATCGCCGGCGGCGCGGAGCTTTTCGTGCGGCACCGAGCCTTGGGGCTGGTCGAGGAGGACCACCGCATGGGCGTGACGCACGGCTGGGATTCCTTTGTCCAGGGCGTGAAACGAATTTCCGAACAAAACGCGAGCGTGGCCACGTGACGAAAGATTTGGACCAAGTCTGGAAAGCACTTTCCGATCCCACGCGGCGGGAAATCTTGGACCTGCTCCGGGACGGCCCACGGCAAACGACGGAGATCGTCGATGATTTTCCACACCTCTCGCGGTTCGGGGTCATGAAACATCTCGACGTGCTCCGTGAGGCGGGCCTGGTAAACACCCGCAGCGAGGGCCGCCGCCGCATCAATTCGCTCAACGTGGCCCCGATTCGCCAAATCCTAGAAAGGTGGATCAGCAAGTACGAAGCGTACTGGACAAACACACTGTTGCGCGTCAAGGAAACCGCCGAATCGGAAGCGACTCCCAAAAAACGTTCTCGGACGAAAAGGGCATGACACTTGGGCTACATGAAGCGGCCAAGCAATCCATACGGCCTATTTGGCGATTCAGTTTTTTCTGGCGGACCTGATGCTAGGCCTGGTCCATGTCCAGGGCTCGAAGACTAGCCCGAAAGATGGAGCGTGACGACATGGCCTACAGCGAACAACACGTGGGAATCTTCCGCGAAGAGTTGGCCGGACTGGAGGGACTGAGCGAGAAACGCATGTTTGGCGGCCTCTGCTTCCTGCTCCACGGCAACATGCTTTGTGGTGTGCACAAGGGGGGTGGCATGGCCCGCGTGGGCAAGGAATTGGAAGCCGCAGCCCTGAAGCTCCCGGGAGTTGAGCTGCTGGCTTTTACGGGCCGCCCGATGGGTGGGATGGTCGAAATGAGCGAGTCCGCCATCGAGGACACTCAGGTTCGCCGCGCGGTATTGGCCTTGGCCCAACAATTCGTCGAAGCGTTGCCGGCGAAGTAAGCCCCTGCAATCTTGAACTCATATCAGGAGAAAGCAATATGACCAGCCACGCTGTCGTTTCCGGTGAGCGGTGGCTTCAGGCCCGCCAGGAATTGCTCGAGAAGGAAAAGGAGTTCACCCGGCTGCGGGACGAGCTGACCCGAAAGCGTCGGGAACTGCCTTGGGAAAAAGTTGAGAAGGAATACCTCTTCGAGGGCCCCGATGGCCCGGTTTCGCTGGCGGACCTGTTCGGTGAATGCAGCCAACTCGTCATTTACCATTTCATGTTTGGCCCCGATTGGCCCGAAGGCTGCAAAATCTGTTCGATGCTGGCCGACCATTACGACCCGCTCATCATCCACCTCAAACATCGGGACGTTACTTTGGCCACGGTTTCCCGGGCACCGCTGAAGACACTGATGGATTACCAGCGGCGGATGGGCTGGAGTTTCCCCTGGGTGTCGTCGCTGCATAACGATTTCAACTGGGACTATCACGTCTCTTTCAAACAAGAAGACTTGGACGCCAATCGGGCGTATTACAACTACCGCGCGGGAGCCCAATTTCCCGCGACGGAAGGGCCTGGCATCAGTTCGTTTTACAAAGACGCCAGTGGCGAGGTCTTTCACACGTATTCCTCGTTCGGGAGGGGACTCGAAAACTTCCTCGGCATCTACAATTTTCTCGACATCGTGCCCAAAGGCCGCGACGAGGACAGATTGCCGTATCCCATGGCTTGGGTGCGGCACAAAGACCAATACGACGACGAAAGCGTGGTGGATCCCTACGTTTGACGGCCTCGGCATCCGTTGCGAACGCCCCAAGCGTGACCACGCCAAACGCTTGGCGTAGAATCACGTTCCTCTGAAATGTCTTTCGCGAAGCGGAGGAGGGCCGAGGATGATTCAGTCTGGCAAAGACGGGCGAACGGACGGGTTCGCGTCACGGATTCGCAAGACTCGGCAAGTTGGCGAGCAGGTCGACATGCTGTGCGACCTCTTCGAACAGGAGCTTAAGGCGGGGCGGGCACCCCAATTGGCTGCTTTCTTGGAGCAATGCCCCCAGGATGCCCGCAGCCAGCTCTTGTTGGAGATGTCGGCGCTGCAGAGCGAATATTACTCCAGCCTCGGAGAGCCGCCTGCCGAAGCCCCCGAACCGGCAGCGACCCGCGTCGGGCGTTACCGCATTGACGGGCGCTTGGGACACGGCGGCTTCGGCTACGTGTACCGGGCCTACGACGAAATCCTCAAGCGGGACGTGGCCATCAAGTTCTTCACGCGGTCGCGCGGGGACTTGGCCGGCACGGACGCCTTCCTCCGCGAGGCCCGCTTCCTGGCGAGCCTGCACCATCCGCACATCGTACCCATCTATGATTATGGCCTCTCCGCCGAGCATGGGAGCTACTTGGTCTATCACTACGTCGATGGAAATGACGTCGCGGGCTTGTTGGCGGAGGAAAAGCGGCTCGAGCCCCGCCGCGCGGCGGCATTGGTGGCCGATGTGGCTGGTGCTCTGGCCTGTATGCACGGCCAGGGAATCGTGCATCAAGACATCAAACCCAGCAACCTGCTGCTCTGCAAGAATGGCCATGTCTTCGTCACCGATTTCGGCCTCGCACTCGAAGACGATCCTGACGTGGAACAGGGGGGCGTGGGAGGAACCCGGGCTTACATGAGTCCGGAACAACGCCGCGGCGATCGCGAGACGGTCGGCCCTTCCTCGGATCTGTTCAGCTTGGGCATGGTCTTTTATGAATTGCTCACGGGAGAACGGCCCGTTTCGGCGGTCGAGCCCGAGACCGGCAAATTGGAATCATCTTCATGGCACGTGGTTCCTCCCATGGTGAAGGACCGGGCGATTCCCCAGCCTCTCAGCGAATTGTGCTTGCGTCTGCTGGAGGCAAAAGCGGAAGACCGTCCCGCCTCCGCCGAAGACGTCGCCCAGGAACTCCGCGAATACCTGCGTCCGTCGCATTCCAGGCGCCGCGCCGTGCTGGCCGCCATCGTCGCCCTTTTGTTGCTCGTGCTCGGCGGCTTGCACCTGGCGGGACGAGGGACCGTGGAAGCGGTCCGCAACGCCGACATGGAGCATGTGCCCCGGCTGCTGGCGGCCAGTTGGCTTCCCGATTCATGGCAAGCCGCCTATTTCCGTTGGGCGCAGTCGGACGCCGCCGACAACACGGACGAACGGTTCCGCTTCGACTGGTGTCTGAACCGGCTACACGGCGAAAAGTTGGACGAACTGCGTTCTTATGTGCCAGGGCTTACTCCCGCCCAGGCCAGCCTGTTCGTTTCCCATTTGGACCAGGTCAGCGACAGCACGCGGCAGGCTTTTCTTCAAGACGTGGCGAATGAAGAGTCCGCACCGGGGGAGCGGCTACGCGCGGCGGTCGTACTCGCCTCGCTCGATCCGAAGGAGCATGCACTAGAAAGGTGGTCCCAGGAAGTGCCCGCCTGGGTGCTGCACGAAGGCGGAAGTGACATTCGCCCTTGGGGGCAACTGCTGCAAAGCGAACGGGCCCATTTGGGCCCCAGCCTGCTCGAGCGGATTCGGCAGCGTGAAGATCCTTCGGAGCGGCAAGCGCTCATGCTGGCTTATTTGGGACTAACAGAGCAGGATCCCGGCGCGCTCGTGGCCGGCATGTCGGTGCTGTCTCCTTCGGAACTCAAATCGGTGGCCCGGCTGATCAACCTGCCACCGGAAGTCGTGACCCGCGCGATCGAACGCCGCTTAGAACAGCCCATCGAACTTCAGGAAGTGGCGAAGCTGTTCACGTTACTTGCCCTTTACAACGACTATCCCGCCATTTGGCGGCGGTGGGATAACTTTTCAGGGCCGGGCCTGCTTGCGGCGCTGCGTGAATTCACGGAACATCTGGCGGCGGCCCCCGTCACGCCCGCTCCCTTGATCCAGCAGCTTTTGCTCCCCCAGCCGCCACTAAGGGAACGTATCCTGCTACTGGCGGTGGGGACCTTCCGTCCGGACGACGTTCCTCCGGGTTTGCGGCAAAAGACGATCGACCGGGCTCTGGAATTGTGGTCGGATTCGCCGGATGCCTCCGTGCATGGCGCGGCGGCGTGGCTGCTGGAGACCTGGGGGGAAGCCCAAGATCCGGCAACGCTGTTCGACGGTAGCGGTCAACCACCACCCGCCGGCAGCGACCGCAACTGGTACGTGGACCGCTTTGGGATGGTAATGATCGTAATGGAGATCCCGCCCCCCGCCGTCGAACTCCCCGACGACGCGCCGCTCGACGCGATGATACCTCCAGCCACGCGGCGAATCGCCGTCAGCGCCACCGAAGTCACGCAGGGACAGTGGCACGACATCATGCGCGACAAGTGGACGGACATGTCGCGCCGGCATGACCCTCCGAAAGTTCGCGAACAGCCCAGGAATTTTATCAACGGACCTGAAGCGATCCAATTCTGCAACGAGCTTTCACGACACGAGGGTTTGCCATTGAGGGAATGGTGTTACTACGAAGATCCACTGGCAGAAGGAGCACTGCACCCCCACGTCGACATTGTTCGGCGGACCGGATATAGGGTCTTATTCGCGCATGAATGGCTTACCATCGCGCGGCTTAACACGACGAGCGAATATTGGGCGCTAGGGGATGACGACGCGATGGATCCCTTTTGCTATGTTCTCAAAGACCTCGGCGAGTTTCTGGATGTCAGAGCCAAAAAGCCCGATCTGAGCGGATTTTTTCATCTCGTGGGAAACCTGCGAGAGTACGGCCATCGCGATGTCCTTTTTGCAACTCATCGAAACTATTCGAGATATAAACACCAATGGTGGCTTCATTCCGCATGGGGCATGCGGAGCACCGGTGGCCGTCGACCACAAGAGCCAGAAACCGGCTATACATCCTGGTATGGCTGGCCGTCCTTCGGCGGCACGCGGATTTGCCGCACATTGCCGGATGAAGCCGAGCAATAGTGCAAACCATCCATCGGGCGGTAACGAAGCGTCGCTACCGTGTGTGGAGTTGGTTGGGCGTCCGTTGCCGGCTAAGGAAAATCGTTTCGTTCTTCGGCTCCGTGACCGCTGGCAGTCGGCGAACTTGCTGATAAATCGCGGCGTTTACGCCCAGATGGTTGGCAACGGGGCTCGCCGGCGGGCTGCTCGCCAGGTAGCGTTCCGTTGCCCCGGGCCTTGAAAGGTTTTCATTCGGAATCTCGGGAACGCCGGCGGGTAAAGGTTCCGCCGCCGAGGCCCAGATTCCGAAGAGGCTGCGGTTGCTGGTCGTCGGAGGGACGGCTTGTTCCCGTGGCGCGAGCCGGGCCACCGTGAGCTTCGCGCGGCTCAATAGCGGTTCAACCGGACGGGCCGCTAGTTGTTCGTAGTATGCCGAAAACCCGAGCAGGCCGCTTTGGCCAAGGGAAGGAGCCTGATTGGCGGGATCCAATGGAGCTTCAGGCGTTTCTGGCCGACTTGTCGCGGGTTGGGTTCCCGTTTCCAGCAAAGCTTCCGTGCAGTTGAGCAGGCAATTCTGCAAGGCCTCGTAGGCCGCCACGCGGACCCGCATGCAGCGCTCGCCCGGATTGCCGTCCTCCTGGCTCCCCTCGGCCGCGATCCGCAGTGCTTCGATGGTCTTCTTGGTGCAACAGCAGCCCTTCCCCAAAGCAAGCGCGGCCTCAAGCCGCACGCATTCGCTGCGGTCGCCACGCAGCGCGGCGATCAGTCCCTTTTCCGCTTCGGGGTACCAATGGCAATCAACCGTTCCCAGAAATTCCACCGCCGCCCGCCGCGCCTCCGCTTGCGCGGCCTCTTGCTTGATTTTGGCCGCCGCGCCCACTGCGGGAGGGGGCGGTCCGTCGCCACCGCCGGCGGCGGCACCAGGCCCATGGTCCTGCGGCGGGGGAATCAGCCCGCCGGTGAGGGCACTCAGTGGTTTCATGGCATTTTTCAGTAACTTGCACAGTGGCGAGTTGCTGAATTTTTCCTTGTGGCTCTTGTGCATGGCTCCCAAGCCGCCCCAAAAACCGACCGGCTGGGCCGAAACGGCTGGCACCGCAGCGGCAGGTGTGGCGGGAACCGTCGGCGCAACCTGGGCAAAAGACTCGCCAGCGGTGAGCACAGTCAATACACACAAGCTGAGCAGTACGGATCGGGTAGCCATGGGGCGACATCTGGGCAGGCATGGTTTCGAGACGAACGTCGCCACGGCCAGTACGGGCGTTTTGTCGAGCGGAAAGGTCAACGTCGAAGCCCTCTTCGGGCCGATGGCTGTAATAATCAATTCGCTTCGCCCTTTCGTCCAACTCCGAGCAACCCGAAACATCTTCTTTTTCGACAGAAGTTCATGCTCCCGTCCACTCGCTGCCCGCCAACCAGGAAAAAATATGCCGGGACTCTGTTCCTTTTGGCATTGTTTGTGGGTTGGTATCCCGGGTTGTTGGCCGCGCAGGGAACGTTTGAGTTGCGTCCGCCTCCATTCACGGCAACCGGCGCGCTGGCCTCGCCGGTACAGCAGTTTCCGTCGGCGATTCCTCCGCAAGCCCCACGCAATGTTGGGCTGAACGCTGCACCTGCGGAGAATTCGCTGGTTGGTTTGCGGTGGGCGGAGCGTCAGGAACCGATCCCTCCTGGCGATCCGGTGATCGTCGGCCCACCTCTGGCAACGCAAGGAATCGGACCATTGCCGGTGGAAATCGCCTCATCCCTTGAGTTTGGCATGCCGCTGGAAATCGAGGGCTGCACAAGCTGCGCGACTTGCGGATGCGGAGGAGATGTCTGCAAGGAACGTACGCACGTCGGCAGGTTTTTTTGTGCCTTGTACCATGCCATCTGCTGCCCGGATCCGTGTTATCAGCCACGCTGGGTCGCCTTGTCCGACGCGGCGTTCTTTACCGATGCGGCTCGCCCGGTCACGCAAAGCCGCTTCCGCTGGGACGCGGGGCGCGACTTGATCTTCCCCGACCGGGCCGAGTATTTTTGGGCCCGCAGCGGCGGAGGCGGAAAAGGGCTGGCGGCGATTGAAACCGGGCTCGACTATCACGAATTGACGCATTACACCGAGGTCGCGCATGGAAAGTTTGGCGCCTTCACCGAGATTCCCTACCGGTCCCTCGATCCGGAAGTGAATCCCCACGAGGCGGGCTTTGGAGATATCGTCGCCGGCACCAAGAGCATGCTGCTCGACAGCGAGTTGATTCAACTCACGTTTCAGATGAAGTTCATCACGCCCGTGGGCATCCCTTCCAAGGGGCTGGGAACGGGGCACCTTTCCTTAGAGCCCTCGCTGATCATGGGGCTCAACCTCAGCCCCATCAGTTACCTGCAAGCTCAGGTCGCCGAGTGGATTCCCATCGCAGGCGACAACGACTACGCCGGCGCATTGCTGCATTACCATTTCAGCTACAACCGCACGCTGTACGGCGACCCACGCAGGGTGCATGTGATTGGTACCGCCGAATTCAACGGCTGGTCCTTCCAGGACGGCGCCTTTTCCGACCCCGCACTGGGGCAGTTTCAGGGGGCGAGCAACGAGACCTACCTGAGCAGCGGCTTGGGCCTGCGGATGGTCTGGTGCGAAAAGGTCGATTTCGGTGTGGGGACGGCCTTTGCCCTGACCTCCGAGCATTGGGCCAGCCAGCTCTACAGATCGGAATTGCGGATCCGCTTCTGAGCGGGCGTGCGATTCCGTTACGCGGCCACGGTCGGGTCCGCGTCGATCAATTCGTAGAAGACATTGCGCTGGCGGGGCGTGTACCCCAATTCGCGGATCGCGTCGCGGATCTCTTCCAGCGTGAGGTAATGCACGGTGCCCGCTTCCGCGACCACGTTTTCCTCGATCATCAGGCTGCCCATGTCGTTGGCCCCATACAACAGGGCGAGTTGTCCAATCTTGAGCCCTTGCGTGACCCAGCTTGATTGGATGTTGGGGAAATTGTCGAGGTAGAGCCGGCTGACCGCTTGGGTCTTAAGGTATTCGTGCGCGCCTGACGGGGGCACATCGGCCATGTCCGTGTTTTCCGGTTGAAAGGTCCAGCAGATGTAGGCGGTGAAGCCTCCTGTCTCGTCTTGCAGTTGCCGCAGCCGCTCCAGGTGCTCCACACGCTCGGCCAGCGTCTCGATATGGCCAAACATCATGGTGGCCGTGCTGCGTCCGCCCAGTTCGTGCCACACGCGATGCACGTTGAGCCAGTCGTCGGTCATCACCTTGCCGCGTGTCATGGCAGAACGAACTCGATCGACGAGGATTTCCCCGCCTCCACCGGGCAGGCTGCCCAAGCCCGCCGCCTGCAGCCGCTCTAGGATGTCCCGCAAAGGCAGTTTGGAAACCTTGCCGAAGTGGTAGATCTCCGGCGGGCTAAAGCCGTGGATGTTGACCTGCGGAAAACGCTGCTTGATGTCCCGCAGCAAATCCTCGTACCACTCGATACCGAACTCCGGATGCAAACCGCCCTGCATCAGTATCTGTTCGCCGCCCAGCTTGACCGTCTCCTCGATTTTCTGCAGCAGTTCTTCACGTTCGAGGACATACCCTTCCGCATGTTTGGGAGGCCGATAGAAGGCGCAGAAATCGCACACGGCGGTGCAGATATTCGTGTAGTTGATGTTTCGGTCGATGTTGTAGGTGCGGTAGGGCTCCGGATGCATCCGCCGCGCGACCTCGTCCGCCGCCCGCCCAATGGCCAGCAGGTCGTCCGATTCCAGCAGCCGCAGACCCTCCTCGGGCGTGAGACGTTCGCCGGCGACGGCCTTATCCAACACGGGCGCAATCGTGGAAATCAAGACTTACTCCTTGGGGCGCGAGCCCCAGATCACAGGTGCGTCGATAAAACTGTTCCAGCCCTCGGCGTTCCTCGGGACCAAGGTAGAAATGCAAGTTATCCCGTAGGTAGGCGAGGCACTGCGGTCGGGTTAGCCCGTGCGGCGCTGCTTCCCGCGCGGCGATCTGTTCCAAATGGGCGACGCCGGCGTCCCGGGACATGCGGAGCGGGGCTTCCCATTCCGAAAGCACCGCGTCCCGCCGTGCGACCCACATGGCGAAGACGAAGGGTAGCCCCATGTGGCGGCACCACTCGTCCCCCAGATCCCAAATCTCGGCGTATTTTCCCGGCGGGCTATGAATGGCCCGGTCGCCAATCATCAGAATGGCGTCCGCCTCCACATCGGAAAGCTCGACATCCAGCGGGAAAGGAACCATGCGGGGGGACAGCCCGTGGCGGTCACTCAGCAAGATACGGGCCAGAGCGATGCTCGTGCGGGAACCTTCATCCAAAGCCAAGCTGCGGATCTCGGCGGGCGGGCGACGGAAGAGCAGCTTCACGCTGAGCACCGGTCCCCGGCAGGCAATGCAGGCATCGGAGACGATCACGTAATCGGCCGCGCGGCGGAAATATTCGACCGAGGGGATCAGCGCGACGTCGTATTTCCCATTCGCCAACCCATCGCTGAGCCGGCTGGGCACCTCGAAGGCGATTTCCGCTCCCGGAGAAAGCTCCGCGAGCCGATGCACCAGCGGCTTCGTGTTCAAGTAATTGACGGCGCCGATTCGCGGCGCGCGGGGATTAGTTTCCACCGCAACTTCCTTCGCGTGCGTCGTGGAGAGGTTCCGATCATGGCCGACGTTCACCATGCAAACTGCATTATAGTGGTGTCGCGCGAGGGGCAAAGACTCCCGCCTGTTGCACCCTTTTGGGAAACGGCTAGAAACTGGCAAAGCGGCAGGCCGGCGTCCATAATGTGCGAACGACGTGCAAAAAAATCCCCTGACAGCCAATTAACTTAGCAGGAAGACAGGATCATGCCCGGAATTCGCGAACCAGGTTTCACGACTTTTCCCACAAGGTACGGGCATATCCGGTGGCTGATCGTCGCAATCCTGTTCTGTCTGCCGGCGAATCCGATTGCCGCCGCCGAAGCGGTCGTGCCGCATAACCAGGATGCGCCGCCCGGTCCCGCGCTGAGCCCACAAGAGGCGCTGGCCAGGATGGAAGTGCCGCCTGGTTTCGAAGTCGAACTGGTCGCCAGCGAGCCGCAAATCGTCAATCCCGTGGCCATGACCTTCGATGAGCGGGGCCGCATCTGGATCACCGAGAGCCTGGAATACCCGCGACGCGAACCCGGGCCAGGCCGGGACCGCGTGAAGATCTTGGAGGACACCGATGGCGACGGCACGGTGGACAGCGTGAAGATCTTTGCCGAAGGGCTCAACATCCCCTCGGGCATTGCCGTGGGACATGGCGGCGTGTGGGTTGCCAATTCTCCCGACATCCTCTTCCTGCAAGATCTCAACGGCGACGACCGCGCGGACAAAAGCGAAGTCGTCGTCACCGGATTCGGACGGTTCGACACTCACGAGCTGCCCAATTCGCTCACTTGGGGACCCGATGGCTGGTTGTATGGCCTCAATGGGGTCTTCAACCCTGGCCATGTGAAGCAAGGAGACAAAGAGTTTCGCTTCACCTGCGCCCTATTCCGGATCCATCCCCGCACGCGTGAATTCCAACTCTTCGCGGAAGGGACGAGCAATCCCTGGGGCATCGCTTGGGACCGCGACGGAAGTGCGTTTTTGAGCGCCTGCGTGATCGACCATCTCTGGCATCTGGCGGAGACCGGTTACTACCACCGACAAGGCGGCCCCTATCCGCCCTTCACTTGGAAGATCGAATCGATCGTCAATCACAAACACCAAAAGGCGGCCTATTGCGGCATCCACTATTTCGATAGCGACGCCTATCCGCCCGAATATCGCGAACGGCTCTACATGGGCAACATCCATGGCAACTGCATCAATGTCGACTCACTGGAAAAAAACGGCGCGACCTACAAGGGAATCGGCCAGCCCGATTTTCTACATGCCAACGACGTCTGGTTCATGCCGGTGGTGCAAAAGACGGGACCAGACGGCTGCCTGTACATCCTGGATTGGTATGACCGTTATCACTGCTATCAGGACGCTAACCGCGATCCGGCAGGTATCGACCGGTTGAAAGGGCGGCTCTACCGCGTGCGTTACCAAGGCACGCCCCGCCCGGAACGTTTTGACCTGGCAGCGGAGTCGGATGATCAACTCATCGCCCGCCTGGGCCATCCCAACGTCTACTACCCAGACATCGCTCAACGAATCCTCTGCGAACGCGCCGAACCGTCGTCTCGCATCAAGCTCCGGGAACTTGTGCTCGACTCGTCCGCCTCCCGCAAAGCCCGTTTGCATGCTCTGTGGGCGCTGATAGGAGGGGGGGAACTCGAACCTCAGTTTCATACGGAGCTCTTCGAACACGAGGATCCGGCCTTTCGTGCTTGGGCGGCGCGGGCGGCGGGAAATCAAGGCAACGTGCCTGCCGCCATCGAAGCCGCTCTGTGGCAGGCGGTGGAAGATCCCGCGCCGGAGGTCCGGTTGCGGGCCGTCGTCGCTTTGAGAAAGACCGCGCGGGATGCGGAGCGTTTGATTAGTGCTTTGGTCCAGGTGGCGGCCACCTGTGGCGACGATCCGCTGTTGCCGCGTATCGCCTGGCGGGGACTCGAACCTCTTTTGGAAAATCACACGACCGCCTTCCTGACCCATCTGGGCCGTCACGATTTGCGGCGGTCGCCGGGCCTGTCAGGCATGTTGCCCTTCGCCATCGACCGCATCCTCGCGCGGGAGGAAGGTGACACAGCCTCGGTGGCCAAGCTGTTCGAACTGCTCGCGTCATCGGAGTTGGCGGGACAAACCGCTGCCGGACAACTGCTGGAATCCCTGGCCGAACGCGTGCAATCGGGCGAGATTGCCGGGCAGGAGCTTGTTGAACTCAAAGCGGCATTGGAACCTCATACGGCCCGCATCCTAAGCCAAGCTGAGGAAGAACTCTATTTGGACGCCGCCTTTCTCACGGCGGCGTGGCGCGATCCGGCTGGTATGGAAGTCGTCCGAGAACTGCTGGTTTCATCTAATGTGAAAGAAGAATCACGGCTGCAAGCGCTCGAAGCACTCGTGGCCGCCGAAGACCTCGGATTGTTGTCCGTGGTTCCTCATTTGCTCACGGGGTCTGCCGCGACATCGAACGCGTTTTCAGGCCAGGTCATCGCCGCCTTGGGCCGCTTGAATGAACCGGCCGTCGCCGAGGTCTTGCTGGCGGTGTATGCGGATTTGAATGCCACGCTCCGCCCCAAGGCGATAGAGCTGCTCACACAGCGCGGCATTTGGGCACGCCCGCTGCTTGCAGCCATTGGCCAGGAAACCCTCGCACCCAGCGTGCTCAACGTGAATCAGGTCCGCAAGCTGGCCGCCAGCCCCGACGCGGAAATCGCGGAAGCGGTCCGCGAGATTTGGGGCAGTGTGCGTGGTGAGCGGGATGCCGACCGCGAGCGCGTGGTTTATCGCATGCGCCGCCATCTGCAGGCACATCGTGGCAATCCGCTGGCCGGCGAAAAAGTGTTTGCCCGGGTCTGCGGCCAGTGCCACAAAATGCATGGCAGCGGCCAGGAGGTGGGACCAGACATCACGCGGAATGGTCGGGCGTCCTTCGACCAGCTATTGTCGAACGTCTTCGATCCCAGCTTGGTGATCGGCACCGCCTACCAGGCCCATACCGTGGTCACCGACGATGGCCGCGTCCTCTCCGGCCTGGTCAAGGAGGACAGTCCGCAACGCATCATCCTCAAGGTGGAAGGGGGCAAGGAGGAGTTGATCCCGCGCAAGCAGGTGGAGCTGTTCCAAGCGAGCGGACTTTCACTGATGCCGGAAAAACTGGAGCAGCAGCTTTCACCCACGGAACTCGCCGATTTGTTCGCTTATCTGACGTTGGACCTGCCGCCTCACAATGCCGACGCGGAGTGGATTCCTGGCGCCACTCCGCTGGCGTACGAAGACGTCACGCTGCCGGAGAACCTTTCCAATCTGTTCGCCATCGCGCGGTGGGACACCAATGCCGATGAACTGGGAGCGGAGATTCAAGGACGCATCCAGCATGTGTTGTGGCATCCTTCCCGCCGCTCGTTCGTATGGTCCTCATCGTCGAAAAGCTTCACCTTCGCCTGGAATGAAGACGCGCCCGCCGCCACGGAAGCGAAATCCGTGACGCTGACGGCCCGCTGGAACGAGCCGATCGAAGCCAACCTGCTCTCGCTGCGGGGAGCGGACGACGCGACCGCCAGCGGCATGGCCTGGAAGATCGAGTTCCAGCAGGAAGGGCAGTGGGTCTTGCTCGAACAGGGCCAAGGAGACTGGTACGCCGAGGGTGGATTCCTCTGGGGCGGCGCGGGTGCGACCCCCCTCAGGATGTCGGCGATCCGCATCTCCTTCTTCAGTCCGGATGGAAAGACGCCGCTGAAGTCGGTGAAGCTGCGGGGAGACGCGGGCCGGGCCTGGGTACTGGCCTCCGTGCCGCCGGGCGCTTCCTTGGCTGAACAACATTCCACGGAATGAAGCACAGCCCCCATCTGTCTACATAGCGAGAATCAAGCAACTTGAATTCGCAATCCATGACTCTGACTACGTTTCAGATCTTGGCAAAAAGTAGCAGACATTGTTGAAGATTCTCTTTGCCAGGCCCCGGCAATCGCGCGAAATCAGCGGTTCATCCCGGGTCAAGGCATCGAGTCATCATTGTGGTCGAACTTCCCGCTACCGTAGTCATGGTCGAAACCACCCGTCCAAAAATTGCGATGCTTCTGCAGAGCCTGTGCCATGTCCTTGGCATTCCGCTCGGTCAGCTTCGTGTCTTCGCCGATCTCTCCCTTCGCGAGTCCTCCTCTGCTATGCATCTCGTCTTCGACTTTCAGCTTGGCATGCAACGTCTCATGCCAGATAAACTTGGCAATCTGATAAGGCCGCTCCTTGAGGTCGCGGACATAAACTTCCGCTCCGACCGAGTTGCCCTCTGAACTGTCTTCCCACTGAGTTAACCCATACTGGTTTTCTTTCTTTTTCTTCGAGCCGAATTTTTGGCCAATAATTCCTTTGGCGTGGCTGGGGCACATGTAAACCAGCACATCGTTCGGCTGGAGAGCCGGTTTGGCCGTGACCATCTTGACGATCACCTTGTCGATTTTTTTGGTCTTCCGGTTCGACTTTTCAAAGAGAAGCCAGGTCAGGTCCTCGACTTGCTGCCAATTCAGCCCCATGTTGCGGGGATTTCCCAAGTACACGCGAATCGTTGACACGTTATCTACCTTTCGTCCCTCTAGTGGATGCTCGTGGGCAAAGATGCCCGTTTCCCTCGACACTTGCGTTATCGAGTCGGGCGCAGCCGGGTTGACGTATTTCCGCAAGAATTCAAGGGACTTCAAGGAAGAAGATCGCAAGTCGTGTGCCTCCATCCGGGCTTTGGGGCACCATTCGTTGCGTCGCGAGATTTAGAATTGCGGGCAGTTCACGTAAGTGGGCGAAGAGAATCGCCATTCGGTCTGATATTCAGACCCAGACTTCCCGAGATCTCGGTGACGATCGTTTCCACGGACTGATTGCCCGGGTGGTTGGTCAACCGCGGCGACCGGGTTCCGGCAAAGTCTTGGGCGTGGAAAAGGGCCAAGCCGAAGAACGACATCCCCTCCCTGGATCCACCACGACAACCCGATTGGAAGCGGCTAGGATACCGAATGTACAAGCTTGACTTTCTCGCAACCGGAACAGCGCCATGGCCATCGACGCACGCCAGAACGCTTATCTCAAAACCATCGAAGCCCTGCGTCTCGAATAGCGACTGAAGAAAGTGAGGAGGCGCGGCTTGGAGAACCGCTACCGGCTGCTGGCCATTTTGTTCCTGACGACGATGGTAGCGGTCATGGTCTGGTCCTACGCCAGCGGCGGGATCGTGGCGGTACTGCTCGGCCCAAGCGGTGACAGTCAGGAAAAAGTCGAGGCGATTCGCGCGTGCTTGAATCAGTGGCAAGCAGCCGCCCCCTTGGCTTACATGATGATGGTTACCATGGAAGTGGTGGTGGCTCCGATTCCAGGAACGCTGCTCTACCTTCCCGGCGGCACGATATTCGGCGGCTTTTGGGGCGGCCTGCTGTCGCTCTTGGGAAACGTGCTGGGAGCGGCCATCTCTTGCCAGCTTATACGGTCCATCGCGGGCCGTAGGGCCACTGAATCCTTTTTTGAAGGCCGTGCCCTCGCCAAATACCGCGCTCTGATCGAACGGAGAGGACTGGCGATCATCGTGCTTCTGCGGCTCAATCCGCTCACTTCCTCCGATTTGGTTTCCTACGCGGCGGGCCTGACCACGTTGCGTGTCGCCACTGTGGCGGGAGGTACTTTTTTGGGCATGGCGCCGCTCTGCTTCGCCCAGTCTTATCTGGCTGAAACGCTGTTCGAAGCGTTTCCTTGGCTGGTCTGGCCTCTGCTCCTCGCGTTGGCCGTGTATTTGGTCACGGTTGTCGTGGTTATCTGGAGGCTCCGTCCCGCGCAAGCGAAGTGAAATGGCATCGATGTCAGGTCGCGAAAAAGGTTCCGCTGCCATGGATAAGAACGTATTTTTTACCACACAGAAGAATTCGCACGGTGAGTGCCTGTCACCCATCGAAACGCGCGCCGATTCAGTGCACGGCCGGATTTCGTTGACGCTCGATTTTTCAACTGATAGACTCACTTGCGTGCAATTTTTTGGCTCAAGCCGCGAGCCGAGGCAGCCAGCGGCGAGGGCATTCTTACCGCTCGTAGATAAGGATGGCGGCTCATGCGGAACACGAAGTCACGGGGGCAAAATTTTATGCAGTCGGGAAATCCGAATCGAAAGTCACCGGCCATTCGCTTCGCCATGGGCCGGAACTTGTTGGCCGGCTGGTCACTCGGGCTCGGCGTTCTCTGTACATTGGGGTGCGGTTCCGGCGAGCCTTTCGATATGACGCCCGTGTCGGGGAAGGTGACCTATGAAGATGGTTCGCTGATTCCTGGTCACCGTGTCGAGGTTCGCTTCGTGCCTCAAGACGTAAAGTCGGAAGACCCCAAGGTGTCCCCTCGCTTTGCGGGAGCGGAGGTCGACGTGGCCACGGGCGAGTTTATCGAATCCACGACGCACACATGGGGCGACGGCGTGATCGTGGGCCGACATAAAGTTCTGGTGCGGTCCTTTGATCAGAACGAACGACCGACCGGCGCGGTCCCCAGAGAATACACCGATGAGCGAGACACCCCCCTGGAAATGGACATTACTTACGGCATGGATCCCGTGGAGATTCAAGTTCCCAAGCCGAAAGGCAAGTAGTTTCTAATTTCGCACGGCATCCCGCAGTCGCCGCGCGGTTTTTGAATCTACGAACAAACGGCACGCGTTTGCACGCAGATTGGCTTTTTGTCTGTGTCACACCTGTTAACAAATAATCCAAAGGTTTCCGCCGTTGGTTTTTTGATGAATTCCTGGATTTCTTGGCGAGATCCAAGTCGAGACCGTACTGGTTGCTTGACGAATCAGACAATCGATTTGTACTAAAACAGAGAAGAAAAAACATACAGGTTATCAGGAGAAAGGCTATGTTTCCGTCCTCATCCGATCGCCGCGGCTTCACGCTGGTGGAATTGCTCGTCGTAATCGCGATTATTGGCATTCTGGTTGCCTTGCTGCTCCCCGCCGTGCAATCCGCACGTGAAGCGGCACGCCGTACGCAATGCCAAAACAATATCAAGCAATTGGGTTTGGCTCTGCAGGGTTACCATGACCAATGGAATTTTTTCCCTCCCAGTTCCACGTGGGTCAACACCGATGAAATTCAGCAACGTAACAACGGCAATCTGAGCGAGAATTGGGTCATTCTGATCCTGCCTTTCATGGAACAGCAGGCCCTGCGGGACTCCTTCGATTTGTCCCAATTCATTACGCAACCGGTCAATGCCGCGGCCCGGGGCACGGAGATCGCTTCCATGCTCTGCCCCTCTGATGGTTTCAACCGTACGAAGATGAATGGCAGCCGGTACAACTACGGCGATGGCTGGGCTCGCGGAAATTACGGTGCCGTTGGTTCTCTGGGGCTGATGGGCGGACCGAACGGCCAAAGGAATTACTTGGAGGATTGGAACAATCCGCAACGGCGGGGCACCATGGGAACGAATGTCTCGGTGGGAATAGCCGGAATCGAGGATGGCACGACGAACACCATCATTATCGGCGAACTGCGAGCCGGCATCGTCGATTTCGATTGTCGAGGGACGTGGGCCATGTCGGGTGGTTGCCCCAGCAGCTTTTGGGCCCACGGGAATGTAGGGGATGCCAGTGGCCCCAACAATAATACTTCCCTGCTGGCCGATGATCTGCAAGGTTGTCCCGATGTCCAGTCCGAAGTGGGCGGTGAGCGGGAGTTGGCCAGGTTGGGCATGTCATGCTCGCGGGACAACTGGCCTAATTTTCAACAGACGATGCGGAGCCTGCATCCCGGCGGTGTGTTCGTCGGCTTTGGTGACGGCAGCGTGAAGTGGATTAGCGACTTCATCGAGATCAGCACCAGCCAGAGTTTTCTCTCCGTTTGGGACCGTCTCAACCTCTCCTCGGACGGATTGCGGATCGATCCGAACAGATATTGATTCAGCCCATCCGCGGAAGAACTTCGGATTCTTGCTTCGACTGCATGCCTCTGGGCGCTTCGCCTTAGCGGCTGGGGCGGTACACGTGCCTGGCGAGGCAAGCGGACAGAGGGTCGTCTTTGGGCCCGCAGAAGCCTAAATGCAGACGCTTGCGCCAACCTTCGGCGTAGGGAAACCGTTCCGACATGCTCCCCACTTCCGCCGAGAGGTCTTGCATGGTGTGGAGATAGGAATCGAGCCCTTGGCTCGTGTCGAGCCATTCCTTTTGGCTGGCATGGTGGGCCAGCATGTTCGTCTTTTCCTCCATGACCTCGCCGATATCCACATAGAGCTCGGGACGCACGACATTTCCCAATGGGTCACGGTTTCCGTGCGGCTGCGCGTGGTAAACCGTCACTTCCCCAGAGATCGCGGCCCGTTCCGGCCGGGTCGAGTAGTTGGGCATGCCTCGCGCGAAGGTGGCGGTGACCGCTAGCCGGCACGTATTGACGTGATCCTCCATGTAATCCTGTGGCGAATGCGTGAGTACGATCCGGGGTTCAACCGAACGTACCACGGACGCCAGACGGCGGAGCAACTCGTCGGTGTAAAAGATCTCTAAATCGTGAACCAGACTCGCGTGGAACGTGGCGCCGATTGATTCAGCGGCGGCTTGGGCCTCGGCAGCACGGGTAGCGGCGATAGTAACCGCGTCGGCCGTCGCGGAGCCGCAATATCCGTCCGCCACGTTCAAATAATGCAGCTCAAAGCCGGCTTCACGCAGCCGAATGAGCGTGCCGGCCATCACGAATTCGATATCGTCCGGATGCGCGGCAATGGCCAGAACTCGCTCGGACATCGGCGGGGCCTTTCGAGACATGGCGTGGAAACGGTGCAAGGAATTTCGCCGTGGCACGGCGGCATTTCAATGCATCTCCACGTCACATGTCCCCACTCCATGACGATAAAAATTGAACTGCACACACGGATGGTCGGCGAGCAGAGACATGGGAACCGCCGTGTCGGCAATCCGTTCGGAAATCATCAGCGTCGTGAGCCGTAGGCCGAAGGGATTGTCGTGGCAGCCGGCATGCCAGATGGAGACCTTTTCCGCTTGCCACGTTTCCCGGGGACCCACGGTGACCGCGTGAGAGGGGACTTGCGATACCACACCTCCGCCCGACGTACGGGCATTTTGGATGATGGTCATGGGATGCAGTTCGACGAGCCGCGTGCCGAGTTGGCGGTATTGCTCGGGAGGAGGCGGCTGGTCCATGTAAGGCGGTTCGCGGCGGGGCGGATCGTTAAAGGCCCAATGCTTGACTTCTCCCTGTCCGCCCTGCATTATCACGCAGCGGAATTGCTCGAACGAGCGGCTGAAGTCGTCGGAATCCACGCTGGGGAAATGCAGATTCTCCTCCGGCATCCGCAGCTCCGGGCGGATGCGGTCAAAACAAAGCTCGCGGTCCGTGCGGGCGAAGCTGAGCGAAAAGTCGGGCGGCACTTCCTTCCCGTCCAGCACCCATTCATCCATGCCCCAAAAATGGGCATGCCGCAGGTCGATGTCCAATTCATTGACCAATCGCGCCACCAGCGGAAGCTGCTCGGTGGGGCCGATGGGTCCACAAATTCCCGCCGGCCTTTCCGGCGTGGCTTCACGCCAACTGCTGATGTATTCCAGCGCCTCGGCCAAATAGAAATCTTCCAGCGTATCGTAGACCCGGACAGTGAAGCCGTCTCGGCTTAGCCCGAACAGATCATCCGGCGTGAGCCTCGCGGCACGATCCAGCAATTCAGGATCCAGCGTGGTGTAGTCCCACCAATCGGGCGCGACGAGTGAAAGGGGTCTCATGGCAAACATTCTTGTGTTGGAATCGAGGACGATGCGCGGCATCGTACCGGATATCACCGCGGAAAACCACAAGCGACGCGGTGTTACTCCTCTAGGGACGAGCCCGTCCGCCAGTCGACGAGGTGCAATTCGACTTTCCGTTGGCCTTGAAAATGATTGATCACGGGCCGGAACGCGATGGAGAATTCCTCGGGAGCTGGCGGCAATTCATCGGCCCAATCTCCATTGCCAAAAGCAACTCCTCGCAGCGCCACGCCATGCTGCCGCAGCGTCACGGCCAGATGCCGCCCGCCTCCGATGCGTCGGGGCGTTTCCGCCAAGGCGACGCCCGTGGAGCAGAGCAAGGGCCGTTGGTTGCCTTGTCCGAACGGAGCGAGCTGTTCGATCTGCTGGATGGTCTGTAAAGTCAAACTGCTAAGCGCGGCCTCATCATCGATCCATAACTCGCCGCCGATGTGCATTCCCTCGGTCCGCGCGGCAACTTCGTTCAAAAATTGCTCACGGAACTCTCCGAGCATCTCCTCGCGAATCCGCAGCCCGGCCGCGGCGGCGTGGCCTCCGTGAGTTTCCAAAAGCTTGCTCACGTTGGTGAGCGTTTCAAACAGGTTCACCTCGGGAATGCTCCTGGCGGAGCCAATCCCCGGCTGCACGCCATGTTCGTCGAGGGCCACGAGTACCACGGGCCGGTGAAATTTGTTGGCCAACCGGCTGGCCACGATGCCAATCACACCAGGATGCCAACCACGCCCAGCCGCCACGATGGCGGGATCCTGTTCAGGATTCCCTTGCGCGCGAGCCTCCTTCAAAGCGGACAGATAAATACTTCGTTCCAATGTTTCGCGCTGACCGTTCAGATCATTGAGGTATTGCGCCAGTTTTTCCGCTCGGGAAGTCGAATTAGTGGTCAATAGCTCCACGGCCAATGGAGCCTGTCCCAGCCGACCCGCCGCGTTCAACCGAGGGGCAATGGCGAAAGCGATGTCCTCACTTTCCAGATAGGGCTTGTGAGTCAAGTTCGCGGCTTTGAGGAGAGCGCTCATGCCCAGCGAGGGGCGTTTTTTCAAACAACCTAGTCCATGCCGCACGAGCACGCGGTTTTCGTCGAGCAGCGGCACGATGTCCGCAATCGTGCCCACGGCGGCTAATCCCACCGCTTCTAGGAGAAATTCACGAAGAGGATCGCTCACCCGCCGCGACTGGCACATCTCTTGGCACACGGCCCAGGCCAGCTTGAAGGCCACCGCCGCGCCGCAAAGCCCCGAGAAAACATAAGGGTTTTCGGGCAAGCCGGGATGGACCATCGCGTCCGCGGCAGGAATCTCGGGTCCGGGCTGGTGGTGGTCGGTGATGACCAACTTTAGGCTCAGTTCGCGGGCCCTTTCCGCCTCCGCCACGCTCGTGATGCCGCAATCCACGGTGACGACGAGAGAGACGCCTTCCGCGGCAAGCTTTTCCAAGGCTTCCACATGCAGGCCATAGCCCTCGTCCTGCCGGTCGGGGATGTAAAACCCCACGTCTCCGCCCAGCAATGTCAAACATCTGAGCAAAATGGACGTTCCCGTCATTCCGTCGGCGTCGTAGTCGCCATAGACGACGATTCTTTGACGTTCGCGGAGAGCCTCGGTGATCAGGCGCGAGCCGGTTGCCACCCCCGGCAATTCCTCTGGATCCCGAAGTTGATTGAAGCGGCAGGCGAGAAAATCTTTCGCGAGTTCGGCGTCACTGATGCCCCGGCACAGCAAAAGCTGGGCGACCACCGAGGGGATGCTAGCCGATTGTTCCAATCGGGAGATGTGAGTGGGGTCGTGCGGGCGGAGCCGCCAACGTTTGGGCATGCTTTCTTATGGACTCGCGGCCTTCCGTACAGCAACATCTCACGTACGTGTGCATCGCTGGCGTACGCAGCTTGACCAACGCGATCGGATCGAGAAACAAATCCGCAAGGGCAACCAAGGACTTGGGACCCGCACGGAGCTATTTCTTCTTCTCGGTGTGCAAGGTATGGCGACGAAGACGCGGCGAATACTTGCGGAGTTTCAGCTTCTCGCCCCCAGGTTTGCGGCGGAGGACGTAATTGTAGTCCCCGGTTTCCTCGCACACCAAAAACACCGTCTCGACTTTCTTTTTGCTCTTCGCCACGACCGATCCTTTCCAAACCAAGAATGCCCAGGGGGCCCCAAGGGACGCATGCAAATATTATGGCTCCACTCAATCATACCGCAACACGGACCAGATCAACCAGTGGAAATCATGCATTCATCTTCAGCCGAACCGCCCTGGGCGCGAAGTGATCCTCTTTGGTGCGTTGCCTTACCGAGCTTGCCTGGGTTGATGTATAAGATGCTATGTATTGCTACCGAACGAAAGGAGAACTTTCAGTATGCCCCACGTTTCCCAAGACCGATCGACGACCGAGGAACAGGCCGTCCATGCCCGATACGGCGCGGCCGCGCAAGCGGTGGAATCGGCGCTGTGTTGCCCAGTTTCGTACGATCCTCGGTATCTAGAAGTCATTCCCCAGGAAGTGCTAGATCGGGATTACGGCTGCGGCGATCCGACGTCCTACGTTCGTGAAGGGGAAACAGTTCTGGATCTTGGCGCGGGCGGCGGCAAGGTCTGCTTTATCGCGTCCCAGATCGTGGGACCGAATGGCAACGTGATCGGCGTGGACTGCAATCCGGAGATGCTCGATTTGGCGCGCCGCCATCAGCCCGTCGTGGCGGAACGCTTGGGGTTCGACAATGTCGATTTTCGCTGTGGCCTCATCCAGGATTTGCAACTCGATTTGGAGCGATTGCAAACGGAATTGTCTCGGCAGCCGGTGGGCTCTTACACGGAATGGCTCACCCTGCGTGCGGTCGAGAATTCGCTGCGTGAGAAACATCCCTTAATCGCCACGGACAGCGTCGACTGCGTGGTATCCAACTGCGTGCTCAATTTGGTCCGTCCACAAGATCGCGAACAGCTTTTTCGCGAAGTGTTTCGCGTACTGAAGCGGGGCGGACGTGCCGCCATTAGCGATATCGTCGCGGACGAGACCGTTCCGGAGAGATTGCGGCAAGATCCCGAGTTGTGGTCCGGCTGCATTTCCGGCGCCTTCCGCGAGGATGAGTTCTTACGAGCCTTCGAGCAGGCCGGTTTTCATGGAATTCAGCTTGCCAGCCGCCAAATCGAGCCATGGCGGACGGTGGATGGGATCGAGTTCCGCTCGGTGACCGTGATGGCGTACAAGGGAAAGCAGGGACCCTGCTGGGAACGGAATCAAGCGCTTGTCTACAAAGGTCCATTTCGGCAAGTCGAGGATGACGATGGCCATCGCTACCGACGGGGCGAGCGCGTGGCGGTCTGCGACAAAATATTTCATTTGCTACGACGGGAACCCTATGCCGGCATGTTTGAGCCGATTCCGCCCCGAGTGGAAGTGCCTCTGGAGGAAGCCCAGCCTTTCGATTGTCGCCGGGCACGAGCACGCGAGGCCCGAGAAACTAAGGGGCTGAATTATCTTGTGACCACGGAAACCGGCGACACCTGTTGCGGGCCGAAGGACGGCGAATGCTGCTGAAAAAACGCTCCCTGAGTCGGATTTGACCGGCACATTCCTACTAGAATTGCTCATGTGCCGTGCGGCAAATGCCGATATACGCCCACGAGCTTCCAAACACGGGAAAACCCTTTTCCCGCATATCCATCGTGGAAGCTGAGTGCCAGTGCGGAGATGATGACCGTGTCGACGCCCGAAATACGCAAGGCGGCCATCCTGTTGATGAGCCTCCCGCCCGAGCAGGCGGGGGACTTGATGGCGAAGCTGAAACCGAAACAGGTGGAAGCAGTGACCATCGAAATGGCAAAGTTGGGGAGTGTTCCGGGAGATGAGCAAGTCGAGACCATACAGGCTTTCGCCGCGGCAAACCCTCATGACCTGGGAATCGAGGGGGGCGGGCTGAACGCGATCAAACCTCTGTTGGAAAAAGCCCTGGGCAAGAATGCCGGTTCCGCTTTGGAAAACGTGCGGCACTCCATCGAAGCCATCCCCTTCAGCTTCCTACAAAAGGTCGACAGCCAAAACCTCATTACCTTCATCGTCGATGAGCATCCGCAGACCATCGCTCTCGTGCTCAGCCATTTGACCCCTGCCCAGGCTGCCAGCGTCATCTCGGGATTGCCACCGGAACGCCAATTGTCCGTGGTCCACCGCATCGCGACCATGGGTCAGACCAATCCGGAAATTATTAAAGAGGTCGAGGAAGGCTTGAGCAAGCGGATGTCCAGCGTGATGAGCCAGCAATTCGAAAATGCCGGCGGCGTGGCCAGTGTGGCCGAAATTCTGAACGTGACCGACCGCTCCACGGAACGGGCGCTATTGGAGAACCTGGGAGAAGAAGACCCCGATCTGGTCGAGGAAATCCGCCGCTTGATGTTCGTCTTCGAGGACATCTCGAAGTTTCCGGATAAGGAAGTGCAGACCGTACTCAAAAACGTGGAAACCTCGCAGTGGGCCTTGGCCCTCAAAGGGGCTAGCGAGGATTTGAAGGAAAAAATCTTGGGCAACATGTCCCAGCGGGCCGCCGAAATGCTCAAGGAAGAGATGGATTATTTGGGCCCGGTGCGTTTATCCGCCGTGGAACAAATGCAGCAACAAATCGTGGACGTGGTCCGCAAGCTAGAGGATGCTGGCGAAATCCAAATTCACAGTGACGAGCAGGACGAGCAGTTCGTCCAGTGACCATCGCGCCTTATTTCTCTCGCCGTCTGACGTGGCGGGCTTCCGCCTGAAGCTGCTGCCACCGATCCAGAAGCGTTTCTTGCAATTCGTCATCGGAGCGATCCGCCGCCGAGAAAGGGGCTCCGAAGTGGATGCGAATTCTGGCGGGTTTGGGAAATGGTTGCTTGCGGGGCCAGGCGGCGTACGATCCTTCAATGATCACCGGCACCAGTTGCGCCCGCGAACGGCGGGCCACGGCACAAAAACCGGCCTGTAGTGGCTGTAATTCGCCATCTGGAGTCCTGGTCCCCTCGGGAAAAATGACGACGGCTTGCGCTTTTTTGAGCTGTTGCAGTGTCTGTTTCAGCCCTCCAAATCCGCTTCCTTCGCGGTCGATGGGAAAGGCATTCAGTGACGAAATGAGCCACGCAAATGGAGGAAAACGGAACAACGTCTTCCGGGCCAGAAAACATAACGGGCGGTTGCAGGCGATTCCCAAAAGTACCGGATCGAGATGGCTTTGATGATTCGAGAGCAGCAAGGTCGCTCCCTTGGCCGGTACATGTTCTCGTCCCCGGCAACGGAGCCGAAGCACGAACATGGCCAATAATCGGCAAAGCACCTGGATGCCCCGATACCAGATGAGCCGTGCCCTTTGCTTGAAACGTGCCCGAACCGAAACACGCGGCAGCGGCTTAGAAGGGGAAACGCTGTTCGAGGCCACTTGGATGCGGTCCTCGCTTAACTGGACGAGGCGGTAGATCGGGAAAGGCATTCCGCCACATGCTGGTGGAGCAACTCCACGACTTCCTCCGCGGTAAGCCCGTCCGTTTGAATTTCCACGGCGTCCGGAGCGCGATATAGACGTCCCACCGGGCGGCTCGCATCGCGGATGTCACGTTCCCGCTGCTGTTGTGCCACCTCCTCCAATGAACAATCGAGTCCCCGTTCGCGAAGTTCCTGATGCCGCCGGAGGGCCCGCGTCTCGTCGCTGGCGGTCACGAAGAATTTGCAAGGTGCTTGAGGAAACACGACCGTTCCCTGGTCACGCCCCTCGGCCACGAAATCCCCCTGCGCGGCCACCTGCTGCTGGAGTTCCACGAGCCGGGCTCGCACTCTCGGTTGATCAGCGATGAAATGCACGGCATCGGCGACTTCCGGTGCGCGAATGGCCACGGTCACGTCGATCCCATCCACGAATACCTGATCACCTTGCAAGCGGATGTCCAAGTCGTTAGCCAACTGTGCCAATGCGTCCCCATCGCTCATGACCACATCGCGTTGCAGCGCGGCCCATGTCACCGCGCGATACATGGCCCCGGTGTCGAGCACACGAAAACCCAATCGCTCGGCCAAACTCCGTGCCGCGCTGCTTTTTCCCGCTCCGGCGGGCCCATCAATGGTGATAATCATGCCCTACAGTGTAAGCCAGTTTTCTGGACCAATAAAGCGGCATACTCGAAGGGATACTCGGATTGGCGTTTTGCCGGCTTTCGAATCTTTCGCTCCAATGGACCGAGTGCTCACCACTCGGCTTCCACGTAGATCCACTCATGGGCTCCCAGGTCTAAGCGGATGCCTTCTTCGTCCACGGCCAGATCGCTCAATACCTTTCCCGTCAAATCGAGTTGTCGGGCGCGATGGACATGGCGGAAGCATCGCAGGCGCGTCTGGCAAGGCTGCCCCTCGGTTTCCAGCAGTCGAGCGCGGAAGCCGCTTACCTTGCCTTCCTCGGAAGAGACCGGCTCCCAATGCGTGGCAACCACGTGGTTCACGTTGATATGAAACAGCCAAGCGGAAGAACCCGCCGCAGGGCATACCCCCAGCTTGCTGGCCATGCCAACGGGGGAAAGGAACTGCTTGGCAGTCGCGTACGGATGGGCCAAATCGATCCCGATGCCGAGTCGAAAGTGACGCCGTGTTTCTCCCGCGACCACCAACAACGTATCCAGCATTCGCAGGCCGACCGCTCGATGATAGGGGTGGCCGGCGGTGAGAATCGTTGTCGTCTGGTTATCAGAAATCAGTTCCACGACTTCCGGCGCTTCGACGCGTTGCCGATCCGTGCGATGGCTGCCGCCCGCCAAGCTACGCCGCATTTCGCAACTGGCGTCGGCCCAAGCGAAGCGCGCGGCGAAATAGGTTTCCCACGCCCGAGGCTCTAGTTCCCGCTGAATATCCAGCGTGATATCCAGTTCAATCAGCCGAGAATCGCGTGAAATGCTGGTGATTTGTTCAAAAGTGCCCACGCCACCGAGCACGGGATCCACTAGTGAACCGCGCGAGCGAATCGCCGCACGGTCATCGTTTCGCGAATCGATGATTTCGATCGACTCGGACTGCATTTCTGAATAGACGCCGCCATCTTCGGAGCCACTCACGGCTTCCGGTGTGTCCGCTTCCGTGGTTTCCCGGCGAAAAGCTAATTGTTGGGAGAGGCGATTTCCCCGACGGTTGGGCACGAACACGGATTGAATACCGCCGGCATCCGGGTGAAGGGTCACCTGAAGAAAGCGGTTGCGCAACGTCCGCCCTTCGGCAACCAGCGGATGAGCCGACTTTTTCTCAGTCGGGTTCTGCTGAGAAACCCATGCAAATCCCATCGGCGGCACGGTCACGTCGCGTGAAATTGGGACGGTGAGTGAAGCTGGTGTTGTAGTTGCTTCCGTTTCAGGAGTTTCTGAAACCGATTCCGAACTCAGTGGCATGGGGCACAAACGGGCATAGCTGGTGGCGTTGAGGACAAGTTGCCCGGTTTCCTCGCCGGCGGCGTCGCGAGGCAGGAGATCCGCGCAGGCATCCACCACTTTCTGCCAGCGGTTTTGGAAATCGGCATGGAATTCGTCGTGCCGCTGCGCTGACAGATTGGTATTTGACTCACCGATCTGTAACAACAGTTCCCGAACTCGTTGGTTCTCTGGATGCAATCGACCTCCCAATGCGTCCAGCAATAAGGCGGCTCCCTTTCCCACTTCGATCCACAACGATCGTTCATACGCCCGGGCCAATCGAGAGATCGGATCCGGCACGCCGCGCGTCACGTCTTGTTCCAAATAGGGAGCGTAGTAATCGTCAGCGGGAAGCGACGTCAGGTGAGCCGGCATGTCCGTTCCCTGGAAATACTCTTCTAGCGAGAGAAATTTCCCCAAGACGGGGTTGTATTTCGCCGCGCGACGCATGTCATCGTACCAGGGGGAAGTTCTGCCCGGCCAATGCGCGTAACAGAGCGTCGCCACGTGGTCCAAATCCATGGTGGATCCCATGTGTGCGGCATACTGCAAGAATGTGGAGGAAGACGCGGCATTCGCCGGGATACGAAACACGGCATCGAGAGCCGTGCCATCGGTACCCTGCCATCGGCTCTTGCACTGGCTCGCCCTAGGAAATCGCCCATCATCTAGCGTGGCATGCAGCACGCCTTCGTAGCCGGCAAGGGAGAGCACTTGCGGCCAAGCTGGCGACAAACCGGCCCGCCGCCGTGCGAAACTCTTGGGCAAGATCCCCAAAATTCGCTCGAAAACCTGCTGGCCCTGGGAAAGTTGCGTCCACCATGATTCCAATGGCAAGAAGGGGACTTCCGCTTCTTGGTATTCTCCTCCCGCCAGAAACAATTTTTTCTGACTGGCCGCCTCGCGCAGGACTTCCACCGCTTCACCGTTTTCGCGTGCCATCTTTTCCAGAGTGGCACCCGAGAGCACGAGATTGGTGGGCGTGGCATGACAAAGCTCACGGCGCAAATCGTCCGCCGAACAGCCAGGCGTTACCAGCGTCAAGTCGAGCAAGTAGCTACCCACGGCGTAGAAATGATCTCGGGATTCGGCCAACACATCGAAGCAGCGGGCCAAATGCTCCTCGACCGCTTCGTCTTGACGCAACAAGGCCTGGGCCGCCGCCATCGCCTCATTTTCGAGTTGCACCAGGTCGATATGGCTCAGGTAACGCATCTGCCGCGTAAGCAATTCGATCTGCAAATAACAGAAGCCGAGCGCGTAGAAGTCGTTGACCCATGTGGGCTCGATCTCCACATGCGGCAAGGCGTTTCCCAAGCCTTCCCGAATCTGATCAAACAGCATTTCACGGTTTTCACCGCCAGAAACCACGATGGCCTGTTCTTGGCGTGCCCGCTCCCACCATTCCTCGTAGAGGAGGTCATCACAAACCGAGGGGACCACAATCAGACGGCCTTCGGCGCCATCGGGCGGATCATGCACGCTGTGCCAGAGGGGCAAGTGTCCATGCCGTGCCAACAGGGCCGGATGCCATAGCACGGTCCAGGAGGCAAATAGCGTATCTGCTTCGCTGTCCTCGAGTTGCTGTGGAAAATCTTCCAGGCTGTGGCACGGAATTAATACGCTGTGGTCCATCGAAAATCCCGATAAGTGGCTAGAATTCACTGCAAGTCAGATCAAGAACTGTCGCGACATGCACGGGTTTCGGCCCGATTGGGCCCAAACTCGGGCATCACTTCCGCAGCATATCGCATGCAACTCCGCTCAGCACGGGGCTTTCCGGAGTGTGTCAGGCAAAAAAGTCTTTTCATATTTTGTTGACATTTCCCTTAAGCTGGCGATACATTGGGAGGTTGTCGGAACAGAGGCAGCTTGATTGTGCGTAATTCGTCTCCTGTCTTGTCGGCCGTTCACAAGGTCGTAAGCTGCCACCTCTGATGGACCGTGCGGCTCCTTGCCGAGCCTTGGAACAGGAAAGAGGGATCAAACATGGCGAGAAACAACGCCGTCTGGGGAATTGATATAGGTAATAGTGCCCTCAAGGCACTCCGCTGCTTGCCGGATGCGGATCCCCAAAAAGTCATCGTGGATGGCTTCGACTACATCGAATATCCCAAGATTCTTACGCAACCTGATGCCGATCCGCCCAAGCTCGTGGCGGACGCCCTGAAACAATTTCTCACCCGCAATTCGGTGCGAGGTGACCGCGTGGCGGTTTCCGTCTCGGGGCAAAGCGGTTTGGCACGCTTCATCAAGCTGCCGCCGGTCGAGGCCAAAAAGATTCCGGATATCGTTAAGTATGAAGCCCGCCAGCAAATTCCGTTCGCGCTCGAGGACGTGGTGTGGGACTATCAGCAAATTGCTGGCGGTGGCGAAGAAGACGGCTTCGCGCTAGAGACCGAGGTGGGCCTCTTCGCGATGAAACGGGACCAGGTCTATCAGGCTATCCGCCCCTTCACCGACGCGAAGGTGGAGGTCGACGTCGTGCAGTTGGCGCCGCTGGCCGTCTTCAACTGCGTGGCTTTCGACAAATTGCGGGTATCGGCGGAAGGGGACTCGTCCGATCCTGGCGAATACGTCGCCGTGCTTTCCGTGGGCACGGACACCACGGATTTAGTGGTGACCAACGGCCAGCGGGTATGGCAGCGGAGCATTCCCCTGGGAGGCAGCCATTTCACCAAGGCGCTGACCAAGGAGCTTAAGCTTACCTTTGCCAAGGCCGAGCACCTGAAGCGGAACGTCACGCAGGCGGAAGATCCCAAGATGGTGATCCGCGCGATGCGAAGCGTGTTCAACGACTTCGTGACCGAGGTGCAGCGTTCCATCGGCTACTACAAGAGCATCGACCGCAAGGCGAAGATTGGCCGCGTGCTCGCCTTGGGGAACGCGATGAAGCTCCCCGGATTCCAGCGGTTCCTATCGCAAAATCTGGAGTTGGAAGTCGAATCCTTGACTTCCCTTCCCTCATTGACGGGGGACGCCGTGACCGGAGCTCCCGCGTTCAAGAACAACCTGCTTAGCTTCGGCGTCTGCTATGGCCTCGCCGTGCAGGGCATGGGCCGGTCCAAGCTCTCGACGAATCTCATGCCCAAGGAGGTCGTCACGCAGCGGCTGGTGCGGTCAAAAAAACCCTGGGCCGTGGCGGCGGCGGCGGTCATTCTCCTCGGCTGCGCCATCAACTATTACGGAGCTTGGCAAGCCTGGGCAGTGACCGATCCGGAGCGTTATCGAAGCGCCTTCTCTAGCACGGAGGCGATTGTCAGCGAAGTCAATAACTACAAGAGCCAGTACGAATCGAGCAAAGCCAAGTACGAAGAGATTCAGGACATTGGCAAGACGCTCACCGGAAATGTGGAGGGACGCCTGGCCTGGCTCGAACTGATGAAGGCCATCAACGCCTGCTTGCCGCGCGATGATCGCAAGCTGAGCGACTTTAAGAATTCCAAGGAAGACTACATCTCACAGCGCGATATCCTCTATATCACCTCGCTGCGTTGCGAAGAATTCGCCGAAGGTGAGCGGTACACGAACCTTTCCGAGTGGTGGACCAATACCAGCACCCCCCTGCAGCGCGGCGGACAGGGAGGTTACGGTGCAGGATACGGCGGATATGGTGGCGACGCGGGTGGATATGGCGCCGGTGGAGGAAGCGGATATGGGGGCAGTGGATATGACACTCCCGCTGTCGAAGATTTCTCCGACGAGCCGGAAGAAGGCGGCGAATCCGGCCCCGAGGGCGAAGGTTGGGTAATCCAGCTTGACGGCTATCATTTCCACAACGAGGAGCTCTCCAACAGCGGCGCGGAATTCGTCCGTCAAACGTTTATCAAACAGCTCCAAGAGGGGAAAATCTTGTTGCCCGCCGGCGAAGGACAACCGCCGGAAGAAGTCGCCATCGCGGATCTCGGCATCAGCCATCCGGTCATTCGCTGGAAGTCTCCCGTGTATGAGATGAAAATCCCGGATCCTACACAGGATCCGCAAGATGCCTCCGCTAATGGGGAGAACGGAGAGGCGGAAGACGCGCCGCTGGCGAACGCGCCGGGCACCTATCCGGGCGCTGCTGGTGCGGGGGGCTATTTGAGCGATGTCAAAATGCTCGACCTCAAAAAGTTCGACTTCGTGATTCAATTCGCTTGGAAACCCACCCTGCGCAGCGAACGGCTGCAACAACAGGCGGAGCGGGCACTGGCGGCGCAGGAAGCGGCCGCGAATGCCCCACTTGAGGAGAACGTGGAGGATTCCGCCGCGGAACCTCTGTCGGATCAGGGAGCCTTGGACAGCGTTCCGCCTTTGAGCGCTCCCCCAGAGAATGAGGCAAACTGAAAGGAGCACGTGTCGCCATGGATCAACTCAAAACATTTTTCGGGTACGTTCGCCGGCTGCATTTTTGGCTGCTCATGCTGCTGATCGCGGGTCTGGGCGTGGCGGCCTGGTATCTCTCCTCGAGCGGCCTGATCGCCGCTTACCAGCAGCAGAAGTCCGACATCGAATCTAAATTCAACAACCTCAATACCATCCAGCGCACGCCGCCGGAAGAACTGGCCAATGCCACCTGGTCGCCCGGCGTGGATACCATGACCGAGGGGCTCCGCCAGTCCGTGGATGCCGCTTGGCAGTTGGTCTATGACCGCCAAAAAGATATTCTTGTGTGGCCGCCAGAATTGCCGCAAGAATTTCGCGATCAAGTCGTGAAGCTCCAGCAGAACCAGAAGTTGAGCGACAAATACCGCGAAATCTATTGGAACTATGCCAAGGAAGAAGTGCCGAAGCTCGGCGAAATCGTGGAAGCCCGCAAACCCGAGGAGATGGGCTTTGGTACTAGCTCCGGTTACGGCGGCGGGTATGGGGGAGGTAGCTACGGCGCGGGCGGTGGTTCCGCAGCCGGTTATGGCGGCTACGGTGGGGGCGCCACGGGGTACGGTTCCACCTACGGCACTGCGGGCACCCAACAGGAGTTTGATCCCAAGCTGCCGGGGAAAGTCGTCTGGAGTGATCATAACCGCCAAATGATTCTCAGCCGCCTCACGTGGCAAACGGCGCCCACCACCGAAGAAATTCTCCTCGCCCAGGAAGATCTTTGGGTTTACAAGGCGATGTTCAACATCATTGCCCGCACGAATGCGGACGCTTCGGGACGGTACAACGCGGCCATCAAGACGATCGAATTCGTGCGGATTGGCGGAGATGCCGCCGGAGGAGGCGCCGGCATGGCGGGCGGATATGGAGGATATGGAGGAGGATACGGCGGTGGCGGCGGCTACGGAGGCGAGTCCGGCGGCATGAGCTCCCCCACCACGATTGACATGGCCATCGATTCCGCCGCTGGGCCCTACGGCGCCGCGGGCGGAGATGACGGCCATGTCAATCGTGGTGGGGGAGCTCATGCCGCCGGACTCGCCTCCGTAGCCGCCGCCACCGCCGTATCCTCCTCCATATCCTCCATATCCGCCC
>JANQPP010000065.1 GCA_028289405.1 Pirellulales bacterium
CCCCTCCTCGCGTGGGCGAAGGGCTGGAAAAGCCGTGGGCGGGGGGGCGTTTCCCGCGCTTGAAATTCGTTGACAGGGGGTGTGGGGGGGAATAGGATCAAGAGATTGGGCCGAGAGTGGCAGGCGGGCGGCCTGGCGCCTCCGGAATGTCGGTGTTTTTTCGGGCGGCCCGGCGGATCTTGTCTGACAGTAGGTGCTTTTCTTCGCGGCCTGTTGAAATACTCAACAGGCTGTCGCATCACAGGAGTGATGCTCGAAATGACGACGTAAATCGTTATTTTTGCCAGCCGGGAGCAGCTTTGCTGAGCCAATCATGGCGAACTCGGCGGCGAGGTTGAAAAATGTCACGAGGGCGTTTTTCAACGGACTGTTCGGTCCGGCGCGGCCCTCTCGCGGTCCGGGCACCGGCGTATTCCAACGGAGAATCATCTCATGGCGGCGAAGGAAAACCAAGGCTTGCAGATCGCGCTGATCGTGCTCGTGATGCTCACCGTGATCCTGCTGGCCACCACCTATTTCGCCTTCAGTAGTTATCAAAAGGCCGAAGCCCGGGCCCAGGAAAACGCCACGCAGGCCAGCGACGCCAACAACGGACTGCGGGACGCGACCAATGACCGGGACGAGCTGAAGGCCACCATCGGTGTCTCCCTCGATTCCGATGGGATCGAAGCGGCCCGCACCCAATTCCAGCAGCATTTGGCCCAGTGGGGGGCCGGGCTGCCGGAGGAGAAGCAGTCTTACACGGGCCTGATGGAAACGCTGGGCAGCGCCCTGAATGATGCGAATACCCTACTCGTGGAAGAGAAGGACCGGCTGGCCCAACTGCAGCGCGATTACCAGCAGTTGCAGGCCACCACGGCCCAAAAGCTCCAGGAAAACCAGGACCTGCTCGACCAATACGCCACGGATGTCAAGAATCTGCAAACGGCGCTCGAGGAGCAAAAGGGACAGATCGACGCCGATAAGGAACAGCTCCTGAGCCAGGTGGCCACGCTGAAGGAACAGATGGAACAGGCCGTGAGCGAGCAGCGGCAGCAATACGACAACCTGCAGGCCCAGCATCAGGATTTGCAGACCCGCTACGAAGTCTTCCGCGAGCAGAGCGAGCAAGGCAAGCCGGACAACTTCGAAGTGGCCGACGGGCGAATCACCCGCGTCTCCGCCCGGGGGGGCACGGTCTCCATCAACGTGGGCAGCCGGGACGCCTTGCCGCGGCAGGCGACCTTCAGCGTGTACGGCCGGGATGCCGAGCAGGTGGCCCAAGCCGAACGGAAGGGGGCCATCGAAGTGGTGCGGATCACCGGCCCCCATTCGGCCGAGGCCCGCATCACCGACGAGACGCTGACCAACCCGATCTTGACGGGTGACAAGATTTTCTCCCCGGCCTGGCACCCCGGCCGGCGGGAACATTTCGCCGTGACCGGCTTCATCGACATCGATAGCGACGGGCGTAGTGATTTGGACACGATGCTTTCGCTGATCCGGCTCAACGGCGGCACGGTCGACGCCTATATCGACGCGCAGGGAAATAGCCCCGCCGGCTTCGGGCCCGACAACATGTCGGTGCATACGCGGTACATCGTGGAGGGGACGCCGCCGCAGGTGGAGTCGGAAAATCCCCGCGAATTGCAGCGGGTGCAGTCCTTCGTCACGGCCAACACCGAGATGCTGCGGGCCGCCCGGGGCCTGGGCGTGAAACGCATCTCGCTGGATGAGTTCCTGGACTACATCGGCTACCAGGGGGACGAACGGACGGTCGAATTCGGGCAGCCCCGCGGCCCCTCCGCCCCTGGCTTCCAGCGCCGCAACCCGCCCGCCGCCTCCCCCGGCACCTCGCGCTACTACCGGTTCTAGGCGTCGAGGGCGATCCGCTGAATCTCCTCCGCCGTCGCACGGAGCGTTTGCCGCCACCCCTCCACCTTCTCCTGAATCGCCAACCGCAATCCCTGATTGTCCACATTGGCGAGCACATGCCCGGCAGCCTGCTCGCCGTTGAGGGCATCCGGATGCACGATGGGCGCGGGGGATAGGTCCAGCGATTCGACGAAATCGAAGCACTTGGGCCGATAGCCGATGGCCAAAAATGGCACGCCGACCGCAGCGGCCATCACGGCGGCATGTAGCCGTTCGCCCAGCATGAACCGGCACGCGGCAAGCTCGCGCAGAAAGCGTGGCAGGTCGCCCGATATGGGGGACGCCCAAAAATCGACGAGCGTACAATCGCCGGACTGTACCAATTGATCATGCAAACGCCGCGAGGCTTCGAGGTCATCTTGGCAGAACGGAATCACGGAGATCGCCAAACCGGACGCTTGCAGCCGCTGGCAGGCGTCGGTCAGTTCCCGCTCCACCCGGCACGGTTCGCCAAATCGGGATTCGATCGGCTCGCCCACTAGGCAAACGGCGACGCGCAGAGACGCGGCGGATGTCGACTCACCGCCCGCGTCCTCGACCTCCAGCGCCAGCGCCGTATCTCCGGTGACTTTCCCGTGAATGCCGTGCCGCCGCAGAACTTCCCGTGACCGAGGACCACGCAGTCCCAGCACGGGAAAATTCCAACGGTGCATGGCCCAACGCGTAAGCAGGCCAAACTTCCGCTTCACCGGTTCCTGCACCCCGATGCCGATGGAGAAATTGAGCGGACGACGTGGGTACTTCCAGCGCAGGCCATACGGATACAGCGTGCCGCCACCGAACAGGTTCACGTGCGTTTCATCGTGGATGGCGTCCACCAGGCGAAAGCGAGGAAAGAGCCGCTGATTCGCCTGATGAATGCAGTAGTCGCCCACGTTTCGCTGATCCGCGAAACAGCAGTAGCCGACCGGCAGAGGATCCTCGGTCAAACCTAGCAGCCCTTATGCGATGTCCAAGGCCAAATGGCAAAACAATCACGTCACTTCGTTCATCGGCGTTTCAAGCCCGAAGGACCAACCGAAGCGACAGTCCTGTCCACATGTTTTAATCCGAATGACCGGCACCGTCTTCGGCTGGGGCAGCTCAACCTTCCCAGCGGTAAACGGTCATCGCATTGATCTCCCGGATGAAGATTTCTTGGTCGCACACGGCCAAATGAGCCCAAGAGTCCTTGCTCACCTTCCGCTCGTCGAGAAGTTCGAATCGTTCAGGATTCGCGCGGATCAGCCGGAGCGTGCCATCACTATCCAGAGACAAAATTTGATCGCCATTGGCGACCAGGCTCCAATATTTTCCGAAAGGCCGCGTGGACCATTTGGTTTGCCCGGTCGCCAGCTCAATGCAAATGAAGCGCTGATTCCGCAGGTGCAAGTAGACATGCCCATTGATCACGACAGGTGAAGACATATAGCCTTGAGATTTATTGTCCCAGGCGGGAGAAATCTTGAGGCCCTCCGCCGCGCGATTCACGGTGTAAAGAAACGTGCGGCCGCCGTAACTGCTGGTGAAGACGGCGTCGCCATACACGGTGGGTGTCAGAATATTCATGCCTCGGAAAGCCGGCACCTCCTCGGACCAGAGCACTTGGCCGCTGGCGGGATCGACGCCCGCCAACTTGGCCCGCGTCTGCACGACGAGCTGCGGCACGCCGGCAATCGTGTCCCAAGTCGGCGAGGAGAAGGCGCTGCCGAACATGCCGCCGCCGTCCTGCAGCGTCCGCCACACGATGTCGCCCGTATATTTATTGAGCTTCACGAAGGAGGCGCCCGCCTGGACGTAGACATGGTCGCCGACCACCAGGGGAGAACAGACGAAGCCGAATTGCGGTACCGGCGCATTGAGCTTGCTCACGAAGTTTACCCGCCACACTTCCTTTCCCGTATCGCCGCGCAGGCAGACCAGGACGTCCCGCATGCCGGCCACGTACAAATGCTCGCCGTCCCAGGCGGGCGTGGAGCGGATCCAGTCGCCATTCGATTTAGCGAAGAAAGGCACGCTGAGCGAGCCTTCCCATTGGGCTGACCAGATTTTCTCACCCGTCTCGCGATGGAGCGCATGGACCGCTTCATACTTCTGATCCACCGTTTCCGTCACAAACACACGGTCGTGACCAACGATTGGGCCGGAATAACTGGGTCCCAAGGCAACGCTCCACGCGCGGCGCAGTGCCTGTTTATCCAGGCGTTCCGGCCAAGGATCGGCTTCGATTTTGGCGTTCCGGTTCGGTCCGCGCCATTGCGGCCACGTGGCCGGAGCAACGTTTTCCGCCGCTTCTGAACCTGTTGTGGCCATCATCGCAAACAACAGCAAAGATGATGCAACAGGGTTGTGATAGTGAAACATTTGCGGGGCTCCCAAGTCGACGTTTGTGAACACGCCGCGCGCAAAATCCGAGCACGCGAAAAGTCGAGGGATTGTAGGCCCGCCAGCGCGAATTCCAAGTGCGCGCAAAAAAACAGGCTCAATGGCCGTCTGGCTCCGGTGCGGCGAGGCAATACACATGCTCCAAGCCACGGAGATAGATTTCCCGTCCGGCAATGGCCGCCGAGGCACTGAAACGGTCCTCCAGACGGTTTAGGGCCAACACTCGAGGAACAGCATCGTGATTGATGACGACGGTGGCGCCATCCAGACTGGTGATGTAAACGCGGCCTGCCGCGCCCACGGGCGAAGCGTAAAGATTGCCAATGCCCGGAAGCCGCATCGCGCCGGGCTGATCCTCTCCCGTGGCCGCGTTCACGCGGGTGAGTATGCCTTGGTAATGGGCCAGAAAATACAAGGCATCGCCATATAGGAGCGGTGAAGGAACATAAGGCGTGCCGCGAAAGCGGTTCCAAACCACGTGGTCGGAATTCGTAATGTCTCCCCGCGCGTCAGGCAGTCGGATGGCCAACAAGGCCCGCTTTTCGTAGCTGCTGCCGGCGAAGAGCATATCGTCCGCGTAGACTGGCGAAGCAACGATATTCGCTGACAAACCGCCGCACTCCCAGAGGATTTTACCGGTCCGCAAATCGTAGCCGCGGACGCGCTGCGTGCCGCAGATGATGACCTGAGCCTGGCCTTCCCGTTCGACGACGATGGGGGTTGCCCAGGACGTGACTTCGTTGCGTGGGACTTTCCATTTCTCTTGGCCGGTGCGCTTGTCGAGCGCTACCACGAACGATTCCCCTTCATGATCCCAATTCACAACGAGTACGTCGCCAAACAACACCGGCGAACTCCCCTCGCCGTGGCCATGTTTGCTTTGCATCCGGCCCAGATCGAGTTGCCACACGGGCGTGCCGTCCAGGCGGAGGCAATACAGCCCGTACGAACCAAAGAAGGCGAACAAATGCTCGCCGTCAGTCACGGGGGAAGCCGAGGCCAGACTGCCGGAGTGATGGCCTCCTTCATGCGGCAACGCTTCCCGCACGGTCTTCCGCCAGAGGATTCGGCCATCGCCTCGGCTGAGGGCGAAGACCATGAACTGATGCCGCCGCGTAACGGGCAGATTGTCGTGGGCGCCCGGTGCACCGCTGAACTTCGGTTCCAACGCGGGGCCGACGGGAACCGCCGCCGTAAGAAACACTTGGTCCCGCCAAACGATGGGCGTGGAATGCCCTCGGCCAGGGAGGGCAATTTTCCAGCGTACGTTTTCCTCTTCGGTCCACTGGATGGGAGGATCGGCGTCCGGTGCCTCACCAGTGCCCAAAGGGCCTCGCCATTGCGGCCAGTTGGGCGAATCGGCGGAGGTCACGGCGGCGCACGCGAGCCATGCCGTGGCGGCGATGTGGAGGGCCTGGTTGAGATTCATTCTTCCCCGTTCCAAAAGGACAAATACAGATTTTGAAATCCGCTGGCCACATTCGAGCGGAGTTCCTTCTCGCCAACTCACCACATCAGCTTATCCGGAACAACCGCCCAGTGCTTGTCATGCGGCTTTCGGTTCGTGGAGAAATCCCTACTCGCCTGGAATTTGCAATCGAATGTAGATATATTGACTGACAAATGGCCTGCGTCCGTGGCATGGCATGCACCCATTCACGTTGACGCGCCAAAATTCCAAATCGCCTTGAGTGCGATGCATTAATCGACCTATCCTATCCTCCCGGTGGCCGCGCGGGGCAAGCGGTTGTCGGTAGTCCCGCGAGGCACGAACTTCATGAAACGCTTGTCTTCAGGTGGCGGCAGGGGTCTTTCCAGGCATTTCCAGCCATGCGTCGAACGATTGGAAGACCGAAGGTTGCTGGCTGGCGATGTTGTTGAAACTGATTTGGCCGAGGAAATCAGTCTTGGAATCACCCGCGAATCCATTGATGTGGCCGTGCGCCCTCATCCCAAGATCGTCAATGGCAGCCGCACAAACGAATTTCCCTCCGTGGGAATCCTTTCCGATCTCTGCACGGGAACGCTGATTTCTCCTTCGCACGTGCTCACGGCGGCGCACTGCACGGCTTTTTTTTTCCGGGACGAGGTGTACTTCGAGCTGGAGGGCCGACGCTATGAGGCTGCGGAGATCTTCGACCATCCCAACTATGATCCCGGTTTTTTCAGCGATTTCACCTACGATTTGTCGGTCGTCGAACTTGCCGAACCTGTGCCGGGCATTACGCCCAGTGACATTCTTCGCCGCCGTCCAGCGGTTGGCTCGGAACTGATCCTCGTGGGATTTGGCTTCTCCGGAAGCAGTCGGGGAGGCACGATCTCGGACTTCGGGACGAAGATGTGGGGCACGACGCCCCTGGACCAGGTGACCGGATTGGAGTTGGTTTGGACCCTTGATAGCCATGCGGAGAGCAACACCGCCGGTGGCGACTCCGGTGGGCCGAATTTCATCGAAGTCGACGGAGAGTTGCTCATCGCGGGGATCACTTCGAACGGATTCGGGGACGAATTCAGCCTGGGAAGCCAATCAATCAGCACGCGCGTGGATGTCATGGCGGATTTCATCGATGGCGTGTTGGACGGCAGCATTACCGTGGAGGACGATTTCGGGGACCAGGCGGACCTCGGCGCGGAAAAAATCGATTTTGGCAAGGAAGGCTTGGTGACCCTGTCGGGACGGCTGGAAAACACGCATGACCGTGACATGTTTCGTTTCGACGTTTTTGAATTGACCGATATCGACATCAACCTCCGCTCTCCCTCGCTAGAGATCGATACTGTCCTGCGGCTGCTCAACGGAAGCGGAGAAGAAATCGAGTTCAACGATGATTTCGGCTTTTCCTCCGACAGCCGGATTACACGGCAGGTGGTGCCTGGCCGTTACTTCATTTCGGCGGAATCGTTTTTCCGCGAGGCCGGAGCTTATGAGCTGGAAATTTCGCGGGCAGACGTGGGGGCCGATGGCGAACCGAGCGAGCCCGGCTCTCGTGCTCCGGCCATTCCGCTGAATTCGGGAGACATCTCCACCGTGCAGACGACGTTCAGCTTCACTGGCGACCAGGACACCTTCCAATTCACCTTGGAAGAAGCCGCCACGCTACAGATAGATCTGCGCTCGCTCTCCGGCGGGCTGGATTTGCTGCTCAAGCTATACGACGAAGAGGGGCAGGTCCTGGCCATCGACGACGACTCCGGCTCCCTGTTCAATAGCCGTCTCATTCAAACGCTCGACCCTGGCACCTATTTCGTGTCGGCCTTCGAAAAGAATTCCAGCCTGGGTGAATATGTACTGGAGATCAATCTCGATCCGTTGGTGGTCGACGAAGCCCCGCAGGTGCCAGGTCCTGACGCCACCCCCTTGGCGTTCGATGCGCAACGCAACGCCAATCAAGAGGGGGAAATCCACTTCGCGAATGACCGGGACGTCTACCGTTTTCGTGTGGCGAGCCGTTCCAATATTCTCGCCTATTTGAGTGATTTCGAGCAACGCATGGACCCGCGATTGCGGCTCTATAACAGCGAGGGAGAACTGATCGCGAGTGACGACGACTCCGGCGATCGATTCGAAAGCAGTCTCGGCAAAACGCTGGAACCCGGTGTCTATTTTATCGAAGCGAGCGACACGCGGAACGACTTCGTGGGCCGTTATTTTCTGCAAGTCGAGCTCAGGAGTGTTGCCGACGATCCAGAACCGGACGAACCCGGCCCGGATGCTCCGATGTTCGAACCGAGTTCGTCGTTCGGTTATCAGCTTCTTAGTGGTGAGTTCCAGTTCGACACCGACCGAGATGTCTTTCAAATCGAGGTCAGCGAACCGACCGAACTCCAGTTCCAAATCTTTCCTGGCTTTCAAAACATGACCGTCTCGATGATGGTCGTCGACGAAGACGGCCAGGTCGTGCATCCTCCGATTGTCGCCGAAAGAGGCTCCGTGCTGCCTTTTTTGGGGACCTCGGGCCGATACTATCTGATTGCCGATGCCCACTCGGAAAACATCTTCGGTGAATACTTTATCACCGTCGTGGCGACGCCTGCCCGGGAGCAAGATACGTCGGATCCTCCTTGGGTCACGGATGGAAACGGTAACTGGGTCACGAGCGGCGGGCTGAATGAGGAATTCCGGCGCATGCACTTCCCGTTTTTCTTTCACACACGCGTCGAAGTCGATATCTTCGCGCGGGGAGCGTCCTCTGGGTTCGACCCGCTTTTGAGGCTGTACGATGAAACGGGAAGGTTGGTGGCCCTGAATGACGACGTGGAGGAAGGAACGACCGATAGCCGCTTTAAGCCGGTTATCGAATCCGGATTGTATTTCATCTCGGTCGGGTCGTTCCGCGATGACGACGTGGGCAGGTTCCGCCTCTCGGCCCGCATCACCCCGGACGAGGCGGACCAAGAACCAAATCCAGATGGCCCGGCATTCCATCTCGCGGAAGACGGCTCCGCGGAGATCGACGGGGAATTGCAATTCATTAGTGACCAGGATGTGTATCGCTTGGATCTGCCCCAAGCGGCGCACGTCCGCCTGGAGCAACTTGGCCAATCCGAAGGCTTCGACGCGTATCTGCGGCTTCTGAACGAAAATGGCGAGGAGCTGGCCTCGGATAATGACGGCGGCGAGGGACATGACAGCCTCATCGAGCAGTTCCTCGCGCCCGGGACTTATTTTGTCTCGGCGGGGCATGCCGGCGACGCCGGAACGGGAGGCTATCGGTTGGCCGTCAACACCGAGCTCCTCGTGGAACCTGAAGTCCGCCCGCTCGATTTGCGCGATGATTTGCTGGACCGCGTGCTAGGCGAGTTTCAATACCCTGGCGACCGGGACGATTTCGCCTTGGAATTGGCAAGTGACGCATTGATGCTCGTCGAATTGGATGAGGTTTCACAGGAAGCGGGAGCGATGGTGATGCTGCGGGATGCCACGGGCCAAAACGTCTTATTCGAAGACCAATGGGAAATCGGCGTGGATGGCCGCTGGGAAATCACGCTGGAACCGGGCGACTACCTGCTGTCCATTGAGTCGCCCGCGGACGGCGAGCCGGGCACGTATGAGTTGGGCGTGGAATTGGTGCTCATCGCGGAAGGGCCGCCACCGGGCCAAGGAGACTTGGACGATTTTGCCCGGCTACGAGCCAACTTTCAGCAACCCGGAGGAACGGGAGAAGGGGATCGCAATGGCGATTCGGCCATCGATCTGATCGACTTCGTGGAGCTTGTCGAGAACCTTCGCCAAGGATAGGCGGCTCCCGCTGGCGAGAATGATTGTTGGTTCACTCCCAGGGCAACTCTTCGTCGTCATCCTCGTCGAGCACATCGCTAAGTGACCGCGATTTTTCCAGCATACGGGCAATCGCCAATCCTCGAGCAGCTTCAGCAATGGGAGGGGCCGGGGCGACCGGTTCGGAGGCTACCTCCTCGGCAGCCAGCGGGGCAGGGCTCGCGCCGCCTGAACTGAGCTCATTCAGGGCATTGATCACGATCAGCGCGTCCACGGCGGAAACCTGGTCATCGCCGTTCACATCCACGAATGGAGGCGGCTGATTCGGCGCCACTGGCGGGATCGGCAGTGCCCGGGCACCGAAGGCGTTGAGGTCGTTGATCACGACCAGGGCATCCAGGGCGGTCAATTGCCCGTCATTATTAGTATCGACCGGATTCGTCGCGTTCTGCCAAGGGTGTTGCTGTCCGCCGCTCGTGTCGTCATTCACGATCGTGCCCGTGGCTTGGCTCCGCAGAATGGTCGCGCCTGCCGGGTTGGAAAGCGTGACCGCGAAGGTCTCATTAACCTCCAACTGCGTATCCCCAATGATCGGCACGGAGATTTGTTTTGTGGTTTCGCCCGGTGCGAAGGTCAGCCGCCCGCTCGTGGAGAGGAAATCGACTCCGGGCGTGGCGCTCACGCCCGCCGTGGCGTAGTTCACGCTCACCGTGTTGGTCGTGGTGCGGGTCAGGGTGACGTTGAAATTCGCCTGACGGTTGCCCGCATTTCCCTCGGAAATGCTCACATCATCGATGGAAATCGAGAGTGCCCCGGTGTTGAGCACGCGGATTTCGCCAGGCGTCAAGGCTTCGAGAAACAGCGTATTGGCGTTGCGGTCGGCCACGTTCGTGAAATCGGTGTTGAAGGCGACGCGGAAACTCCCCGTCACGCCGGGATCGACGGTGTAACCGACCCGAAACAGCCCCGCCCCGTCTTCCACCAGGACATCCCCGTTGTTGAGAAAATCGGTGACGCTGAGCGTGGTACCCGTGCTGAACACGGTCGGGTTTTGGTTCCCAAACAGAGGAGGATGGGCGAAGGAAGACGGCTGCACGCCCGTCAGCCGAATGCCAAACGGATTGCCTTCCAAGCTCAAAGAAACTTCGTAGCCGGCGGCGCGGAACGAGCGGTTGGTGGGAGCTTCCAAAAAGACATCAAAAAAGCCCTGCACGGGATTCAGCGGATCGGAATTGATCACCACCGTCTCCGTGGAGATGCCGATCCCATTGGTCACGATGGGTTGCGTGATGGGGCCCTGGGAAACGCTCCCCATGGTTCCTGCTTCCCCGCCGGACTCGCTGGCAGGGGCCGCCGCTACCGGAATGCTATCTTCCGCCAAACAGACCGCTGTTTCCGCGGCAGGCATGGCCGAGAGGAGCGACCGAACTTCCAGTGCCTCGAAGACGCGGCCCTGCAAATGGAGAGAACCGACCGTGGAGCACGCCTTCCGCCGGTTGGAACGGCGGGTAAGAAAAGCTGACAACATGGCAAAATATCCCCGTCCGCCGGAAGCTGGCCGCCTCCGGTATTGGATGCCCCTTCATCAAGTTCCTGGACGCTTTCCCTGAAATTCATCGAGCGGCGCCACCGGCGCGATCCGCCACCGAGGGAGCCTCAACGTCCGTCCACTTGATCCAGTATGGGCCGGCTGTAGGGCCTCGTCAATCTTTTGCGCTAGTGTCGATTATGCCGACCCGTGGGGATTCCGAGCCAAAAAATGGCGAGAAGCAAAAGAATATTATGTGATATTTACTAATTTTTTATTGACATAGTGTTGATTTGGACACCATGATGTGGCCACTCGTCAAAAGACTGCCGTGTTCGGCGCGCCAAGCCTTGCATTCCATTCACCGAGAGGTTCCCGCATGTTGAGCCGCTTTTCCTTTCCCTTCGCTCTCGGAATCCTGTTCGTTTTTTCCATCCAGGCCCATGCCGTGGACATTACTTGGATCCACGAGGATCACGGTCCCGGCTTCGACGCGGAGTGGAAGGATTTCCTGGCGGACCAGGGACACAACGTGGAAAACCGCCTCATTTTCGAAATGAACGACGTCTTAGCGGAAGAACTCAGCCGGTCGCAATTGATCATCTTTTCCCGGGATACCAACAGCGGAAACTACGACGACAGCCCGGAGGAAATCGCGGGTTGGAACACCATTCAAGCTCCCATGATTATCATGACCCCTTATGTGCTGCGGAGCAGTCGTTGGCGGATGGTGGACAGCACAAGCATCTCGGATACCACCGGTACTCTAGAAGCCGTGCTCCCCAATCACCCCCTCTTCGAAGGGGGCGTGCTGGATGGTTCCAACCAGGTCGATATGTGGGACGAAACCATCTTGGGACCGGAGGACAACATCGACCTGATCGACGTCGCCGACGTGGGCAACGGCACGCTCATTGCCCAGGATCCCGGCACGAACCTCGTGTGGGCCGCGTATTGGGAACAAGGGGTCGAATACTACGACGGCTCGGGCCAATTCGCAGGGGGAAACCGGCTGTTCCTCTCCGGCGGCTCCGATGACGATCCACTTTCCTGGGGCGGGAAGAACTATACGCCCGAGGCGGACCAGATCCTGCTCAACGCCATCGACTTCATGGCCACGCCCCGGCCCGACAATCCTGGAGACTTCAATCAGGATGGCGCGATCGACACGGCTGACTTCGACATCATGGTGGCCAACTTCCGCACGGGAAATTCGCACGAGGAAGGGGATATCAACTTCGACTTCGCCGTGGACCTGCAAGACTTCGTGGAGTTCGCCGGTAAATTCAATGGTGGCGCCGCGGCCGTGCCCGAACCCTCCACCTGGGTCCTAGCCGTGCTGGTCCTCTTGGGCATCCTCGGTTGCCGGCGTCGTCGCCGCTGACGACTCCCCTTGGAATAAGCCGTCCCGCAATTCCCAGCGCCGCTGGAAGCGGTCGGCCAGTTCCAGGCTATGCGTGACGACGATCAGCATTGTCTGTTCTTGAGCTTGAAGCCCTAGCAACAGTTCCCCCAATTCCGCTGCCGTCCGCTGGTCGAGATTGCCAGTCGGCTCGTCGGCGAGCACGATGCGCGGGCCGAGGATCAAGGCCCGGGCCACCGCCGCGCGTTGGCGTTCCCCGCCGGAGAGCTCCCCCGGCAGATGGTGCAGCCGCTCTTGGAGGCCCACTCTCCGCAACAGTTCCCGCGCCCGTTCCTGACGCTCAGCGGGCGAGGAAGCGTTTCGAGCGAGCGTAGGCAAAAGCACGTTATCGAGCACGGAACATTGCGGCAATAGATAATGCTCTTGAAACACGAAACCGATCTTGCGGTTGCGGAAATCGGCGAGCTGCGGTTCGCTCAATTGGCTCCAATCCTCGTCATCGAGCGTGACCGTTCCCGAGGTCGGCCGGTCGAGCGTGCCGATGATTTGTAGCAGTGTGCTCTTGCCGGTGCCGCTGGGGCCCAAGATGGCGCCGTTATCGCCGGCGGAGAGTTCCAAAGAGACTCCCCGTAGCACGTGCAGCGTGCCCCGCGCGGTGGGGAATTCCTTAGTCAGGTTGTCGACCACAAGATCCGGCATGGAGAGTCGTCTTTCGTCGGCAGGAGGGTGCAAGAATATCGGCAGAGATTCAGGAGGCGATCACGGCGTCTAACTTCTCCGCCATCCAAGTGGGAATCTCGATCGAACTCGGGGGCTCGTCCGGCACAATCTGGCAGCAGACAGCCGTGACTTCCCCCCGGGCCACCAATTGCTCGCCGCGATGGAAGGGGAAGTCGTACGTGATGCTCTTCTTCCCCCGACGGATGAGCCTGACCTCGATGTCCACTTCCTCTTCGAATACCAGAGGCGCGAAGTATTCGCAGCGGGACACCACGCGGGGCCAACTCAGGATCTGATCCCCTTCTTTCATCACGATGCCCATGCCCAACTGCCGCCAGAAGGCATGTTCCGCCGCCTCCATGTAGAGATAATACATCGAAAAGTGGACAATTCCGGCGGCGTCCGTGTCGCGAAATTCGACTCGCCGTTTCACGCGAAAGGGTTCCCGCATCACGCCTCCCAGGGGAAATGACAACTACCCAAACACCAGGCGGCCATTCTCAGTCGCCGCTTCCCGGCCTGTCAAGGAAGTTCGTCCACGCATCGCAATCCACACGGAGGTTCATGCCATGAGCACGCCCGAAAGTTCACCGACGCCCCGGCAAAACATCGAACTCAAGGCCCGGGTCCCGTCGCTAGTACAGGCGCGGGACATTGCCGAAGCGGTGGCCACCGAATATCTCGGCGAGTTGCGGCAGGTGGACACCTACTTCCAGGTGTCGCGAGGCCGGCTCAAGCTCCGCGTAATTGACGGCAGCGAAGGGCAGCTCATCGCCTACGACCGGGCCGACTCGCAGGAGCCACGCTCAAGTACGTACCGCCTGGTGCCCGTCCCGGATCCTCCGGAGCTGCGGGCCGCCCTGTCCACCACCTGCGGCATCCTGTGCGAAGTGGACAAACGCCGCGAAGTCTTCCTGCACCACAATGTCCGCATCCATTTGGATGAAGTGCAACGGCTGGGGCAGTTCCTGGAGTTCGAAGCGGTCCTGTGTGAAGGCATCGACGCCCAGGCCGGGGAACGGCAGGTGGCGGAACTGTGCACCCGATTCCAGATCGAGGCGACGGACATCGAACCTCGCTCCTATTCCGACCTACTGTTGGCCTTGCCAGATTTCGCGTGACTGTTTCATGGGAATGTCTTAAAATCACGGCCAGGGCATCGGACGGAAACGCCGAACGGGAGAAACGCCATGCGCCGCAAAGGCTTCACGCTGGTCGAACTCTTGGTCGTGATCTTCATCATCGGCGTGCTGATCGCGCTGTTGATGATGGCCGTGCAGTCGGCGCGCGAATCGGCGCGCAGGTTAACCTGTAGTCACAACCTCAAACAGATCGCGCTCGCGCTGCATGTCTACGCAAATTCGCACCAGGATCATCTTCCCGCCCGTTGGCGCAAGCGAGATAAAACTAGAGCTGACTGGCATGCGTCGTACATTACGTTTGGTTGGCGGGTGGAAGCGCTGCCTCCCCTGGAAATGCAGAACCTGTACGACCAATTCGACTTTACGCGCGGGCCTTACGATCCGGCAAATATCGAAGCCACGGCGACGCCGATGCCCATCTTCCAATGCCCTTCCACGCCCAGGGACGTCTCCCGTTTTGTGGACCGGGAGACCTTCGCGGAAGTCGCTGGACCGGAATTGGATTTGTCCCCTCTGATTCCCGAAGGATTGAAAATCCCCACGTGTGACTATCAAGGGTTCGCTTTTGGCTATTTGCAGGACCAAAGAAACAAACATATCTGCGTTTGGCTCGGGGGGCATTGGCGGATTTACGACAGCGACACAGATCTTCGGGGAGGCGGTCATACACGGGTTGAGGCGCACGACATTCCTCCCAGGCTAGCAGATATTACGGACGGTCTTTCCACCACGATCTTGCTCAGCGAAAAGGCTGGAGCACCAACCCCGCTACCCACGGGAATTGAAGGTCTGGACCGCAATCTGATGGAATGGATGGGAGGTCCCTGGGCCACGGGGGACGGAATAGTTGGATTGGACGGCGTTCATACCCGCATGCCAATCAACGAGAATAGCATTCGCGGACTCTATTCCTTTCACGCGGGTGTCTACGCCGCGATGTGTGACGGCGCGGTGGTCTTTCTTTCCGAGGAAACGGAATGGCCCGTCGTGATGGCACTCATGACCCGCGAGGGTGGCGAACGAGTGGACGTTCCCAAGTGAGGAAAACGGCATGTACCGCACTGCCAAACGCCAAGGCTTTACGCTGGTCGAACTGCTGGTCGTGATCTTCATCATCGGCGTGTTGATCGCGCTGTTGATGGTGGCCGTGCAGTCGGCGCGCGAAGCAGCACGGCGGCTGACCTGCTCGAACAACCTCAAGCAGATCGCCCTCGCGCTGCACGTTTATGCGAATTCGCATCGGGATCATCTTCCCGCATATTGGCGGACTCTAGACAAATCTAGAGTACGCACCCCGCGCGCGCCGTACATCACGTTTGGCTGGCGCGTGGAAGTGCTACCTCCCCTCGAAATGCAGAACCTGTACGACCAGTTCGACTTTACGCGCGGGCCTTACGATCCGCGAAATATTGAAGTCACTGCCACTCCGATGCCCATCTTTCAATGCCCCTCGACACCGAAGGATGTTTCCCGCTTCGTGGACCGGGAAATCTTCGCGGAAGCCGCTGGACCGGAATTGGATTTGTCCCCTCTGATCCCCGAGGGATTGAAAATTCCCACGTTCGACTATCGCGGATTCGCCTATGGTTATTGGCAGGATGAAAACAGCAGACATATATGCGTTTGGTTTGGGGGACATTGGCGGATCTACGACAGCGACACAAATCGTCAGGGAGACGGTTATACACGGGTCGATGCGTACGACATTCCTCCCAGGATGGCAGATATTACCGATGGTCTTTCCACCACGATCTTGCTCAGCGAAAAGGCTGGTGCTCCATACCCGCTTCCTACGGGAATTGAAGGTCTGGACCGCAATGTGATGCATCGGATGGGAGGTCCCTGGGCCACGGGTGACGGATGGGTTGGCTTGGACGGCATCCATACCCGCATGCCGATCAACGAAAATAGCCCACGCGGACTCTATTCGTTTCACGAGGGGGTCTATGCCGCGATGTGTGACGGTGCGGTGGTCTTTCTTTCCGAAGAAACGGAATGGCCCGTCGTGATGGCGCTCATGACCCGCGAAGGCGGCGAACGGGTTGAGGTTCCCAAGTAAGGAAAACGGCATGTACCGCACTGCCAAACGGCGTGGCTTTACGCTGGTCGAACTGCTGGTCGTGATTTTCATCATCGGCGTGCTGGTCGCGCTATTGATGATGGCCGTACAGTCGGCGCGCGAAGCAGCACGGCGGCTGACCTGCTCGAACAATCTCAAGCAGATCGCCCTCGCGCTGCATGTGTATTCTGATACGCGCCGTGGTTATTTGCCTGGATATTGGCGCACCCATGACAAGGTTAGCGAAGGAGCAGTCAACCATCCATTCCTGACGTTTGGGTGGCGCGTGGAAACGTTGCCTCCTCTGGAGATGCAAAACTTGTACGACCAATTCGATTTCACACGCAGTCCTTACGATCCGCGAAATATCGAAGCCACGGCAACTCCAATGCCGATTTTCCAATGCCCTTCGACACCGAGAGACATTTCCCGTTTCGTCGATAAAGCATCGTTTGCGGAGATCTCCTTCGGGCAAAACGATTGGTCCGGCCTTATTCCCAAAGGGGTAAAAGTTCCCACGTTCGACTATCGCGGCTATTTGACTGCCGGATGGCAAGAGTCCCCCGATGATCCAAGACATCAGGCCGCTTGGTTTGGAGCAGATTGGCGGAATTACGACATGGGCATCGATCTGACAATCAGGGGATATACGCAATTCGTGGCATTCGATATCCCACCCAGGCTCGTCGATGTTACCGATGGCCTGTCATCGACGGTGCTGATCACGGAGGAGGTCGGAGTTCCAACACATTTGTTTGCCGATCGGGCTGAACCCAGCGTTAATCGCATGGACTCGATGGGCGGACCATGGGCCACGGGGGATGGGAGAAACGGCCTCGACAATATCTATTCCCGTAAGCCAATCAACGAGAATAGCCTGCGCGGATTGTACTCCTTTCATCCAGGCGTCTATGCCGCGATGTGTGACGGCGCGGTGGTCTTTCTTTCCGAAGAAACGGAATGGCCCGTCGTCATGGCACTCATGACCCGCGCCGGCGGCGAACGGGTTGAGGTTCCCAAGTAAGGAAATCGAAATGTCCCGCACTGCCAAACGTCGAGGTTTCACACTCATCGAACTCTTGGTCGTGATCTTCATCATCGGCGTGTTGATCGCGCTCCTGCTCCCTGCCATACAGTCGGCTCGTGAATCGGCTCGACGGTTAACGTGCTCGAACAATCTCAAGCAGATCGCGCTCGCCCTGCATGTCTACGCGGAGGCGCACAGCGAGTATCTTCCCGCGTATTGGCGCACTCAAGACAAATCTAGAATCAAGGCAGAGCGTCGGCCCTACATCACGTTTGGCTGGCGCGTGGAGACGTTGCCTTCTCTAGAAAAGCAAAACCTGTACGACCAATTCGATTTCACTCGCGGACCTTATGATCCGGTGAATATCGAGGCTACGGCGACCCCGATGCCCATCTTTCAATGCCCTTCCACGCCAAGAACTGTGACCCGCTTCGTGGACCAAGAGATGTTCGCGAAGGCCGCGGGATCGGAATTGGATTTGTCCCCTCTTATCCCCGAGGGATTGAGAATTCCCACGTTCGACTATCGCGGATTCGCCAGGATGAGTTTATGGAAGGGTGAAGAAAGAATAAAAAAGTGCGCTTGGTTTGGGGCACTCGGACGGATCAACCACGGCGACACAAACCGTCGCGGCGGCGGTTATACACAGTTCGTGGAGTACGACATTCCGTCCAATCTGGCGAGAATTACCGATGGCCTTTCCAACACGATACTGCTCAGCGAACAAGTTGGTGCTCCAACCCCGCTTCCCAAGGAGTTTCACGAACCTGACCTCAACGCGATGTCTTTGATGGGAGGCCCCTGGGCCACGGGGGACGGGTTAGCTGGCATGGACGATACTTATATCCGCATGCCGATCAACGAGAATAGCCGACGCGGACTCTACTCGTTTCACACGGGAGTTTATACCGCGATGTGCGACGGCGCGGTGGTTTTTCTTTCCGAGGAAACGGAGATGGACGTCGTGATAGCACTTATGTCCCGCGCGGGGGGCGAACGGGTGGAGGTTCCCCGGTAATCGGCGCTCTGTTCCGGCATTGGGCCTCGGCGTCAGGCGGCTACAATCGGGGGCATGGACGCTTCCGAAACTCGCTCCGACGTGCCTCTCTGCGGGCTGCTGAACATCGACAAGCCGGCGGGGATAACTTCCCGCAAGGTGGTGGACCGCGTGCAACGGCTAGCGCGACCGGCCAAGGCGGGACATGCCGGCACGCTCGATCCCCTGGCGACCGGCGTGCTGGTCGTCTGCGTGGGGAGTGGGACGCGGCTCATCGAATACGTGCAGCGGCAGCCGAAGCGGTACGATGCCACGTTTCTTTTGGGGCGGGACAGTCCCACGTGGGATACCGACAGCGAAGTGCAAGAAATCGCGGACGCGCCGCGGCCCGATCGGACTGCCATCGAAGCCGCCTGCCAGCGATTCGTGGGCCGCATCGCGCAACAACCGCCGGCATTCTCAGCGCTCAAGGTGCAAGGACGCCGCGCGTATGATTTGGCCCGCGCTGGCCAGCAAGTGGAATTGGCTCCCCGGCCCGTGGAGATTTACGGAATCGACGTGCTGGAGTACGCCTATCCGGCATTGCGGCTGAGCATCGAGTGTGGTTCGGGAACCTACATCCGTTCGTTGGGGCATGACTTGGCCGAAGCAGTGGGAACGGCGGCGGTCATGTCGCGGCTCACCCGGACAGCTATCGGCCAATTCACGTTGCGGGAAGCCTTGCGTCTGGATGACTTGGACCCGGAAAGGCTCCGCGAATGCCTGCAATCCCCACTGGCCGCTGTGCCGGACTTGCCGCGAGTAATGCTGAGTGCTCGGGAAAAAACCGCCGTGACCCAGGGGCGGACGATTCGTCCGTCCATCGACTGCACCACGCATGCCGAGTGGGCCGGTGTCGATGAGCAAAATCGGCTTGTGGCAATCCTGATTCCGGTCGGATCGAGCGAATTGCGGGCCAAACGGGTCTTCGCCAAATAGCTTTCCCTTGTTTCGCTAAGCCCCCAGAATCTCCGCGATGGGGCTTCCCGTTCAGCGTGAATTGGGAAAACGACAAACGACCACAAGATTCACGCCGACTTTGACGATCAAGTGAACGTTGCGGGCAATGTCTGGAGGCGATAGGTCGCGCGCCGGAACGGATGGTTCAAGGGAGGACGACAAATGTCCCGGTTGGGAAAGGCCATTGGACGGAATTGCACGCTGGCTGGCGGCCTGCTGGTGTTGGTCGGCTTGGGCTGTGCATCGCCGATTCGCCGCATTCCCGAGACAATTCCCCCGCTTCCCGCGCAGGAGGTGGCCCGGGAGTTGGACATGGTCACGCTTCCGGAATATACGCTGGCACCTCCGGACCAACTGATCATCGAATCCGCCCGTTTGGCTCCGAAGGCCCCTTATACGATTTCACCGCTCGACATTTTGCAGATCATCGCGGCGAACACGCAGGCGAACGAACCGATCGCCGGGCCATATCAAGTGTCGCTGGACGGGACGGTCACCTTGGGGCCGACCAGTGGCTCGGTGAAAGTCGTGGATATGACACTGGACGAGGCGGCCGTCGCGATTGACGAGCAGCTTTCAAAAACGTTGGCGGATCCCGCTCAATCCGCAGTGACCTTATTTGAACTGGCTGGCGTGCAGCAGGTTGCCGGGGACCACCTGATTGGTCCGGACGGAACCGTGACCCTGGGGAGCTATGGCACGGTCTATGTCACCGGCATGACCACGGCGGAAGCCGCCGAGGCCATCGAGGAACATCTGCGGCAATTCGTGGAGGACGCCTCCGTCTCCGTCACCGTGGCGGGCTACAACAGCCAGGGTTACTACGTCATGCTGCAAGGGGCCGGATTTGGGGACCGCCTGGTCCGCATCCCCTCCACGGGGAACGAGACCGTGATGGACGCACTGGCCCAAGTCCAAGGGCTCTCCCAACTGTCCAGCAAACGGATTTGGATCGCGCGGCCTTCACGGCAGGGCCAGGGCATCGATCAGATTTTGCCCGTCAATTGGTATGAAATCGCCCACGGTGGGGGCACCTCCACGAACTACCAGGTGTTGCCGGGTGACCGGATTTTCATCGCCGAGGACCGGTTGATCGCGGTGGGGTCGTTCGTGAACAAGATCGTGACGCCGATCGAAAACCTATTCGGCTTCACGTTGCTAGGCACGCAAACGATACAAACCGTGAACCGCTTCCCGAACGGTGCGCCTCCAGGCAACGTACTGTAGTTGGAACCAGGCGGGTCGCCGTGGAAGGGCTCGCTGCTAGGATGCAAACGGATGGGGGCCGGACGGAGTGGCAAGCCGCGGCTTGAGGCGGCCGCGGTGAGAGCAATTTGTTGGCGTGTGGGAAACTCCGCGATAAAATTCAAGTAAGCAGCGAGGTAACGAGTGATGGGGAGGACGAGCAGGGTTCCCCCACGCTGGAGCCGCCCTGCTGCAATCCAGAAAGCGAGGAGAGCATGCGATACGCAACGGCCATGGTAGCGCTCGTGATCACGCTGGGCGTGACGGAGTCGGCAGAAGCCCAACTCAATCCCGCTCGGCGGAGTTTTTTAAACCAGGTCTTTAATCGCCCCACCGTCAGCCCCTACCTTAATCTTGTGAATCCGGGCGGCGGAGGCTTCCAGCCGAATTACCACACGCTGGTCCGCCCCCTCTTGCAGCAGCAGTCCATCAACCGCCAAAACGCGTTGGATTTGCGGCGACTGCAACAGCGGGTGACCACGAACACGCAAGCGCGGCTGCAAACCGATCCGACCGGACTACCAGGTACCGGGCATCCCACCCGGTTCATGTTTTATGGATCGTATTACTCGCAGTTGAACCGCCGTTAGCATAGCAGGCTGTTAGCAGCGAGGCCGTTTCCCTCGACGCCGAGCCTTCCGCCCAGGTCGGCATGGACAACATTCCCGATCTGTACAAGGCTTTGGATGATTTGCTCCAGCAAATCCCTCCAGGCCACGTCTCGACTCCGGGCAATTTGGCGGCGGCGCTGGGGCATCGCAATGCCAGCGTCTGGATTGGCCATCATCTCTTGCACCACGGGCATAAACCCGATTGCCCCTGCCATCGCGTGGTGCGGCATGCGGGTCGCTTGGGCGGGTACGTAACAGGTGAGATCGCCGGCAAGATTGCACTGCTCCGCTCGGAAGGCGTCGAAGTGCGCGAGGAATTCGTGGACCTTTCACGATTCGGCTTCCACGATTTTGAAACGGAGTTTCCTCTCAAACGCTTGGCGGCGGCGCAGGCGGAGATGGAAAGCCAAGTCCAGCAGCGCGCTTGGAAGTCGCTGCCCAGCCTCGTGGCGGGCGTGGACGTTTCTTATACCACACCGAGGCTGGCGGTTGCCGCCTACGTGCTTTTTCAGACGCGGCCCTGGAAGCTGGTCTGGTCCACGACGAGCGTGGCCCGGGTCGATTTCCCGTTTATCTCCTCCTTCTTGTCTTTTCGCGAACTGCCCGTGCTTCGCGAGGTCGTGAACACAGCGCGCGGCGGAGGCCAAGCAGCGGAGATCGTTTTGGTCGACGGGAGCGGCGCGTTGCACCCTCGGGGTGTCGGTTTAGCATCCCACCTGGGCGTGCTGGAAAGGATCCCGACAATCGGCCTGACCAAGAAGCTCTTATGTGGAAGTTGGCAGGCCGAGAATCCTCCGGGCACTTACCCGGTCGTCCATCAGGGGCAGGAGCGAGGGATCGCCGTCTGTCCGACGCATCATCCGAAGAAGGCCGTGTTCTTGTCGCCAGGGCAAGGCACGGACCTTCGTCTCGTGAAGCGGCTGGCCCCCTTGATGTGGGGCGAACATCGGCTGCCGGAACCGATTTATTGGGCAGACCGCCTCAGCCGAGAAGCGGCCCGGGAGTTGGACCCGGCTTCGATTCCCGAGCTCGATTGAGCGAAGCCAATCGCGGCTCCGGTTGTATGGATTACGGAAATGTTACCGCGACTGCGGATCGGGACGGCGTTGCCAAAGTTCCTCACTATTCCGAGCGGCCCGCGCCGAATGCGTTTAGTGCGTATCGCGCTGAATTTGGGCGGTCGCATGGGAAGCGCGAATTCGATCGGCAGGTGTTCGTCGCAGGGAAGCGCGGCATCTGCCGTGGTTTTTCCTCCAGCCGCCGAGCATCCACACGATCATTTCCAACGGCAGTTCCGCACCGCCGATGCCAAACAGGGAGAGAGGCTAGCATGCGAAGTTTTTCAATCGTTCTTGCCGCTGGAATTTGGTTTGCCACGAGCCCGTTGGCCCCAGCTCAAACCGCTGGAAACGGGGGCCAAACAGCGGAACCGCAAATCACCACCGACCTTTCTCCCGGCATGGTGCCCGCCACGCCGGAGATGTGGTTCTATGAGCAAGAGCGTCTGCGGCGGAAAGACCCACGCGAGGCGGTGCGGGCGAAAGCGGAGTTTCGCTCCTATCAACGGCGGCTGCGCTTGGCGGCGGTGAAATGGTACGGCTACTCCAATTCCCGCCCCACGGTCACGGTGGCTCCCTTCATGGGCTCCTATTCGCACCAGTGGTCGGGCAATAGTTACGACGGCTGGGGCTGGCGCGTCGCGCCGCGCAGCTACGTCGTGTACCGCATCCCGGCCGACAACTAGAGCATTTTTATTTTTGATGTGTACTTGGTTCGAGGGATTTGGGATGTTGGCCGCATCCAGGAGGTGTGGAAATGCGGCCGATATCGATGGATTTGCGGGTTCGGATTCTCAAGGATTGTGACGCGGGCGAGAAAC
>JANQPP010000067.1 GCA_028289405.1 Pirellulales bacterium
TTCAAACGCCGTCAAGCAAGCGTCGGAAGATTCTGGCGAAAGTGCGGGCGGTCATTCTCCCTCCGGTCCCCTAGATATCGTGGTCTGCTTCGCGCTCCCCATCGAGGCCGGGTACTTCACGGATCGTCTGCAAGATACCGTGCAGTGGCAGGCGGAGGGATTTCAAATTCGCGCGGGACGCTTGCACGACCGGCAGGTGGCTGCCGTGCTCACCGGCGTGGGCCGGGAAGCCGCACGCCGCGCGGTGGAAAACGTGCTCAAGACGCATCATCCCCGCTGGGTGATCGCCTCCGGTTTTGCTGGCAGCCTGCAATCCCACGTACGCCGTGGACATTTGGTGATGGCCCATGAATTGGCGGATGAACAAGGACAGGTGCTCGACTTGGGCGTTCGCTTTCCTCCTGAAGCCCGGGAGGACCAAACTGACATGCACGCGGGTCGCATTCTCACCGTTGGCACGGCCGTGACTGATCCGCGAGAGAAGTCCCGCTTGGCGGAACAGTCGGGAGCCCTCGCGGTGGACATGGAGTCCTGGGAGATCGCCCAAGCCTGTGCCCGACACGAAACTCGCTGCCTCGTACTACGAGTCATCAGCGACGAGGTGGATCAAGCCCTACCACCCGAGGTGGAAAAGCTGGCCGGAACCACGACGCTCGCCACGCGGATGGGGCTACTGACAGGCGCTTTCGTGCGGCGGCCCGGCGTGGCCAAGGATCTGTGGCGGCTCCGCGAAGACGCCATCGTGGCGGCCGACCGTTTGGCCAGCGGCCTGGCCGACGTGATTCGCCAACTGCCCGCGTGATGCAGATCGCCTGCTCGCTCCGCGACCCGTTTGCTTGCCCCGCGTGAAATCCCCGATTAGGGTGAAAGTTGAGCGGAGGGCAAGATTTCAAGTGGGACAGCGGGTGGCGTAGCGGATGCGTGCAAGGGAGCGATTTTTCGGGTTCGCCTGGCCGACGCTACTGCTACTGTTCGTAGTCCCCTCCGCGCGAGGCATCACGATCCGCTTCGACTATACCTACGACACGTCCGGCTTTTTCAACATGCCCGCTCGGCGTTCCGTGCTCGAAGCGGCGGCGGACGTCTTTGAAAGCCGCCTCACCGACGACCTGCAAGCCCTCACGCCTGGCGGCAACAACACCTGGACCGCTCAATTCGCCCACCCCAGCCGGGACGGCGAAACCGTGGAAGTGGAAAACCTCCGCGTGCCGGCGGATACCGTCATCATCTACGTGGGCGGCAAGGACCTGCCCGATGGAGCCCGCGCGTCGCTTGGCTTTGGCGGGCCGGGCGGTTTCTCCGCGCGGGGCACGCAAGCCTGGGTCGAACGGGTGCGGGGACGCGGCGAAGCCAACGTGGACGGCGACCAGGCCCGCGACTTCGCCACTTGGGGAGGCGCGATCACATTCGATACCGATAACGGCGGCGAGCCCAGGAATTGGAATTTCGACATCGCGGACCCGCCGGAAAGCGGTCAGAACGATTTTCTCTCCGTGGCCATTCACGAGATCGGGCATCTGCTGGGGCTGGGCGCTGCCGAATCCTGGTCGAGCCAGATCTCCGGACTGCGGTTCAATGGACCCAAATCAGCAGCCGAGTTTGGCCGCGGCGTGGGCATGGATGCCGACCTCTCACACTGGGTGGAGGGGACCAGCAGCATTTCGCTGGCCGAAGGGACGCCCCAAGAATCGGTCATGGATCCCACGCTACCGCCCGGACGCCGCAAGCTGCTCACGCGGCTCGATCTAGCCGCCCTAGAGGACATCGGCTGGTCGGTCCGGCCCGAGCCGCTGATCCATCCCGGTGATTTCAACGGCGATCTGGCCGTCGATTTTCTCGACCTGGCTTTGCTCAAGGCCAATTGGCAAACCGGCATCGCCTGGAGCCAAGGGGATTCGGACGGCGACGGCGACGTGGACCTGGCCGATTTCGCGCAAACCCGACAAGCCTTCGGCCGCCCCGTCGCTTCCGCGTCCGTGCCCGCGCCGAGCGCGCTGCTGCTGGCGTTGGTTGCAGGGTTCATGGCTTTTCGGCTTGCATCCGCTGGGCCGCCGCTTCCTGTTCGCGGAAAGCGCGATTTTCTTCGGGCGTGAAGAACCGGAGTTTTTCTCCATCGTTCCACCGGACCATGACTCGTGGGATATGCTCCAGCAACCGGTCGATCCCCGCTTCGGTCACCTGTGTGCGAGTCACGTCGAAGGAGCGTAAATCCGTCATGCCTTCCAGGTGCTTTAGGCTGAAGTCCGAAACGGACGTGCCGCTCACGTCCAGCCGCTTCAAGTTCGGCAGTTTCTTGATATCCTCGAAGCGTGATCCATAAAGAGCGTGGCCGCTCAAGCTGAGCGATTCGAGTTGTGGCATTTGAGTTAGCCGGTCGATCGCCATCATCGTGAACGCGTTGCGGTCAAATCCGTTTCGCCCCCGACTGGGGAGTACCAGTTCGCGCAACTTTTTGAGCGGTACCAGGTGTTCCAGGTCCTCGTTGTAGGCGTCGATCAAAGGCAACGTGAGCGCTTCCAGGTTTTCGAGCTGGCGCAAGTGCCGCAACCCACGCGAAGAATCCGCGACGCCATGCACACGCAATTGCCGCAACGATCGGATCTCGCCCAGCGCCCGCAGGCGCTCGTCATCGAGGCGAGTATTTAACTGGAGATATTCCAAACCCTTCGCTTGGGAAAGCAAGCGTAGGTCTACGGTTTTCCTAGCCCATCCGCTGATAAAGATCGCGTTCAAGCTGGGGAGCCGGACCCACGCTTCGAGCAGATCCTTGCGAGGCACGGGACCCTCAAAATACAACCTTTGGGCGTCCGGCAATTGCCGCAGAATCTCGATCTCTTCCGCCGTAAAGTTAAATTTCCCCCCCCACGCATGAAGCTGGGGAGCGTCACGCTGCGGCACTCGCCGAACCAGGTGGGCAGGCCCAGTTCGTGTTCGGTCCACTCCCACCAAGTGATCGCATCCGCGCCGTCCGCAAAGCCGCGGCGCGAGACCACGCCTCCCACGAACTCGACTTCCCCGCCGTTTCGCAGGATGACCTCCACCGCCGCCCGCTGCCGGCGTGCTCGTTGCACGACGGGTTGCACCCAGGAGATGCAGACGGCAATCACCGCCGTGACGAGCAGCAGCGTCCGCAAGCGGAAGCGAAACCAACGGCGGAGGAAGGACGGCTTGTGGGTGGACATGGTGTAATACGGACCAGCGAAAGAACACTTCTATTTTTGGGACGACTTGGCGGCCTCTTCCTTTTCGCGCATGGCACGATGTTCTTCTGGCGTGAACAGCCGGAATTTTTCGCCACCATCCCAATTCACCAGCAGTCGCGGAAGGTATTCGAGCAGCCGGTCAATCCCATCTTCCGTCACTTGCGTGCCTTGGACGTCCAGTCTTTGTAACGTCTTCATCTCTTTGAGTTGAAGCAGACCGGCATCCGAAAGGTTGGACCCTTGCAGATCGAGCCATTGCAAGGTGGGAAGTTCGGCGAAGTATTTCAAATCGGCCTGCGATAACCGGACTGAGTTCAAGCTCATCATTTTCAGTTGCTGAAAACTCGGGAGATACTCCAGGCCAGCTCCGTCAAAATCGTGGCCTCGCAGGGCGAGAGTTTCCAACCCTGTCAGCAGTGCCAAATACTCGAAGGCTTGGGACGTCAACACCGTTCCTTCGCTTCCGATCGGTGCGCGGCTTTCCAAAATCAGGTGACGGAGCCGCTTGAGTGGCTGCAAATGTCCTAGGTCCTCGTCGCACGCTTCGACCAACGGCAGATAGAGAGTTTCCAGATCCGTGAGAGAGCGAAAATATTTGAGCCATCGCGATGGAGGCGCGCTTTTGCGAAGATTCAGGGTCCGCAAGGAAGTGACTTCGCCGAGGGCACGCATGCCGGCCTCGTTGAGCTGCGGGACGCAAAGGTTGAGGTGCTGCAAATTCTTGGCACGCGTGAGGAGCCGGAGTTGTTCGTTGGTCCAAGCGGCATTCCAACCGGAAACGCCTTGCAAGCTTGGGAGGGCCAGCAGCGTTTCCAAGACGTCCGTGGAAGGGAGAGCCTCCTGGAATTCGAGGTTTTCCACGTCCGGCAAGCGTTTCACGGCCTCTTTTTCTTCCTCAGTAAACCTAACACGATAGAACGACACGGTGCGGCAGGTGCTGAACCAATCGGCCAGGCCCATGTCGTGTCGCAGTTGTTGCCACCAGGAAAAACGATTGTAGTTCCGGCTCACCGCGCTGTAGGGCATGTCCGCGCCTTTGTACATCACATCCCCACCGTGGCGCAAAATTACATCCACCGCCGCCCGTTGCCGGCGGGCCCGCACGCCCCAGGGATAGACGAAAGACATCAGCAGCGCCACGACGACCGTGACGAGCAGCAGCGTCCGCAGACGGAATTGAAACCAGCGGCGGAGGAAGGACGGCTTGTTTGTGGCCATGGGTCGCCTCCGAGGGAGTAGCATAATTACCGTCGATTGTCTGACACTCGCGGCGCCACTGCAAGCAGGCGACCCGTTCAGTGGTATGATGGGCCGCCACGCCCCACCGCAAAAGCGATCTGTAGAGTCACCTCCTTCACTTCCCAGGAGCGAACATGTCCTTTCTGCCTTCACTCCCCTCGCCCGCCACTTTGCGGGACCTATTTCCCACGGAGCCGGACTTGTGGCGGCCCATCTTGAAGTACCACGAAACGCTGATGCGCGGTCCCTCTCCGTTCAGCGTGGCCGAGCGCGAACTGTTGGCGGCCTACGTCTCCGGCCTGAATGCCTGCCACTATTGCCACGGCGTGCATGGAGCCACGGCGGAACGTTTCGGCGTGCCTCGGGAGACGCTCACCGCGCTGCTGGCGGATCTGGATTCGGCACCGGTGGACGAGGCATTCAAGGCGGTGTGCCGCTATGTCCGCAAGCTGACGCAATCGCCTGCCCGGGTCACGCGACAAGACGCGGAAGCGGTCTTCGCCGCAGGCTGGAAAGAGGCCGCTCTGCGGCATGCGGTGGCCATCTGCGCACTCTACAACTTCATGAACCGCATCGTGAATGGCCTGGGAATCGAGGCGGAAGAGGCGTATTTCCGGCAGTCGTCCGAGCATTTGGCCAATGATGGCTACACCGGCCTCTTGCGGCTGCTGGATGACCAACGCTAACGGCAAGGCCTCTGATTTTCGACACCCCTGTTAGCATTTTCTAGAACGCCCTACCTGGACGGCGGAGTGGTTAGCCATTCAAATAATCGCCAATCCTTCGCGGGACCGTCCCGCGCTTCCCGGCCTGGTACCTGCTCTCTACCGCTTGGCTCATGTCCGATTCTCCGCGTCGGTCCTGGAAAATATTGCCCGATCACGAGGATTGGCTCGCGGTCTGGATTGGCGCCGTGGTGCTCGCGTTGAATCTGTTTTTCCTCCACGACGTGCCGGCGGATGCGGGAAAAGATCCCACGCAAACATCCGCCGTGGAGGTGGTGAATCCGCTCGCCCCCTGGCTAATGAAGTTTGGCCCATGGGAAAGCAATCCGCTGGCCTCGCTTGTGCCCGAAGGAGATCCTTGGTTCGGCGTACGGCTCGCGGCAATGGCAGTTTTCGTGGCGCTGTTGTTCACGGGCGCGTCGACGCTGTCGGGCTCCGCCGAGCCCGGCATTTTTTTGCGAGGCTTTCTCGTTCTTTTTGTGTTCGCGGCGCTAGCCTATTTTCTGGCGAGCCAAACAGCCATTCGTGGCTATGGTCTGGAGTATCCCCTGTGGGCTCTAGCAGCCGGTATGTTGATCAGCAATACGCGAGGAGTGCCGCGAATATTGGAGCCCGCGCTCCGCACGGAACTATACATCAAGACCGGTCTGGTCATCTTCGGGGCGGAGATTTTGCTTGCCCGCCTGATGGAATACGGCATTCGAGGGATCTTCATTGCCTGGGTCGTGACGCCGATCGTGCTGGTGACGACGTATTGGTTTGGCCAGAAGATCATTCGCGTCCCGTCCCGCTCGTTGAACATGACGCTTTCGGCGGACATGTCGGTCTGTGGCGTATCCGCCGCCATCGCCACGGCGGCGGCGTGCAAGGCGAAGAAGGAGGAGCTTTCCCTGGCGATTGGCGTCTCGCTGACCTTCACGGTGATCATGATGGTCGTCCTGCCGGCGGTGATCCGCGCCACGGGCATGGGGGAGGATTTGGGCGGTGCCTGGATTGGCGGCACGATCGATTCGACCGGCGCGGTGGCCGCCGCCGGGGCCCTCCTGGGTGATACCGCGCTAAACGTCGCCACCACGATTAAGCTCATTCAGAACATGCTGATCGGCGTGATCTCCTTCTGCGTGGCCGTGTATTGGGTCGGTTGGGTGGAGCGGGATGAAGGGCAAGAACGGCCCAACGCGTGGGAAGTTTGGCACCGCTTCCCCAAATTCGTGCTTGGCTTTCTGGGGGCCTCGCTGATCTTTTCCACGATCTTTTCCTATGTGGAGCATGGGCCGGAGATCGTCTCGGCCACCACCGGCGCGACGAAGAACCTGCGGGGCTGGCTGTTTTGCCTCGGCTTCGCCAGCATCGGTTTCGAAACCCGATTCCGTGAACTTGCCGGCTATCTACACGGCGGGAAGCCATTGATGCTCTACGTGGCGGGACAAGCGTTAAATCTTACCCTCACCCTGACCATGGCCTGGCTCGTGCTCCGTGTCTTTTTGCCACTGGAGTAAATATTATCAAAGCGGTGGCTTATGCTCGCCGCTGTATAGGCTCCGTTGTGCTTTGCGAAGGCATCATTTGCCGCGCGATTTCGACCAGCGTAAGCAAGTCCATGGCGTTATGTAGCAGGATTTCACGGATCTCTCCGACATCCCCCGTCCGCACATAGTGATGATAGGCCTCCGGAATGCGGCTGCCGGGAATGTCGGACGCACGCACGCGCCCACAAACGTAGCGTTCCAGCGTGGTCAACTTGCAATTGGGGAGTACATTTCGCCAGCGACGCCGAGACTGGTGTAACAGGTCGACATGCAGTGGCTCCGGTCGCGGATCCCGGCGCCGCAGAGCGCTCTCCATTTGCCGGGGATAGGGGCTCGCTAACTCTCGGACACGGTGGCCGAAACCGAAAAAGGTGCTGCGATCATGCACGGTGGGCCAGTCGAAGCTCTTGCCGTTGAAAGTGGCCAACAGCGGATATGCGGCGACCAGTCTCCACAGTCGCGCGAATAGCGCACGTTCCTCGGAATAATCCCGCGCCAGCCATTGTTCCAGCACCCAGCCGTCCGCTGTCGCTCGCAGCAAGCCGATCAAAAAGACCGCGGAACCGGCGAATCCGCAGGTTTCCAGGTCAAGAAATAGCGTATGTTGAGGGAAAACCTGTTGGAACGCGTGGAAGTCACGATCCAAGCGATCGCTTCTCCGCTGTTTTTTCCCCGGCACGTTTCGCGCAACATTCGCCGGAAGGAGAGTCCGCTCGGGGCGGCTTGAAGGAACCTCCAGCCGGATTTGAATTCGCCAAAAAGTCCCGTGTTCCGATGTTTCTTCGCTACCCAGGGGCAGTGCATGCCGCTCGTCACCAGGCCCGGCGAGCGAGAGGATTTCCGCTGGCCAGGGCCGGTGGATTCTCGCCGGCGTTTCCAGTGCTAGCGGTGTCTTGTCACCAGAGTGATGCCAACGCAGTCGCGTGCCAAAGTCCAACGAACCTCGGTTGAGTTGTTGCAGACGGCGCTGGGCAGCTTCACTAAGCATCGCGATATCAAGAGAATTTCATAAGGGAAGATTACCTAGGAAACGAGGGCCATCTCGCAAAACGTGTCCCCTGATGGCCCGCCATCAATCCACCGACTGTACGGGAGGCGTGCTGGAATGCTCCGCCGTCGTGCCAGCGTCCAGCAGACACGCCAACAGGCGTTGCGTGGCCAGCTTGTGGGGAAAAGGAAACCCCCGCGACAGATCAGGGTCGCGATGTATGGAGGGCCGTTGATTGGGCAGTCCCACGCAACTGGGACAGCCTTCCTCGCACGGACATTCCAAGAGCATCGCCTGGCACATGGCCAATAGCTCCCAGAACCGCGCGAAACCTTTTTCGCAATAACCGAGTCCACCCGGATAGCGGTCGTAGAGGATCAACGTGGTCCGGCCCAGATTTTTCGAATCCACGACGCCGCCCAGATCGCGGCTATCGCACATGGCGAGAATCGGCAGCGCGACTAGCGACAGATTCCGGAGACCCACCATGCCTTCCGGCAGCCGCAGTCCTTGTTGCCGAAGTTGCAGGCGGATGGCATCGTGAGGCGCGAACCAGACTGCCGTGGTCTCCAAGTTTTGCGGCGGGATATCAACCGGCCCCATGCCCACGTTTTCCCGCGTGGTGAATTTGATCTTCTTGAAGGCGACCGTCTGCCACTCGACGTTCACGTCCCCGAAGCCCAATTCCGCGAGGGTTTCGCCCTCGCCTGTTTCGCGCGTGGCCGTAATGGTCACCTGGCTTTCCATTACGGCCTGCGTGTAGTAGTCCATTTCATGCCGTTCGACGTAGGCCACCTTGCCGTCCAGATCAAGTTCCCGCACAAAATACGTGGTTCCCTGGTGTAAATACACCGCCTCGGGAAACAAGAGTTCCGGGGCGCTGATGGCGTCCACGTTGGCAATGACTTCGGCATCCTTGTTTTCACGAAGTGGTTGGGAGGCATGCCCTGGCGGCCGGCGGAGCACGATGCTGAACGTGTTGTCGCTGACATGCCGGAGGCTGATCGAGGCCGATGGATTCTGGCCGCCGGTGAAATAGTATTGTTCTCCCACCCGTTGCACGCTTTGCTCCTCTTGCAGCACCTCGGCCAGTGGCTCCAGCAGCGGGCCGAAGTAGGTGGCATCGGTGCTCTCCAAGGGAGATTCAAAGGAAGCCGCCTTCAAATGCCGCGCCAGCACGTACGGATTCCGCGGATCGACAACCGCTTCTTCGGGAGTCTTCGAAAAAAACGCCACGGGGTGCCGCGCGAAGTATTGATCGACCGGATCGTTCCCCGCGAGCATGATGGTCACGCTGTCCTCATGGCGGCGGCCACTGCGTCCCGCTTGTTGCCAGGCGCTGGCGATCGTGCCGGGGTAGCCGGCCAGCAGCGTCACGTCGAGCGAACCGATGTCCACGCCCAGTTCCAGGGCATTGGTCGTGGCGACGCCCCGCAATTCCCCCGAGGCGAGGCCCCGTTCGATTCCCCGGCGTTCATCGGCCAGGTAGCCGCCGCGATACGCACGTAGTTTTCGGGCCAAGCGAGGATCGCGTCGCTCCAGCGTGTCCCGCGCGTAGCGATAGATCAGTTCCGCCGCTTGCCGCGTGCGGGCAAACGTAATCACCTGCGCCCCCTGCTCCATGGCCTGCACCATGAGCCACACGGCATCATCGGCCACGCTCCGCCGGCCCAAGTCATGTTGCCCGAACGGAGCCGGATTCCAGAGGCCAAAGAACCGCCGCCCGCGCGGCGAACCGTCGGTGCGGATCTCGGTCACTTCGCGGCCAATCAATTGTGCTACCAACTCACCGGGATTGGCGATCGTGGCGCTGGTCGCTAGAAAGAGCGGACGCGATCCGTAGTGGGCGCAGATCCGTTGCAGCCGCCGGAGCACTGCCGCCACGTTCGCTCCGAGGATGCCCCGATAAGTATGCACTTCATCTAATACTACGTACCGCAGGTCGCTAAAAAATCCGCCCCATTTGGTGTGATACGGCAGCAGTGAAGCATGCAGCATATCCGGATTGGAGAGGACCAACTGCGCCTCCGCCTGAATGCGCCTCCGCTGCGCCACGGGCGTATCGCCGTCGTAGACCCCCGCTTTCAGTGGCAGTGAGGGCGTGCCCTGCTCCAACAGCGTGAGCAGGCCCTTCAGTTGGTCTTGGGCCAGCGCCTTGGTGGGGTAGAGATAGAGTGCCCTAGCGAGCGGATCTCCCAACAAGGATTCCAAGATGGGCAGATGGTAACAGAGCGTCTTGCCACTCGCCGTGCCCGTGACCACTACCACGTCTTGTCCCGCGCGGGCGGCCTCCAACGCCTCCACCTGATGCCGGTAGAGCCGGTGCATTCCTCGCTGGCGGAGCAGGCCCGCCAATTCCGCGGGCAAGGGATCCTTGGCTTCCGCGTAATCCGCCGTTCTCTCCGGCAACACTTCCAGATGCGTAAGCTGTTCGGCGTATTCCGGACTGGCCTGAACGGCCGCCAAGAAGTTTGCGACATCCATGTTCGATTCCCCTTTGCACGCGAAAAGCCATTTTTCGCCACATATCAATCTCCACATTTACCGCTGACGCGGCAAGAGTGATCTGACCGAGTATGGCGTGTGGGATTCCGACAGCGGACGCAACCAATCGTTATGTCGAAGAGATAGGGTAGCGACGTGCGTTGAAGCAGCGTGTGCAAAATACCCCGCGTGGTGTTGGCCCAACTCCACACAAAGCGGCATGCCACTATCGCGGTCACTTTCCCGACGGTCGTACCATTCTTGTCGGATCCAACAGTGACTACCCATGGGCACCCACAAGAAATGGGCAAGTCTATTCCTGATCTTCGCAATCGACCCGTGGAGTCATTCGCTGTAACTCCACGCATGCTGCGATTGTCGAACTGATTTTGCGACCCGCTTCTGAACCACTGCTGATGCCGTACATCGCCAGCAGCGAGCGAGCACGAGTCATCGCTACATAGAGGCCGTTCGCCACCAGCTTCCCTTCGGGAGCAACGTAGTGATCGACGCACGGGATGATGACCACTTCAGACTCGTAACCCTTGTAGGAATGCGGAGTCGTGGCGAGGAGCGTGTTTGCCTTTCGCTCGAAGGACCGATTTTTCTGAAGCGACAACTCCACGCCGAACTCGGCAATCCTCGGAGCAAGCTGAGATTCGAGGACCCGGGCGGCCCCGCCGTTGTAAATCACACAGATGTCGGTTGGAGAAATCCCCTCGGCTTCGATCAAGTGTCGCAGGTGTCCCGCGATTGTGGCCATCTCCTCGCTCCGCCGGCCAAAACAATGAAAGATGGGCTTCGGCCCCCTCGATCTGGCTGAATGTGGCTTCCAGCCACTCGTCACCATTGCGTTCCGCCGGCTTGAGCAGGTCCAGCGAGATCAATTCCCGCTGATCTTGCCGTCCCGTGCTACCTGACAGCCGGTGCAACACATTGACGGCGAGTTCCGTGATGGGCCGAGTTGCTCGATAACTTTCCCGCATGATCGTGGAGCGGCCCCGCATATCGAGACCGAATTCAGACCACTTCGGCGTCTTCGTGCCGTAAACGTTCTGCGCATTGTCATAGAAGATGTGAGCAGAACGGCTGTTGGCGTCTGATTCATCGGCTTGCTCGACGACCGACAGCAAGAGCCGGAGGGTCGATGGTCCCATGTCCTGGGCTTCGTCAATGAACAATGCCGTACATCGGGGCACGAGATTCTCCGTGCTTTGTTGATTCAAAAATTCTTCGGCGGCTCGGTCGTAGTCAAAGCCGAACTGATCCATCGTCATTCGGGCGCTGGGCAGTATCCCTGACAGCACGTCCTTCACATGGAGCAGTTCGACGTTCTCCCACGGAAAGCCGGAGGGATCCAGCAAGTCGCCATCGTCCAGACTCCCCCATGCCGATTCAATTGAGCCGCACAGCAGTTTGTGGAGACTCCGGTTGGCGTAGACTGCCCAAATTCGAGCATCCTTCTTTCCTCGAAGCCGTTTCGCCGTCTTTGCCAGCCAGTTGCACAGCACGACCGACTTGCCGCTCCCGGCGACTCCACGGACCAACCGGGGCTTGCCATCGAGGTCGAGATTCGTCAGGCGTTGCTGTTCCCGTGAAAACAGCGGCTTCATGCCTTTCCGGGCATCAAACTGATCACCCATCCGACAACCTGGTTGAATCCCACTTTCACCATGGTCCTCCGATGGTTGCTGCTTGCTTCGGCACGGTGATTTCGACTCGGCAACCGCTGGACGTGCCGCTGACATTCCCTTGCCCGGCTCACTCCACCTGTACTCACGGCCGTCTTTCATTAATACCAATGGTGTCATGTGCCGTTTCAGCGGACGAAGATAGGGCTCGTCCATTTCGGCACGGCTGGCAAGAAGGATTACCGCTTCCTTCGCTCGGCTCAGTGCGACATTCACTAGCCGCTTCCACTCAACAATGCCCCACGTATGACTCCCGGCATTGACCGTATCAAACACCACGATGTCCGCCTCAGAACCTTGCTGGCTGTGGACTGTCGATGCTTCCCACGAATCCATGTCCCATTCCGCCAGCCATTCAGTGACAGCGTTTGCTTGTGGCTTGAATGGCGAGATGAACAATCCGTCCGCTCGGCGAACCTCCGCGTCGGAAAACAGTTTCCGCAACACAGTCTTCGTGATTCGCCGCACCCAGCTTTTGTTGCCCGGTCCACGGTTGGCTCGAATCGCGGCAAAGTCGCAATCTTCTTCATCGAGGACGTACCAGATCGTCCTCGACACCTCGGCGAGGAATAGAGAGAGCTTTGATTGCTGCTTGGCTCTTTCCGCGGCCGTGCTTAACACACCGTTGTACTGGTACGCCGAAACCACCTTGCACACGTCGGGGTGCATACGGCGCTGCTCTGAAAGCAGATGAACGGCGACCGGAATATCGCTGGTTTCTTCCAGGTGGCTCAAGCCGCTACTGGCTAGCCAGGTTTGCTGCCGAGTCGGAAGCACTCGTGAGATGCGGCTAATCGGAGCAAGCTGCTTGGAATCACCAACGAGGACAACCCGCCGTGCCGCCAGCAGCGAGAGCGCCGCGACCGCGGTCCTTGAAATCAGTCCCGCTTCGTCGATGAAAATCGTCGTGAACGGAGCTTCGCCCTTCTCGACCATCTTGCGGATCGCGCCGTCTTTCAGAAGACTTACTGCCTTGAAAGCGGTGGCGATCACGACACGTTTGTCCGGGTCCACGAAGATACGATGGCTCTGGTCATTGCCCGCAGTTTTTAGTTCGCTGATCCGCAGTCGAGTGAAAGCCTTCTCTTCCCAAGAATCAAACAGCGGAAGCTGTTGAGCCAGGCCGTCGATTTTGGAAAGAACCTCCGACTCCGTACCAGCCAGCATCGAATCGAGATGCCGGGCAACGAACGTTCGGTAAGACGCCCCTTTGCCGATCCGCAGCAGGGTTTCATTTTCTAGCTCATGGGGGCAAACGCTCTGGGCTGCTTCACCCAGGGACCATGCCACGGCGTCCGTCGCTTTGTTCGTCGTCGAGACGACAAGGATGCGTTCTCCTGCGTCACTCAACACTCTGGCGATCTGCTGGCCGGTCGTCCAAGTCTTCCCGGTTCCTGGTGGCCCCCACAGGACGCTCCACGAATGCTGCCACCAATCGCGCAGATGGGAAAGCCCAACCAACGCTGAGCGCGAAACTTCCGGGTGAACCTCACCTTCGGCAGCGTCGAGCCTGGCGGGGAGTTGCTCTCGAACCTCCTCGAAATCATCGTTGTTGTAAATGGCATCGAGTACGGAGAGAAACTCAAATGGCCTCACGAAGAACGCACCGGTCTTCGGCGTCGCTTCGGGATCGTCAAGCGCAACGAACAAACACCCGTTCTGCTCGTCCACTTCCACAATCTCGCCCGACCAGACGACCTCATCCTCGAAATCAACTTCTTTGTGGAATCGGTCGTCATCGTCGAGCGATTTCGGACAGAAGGCTCTCGCGCCTTCCCATGTCCAATCGAACTCGACCTTCTTTCCGATATGGACAACGTAAACCGTTCCCCGATCCCGCTCAGCGAACACGCGGACCTCTTTGCAGTTCAATCGCTTCCAACGTGAACTGTCCTGAAACTCCTGCCGAACAGCGGCGGCGGCATCTCGGAGGTGTTGCTCGCTACCGGGCGGCAGCCGAAGATTGGATGAAAAACGGGCAGGCTGGAACTCGGCGACGTCCCTCGCTGCATGTTGATCGAGTTCGCCAAGTTCGTCGTTCATGGCTGGTGCTAAACATCATTTACTTACTGTTCAAGAAGCTGATCTCTTTCGTCGTTGTCCATCCCCGCAATCACTCGAAACACGTCAGGCCGTTCGCAAACTCGCTTGCAAATTGGATCCAGCCCCTTTTCCGCAAGCAGCAACAATCCTCCTTCATCAATTCCTGCCAAATCAGGGGATTCGCCGTGAAGAACCGAACACTCATCCGAAGGGGTACGGTTTGAGATGCCGAGGCCCCAATTCTTGCAGTGAACTGCATCCCAACTGCCGGAGCGTATCCTCGAGTTCCTTGCGGAGGATTTCAAAAGCGCGTGCCACGCCCGCCGTGCCGGCGGCCCCCAGCCCGTAGACCTGTGCACGTCCGGCCATGACGGCGTCCGCCCCGCTGGCCAAGGCGATGGCCACGTCCGCTCCCGTTCGGATGCCTCCGTCCAGTAGGATTTTCATCGGAGAGTCTTTCATCCGCGGCGCGATTTCCCGCAGCACATGCAGCGTGGGCCAAACTCGGTCCAACTGCCGCCCACCGTGATTGGAAATCACGATCCCCTGTACGCCGTGCTCCTCGGCGCGTTGGGCGTCTTCGAGATTGAGAACTCCCTTAATCACCAGCGGCCTGTCTCCCCACGCATCTCGAATCCAGTCGATATCGTCCCAAGTGACGGCGGACTGTTGGAGCTGGCTGCCGATGTCGGCGTACTGCATGTGCGACCCGTCGTCGAGCACGATGTTGGGAAATTCCATGGTCCCGCCGTCGGCGTAAAAGCTCGTCACCCAGGAGAGATAGTGCATCATCTGCGGGGCGAATTTGGCTTTCTGTGCCAGCGTGCCGGCGAACGCGTCCATTGGCCTCATGCGGGCGTGTCCCACTCGGTTTCCCGCGACGGGGGTGTCAATGGTCAGCACGAGCGCGGAGTAGCCCGCCTTCCGGGCACGTTCGATGCCACGCAGGGACGTGCTTCGTCCACCGACCAGATACAATTGATACCAGCCAGGGCCGGGGGAGGCTTCGCGGACCTGCTCCAGTGGAGTGCCGGTCAACGTGGAGAGGGTAAAGATCGTGCCAGCCTCACCGGTCGCCTGGGCCGAGGCGGCTTCTCCAGCTGGCCAGAGCAGCCGCAGACTTCCAATAGGGGATCCGAGGATCGGCAGGCTGATTTGTTCGCCGAACATCTCCGTGGAGAGATCGATGTCGTCCACACGGACCGCGTAGTTGGGATTGAAACGCACACGCTGAAACGCCTCGATGTTGTCCTTGAGGGTCTGCTGGCCATCCGCGCCGCCGTGGAAGTACTCGCCGACAACGGGAGGGACGCGGCGTTCCATGATGGTTTGGAGATCGTCGACAGCGGGCGCATCCCGCACTTCCCGGGCCCAGTGGGCGGCACTCTTGCGGTGGCGGCGTTTGAGCCAGGCCCCCAATAACGCTCCGCCTGCCGCCGGGCGGGACCAACTTTGCATACCAGAACTCTTAGACACCACGGAATCCGCCACGGCTATCGAACCTCACCTCTCGAACGAGCGTAACACTTGCTGAAGCCATATCCTCGACGCCGCTGACGGCGAATGCCGTGGGGCCACTTCTCGCGCCCCACCGCTGCGGCACATCGTACCCGGTCTGGCGCGGCACGTCTTGCCCCGCCAGTGGAACACCGCCACATCGAATTCGGGTATCGCTTCGTCACGCGGGCATCGGTAGAATAGAGGTATGAGCAGGCAGATTCTGATTTTTTTGCTGACGGCATCCTTGCTGGCGTGCCCGATGCGTTGTTGGACGGCGGTTGCCGCTCCCTCCGGCGTACAGACCATCGCCACCACTGGGTGTTGTGGTGGGTGTGGCCAGCGAGAAGCGAATTCGACGCCGGCGGGCAAAGAGAATCGCCCCGCTGATCATTGTGATTGCGAAAACTGCATCTGCCACGGCGCCGTGCAGCCCTCGCAAACCACCATCGAAGCCTGTCAGCTCCATGACACGGCCAGCGCTGGCGTGCTCGATGCTCCCCGCACTCCACGGACCATCTTACTTGGGTACCGCGACCACGAACCCGGCCCTTTCACGGGTGGTCGGGCTGCGCGCATTCTGTATCAATCTCTGCTGAATTGAGCGGGCATCTCACCGCGCCTTTTTAGGTGACGTTCCTCCCGCGCGACATGGCATCGCTGCCGTGGCTTCGCATTTCTGAACGCTTTTGCTCGCAAGCCGACTCCTTCACGAGGAGCGCGATCCCGTGCTGCTGCCTTGGGAATATGGTGTTCGCAACTTGGCTCGGCGGCCGATGCGGACTGCGTTGACGCTTGTCGCGTTGGCGACGGTCGTGATGCTGGTCTTGGTCGTGGTGGGTTTCATTCGCGGCTTGGAACGGATGCTCACCATCAGCGGCGAAGAGCGGGTAGTTTTGGTGTTTTCGATCAATGCGCAAGACAGCATCGAGAATTCGGCGGTCGCCGCCCGCACGCCGGCGCTGCTTTCGGCGAGCCTCGATAGCCTGTGGCGACGTTTCGGAGTGACCCACATTTCGCCGGAATTGTATTTGGGGAGCCGTGTCCAAACCGACGGCGGCCCGGCGGGCCTCGGGCTCGTGCGAGGAGTAACCCGCACGGCACCCTTGGTGCGGCAGGGGGTAAGATTGGTGCAAGGGGATTGGCCGCGGGACGGAGAAGTCATGGTCGGAAGGCTCACGGCGGCCAAATTGGGAACGGGCGACGAGGCTTTGGCGGTGGGCCGAACGCTGGAATTCGAAGGTGAAACGTGGACCATTAGCGGTCAGTTCGCCGCCGAGGGGGCCGCTTACGAGTCGGAAATTTGGTGCAATTTGGACGACTTCCAAACCGCCTGCAAACGTCAAGACCTCAGCCTCGTGGCGATGCGGTTGGCACCGGGAGCCAACGCGGCGGGAGTCTCCCTGTTTTGCAAGGAACGGTTGGACCTGGAATTGCGGGCTCTCCGCGAAACCGACTACTACGCCGCGCTACAGCAGCATTATCGGCCGGTCTGCTTTTTGGCCTGGCTCGTCGTCTTGCTGGTTTCCGCCGCGGGCATCTTTGCCGGGCTGAACATGATGTACGGCGCGGTCGCTGGCCGGGTCCGAGAGATTGCCACGTTGCAGGCGATGGGATTTCGCCGCCGAGCGATCCTGCTGAGCCTGATTCAGGAGGGCCTGCTCCTGGCCGCCGCCGCCTCGCTCGTTTCCGGTTCTATCGCGCTGGCCCTGCTCAACGGCCTCGCCGTGCGATTCACGATGGGTGCCTGCACCTTGCAAATCGATAGCGTCGCGATACTCGTGGGTTGCGGCATCGGAGGTCTACTCGGTGTCTTGGGCGCGTTGCCACCGGCGCTCAAAGCCCTGCGTGCATCGGTGGCGGCAAGCTTGAAAGCCGTTTAAGGAGTTGAATCATGCAAATTTGGAAATGGACCATGGCCGGTGCGTTGACCATCCTCGTCGGCTGCGGGTCGTCGCGGGTCTCCACGCCCACGGCGAAAACCGGCAACCAGCCGGACGCCTCTCCCTACCTCGCGGCAGCGGAGCCGGACTCCCCGTTGCCCGTGGGTGAAGCCCGAGAGACGGTGGCCGATAAGCAGGACATCACGTTGGTCGGGACCATCGGCGGATCCGTGGAACCTTTCGTGGAGGGCTTGGCCGCCTTCACGATCGTGGATCCGAAGGTTCCCTGCTGCGCTCCGGACGAGGGCTGCCCCACGCCATGGGACTATTGCTGCATGCAAGATCAGGTCGAAGACAACATTGCGACGGTGAAAATGGTCGATGCGGCTGGCAGTCCCGTCGCCGAGGACGCGCGTACACTGCTGGGCGTGAAAGAACTTTCCACCGTGGTCGTGCAGGGCACGGCGTCGCGGGACGAGGAAGGCAATTTGACGGTGGCGGCCACCAAAGTTTTCGTCCGCCCGAGCGAGTAGACCATGAGCGAAGCGTCACTGGACTTGAGCAAACTGGCACGCGATCGGTCACGACCGGGGACCGCCAGTCAGCCACCGCGACGGCGACGCTGGGTGTCCCGGTATGTCGTCCCCGCGTGCATCCTGCTGGGCTTCATCGCCCTCTTGGGGGCTGCCGCGGGGCGCCAACTGTTGCCCAAACCAGCCGTGACGGTGGTGCCGGTGATCGTCAAGCGGGGCGAGGCACAACCCGCTGGCACGGCGCTGTTCCAAGCAGCGGGTTGGATCGAACCACGTCCGACCGCCGTGAGCGTGGCGGCGTTGGCCCCGGGAGTGATCGAGGAATTGTTGGTGGTCGAAGGCCAACAAGTCGAACAGGGAGAGCCGATCGCGCGATTGATCGCCGTGGATGCCGAACTGGCCGTGCAGCAGGCTCAGGCCACGCTGGCCATTCGCGAGGGTGAGCTGCAACGTACCCGGGCCGAACACAAGGCCGCAGTGACGCGTCTGGAGAACCCGGTCCATCGGCGGGTGCAACTTGCCGATGCCCGCAGCTTCTTGGCCAAAGCCACGACGGAAAAGGAAAAATTGCCGTTTCTGATTCAAGCGGCCCAGGCCCACGTCGAGTTCACCCGCGACAGCCTCGCGGGAAAACAGGCCGCGAAGGACGCGGTCGCCGGCGTGATCCTCGATCGGGCCGTCAGGGACCACGTCGCCGCCGAAGCCGAACTCGCGGAATTGCAGCAGCGGGGACCGCATCTCCAGCGAGAGATCGATGCCTGGGAGGAAAAGGTCCGAGCGCTGGAAGAACAGTTGGAACTTCTCGTCGAGGAACGCCGACAAGCCGAAGAGGCGGAAGCCAAGATCGCTTCGGCCCGAGCTCTCCGTGACGGGGCCAAACTGCGATTATGCCAAGCGGAACTGATGCTCGAGCGGACGGTCGTACGTGCCCCCATGCAGGGACGCATCCTCCGCCTGATCGCGCCCCCGGGAACGCGTGTAATGGGACTGGAGCACAACGCCGGGCAGAGCTCCAGCACCGTCGTCGACATGTACGACCCGAAGCGCTTGCAAGTCCGCGCCGACGTCCGCCTGGAGAACGTGCCTCTGGTGACGCCGGGCGCGCCGGTGGAAATCGAGACCGCCTCTTCCGGCAACGTGCTTCAGGGGCGCGTCTTGCAGCCGACCAGTTCAGCGAACATCCAAAAGAACACGCTGGAAGTCAAAGTGGAACTGATCGATCCGCCTCCCACGGTCAGCCCCGAGATGTTGGTCACCGCGACGTTCCTGGCGCCTCGACTGGCAAGCGAACGGGATGCGTCCGTCGAAGTAGAGCGGATCTTCGCGCCGAGCGCATTGCTGCACGCGGAGGATGGCCGGTCCGTGGTGTGGATCGTCGACGCGGACCAGCGCGCGATTCGCAAGGAAGTGGCCGTGAGAGCATCCGGACCAGAGGGCCTCGTCGAGATCACCCAGGGTCTCAACGCGACCGACAAACTCATCGCGTCTGGTGTCGAGCAACTCACCTCGGGGCAGCCCGTCATGATCCGTGGTGAAGATCCGGTGCTAGGAATGGAGAAATAACGCATGCCCCTCGTCGAATTAAATCAGGTCAGCAAGCGATTTCGGCAAGGAGACGAGACCATCACTCCCTTGGACCGGGTGAGCCTCCAGATTCACGAGGGAGAATTCGTTTCCCTAATGGGGCCCAGCGGCACCGGCAAGAGCACGCTGTTGAATCTGGTCAGCGGCATTGATCGTCCCGATTCCGGCACCATCACGGTGGACGGCACGGAAATCACTCAGCTCTCCCGTGGCAAGCTAGCCGATTGGCGGGCCGCGAACCTGGGCTACATCTTTCAAACGCACAATTTGATTCCCGTGTTGACCGCCTATGAAAATGTCGAACTGCCGACGCTGCTGCTCAAGCTCTCCGCCGCGGAACGTCGGGAGCGCGTGGAATTGGCCCTTCAAGCGGTGGCATTGACCGATCGCGCGGACCATTATCCACGCCAGCTTTCCGGAGGCCAGGAACAACGCGTGGGCATCGCCCGCGCGATCGTGGCCCATCCGAAAGTCGTCGTGGCGGATGAGCCGACCGGCAGTCTGGACGTGGAAACCAGCGAGCAAATTCAGCAATTGCTCCAGCGTTTGAATCAGGAATTGAACATCACCCTGCTGATGGTGACCCACGATCAGCACGTGGCCTCCATCGCGGCCCGCCGCCTAACACTGGACCATGGCACATTCATCGAAACCACAAGTAAAGAGTATGAAGAGACCCGGACTTGAAAGCCTGCACAGTGACCGGCTCTTGCTTGGATCTCGTTCCTGATGGGTAGCTTTCGATTCCGAGCTGGGAAATTTTGGCATCTCCATGTGGACGTATGTCCTGAAAACTCTGTGGCGGCATCGGACGCGTAGCCTGTTGACCGTGAGCGGCGCGGCGGTGGCCATGTTCGTGTTCGGCTGCGTGGCCGCGGTTCAAGAGGGGCTGCAACGGCTCACGACTGGGGAGGATGCCAACCAAAGCCTGATCGTGTTCCAAGAGAATCGCTTTTGTCCAACCAGCAGCCGGCTTCCCCAAGACTATTCGCGGAAGATACGCGAAGTGCCGGGCGTGCGGAATGTGATTCCGATTCAGGTTTGGACCAACAACTGCCGCGCGAGTTTGGACATCGTGGTGTTCCATGGAGCCGAACCGGACGAAGTGCGGGAGAGCCGGCCCATCACGCTGACCAGCGGATCCTGGGACGAATTCCGTACGCGGCGGGACGCGGCCATCGTGGGCGACGGCGTGGCGCGGCGACGTGGACTGCAAGTCGGAGATCAATTCTCCATCGGGGAGATTTCGGTACATGTGGCGGGCATCTTTTCTTCGACGGTGCCCTCCGAGGAGAATCTGATTTATACCAGCCTCGAATTCCTGCAATACACGCGGGGTTCGGGCGCCGCCGGGCTTGTCACGCAGCATGAAGTCGTCCTCCGCGAAGATGCCGATCCGGATGCCGTGGCGGCTCAAATCGACGAGGTCTTGCGGGCCGGGCCGGTCGCCACCACCACGCGGCGCAAGGGGGCATTCCAAACAAGCACGCTGTCCGATCTCGTCGATCTGATCGGCTTCGCCCATTGGTTGGGATATGCCTGCGTGGGGCTCGTTTTGTCGCTCGTCGCGACCACCACGATGATGAGCGTGCAGGACCGCATTCAGGAATACGCCATACTGCAAACGATCGGCGTGCGTCCAGGACGGGCCCTGCGGCTCGTGCTCGGGGAGAGCCTGATTTTGTGCCTCTTGGGGGGAATCACTGGCACCTTGCTCGCAACGGTAGCGCTGGCCCTCGGTGGATTCGCCATCGGCGCGGAAGGTGCGACCATCGCTTTCCGCCCTTCGCTGAATCTGGTGGCCACCGGCGCGATCGTCTCGCTGCTGGTCGGTGTCGCGTCAGGAATCGCGCCCGCCCTGCAAGCCGCTTCGGTACCGATTGTCGACGCGCTACGGGACGCCTAGCTCTTGGACGAGCAGGCGCTGATAGAACACGACGAAGCGTTTCAGGCGGCGGAATCTTCAGCGGGGCGGTTGATGGTAGGGGAGCCCCTGCTGGTGAAGTTTCAACCGGTCAGCGAGTTGACTGGCCAAGTTATCCTCACCCATGCCCCGCGCGAGCCGCAGAGCCTGGGCGGTCACGCGGACGGCATCCGGGAAGTTGCCCGCTTCGGCATGGGCAGCGCCCAGCGTTCCCAGAAACACGGGGATTTGTTCCTGCGTGGCCTGGCAGGCGCGCTGGGCCAATTCCACCCCCCGCATTCCGTCACGGAATTGGGCGACCGGGTGGGTTGCCAGGAGCCAAGCCAGGTTGTTCAACGCCTGGGCGTGGCTTGGATGGCTTTGCAAGATCGTTTCGTATTCGGCGATGGCCGGCTGTGCGTCGCCTTGTAGCTGCAATCCGGAGGCGAGATCAAACCGCGCGGCCACATCCTCCGGCGCGAGTTCCACGGCGCGGGCAAAGTGCTCCACGGCGCGGGACACGTCTTGCATTTGCAGCCAAGCGGCCCCAACCATTCGCCAGATGCCGGGCTGTTCAGGAAATTGTTGAGTCAGAGCTTCGAGTTGCCGTGTAGCTTCGTCTTGCTGGCCTTGCCGCGCGTCGGCCAGTGCCAGGGAAACTGCCAGCGCCGGATTACCGGGATCCGACCGCGCGGCCTGTCGCCAGGCGGCTAGTGAAGCATTTCCATTTCCTAGCTCCGCCTCTAGAGTCGCCAATTCCCGATAGACGTCGGCGAAAAATTTCCCGCTCGGCCCGGCGGAACCTTCGACCTTTTCGGCACTTCCCTCCGGCACGTTGGCCAGAACTTCTTGCAATTCTTGGCGGGCATCTTCCAGGTAACCTCCGTCACGATACGCCCGCACGAGGGAGAGCGGGTTGATGCCGGGTCCGCGAAACACGAAGTGGCCCGGCACGGGGAACGCCTGTTCGTCCAGCGTTTCCGGAGAAGCGTTCAGCAATGGCAAATCCTGTAGTAACTGATCCACGGTGACTTTGCCGCGATAGATGACCGCCAAACGCCCCTGCCCATCCAGCAGAAAGCTGCACGGCAGCGGCAGAGGCCGCTCCTTGTAGAAGATCTGGTGATGCAGTGCCGTGATTCGGCTGACGGCCTGCGTGGTCGCCCGGCCTGATGTGAAGGGGAAATCGATCTTGCTGAGAAATTCTTGGGCCGCTTCGAGATCACCGCCGGTCGACGTATCGAGTTCATCCGTGCAGAGCGCGGCCACGTGCAAGCCGGCTTGTTCGAGTTCGTCGCGGCGATTCGAATATTCCCGCAATTCCTCCAGGCAGGGCAGGCACCAACTCGCCCAGAGATTGACCAGCACGGGTTTGGATTGGCCACTCAACAGTGAGCTCGATTCTCCCTCGAAAGAAAGGAATTCGAGCTGCGGAAATGTCCGCCGCCGCGTGAGCACAACGCGTGCTTTGTCGGAAGATTTGGGAAGGCTCGGAGGCTCGGCAACCAATTCGGCGAGGGCGGTTTTTTCCACAAGCTCCGGCTCTCCACTACCCTGCGTGAGCTGATAGCGCTGGTCGGCTTGCAGGCCGTGAAACTCCTCCCAAGCCGTGCTGCCCGGCCAGCGGACAAGCAAGCGCTGAATATTTTCGCTTTTGCCCAGGCCAAAGTGCAGCCACTTGCTGGACTGCGTCAGAAATCCGTCACCCGCCCGCACGGTTTCAATGAGTCGTCGAGGCTGGCTGCCTGCCGTGTGCAATTCCACGCGGGCACCGATGGCGTCCCGATTGCAATCGCGGCCTTCCAGCCGCAAGGCCAGGAAGTGGTTCTCGCGAGGCAGATCATTTCTCAGCAGCCTCAGCCTTGGCGCCGTGCGGTTGGCCAGCAAGAGATCCAAATCGCCATCTTGATCCCAATCGGCCATCGCCACGGCTCGGCCATCGTCCAGAAGATCCAATTCCGCGGCGGCCGAAATATCCGCGAAACGCGGCCCGTTCGTATTCAAAAACAGGCAGTGGCGTTCCCTGCCGCTGAAGCTACTGCCTCGGCTGATCATTAGTCCCAGCGCGTCCCAATTCCGAAAATAATCGGACGACGCGGTAAGAGACGCAGCTTCCCGGGGCGATTGCGACACGACCTGCCGCCAATAGAAACTTCACAAATCGTCCGGCAACTCTTGGGTCAAGAATCCATTGGCGACGAAGATGTCTTTACTTCCGTCGTTATTGAGATCGGCCAGTGTTGATCCCCAGGCCCAGCGGCCCATCGTGACGGCGGCCGATTCACTGATATCCCGGAATGTCCCGTCACCCGCGTTGGAAAACAGCGAGTTGCCGCGGGCATGTCGCTGGAATTCGGCACGGGTTCCGGCATCCGCCGCCGAATGAAATTGACGCTGGTAGGCCACGCGGTTGCCGGCGGAGGAGAACATGTTGCTCACATAGAGGTCCATCCAGCCGTCGTGGTCGATATCCCCCCAACTCACCGACATGCCGGCGGAAATATCCTCCACGCCAGCCTGAGGAGCGACATCGCTGAACGTCCCGGCATCGTTGCGATAGAGATTGTTGCGGCCATAGTCGTTGGCCACGTACAGATCGAGATCGCCGTCGTTATCGTAATCCTCCCAGGAAGCGGCGAAGCTAAACCGGCGGTTATTCTGGTCCAGCCCGGTCCGCCGCGTCACATCCTGAAACCGCCAGCGGCGATTGTTCCGCAGGAGCAGATTGCGGGCACCGTTGTTGGCATCGTGGTAGGGGATGGGCCGGCCCAAGAACTGGTGTGACACCACGCTGCCGCGTCGGGAATAGCAACAAGCATACAAGTCCAAATCTCCATCGTCGTCGTAATCCGCCGCCGACAGGGAGAAAGGCATTCCCTCCGGCGTGAGCTGGGCGGTCCGCCGCGTGAACTTTCCCTGGCCATCGTTGGAAAAGATGACCACGCCCAGCGAAATGGCCACGGCCAGGTCCTGGTCGCCGTCGTTATCCAAATCCACGAAGAGCGCCGCATGCGTCTGGTCCAACAGATCGAGGCCCGCCGCCGGAGCGACGTTTTTCAAAGTACCATCGGCTGACTGGATGAAGAGCGCGTTGGAAATTCCCCCTGGTTGACAGGCATAAACATCATCTCGTCCATCCCCATTGGCATCCCCTAGGGCGATACCTTCCCAGCCCGAAGGGTCGATGCCGTATTGCGTCTCGATACGGTCGAGCCAGTGGTCCAGCCCCCGGGCCAGCACTTGCTGGTAGTAGGGGCTGGCGCCCAAAGCCGCCTCCGTGCAATCGGCGAACAGCGGCGACTCACTCTTGGCGGCGTGAATCTCCTCGAAGTCCGTGGCGTGCAAGGAAAGTAACGTGAGTTCGCCATCCGCACCGCGTCGCCACAAACAATCCCAAGACGTATTTTGTTGCACATTGCCGCGCGATGCGTGGCCGAAGAGATGCATCAAGGCGACGGTCCTTAGTTTGGAGCCATCAGCCTCGACACGCACCACTTTGGTTTCCAGCCGCAGTTGTTTGCCATTTTCGAAGGGCTCGAGAAGCTCACGGATTGCCGACAAGAACCCGGAGGTGTCCTCGTATTCCGAGCCGCCCGTATTGCCGAATTCCGCCTCCTCGGGCCGCAGCACCGTGAAGACGTCGTCATTAAAAGCCGTCGTCAACTTTTGCGGTCGCAGGCGACCACCGCGAAAATTCTTCGCGATCCAAGAGGGGACCGACTCAAGGGAAATCGTTTCCGAAGCGCGAAGCAGCTCCGCAAGCGAGCGGAGACGCGCGGCGGCCTTGTCCCCCAGGGCTTCCGATTCCCACGTGGCATCGTTCGCGGAAGCTAGCAATTCATTTCCCGGAAGTGGAAGAGCATCAAGCGCGATTCGCGCCGAAGGTTCCCCTTCGTTAGAGGGCAGCGAAGTCTTCTCCGTGCCTGTCGGGGTAAGGGCATTTGGAGCCGGATCTTCCTCATGACCTCCGCAGCCACCGAGCAGCAACGCGGCGGCGGATGCGATGTACAGACAAAAAAATCGGCTCGGGGAGAGAATCATTTGATGCCGGAGAGGATTTCGGGAGGAGCGAGGGCCATCGCCTCACCGTCCGCCTATTATAGTTGCCATTCGGTCACACTTGCCACCAACTTCTCAGCGGACCGCGCCGTCACGAATCCGTTTCAGCATTGCCCGGCCATCGGCACGTGCAGGGTGAGCGCGGGTTATCCGCTTCAGTAATTCCTCGGCTCGCACCAGTTGACCAGCGGTCGCATGTTGTCGCGCGTGCATCAGCACGACGGTATACGCCAGATCGAAATCGGGACTGGCTTCGACGGCAGCCAGATAGCCTTCCAGGGCTTGGGCCGGTTCGCCACGCACCCGGTCCACTTCAGCTCGCAAGAATCGGTCGCGGGCCGCCAGATACGCGAATAAACGTTGGTGATATTCTCCGTCTTGGACGAAACGATGGGACCGAGACGAGTCTCCCGCATCCAAAATCCGCAGCACATGCTCATAAGCAGGCTCGCGGTGCCCATAAACAAATCGCGGAGCATGGAAGGTGATCACGGGCAGATCATCGGTGTTGAGTGAACCATCTCCAGACAGTTCTTGCAAAAATTCCTCGGAGCCGGCGAAAAGCCCGAACAGGGAGAAGCCGTTGGTGATACCCGTTTGCCGCACCTTGGCCAGCAGCTTTTCGTCCCCCATTCGTTGTTCAAACCAGTCGCCAGGATACACCAGCGGTTTGTGCGCCGAACCAACCAGCCCCAAGACCGGCATCTGCACATCGAAATTCGAAAAGAAGGCCCGGCCATGCGGAAACATGTCCAAAAACGTGTGGACAATCACTCGCAATGAGTCGTCACTTAATTGGTACAGCGGGAGCCACTGGCAAAACAGGCCCTCCGGCGTGAGCCGCCCTCGCACCGCGCGAAAATGTTCTCGCGTGTACAGCGAGCCGGAGCCGTCACGGGCCGGATGAAACAGGTCCGCCACGATCACGTCATACGAATCGCGCGCTGACTGAACGAAGCGCCGCGCATCACTGGCGAAAATTTGCAAGGATTCCCGCGATTGCAAATCGCCGGTCGTCGATTCGAAGTAGGGCTGCAAAGCGATGACCTCCGGCAACAACTCGACCGCATCGACATGCAAACCGTCATGCGCTAACGCGGCAGCGGCAGTGTTGCCGGTACCGATGCCTAAAAACAGCGCGCGGCGTGGTTGGGGATGCAACAGCAGAGGAATGTGCGCCAACCGCCGTTCGTGGGAGGGAGCGGCGGTCCCGCCCATGCGAAAACGGTCATTCACCTTGAGGTAGCGATCTCCATCTTTGTCCGTGACCACCGCCACCGAGGCCATGACGCCTTCCCGATAGGCCAGCACTGATCCGCCT